>JBGGMV010000108.1:0-51733 GCA_041287865.1 Alphaproteobacteria bacterium | reverse complement strand
ATCATGCGCGGTTATTTCGGCATCGGTGTTGAGGGCATATCCAAGCCCATGAACGTGGGCAGCCTGTTGCGCTCGTCGCATGCTTTCGGGGCGTCTTTCTTTTTTACGGTGAATACCGATATCGACCTGCATGCGATGCGGGAGAGCGATACATCGGGCGCTTTCGACCATATTCCGTTTTATAACTTCGAAAAACCCGCCGACATCATCCTGCCGCGCAATACGCAGATGGTGGCGATCGAGTTTCTGGAGGACGCGGTGGAGCTGCCGAGCTTCCGCCATCCGCTGCAGGCCGTCTATGTGTTGGGGCCGGAGATGAATAACGTCTCCCCCGCGATGCTGAAACGCTGCGACCATGTGATCAAAATCCCGATGAAGTTCTGCGTCAACGTCGGTGTTGCCGGCGCGCTGGTCATGTACGACCGCATGATCAGCATGGGCCGCTTCCCCCCGCGCCCCGTCAAAGCGGGCGGGCCCGAATTTTCGCCCGAGAAGCTGAAGGAAGAACAGATCATCGCCCGCAACGCCCGGCACTTCACGCCCAAGGGCAAGAAAAAAGAGTAAAATCAGCCGTTTAATAGTTGAACGGGGCGTTCATCATTTTTTCATATTAATGTCGTACAATACGCGTAACCGTAACCAGAGGGTGAAAACGGCGTTGATGTATGGCTGATTTGACCGACAAATTTAAACCGAATGCGAACCGCAGGCCTTTAAGCCAGAAGGCGCTGGATGAAATCGTGCTGGAATCTGCGGCGTCGCAGGATGCGCGTACGCTGACGCTGGCGCTGATGGCGGGCGGTTCTGCCAATGCGAAAAACAGCGCGAATGGGGAGCCTGCGTTGATCTACAGCGCCTCCCACGGCAATACGGAACAATTGAAACTGCTGCTGGAATTCGGCGCCGACGTGAACGGCTGCGACAATTTCGGCCAGACCGCGCCGATGGAGGCGCTGCACGGCAGGCACGAGAAAGCGCTGCAATTCCTGCTGTCCAGCGGTTACGACATCGACCACCGCGACACCACGAACAATACATTGCTGATGCATGCAGTGCGCGGACTGGAATGGAAGCCGGTGCGCATCGTGCTCGACCACGACCCCGATCCCTTTGTGAAGGACGGCAAGGGCCGCACCGCGCGGATGATATTGGAAGACATGCACGAGGTCACGCCGCCTGAAATGAAGCCCTCGGTCGATAGAATGCTATCCATGATTATCCGGCACGAGGAACGCTATTACAGCTATCTGGCGAGCGAAGCGGTCGACCGGAAGGATTACAAGGAGCTGGAAACGCTCGCGCAGGCGGGGCCGGAAATGGGCCGCACCCCCTGGGGGCTGGGGCAGGCACTGATTATCGCCGTCAAGGCGATGGATGAAAAGGCGGTCGAGATCATCCTGGCCGGCAATCCCGATATCAACGCTCATGACCCGCTGGGCTGCAGCGTGCGCGCGGTGATGAACGCCCGCCAGTACGAGGCCGGCAACAGCAATACCAAGCACGACCAGCTCGACCGCATCCAGGAAAAGCTGGAGGCTTACGAAGCCAGCCTGAGCAAGGCAACGCCTGCGCCCTCTGCGCCTAAATCTCCTTAAAGCCTGCTGCCTTTTCAACGCAGCCATGTTGCATCGCGCAAAAATATTGCGTTAAAAATAGCCCCTCTACAGTAAGTTATTTCCAAATTTGCTGCGGTGCTTCGAAATATTCCATCTTATTGATTTTCGGTATCGCCTTTTGGTGGACACGACTCATCTGAATGTGAGAAAGCGGGGTTACGCGGAGCGCATCGCTTCCGCACCGCAGAAATTTATAGGGAGTTGCCAGCATGTCCGTCTTCACCCACAAGGAATTCGACCAGCACGAACAGGTATCGTTCTTCAACTGCGCCCAGTCGGGCCTGAAGGCGATCATTTCCGTGCACAACACGAACCTCGGCCCGGCCCTCGGCGGCTGCCGCATGTGGGCTTACGAAAGCGACGCGCAGGCGCTGAACGATGTGCTCCGCCTCTCGCGCGGCATGACGTACAAGGCAGCCATCACCGGCCTGCCCCTCGGCGGCGGCAAATCGGTCATCATCGGCGACAAGAAATCCAAAACCCCCGACATGATGCGCGCCATGGGCCGTGCGGTCGAGGCCATGGGCGGCCGTTACATCGTGGCCGAAGACGTCGGCACGACGACCGATGACATGAACTATATCTCCACCCAGACGAAACACGTTGTCGGCATCGCCGGCGGCAACCACGGCTCGGGCGATCCTTCGCCGACCACGGCGCTGGGCGTCTTTACCGGTTTGAAGGCAGCTGTGCGCCACCGCCTGCAGAAAGATAACCTGCGCGGCCTGACCGTCGCAGTCCAAGGTTTGGGCAACGTCGGCTACAACCTCTGCCGCCACCTGCACACCGCAGGCGCGAAGCTGATCGTCACCGACATGGCGGCTGATAAAGTCGATATGGCCGTGACAGAATTCGGCGCGGTTTCCGCCTCGCTGGCCGGTATCTATGATGTCGAAGCCGATATCTACGCCCCCTGCGCGCTGGGCGCGACGCTGAACGACGACACCATCAAGCGCCTGAAGGCAAAAGTGGTGGCGGGTGCAGCCAACAACCAGCTGGCCGAAATGCGCCATGCGGATATGCTGCGCGATGCGGGCATTCTCTACGCGCCCGACTACGTGATCAACGCGGGCGGCCTGATTTCGGTTTATTACGAACACCTCGCGCGTTCTTCGAACAAGGCCTTTGACCGCGACGCGGTTCTGGCGCAAGTGGCGAAGATCGATGCGACCTCGGAAAACATCTTCAAGCGCGCAGAAGCCGAAGGCATCACCACCGCCGTCGCCGCCGACCGCATCGCCGAGCAAAACTTCAAGACGACCAAAGCCTGCAAAGCTGCATAAAGGGGTATGCAGGCATTCCTTAAAAAGGGCCCCTTCTCCGGGCCCTTTTTTCTTGCTGTAATGGCGGGATGAAACGAAATCCGAAACACGAAGCGCTTTCAACCCTAGCCTCCGGCCTTGCGCATGATGTGAACAATATCCTCTCCGTCATCGACAGCGCGGCGCAGGCGGCGTTGCAGAAGGGCGCGCCTGCGGCCGAGATGAAAAAGATCATTACCGCCGCGCAAAACGGAGGGGCGCTCACGCGGCAGCTGCTCGCCTTCTCCGGCCAGCAAGTCGCATTGCCGCGTCCACTGGAACTGAAACCCGCGCTGGTCGCGCTCTCCGTCCTGCTGCAGCCGGCGCTGGGCATGGATATTGCATTACAGATCAAATCGCCGCCGCGCCTCGCGGTGCAGGCCTCCGAGGAACAACTGGCCCTGATCGCCCTCAACCTCGCGCTGAACGCCCGCGATGCCATGCCGGCGGGCGGGTGCTTTACTGTTACTGCAGCGCCCTCCAGGCGAAAGAGCTTTATCCTTCTTACCTTTGCCGACAACGGCCTTGGCATCCGCGCTGATGACCGGAAAAAGATTTTCGATCCTTTCTTCTCCACCCGCGCGCGGGGGAGGGCGGGCCTTGGTCTGTCTGTCGTGCATGGCATCGTCACGCAACTGGGTGGCAGCATTGCCGTGAAATCAAAACCGGGGAAGGGCGCGTGCTTCGATCTCCTATTGCCCCGCGCAAAAGCGGTAAAGAAAAAACCCGGCGAGACGCGCCCCGCCGAATTGCTCGACGTGCTGGCGCTGGCGATGCGGGACGGGGGCACAAAATACCTTGCCGCATCGAACGCGCAGACGCAGTTGCACACACCCGACCACAGCGCCCAGAAAAAACGCCTCTCGCGCCTCGAAAAAACGCTGCGGCGCGCCCGCGAGCGCCGCGCGGAGCGCCTGCGGAGAGGCGAAGATACCGATTAGAATCCATAAAGCCGCGCCACCCCAAGAAATTTCTTGCCACGCTGCCCGTAAACCGCAATTATATCAGATAGTTACAGGGCGGACAGCGCGTGACGGCAAAGCAAAAAGAAGTAGATGTACTCGTCATTGGCGGCGGCGTGAATGGCTGCGGCATTGCGCGTGACCTTGCGGGGCGCGGGCTCTCGGTGCTGCTGTGTGAAAAAGACGACCTCGCCTCCGCAACATCGTCTGCCTCCACCAAACTCATCCACGGCGGGCTGCGCTACCTCGAACATTACGAATTTAAACTCGTGCGCCACGCGCTGCAGGAGCGCGAGGTGCTGCTGAAATCCGCGCCGCATATCATCTGGCCGATGACGTTTGTTTTGCCACACCACAAAAAACTGCGTCCGTGGTGGATGATACGCCTTGGCTTGTTCTTGTATGACCATCTCGGCGGCCGCAAGATTTTGCCGAAATCGCAGAGTCGCACGCTGCCGGGCACGTTGCTGGGCCAGCCGCTGAAATCTACCTTCCGGCGCGGCTTTACCTATGCCGATTGCTGGGTGGAGGATACGCGGCTTGTGGTGCTCTGCGCCAAGGACGCGCAGGAAAAAGGCGCGGAGATTTATACGCGCACCGAATGCACCGATCTTGCAAAACACCCGAAGCAGGATCACTGGGTCGCCACGCTGCGCGACAACCGCAGCGACGAGAAAGTGAAAATCCACGCGAAGATGGTCGTTAATGCATCAGGACCGTGGGTCGGCAAGACGCTGGGACTGGCGGGCGACGAAGTCGGCAAATACAAGATCCGCTGGGTCAAGGGCAGCCATATCATCGTCAACCGCATCTATCAGGGCGAACACGCATACATATTGCAAAACGAAGACAACCGCATCGTCTTCATGATTCCTTACGAGAAAAAATACACGCTCATCGGCACGACCGATATCGAATACAAGGGCGACCTTGAAGAAGTGCGCATCACGCTGGAGGAGGTCGAATACCTCTGCGGTGCGGTCAATAAATTCCTGCGCCACGCGGTGAAGCCCGCAGATGTGCAATGGACCTATAGCGGCGTGCGCCCGCTGGTGGACGACGGCGACAGCGACGCGTCATCTGTCACGCGCGACTACATTCTGGAGATGGAAGATTTCAAGGGCGTGCCGATTTTGTCCGTCTACGGCGGCAAAATCACCACCTTCCGCAAACTGTCGGAACAGGCCGGCAACCTTGTCGTCGAAAAACTCGGCAAGGGCGGCAAAAAATGGACGGAAGAAGCGCCGCTGCCGGGGGCGGAGGCCAACGCAGCCAATTTCAACACCTTCCTGAAAACGCTGCGCCGTGAATACAACTGGCTGCCCGAAGCCTTAGCGCAACGGCTCTGCCGCGCCTATGGCTCCCGCGCGCGCGATATTTTGCGCGGCGCGAAGCGCGTGGCCGATTTGGGCGAATACCTCGGCGACGGCATCTACGAAAACGAAATCAAATACCTCGTCCACGCCGAATGGGCCGAAACACTGGAAGACGTCTTGTGGCGCCGATCCAAACTCGGCTTGCATGTATCGGAAGAGACGGAGAAGAAGCTCAAGAAGCTGCTGAAGAAGCTGACGTCGAAGAAGTCAAGCCGTGTCGATGCAAAAGAAAACTAAAACCGAGTTGATGATCGGGATTCCCGTCGTGGCTTTCCTAGTTGCAGGTGCTTTGTATGGCCATTCATGCAGGGCGTGGAACTCAATCGGCTTGCATCCTTCATGGCTTGCGAAATGTTGGCGCAGCCCATGTCCAGAAGCTGCTTCTTCACATCCTGCTTGCGCCAAAAGGTGGAAAACCGGTATGGAGTTGACATGGGAAGAGGAGCTTCCCAAATTGATCCAGCAAGCAGAACAAGGCGATTTAATAGGCCAGTTAGAGTTGGCGGAGTATTATGATCGAATTGCTTTAATGGATCGCCCTCGTGAAGCCCAAAATCATGAAGCTGCTATTAAATGGTATCGCATCGCTGCTGAACGAGGTGCACCGAAGGCGCAATCAGCAATCGGACGTTATATTCTTTTGGAGTGGTTGCAGGTACCGGAAGGTACGAAACATCTGGAGGCTGAAAAATGGCTTCTCAGAGCTGCTAGTCAAGGTGATAAAGGAGCGCAGTCCAAGCTCGCATCCTTTTACGAGAACGGAACTCCCTTGGAAGTGAGAGACCCTGCGAAAGCCTACTTTTGGCGCGCTATTTATGGCGCGGGCACCAAGGATAGTCGCGTTGAAAGGGGTAATAAAGAGCAGTTGATAAAGCTTGCTCAGGATTTATCCCCGGAGCAAATAGAAGAAGTTGAAAGAAATATCGCGGAATGGAAACCGGTATTGGAAAACGTAAGTGATAATTAGGAGCTTTTTGTAATGGCCAAATTCATCCTCGCCATCGATCAGGGAACGACCAGCACCCGCGCGATCCTTTTTGACGAGAAGGGTCATCTGACGGGCATGGCGCAGAAGGAGCTGGCGCTGCATTACCCGCATAACGGCTGGGTGGAGCAGAACCCCGAGGATATCTGGGCGGATACGGGATTTGTGTGCCGGGGCGTGTTGCAGCAGCATAGCGTGCATCCGGCGAACCTTCATGCCATCGGCATCACCAACCAGCGCGAGACGACCGTGGTCTGGGATCGCGCGACGGGGGAGCCGGTTTATAATGCGATTGTCTGGCAGGACCGCCGCACGGCCGATTTCTGCGACGAATTGAAGAAGCAGGGCAAGGAAGAATTATTCACCAAAAAGACCGGCCTGCTGCTCGACCCCTATTTTTCGGGCACCAAGGTGAAATGGATCCTCGATAACGTTCCGGGCGCGCGGGAGCGGGCGGAGAAGGGGGAGCTGGCCTTCGGCACCATCGACTGTTTCCTTCTCTGGCGGCTGACGGGCGGCAAATCGCACAAGACCGATATCACCAATGCGTCCCGCACGCTGATGTACAATATCGTCGAGCAGAAATGGGATGTGGAGCTGCTGAACATCCTTGGCATTCCCGGGCAGATGCTGCCGGAAGTTTGCGACAATGCGCATGATTTCGGTCGCGCGCAACGCGGCTTCCTCGGCGAGGAAGTGCCGATACTGGGCATGGCGGGCGACCAGCAGGCGGCCTTGTTCGGGCAGGCCTGCTTCAAGCCCGGCATGGCGAAAATCACTTACGGCACCGGCTGCTTTGCGCTGATGAACATCGGGCCCGATTTCCGGGCGTCGAAAAACAAGATGCTGACAACGGTCGCCTCGCGCCTTGACGGTAAAATCAGTTACGCGATCGAGGGGGCGATTTTCGTCGCCGGCGCCGCGATACAATGGCTGCGCGACGGGCTTGGCATCATCAAGTCATCGCAGGAAACAGAGAAAATCGCGCAGAGCGTGCCCGACAACGGCGGCGTATATATGGTGCCGGCCTTCACCGGCCTTGGCGCGCCTTACTGGAACCCGCGCGCACGCGCCTCTATCAGCGGCCTGACGCGCGCCGCGACATCGGCGCATATCGTGCGCGCGGCTTTGGAGGCGCAGGCCTATCAAACCGCCGACCTGATGCATGCGATGGCGGAAGATGCGGGATATCCGATCGCCGAAGTGCGTGTCGATGGAGGCATGGTGAAGAACAGCTGGGTGTGTCAATTCATCGCCGATATGACGGCGACGCCGGTGCTGCGGCCCAATTGCATTGAAACAACTGCGCTGGGCGCTGCCTATCTTGCGGGGCTGAAGGCGGGGGTTTTTAAGTCCACCGACGATATCGCCGCCAGCTGGCAGGTCGAGCAGCGATTCTCGCCCAAGCTGCCCTCCGCCGAGCGGGAAGCGCTATATGAAGGTTGGCAGCATGCGGTGAAACAGGTTCTGGCCTGATTTTATTCGCAGATTAGTTTTCCGTAACTTTTTTGACAGAAAACCAACAGGGTGCTATTGATTCAGCGATCGGGGACTTAACCCCGTTAACAATGATTTTTCGCACAGAAGGATGACAAAAATATGGGTTTAGCTAGAGGCGCATTAGGCGTTACGGCACTGATCGGTCTTGGCGCTGCGATTTTATGCCCTATCGCGGGCGCGATTGCGGGCGGCGTGATGGTTTGGGGCGCAGTTGCAGGCACGATGGGCACGGGCGCGGCGGTTTGCCTGACAGCGGCCGGCGTGGTCGGCGGCGGTCTGGTCGGGCGCGTCGCCGGCTATATTGTCGCCGCTGCGGCAGTCGGCCTTGCGGGCCTCGCGGCCAGCAACCGCCTTGTCTCCAGCAATGATTTCACCGTCAAGCGCAGCCTCGCCAACGACGATTACGCGCCCAGCCTCGCGAAGAAACTGGGCGGGTTGTTCGCGAAGGCGAGCAATGACGTCGCCGAAGCGCCTGCCGCAATTGCGCAGGGCATCAAGGCCAGCGCGCCGCTGCAGTTCAAGCAGTAACTGTTCCGCGATAGCCAAAAACATGAGGGGCCTGCGTTTTAAGCAGGCCCCTTAAGTTTTACACACACACCTTAAATCTTGCTTTTTATTACCCTAGAATTCCGTTTGTCCATTTGGACTTTTTTTTCGTGCCCGGCGCATACGCCTTGAACACGACTCAACCATAGCAGTACCCCGGTAACGAAACCGTTAACGGGAAGTTTACAAAAGGTTAATTGCGGGATTTCCCCTGCAAAACAGCGCTCAATCGCGCCCGTAATAGCCGGGGTCGAGGCGGTGTTTCTGCTTGGTGTAAAGGTCTACCGCGACATCGACGGTGGTGGGGTCGTAGCGCGTGCCGCTGTTTTTCTGGATCCAGTCGAGCGCTTCTTCGACGCTGAGCGCGGGGCGCCAGGGGCGTTCGTTGGTGATGGCGTCCATGACGTTGGCGACACAGAGGATGCGCGCCTCCAGCATGATGTTGTCGCCGCGCAAGCCCTGCGGATAACCTGTGCCGTCGAGGTGCTCGTGGTGCTGCAGCACGATCTCGGCCACGGGCCAGGGGAATTCGATGCCTTTTAGAATTTCATGGCCATAGGTGGGATGCTGGCGGATGTAGCCCCATTCCTCGTCGTTCAGCGGCCCGGGCTTATTGAGGATCTCGGCCGGGACAAGCACGTTGCCGAAATCATGCAGCGTGGCCGCCATGCGCAGGCCGTCGACGGTTTCCTCGTCAAGGCCCATCATCTGGCCGAGCGTGCGGGCGATCCGCTGCACGCGGTTCTGGTGGCCGGCGCCAAAGGCTTCGCGAAGGCCGAGTGTATCGGCCAGAACGCTGACGGTCTGGAAAAGGCAGCGCTGGATTTCTTCTTTTACGATCATCCAGCCTCCCTTCGCTTACGCCATCTGCTGGCTGGAGCCATGGCAGAACTTGTACTTCTTGCCGCTGCCGCAGGGGCAGGGGTCGTTGCGGCGCGTGGTCGTCCAGGTGGAAGGATCATCCTTGCTGAACTTGGGGCCGCCGGTGAAGGGCGTGGGCGTGGTGTCCTGCGCTTCTTTCGGCTCCGAACCTCTTGAATACTGCATGCGCTGCACGGCGCGCGGCGGCGGCGCTGCCGCCGTATCGGCGTGGAATTCGGCGCGGCAGAGAACGCCGGTAACACGTTCTCTGAGCGTGTCCAGCATTTCCTGGAAGAGCCCGAAGGCTTCCTGCTTGTACTCATTCAAGGGATCGCGCTGGCCCATGCCGCGCAGCTGGATGCCCTGCTGCAGGTAGGTCAGGCCGTGAAGGTGCTCTTTCCACGACATGTCGAGCATGCGCAGCAGCACTTCTTTTTCAAGCTCGAGCGCCTTGGCGGGCGTGAGCATGCCGAGGTCGATGGCCTGCTTGATCTTGCGGTCATAGGCTTGGGTTGACAGGTCGACCAGGCGTTCGGCGATGATTTTTTCGTCGACGCCTTCTTCCTTCACCCAGTCTTCCGCGGGGATCTGCAGGTTGAGCAGGCGGTGCGCCTCGACCTTCAGCAGGCCTGCGTCCCACTGCTCGGCATAGGTGCCGGGCGGGATGGCGGCATTGGCAATCGCCTCCACCGTTTCATGGCGCATGTCGAGGATGATGTCGGTCACCTCGTTCGCGGTCATGATTTCGCGGCGCTGCTCGTAGATCACCTTGCGCTGGTCGTTCATCACGTTGTCGAACTTCAGGATGTGCTTGCGCATCTCGAAGTGCTGGCTTTCCACTTTCTTCTGCGCGCGCTCGATCGCGGTGTTGATCCAGGGGTGGACGATGGCCTGACCCTTCTGGATGCCCATCTTGCGCAGGAACTTGTCCATGATGTCGGAGCCGAAGATGCGCATCAGGTCGTCTTCGAGCGACAGGAAGAACCGGCTGCCGCCGGGGTCGCCCTGGCGGCCCGAGCGGCCGCGCAGCTGGTTGTCGATGCGGCGCGATTCATGGCGTTCGGAGCCGAGGACGAAAAGGCCGCCCGCGCGGATCACCACGCCGTAGGCTTCTTCCACTTCCTTGCGGATTTGCTCTTCCATGCGCTTCCTGGTCGTTTCGTCTGCGTCCTTGGGCACGTCGTGCAGCAGGCGCATTTCGACGTTGCCGCCCAGTTTAATGTCGGTGCCGCGGCCGGCCATGTTGGTGGCGATGGTGACGGCGCCGGGGCGGCCGGCCTGCGCGATGATGAAGGCTTCCTGTTCGTGGTACTTGGCGTTCAGCACCTGGTGCTCGATGCCTTTTTTCTTCAGGTATTTCGACAGCGTTTCGGATTTTTCGATCGACGGGGTGCCGACAAGGATGGGCTGCTGGCGCGCGCGGCAATCCTCGATCACGCGGATGATGGCGTCGTATTTTTCTTCCGCCGTGCGGTAAATCTCGTCGTTCTGGTCAAGGCGCACCATGGCCTGGTTGGTGGGGATTTCCACCACGCGCAGGTTGTAAATCGCCTCGAATTCGTCTTTTTCCGTCATGGCCGTGCCGGTCATGCCGGCCAGTTTCGGGTACATGCGGAAATAGTTCTGGAAGGTGGTGGAGGCGAGCGTCTGGTTCTCGTTCTGGATCGGCACGCCTTCTTTCGCCTCGAGCGCCTGATGCAAACCGTCGGAGAAGCGGCGGCCTTCCATCGCGCGGCCGGTGAATTCGTCGATGATGATCACCTGACGGTTGGTGACGATATAATCGACGTCTTTCTTGAACAGCTTGTGGGCGCGGAGCGCCTGATTGAGGTGGTGGACAAGCGTGATGTTATGCGCGTCGTACAGGCCGCCGTCCTTCAGGATGCCCATCTTGATCATGATCTCTTCGGCGTGCTCCGAACCCTGATCAGTCAGCGAAACCGATTTGTTCTTGAGGTCGAGGTCATAATCGCCCTGATCTTCGTCCTTCGACTTTTCCTTCTTGGCGGCGCCTTCTTCCTTGGGCGGCGGTTCGCGCAGCATCGGAATGATCTTGTTGACGCTCAGGTAGTGCTCGGGCATTTCCTGCGAAGGGCCGGAGATAATGAGCGGCGTGCGCGCTTCGTCGACCAGAATGGAGTCCACTTCGTCGACGATGGCGTAGTTGAAGGGGCGCTGCACCATCTGGTCGATGGAGAATTTCATGTTGTCGCGCAGGTAGTCGAAGCCGAATTCGTTGTTCGTGCCGTAGGTGATGTCGCAATGGTACGACGCGCGGCGCATCTCGTCGGTGATGTTGGTCAGGATAAAGCCGACCGTCATGCCAAGCGATTTGTAAATCGGGCTCATCCATGTGGCGTCGCGCTGGGCGAGGTAATCGTTGACCGTCACCACGTGCACGCCCTTGCCGGTCAGCGCGTTCAGGTACACGGCCAGCGTCGCGGTCAGGGTCTTGCCCTCGCCGGTGCGCATTTCGGGGATGTAGCCTTCATGCAGCGCCATGCCGCCCATCAGCTGGACGTCGAAATGGCGCTGGCCGATCGCGCGGCGCGAGGCCTCGCGGCAGGTGGCGAAGGCTTCGGGCAGAATGTCGTCGAGCGATTTGCCTTCTTCCAGCATCTTGCGCAGGCGCGGCGTCTGGGCGGCCAGCTGCGCGTCGGACATGGCCTGCATCTCGGGCTCGAGGGCGTTGATCTGCGCGACCCTTGCCCTGAACCCTTTCAGGATACGGTCGTTGTTGGTGCCGAACATCTTTTTTGCCAGTGCCGCGAACATGTCTCTTCCAGTCTTGTTATTCCGTAAAACGGGGCCTTTTTATGTTCCCTGACATATAAAGCAGATTGCAGCCAAGTCAACGGGCGAAACGGGGGCAAAACCCCTTGCTAAACCAGTAAAAACGGCCTTATATGGCTGAAAATCGTGCATAAGGCCGTCAAGGCCCTAACGCACCCCGCCTTGTAACAGTTCAGGAGACTATGGAATGACTACGCGCCTTTACCTTCTCGCGCTGCCGCTTGCGGCCTTTATCGCGTTTTCGGCGGTGCCGCCGGCGATGGCTGCGGCCGACAGCTCGCTTATCGCCATCGTGAACGGCAAGGAAATCAAGCGCGACGACGTGGAGAAAGCGGTCAAGAAACTCAAGATTCAGGCGCCGCAGGCCGACCAGCGCGCGCTCTTCCCCATGGCGGTGGAGCAGCTGGTCAACCAGCAGATCATCGATGACGCGGCGAAGGATGCCAAGCTGCAGGACACTTCCGAGTACAAGTCGCGCATTGCCGCGCTGAACCAGGAAATCGAAGAGCAGAAGGCTGCGCTGCCGGTCGAGGTCGCGCGCCAGATGTACATCGAAAAACGCCTGAAGGACAAGGTTAACGACAAGGCGGTCAAGGAAGAATACAACAAATTCCGCCTTGAAAACGAAGGCAAGATGGAGCTGAACGCCAAGCACATCATCGTGCAGAGCGAGGAAGAAGCCGCCCAGATCATCAAGGAACTGAACGACGGCGCCAAGTTCGACGACCTCGCCAAGCAGCGCTCCAGTGGTGCCACCGCCGGCGCCGGCGGCGAACTCGGCTGGTTCCGCCGCGAGGACATGATCCCCGAATTCAGCGACGCCGCCTTCAAGATCAAGAAAGGCGAATGGTCCAAAGAGCCGCTGAAGACCAAATTCGGCTACCACGTCATTTTCGTGAGCGACAAGCGCACGCGCGAAGTGCCGACCTTTGACCAGATCAAGGACGGCATCCGCAACAAGATGCTGCAGGAAACCGTCGCCGAGGTGCTGAAGAAGCTGCGCGAAAAGGCCAAGGTCGAGATGTTCGACGACAAGGGCCGCCCGCTGTCCTTCCCGGCTCCTGTGCCGAAAGACGCCGACAAGAAGGCCTCTGCAAAGGACGAGACGGAATAAGATTTACGCATCTGATAAAAAGCGCGGGGCCGGAAACCCCGCGTTTTTTTTGTCAGATGTCTTTCTCGGCGTCTTTTGTGACGGTAATCAGCCGCGCGCTGCGCTGGTTGGTGACATAGGCGAAAAGCCATTCGAGCGAGACGATCAGCCGGTTGCGGAAGCTGATCAGCGGCAGGATATGAATGATGCCCCAGAGCCACCAGGCGAAATAGCCGTTAAAGGACATGAAATGCAGGTCGACGATCGCCCTGCCGCGCCCGATGGTGGCCATCGTGCCGTAGTCTTTATACACGAATGGCGCAGCCGCGGGCTTACCGGCCAGTTTTGCCTTGATCACCTTCGCCACATAATCGCCCTGCTGCATAGCCGCGGGGGCAAGGCCGGGAACAACCTTGCCGTCCTGCGCCTTGACCGAGGCCGTATCGCCGATCACGAAGACATTATCATGCGCAGGCAGCGTAAGATCGGGGTTCACGACAACGCGACCGGCGCGGTCCTTTTCGGCGCCCAGCCACTGTGCAGCGGGCGATGCCTTGATGCTTGCCGCCCAGACGATAGTGCGGGCAGGTATGAATTCGCCGGCAATAGTGGCGCCCTCCGCCGCACAGGCCGAGACGGTTTTCTCCAGCAGGATTTCTACGCCCAGTTCCTCAAGGTCGCGCACGGCTTCCTTGGACAATTTGGGCGCAAAACTGGCAAGGACGCTTTTACCCGCGTCGACCAGCAGCACGCGCGTCTTGGCGACGTCGATGTTCCTGAAATCTTTCTTCAGCGTGTCTTTCGCAAGCTCGGCGATCGCGCCCGCCATCTCGACACCCGTCGGCCCCGCGCCCACGACGACAAAGGTCATCCAGGCCTTGCGCTCATCCGCATCGGCGGTGATCTCGGCCTGTTCGAACGCCGATAAAATGCGCTGCCGCAGGCCGGTGGCGTCCTCGATCGATTTCAGCCCCGGGGCGGCCGCTTCCCATTCGTCATGGCCGAAATAATTGTTGCCCGTGCCGGTGGCCACGATCAGGTAATCGTATTGCAATTCACCCTGCTTGCCCTTCACGGTGCGGGCGGCAAGGTCGATCGCCTCCACCTCGCCCAACACTGTGGTGCAATTGCGCTGGTTGCGCAGGATGGACCGCACCGGCTGCGCGATCTGCGCGGGCGAGAGGGCTGCCGTCGCGACCTGATAGAGGAGGGGCTGGAACAGGTGGTAATTGCGCCGGTCGATCAGGAAAACATCGGCATCGGTGTGTTTCAATGCCTTCGCGGCGGTAAGTCCCGCAAAGCCTGCGCCGATGATGACGATTTTCTTTTTGCCGGTCATTTCAGAGCCTGTTTGCCGTCATGACGAACTAGCCAAGGCGGCTTTTACCGATTTATCCCAATCTTTGACGTATGCTGGGTCGCCGGGACCGCCGTCCTTCCAAACGGTAAGTGACATGGCACCTAATAGGATAGCTAACTCATCCGTCTTACCTCTTTCCCAATATTGGTTTAGGAAATTATACATCGCCATGTAAGCCTGCTTCTGGGTAAGAATTTTCTCGTCAGAATTCCAATTTTTATGATGATCATCGGACATGTTTTCTCCTAGCCAATCCTTGCTCTCGGATTGAGGATAGAGACTTCCACCCAGATTAAAACCGCTATAGGGCGTTTCAGGCCTATAATAATCATAACTTACCCGTAAATCGCAACCGATACAGTATGTTAAATGGTTGTTGACGGCCAGCGGCTTTCCCGCTACTGATCTGGCTATGAGCATATTAAAGGTTTTCAACAAGGGGTCGACAGGCCCCCGCGAGCTGGTTCTGGATACGGAGAGCACAGGCCTCTTTATCTCGGAAGGTCATCGCATGGTCGAGATCGCCATCGTCGAGATGGTCAACCGCAAGCCCACAGGCCGCGAGTTCCATGTCCTCATCAACCCCGACCGGCACATCCCCGAAGAGGTGGTGAAGATCCATCACATCGACGACGCAAAAGTTAAAGACGCCCCCAAGTTTCCGGATGTCGCCAAGGAGCTGCGCGAGTTCATCGGTAACGACCCGGTGATCATCACCTGCCGCACCAAAGATAACTACACCCTCGACATCGCCCTGCTGAACCTTGAACTGACCAAGGCCGGCCAGACCGAAGTGCCGGAAAGCCAGTGGATCAACGTCCGCCGCTGGTCGGAAGCCATGTTCGGCGACAAGTCGGCGACGCTCGACAAGGTGCTGGACCGCTACGGCATCAGCCGCAAGGAACGCGACGACAACGGCCATGGCGCGCTGCTTGATGCGCGTTTGCTGGCCGAGGCTTACCCGCGCCTGCTGAAGGACTACATGAACTTCAGCGAGCCGCAGGCCAATGCTGCGGCGAAACCTGCGAACAAAACCCCAAAGGCTTGATATGACGATGTGTTTCGACGCCGAAGCGGCAGAAAAGCCCGCGCCGGCGAAAATCGTCTATGTGGTGGCCGTTGCGATGGTTGACCGCGATGGCCGCGTGCTGCTGGCGCAGCGCCCGCCGGGCAAAAAAATGGCCGGGCTATGGGAATTTCCGGGCGGGAAGATTGAAGCCGGCGAAACCCCCGAAGCCGCGCTGGTGCGCGAACTTCATGAGGAACTCGGGATAGATACGAAAACTTCCTGCCTCGCGCCTTTGACATTCGCATCACACACTTACGACGATTTTCACCTCTTCATGCCGGTTTTCGTTTGCCGTGTGTGGAAGGGCGTGGTTACATCGAAGGAAGGGCAAGCCTTCGCATGGGTTTATCCTAAAGACTTCAACCAATATCCCATGCCGCCGGCCGATGTCCCGCTGATACCCATCCTTCGCGAACTTCTTTAGGACATGTACACAAAGGCTGTAGATCTAAAGGAATTTTATGATTCAATGCGCGGGCGTGTCGTCCAGCGCATCCTGCGCCAGCATTTGCGCAACTGGTGGCCGAATGTCGGCGGCCTGCGCATGCTGGGCTTCGGCTTTGCGGCGCCTTACCTGAAACCTTTCCTCGGCGAGGCCGAACGCGTGGTCGCGCTGATGCCGTCCCATCAGGGCGCAGTCTACTGGCCGCCCGATGAACTGGGCCTAGTCAGCATGTGCCCCGAGGCCGAGCTGCCGATCGAAACCAATTCCATAGACCGCCTGCTGGTCGTGCACGGGTTGCAGGGCTACGAAAGCCTCGATGCAATTTTACGGGAAAGCTGGCGGGTGCTGACCGGGCAGGGGCGGCTGATCCTCGTCGTGCCCAACCGCTCCGGCATCTGGGCGCGGGTGGACTCAACGCCCTTCGGCCATGGCACGCCCTATTCGCAAACCCAGATCAAACACCACCTGAAGGAATACCAATTTGTACCAGAACGCGCGGACAGGGCGCTCTTCGTCCCGCCGTCTTCCTCCCGCCTTCTGCTGGCGACCGCGCCGGCCTGGGAGAAAATCGGCCAGCGGTTCTTCAACGCCTTCGGCGGGCTGAACATCGTCGAGGCCTCCAAGCAGCTCTACGCCGGTACGCTGGTAGGGGCGGCGACACCGGCCGCCATGGTTCGTCGCCGCGTCGCTTCGGCGGGGCCGGTTTCCCGTGAAAAGCTCTAGACTAGAATGGCTAACGGAAATTTAAATATTATGAAATATCATGGACTGGCATGAGCAAGCCTATACCCAAATCGCCGTTACTGAAAGCCGCCGAGGATAACGAGCTTTCCTACCTGCAAAAACTGCTGGCCGAGGGCGCGGATGTGAACGCGCCGCAGGAACCCGAAAGCCTTACCTGCCTGATGTGGGCGGTTATGCACAAGAACGAGAAGATGGTCGAAACACTGCTGGAAAAGTCCCCCAACCTTGAACTGAGGGACGTTAACGGCTGGACGGCGCTGATGTACGCCACGCGCTGCAACAACCTGAAACTCACGCGCATGTTCCTCGATGCCGGCGCGGATATCGACGCCGTCGATAAATCGGGGCTGAGCGCGGGGTCTCCCAATGCGGCCATGACCAACCCCGCTATTCCTGCGCTGCTGCGCGAATATGCCGAAAAACGCGAAGCTGCCGCCATGGTGCATGACGCGCGCCGGGCCAGTGATGCTTTTCATGAAGGGTTGCAGGAAACGATCAGCGTCGCAAAGCCGCTGAATATCAAGCCGCGCTAGTCAACAGAACAAACGATATCCGCCTCCGTCGCGCCGTTGAACACGCCGATGAAACGCCCGGTTTTGAGGCTATAAATGGCGTTCGACCAGCCGGTTTTCTCGACCAATATTCTGTCGGTTTCCACTATGTCGTGGTTCCTGATTTCCTTGCCCGCGCTGTCGAGCCGCGGCACAAGTTCCATGTCGGTGACTCCGCCCATTTCATACCAGAGCCGCATGACATCTCCGTCCTTGCGCGCGGCGTAGATATGCGGCGCTTTGGCGCAGGGCTTGAAACGTTCTTCCAGCCGGGCGCGCAGCGCAGGGTCGAGCGCTTCGGCTTCCTTGCGGTCGGCGTCGGTTGCGGCTGTCGGCACGTTATTGTCGAAGGGCAGGTTGCGCAGCGCGGCGGCGTCGGCGGCCAGTTTCGTTGCGCGCATAGCATCCGTATCATTTCGGGACGACGCACCGTCGCCCTGCGCTGCCACTGCGTCATTCAGCGCCGCCAGCGCGGGCGGGCCCAGCGTGACAAGGCCTGCGCCGGCCCCCTGGACGACCGCTTGATCGCTGTCGCCCAGCAAGGTCACCAGCGCGGGGATATCCTCGGCGGTGACAAGGACTTTGACGGCGGCTTCCATTTCGTAGGGAGGCATCTCGGTCGTGATGCTTTTTCTCAGGCTCGCGCGCAATTCATCGGCGCTTCGGGCGGCTTGCGCCGGCGGCGCGAGCGTCAGTAAAACGGCCAATACTGCCAAGACATACCGGATCATGGTGTCAGCGCGGTGCGCGCTTGACGGGTTTAGGCCCGTGGCCCAGCGAGGCCATCAGTTTTTTATCGTCAAGAATCTCGACGATTTTTGCGCAGCCGGCGATATCCGATTTCATCGCCTGCTGGCGCAATGTCTTGCCGTCGAAATTTTTCTCTTTCGGGTTGCCGCCGGCCTTCAGCAGCTTCAGGAACATATCGGCGTTGCCGTGCTTGACGGCCATCTGCAGCGCGGTCATGCCGCCGCCGTCGGCGCGGTTCACGTCGGCCTTTTGCGACAGCGCGTAGTCGACGATATCGTTGCGGTCGCCCTGCACGCCGTTGATCAGCACGATGTTCAGGTTCATGGGCGTCTTGAGCTCGGGGTGTTTGGCGAAGCTGTCCTTGATGCCCTGCAGGTTGCGGTCATCGGCCGCGACGTAAAGATCCCAGAGCGGCGTGCCGGGCGTGAGCACCGGCGCGGGCTGCGGCTGTTGCGGCGTATGGGTCTTGGGGGCCATGCTTTTGGCGGCGTTCTTTTTAATCTTTGCTCTCAGCGCATCGCGCGTATCTGATTCTAAAGCCATGATATACCTGCATAATTACAAAACCACAGACATTATAGCAACTCGGTGTAAAAGAACGGTTAAGCGGCTAACCCCTTGCCATTCGCTGGAAAAAGCCCATAAAAACGTCTCAGCACAGGAGAATTCGACACATGGCGCAGCCCCTTCCCAGACCCGGCATCCTCGACATCAAGCCCTATATCGGGGGCGAGGGGCGCGTGGAGGGGGTGACGCAGCTGACGCGCCTTGCCTCCAACGAAAACGCGCTGGGCTGTTCGCCGCTGGCGCGCGAGGCCTATTTGAAATGCGCGGGCGACCTTTTCCGCTATCCGGATGGATCTGTGTCGGAGCTGCGCGGCGCGCTTGGCAAGACATACGACATGAACCCCGACCGCATTATCTGCGGCTCGGGCTCCGAAGAGCTGATTTCGCTGCTGGTGCGCGCCTATGCGGGCGTGGGGGACGAGGTATTGTTCCCGCAGTACGGATTTCTGATGTACCCGATCTGCGCCAAGGCCGTGGGCGCGACGCCCGTGACCGCGCCGGAAAAGGATTTCCGCACCGATGTGGACGCTCTGCTGAAAGCCGTGACGTCGAAGACGAAAATGCTGCTGCTGGCCAATCCGAACAACCCCACTGGCAGCTATATCGGCCGCGATGAGCTGAAACACCTTTGCTCTAAACTGCCCTCGAATATTCTGGTTCTTCTCGACAGCGCCTATGCCGAATTCGTGCGCGAGAAAGATTACAGCGACGGCCGCGACATGGTCGATGCGCATCCGAACGTGGTGATGCTGCGCACGTTTTCGAAAATATACGGCCTTGCCGCGCTGCGTCTCGGCTGGGGCTATTGCTCGCCGGAGGTGGCGGGTGTCGTTAACCGTGTGCGCGGCGCCTTCAACGTCAATGCCCCCGCGCAGGCGGCGGGCGTTGCGGCGCTGAACGACAAGGATTTCCTGAAACGCACGCTGGAAATGACCGATACGGGGCGCAAGTACCTGACGGAGAATATCGCAGCACTGGGATACCGCGTGTTGCCCTCCGTTGCCAATTTCCTGCTGGTCGAATTCGGGCCCAAGGCGGAGGAAATCCGCGTTGCGCTAAAAGATAAGGGTATTTTCATCCGCCAGATGGGGGCGTATAATCTACCCCATCACCTCCGCGTGACCGTCGGCACGGCGGAGGACAACAAGCGCGTGATCGAGGCGCTTAAAAGTCTGAGGTAAGCCATGAAGAACAAGCCGCTGGTGATTGTGATCGTGTTGATGCTGGCTCTGCTGGCCGTATTCGGGGTCATTTATTACAAGAAACATTCGGCAAAGCAGACGAGCGTGGAGCAAACCACCACCTCGGCTTCTTCTACGTCGTCCAAACCGCAAGTGCCCGTTACTTCTTCAACGCCCGCCTATGCGCCGCCCGCCGCCGCCGCGAACGACCTCTCCGCGGCGCCGGTTTTCTACCTGCAGGCGCATATGAAGGGCCTGCAGCGCGGCATCACCTCCGCGCTCAACCGCCAGAAGATCAAGCTGGCCGATCTCGACAAGCTTTATTTTGGCGGCGGCGAAGCGCCCGACCCGAATTACGCGGTTTTCAACCCGAACGGTCTGATTGCCTTCAAGCCCGCCGGCGGCAAATGGTTCGGGCAGGATCTTGTCGACAAGATCGCCAAGGTGAAGGGCACGAAGCTCGTCTACAACCTGCGCCGCAGCACCGATTCCAGGGGCAAGATCACCGATGTGCTCTATGCCATTATCCCCAACGTCGACGCCGCCCACTGCGGCGTGCAGGCAGGCAACGAGCAATATGCCACGACCAGCCAGTTCAAGATTGCGCCTGATAACGACACGATCATCGAGGATACGGCCGAGATACCGATCATGCAGATAGGCTGCCTGATGGACAACACTCACAAGATCAGCTGGGTTTACCGCCTGAAGCTGCGCACGCAGGTGGGTTCCGGCAAGGCCTGGGGTTCCTATTAAGCTTTCTTGAGCGGCGGGCCGCCGGCCTCGACCACCAGCTTATCGCTGGCCGCTTCCAATGCGGTTTCCAGTTGCTGCATCATCTGCAGCGGCGGCAGGCCGGGTTCGATGGGCGGCAGGAATTCGAAAATCACCGTGCCCGATTTCTTGATAAAGGCGTTCTTGCCCCAGAACACGCCGGTATTGAGAGCCAACGGCACGACGGGGACTTCCAGATCGCGGTAGACCTTGGCAAGGCCCGGTTTATAAGGCTTCACATCGCCCGGCTTCACGCGCGTGCCCTGCGGGAAAATTAAAATGTTGCGGTTGTTCTTGATCGCCTCGGCGCAGCCCTGCGACATCGAGCGCATCGATTCCATGCCCTCGCCGCGGTTGATGGCGACAAGGCCCATGCTCTTGGGATAACGGCCCCACAGCGGGATATAGGTGAGCTCTTTCTTCAGCACCACGACCGGAAAATCCCAGCCTTCGGTGAAGGGGATCTTCAGCGTCTCGTAGGCCGACTGGTGCTTGGCTGCGATGATGCAGCGACGGTCCTTCGGCAGGTTTTCAAGCCCGCGCACCTCCAGCTTCAGGTTCAGAATGTTGCGCTCGATAAACGTCAGGTACCCGCCGTAATACTTGCTGATGATGGCGGTGCAGCGGCGCGGCGGCAGGAACAGCGCCCAGCTGAGCGCAAGGCTCCAGAAGGTCGAGCCCAGCACGTAGAAAATATTAAAGATGATCGAACGCACAACGTTCACGACAGGGGCCCCCAGACAAAGACCGCGCTCCACAGGCGCGTGACAAGATACTTGGTATACTCCGCCAGGATGACTTCCCTGAACTGCGGGTCGCGCCACCAGCCCTGCCGCTGCAATCCTTCCGGATTCACCGGATAGGGGATGAGGATCAGGTCGGGCGCATAGGCCTCGAAATTCAGCTTGGCGCGCGCCATGTGGTAATTGGCGGTGACGAGGTAATAGGAGCTGTATTTCTGCTCCCGCAGCCATTTCACGGTTTCCTTCGCGTTGCCCTGCGTATCCGCAGCCTCGAACCCGAGCTCGACGCAGCAATGCAACCGGCGGGATTTCTTCATCTTGTCGAGCAGCTGTTTCACTTCGACGCCATGATAGACGCCCGAGATGAACAGTTTCTTGCCCATCTTCCTTTCCAGCAGGACGAAGCCTTCGTCGATGCGCTTGCTGCCGCCGGTCAGCACCACGATGGCGTCGGCGGGCAGGGCCGCCGCTGGTGCTGTGTCGGTGATGATGCCGCGCGTGAACCACTGCAGCCCCGCAAGCCATAGCGCGACCAGCACCAATAGCGCGAGCGAGATTTTTGTCGGCTTGTTCAGCTGGCGGAGCATGGGGTTATTCTTTACGGGAGTTTCGCGAGTTCTTTCATCACCGTGCGCTGCGCGGTGAGATGCGCGATGATGGCGCCGGCAAGCAGCGGGCCCAGCAGGAACATCGCCCATTGCAGGCTGTTCAGGTCGAGCCGCGGCAGCAGCGAGAGATCAAGCGTCTTGGTCATGTAGGCCGCGCCGAACAGCAACGCCACCATGGACGTAAGGCCCAGCACCGAGCCCTTGAGCGAACCTTTCAGCGCATGCTGGCGGAACTGGCGGGCGATATATTCGTCCGATGCGCCGATCAGGTGCAGCGTCTCCACTTCCTTGGCGTGCAGCCCCAGCTTCGCGCGTACGATGGAAGCAACGGCGGCGGAAGCGATCAGCACAATCGCGCCGGTCAGCAGCAGCACGAACAACCGCACGGTGGCGGCCAGCGTCTTCACGTCATCCAGCGTGCCGTCATGCGTATCGACGGCGGCGTCCGGCACCAGCGCCTGAATGTCGGCCTGCAGCTTCGCCGCATCTGCGCCGGGGTTCAGTTTAATGTCGATGATGGCTGGCAGGGGCAGGCTGTCCGGCACGTCTTCGCCCAGCCAGGGGCGGATCAGCGTCTGGATTTCCGATTTTGACAGCGCATGGCCTTCCTTGACGGCGGGGTGCTGTTTCGTCAGCCACATCACCTTTTGCACGCCTTCTTCAAACACCTGACGGTCTTTGTCGAGCGGCAGGCCGGTTGTGGCATCGGGCGCGGGGGCCTTGATTTCAATGGTCAGCGCGCCGGAAAGGCCGGTGACCCAGTTCTGCGTCATGGCGTTCAGGCCAAGGTTTACGGCCAGCGCCAAGGTGACGAAGAAGACCATCAGGCCCGTCACCCAGGTGACGATATGCGCGCCCACGCCTTCGTCGAGCGCGATGTCGTATTTGTATTTGCGGGTTCCGATCTTCATCAGGCGGCCCTCACGCGCAGACGCGGGCCGGCCAGCATCGTGCCGCCGTCGAGCTTCAGGCAGGGATGGCGGAAACGCTGCACCAGTTCGTCGTCGTGCGTGGCGATTAAAACCGTCGTGCCGTGACGGTTCAGTTCCTCGAACAGGTACATCAGTTTGGCGCCGGCGTTGATATCGACGTTGCCGGTCGGCTCGTCCGCCACCAGCAGGCGCGGACGGTTGATAACGGCGCGGGCCACGGCGATGCGTTGCTGCTCGCCGCCCGATAGCGTGGGCGGGCGCGCCTCGAGCCTGTCGCCAAGGCCGACCCATTCCAGCAATTCGGTGACGTTGCGGGAAATTTCCTTTTCAGCCAGGCCGGCGGCGCGCAAAGGCAGCGCCACGTTGTCGAAAGCCGACAGATGGTCGAGCAGGCGGAAATCCTGGAACACAACGCCGATCTGGCGGCGCAGTTCGGGGAAGGACTTGCGGGGCAGGGCCGAGGTGTCGCGGCCAAACAGCGTCACGATGCCGCGCGTGGGTTTCTGGCCGAGGTACAACAGTTTCAGGAGTGATGTCTTGCCTGCGCCCGAGGGGCCGGTCAGGAAGTGGAAAGAGCCCTGCGGGAGCTCGAACGACAGGTCATGCAGTACTTCGGGTCCGGTGCTGTAGCGCAGGCCTACGTTTGCAAACTTGATCAAGGACATTACGTCTTGTCTCCGCGGGTTGCACGGGGCCGAAGGTATTTCTATAATACCCGGCCGCTCTGTCGCAAACCCCTCTTTAAATTGACAATTACATGCTATCCTTATTCCCGGTGTTATGCCACAGCTAATTTTTATGCGATAATATGTTGGAAAATGGATAACGACGGAAAAATGCATATCGTTTGCGGCAAGTGCCAGACCGAATACCGGCTGGATCCGCAAATGCTGGGCGGGCCGCAGGGCCGCACCGTGCGTTGCCAGCAATGCAAAAACACCTGGCATCAGGATCCGCCCGAAGGTTTCGTTTTCACCGCGCCGCCCGAGCAGCCGCCGCAACAGGCAGCGCAGCCGAAGCCTGACTGGATGGAAGACGAGCCGAAGGAAGAAATTTCCTTCGAGCGCATCGTCAAGGGCCAGTATGTGCTGCACGACGACATACAGGTTGTTCCCGAAGCGGTGCTGCCCACGATCCCCAAGACGGAAGAGCTGCCGCCGCTGCTGCACAAGCCTTTCGGCATGGAGGCGCAGGCCTTCGGCGCCGCGGTCTTCCTGCTGCTCTGCTTCGTTTCTTTAAGTTTCCTGATGCTGGCCAAGCAACCGCTGGTAGCGCATTACCCGTCCATGATCGCCTTTTACGATAAACTGGGCGTGCATGTATCGCCGCCGGGCGAGGGGCTGGCCTTTTCGGGCCTGATCGCCGAAAGCCATGTCGCCGATGACGGCGCGCGTAAATTGTCGGTCGAGGCCAAGCTGGCCAACCTGACCAAGAAAGAACTGCCATACCCCGCCATCCGCATTGCGGTGAAGGGGGCCTATGGCACGACGCTGAAGGAATGGAAATTCGCGCCCGATGCGGGCGCGGCGATGGGCGTGGGCGGCTCGGCCCCTGTCAAAATGCAATTCGCGGACGCGCCCGCGGAAGGCAAGACGGTTGAAATCAGGGTGGTTTACCCCTAAATTGTTTTTATAAAGAGGCATTTCATGACGACACCTCCCGACAAGCAGGACGATACGAAATGGATACTGGTGGCCGACGACGAGCCCTCGGTGAGGCAGTTTGTCGAACGCGCCCTTAACTACGCGGGTTATGCCGTGACGGCCGTGCCCGACGGCAATGCCGCGCTGGACGCGCTGTCGAAACGTAAATACGACCTCTTGCTGACCGACATCGTGATGCCCGACCTCGACGGTATCGCGCTTGCGCTGAAGGTGTCGAAAGACTACCCCAAGACGCGCATTTTGATGATGTCCGGTTACGCCAACCAGCGCCAGCGCGCGCACAACCTCGATTTCCTCGCGCATGAGGTCATCTCCAAGCCCTTTACGCTGGAAGAAGTGACCAAGCGCATCTCCGCCGCCCTCGCTGCATGAAAACCTTATCTACCGGCGCCAAAGGCGCGCCCCACGGCGTTAAGGCCGCTTTGCTATTGGCCGTTGCTTTCGTTGTTGCCGGCGTTATCGCCTTTTTCGTTCCGCCGATCCCGCAGGATCTCGGCTATCACGATTTCGCGGACAAGCGCGGCTGGCTGGGCATCCCGAATTTCGGCGACGTCGTCGGCAACCTGCCGTTTGCTTTCGCAGGCCTTGCCGGATTGTGGGCGGTGTGGAAACGCCGCGCCGATTTCACAATTCGCGGTGAAAAGGCGCTCTGGACGGTTTTCTTTGCGGGCGCCTTTGTCGTCTGCTGGGGCTCCGGCTATTACCACTGGGAGCCCAATAACACGACGCTGATCTGGGACAGGCTGCCGATGACGGTCGCCTTCATGTCGCTGTTTTCCGTCATGATCATGGAACGCGTCAGCGCCAAGGCGGGTTTCTGGCTCTTCCCGTTCTTCCTTGTCGGCGGGATTTTAAGCGTCTTTTATTGGGGCGCGACCGAGATACTGGATGCGGGCGATTTGCGCCCCTATGCCTTCGTGCAGTTCTTCCCCATGCTGGCGATTTTGCTGATGCTCTGGCTGTTCCCCGCGCGCTATACCGAAACGCGCTGCCTGTTCCACACGCTGGGCTGGTACGTGATTGCAAAGGTGCTGGAGCATTTCGACAAGCTGGTGTTTGAAAACATGCACGGCATCATCAGCGGCCATACCGTCAAGCACGTGGCGGCGGCGGTGGGCGTTTTCTGGGTGGTCAGGTATATCCTGATACGCCAGCCCGTGCAGGATCACTCGAACTGATCAAGCAGGCGGTCGATGTAATCGCGCTCCACCTTGGGGCGCTGGTAATCGTTTGAACGGCTGCGCAGTTCTTCCTGGATCTCCTGCACGCGGCGGCGTTCCTTTTCGTCGGGGATGCCGACATCCTGCGTGTTGGTGCCGTCGGTGCAGCGGCCGAAGGGATCGGGGTTGTCGCACTGGCCGCTCCCGCCGCTGCCGTTGCTGGGGCCGAAGGTCAGCATCACGTCGCGCATCGCATCGGCCAGCTGTTGCAGCAATTGGTCTTGCGCCGATTGCAGTTCATCCAGCGCCTGTTTCTGCTGCGGGGCGGAGGCTTTGGTATCGCCCTTTTTCAGCGCGCCGTGCGAGCCCTTCATCGACTGGTCGGCGTTGCCGAAATTCTCGGGCACGTCGGGCATGGCATTTGCAATATCCCGCACCACGTCGCCAAGCTCCTTGCGGATGCCAGCCTGTTCCTTGGCCGCGTCGCCGGAATTGCGGATCGGCGCGCCCTGCGAGGCGTTCTTTCCGCCTTCGCCATGGCCTTCTTTCTCGCCGCCGCTGCCCTGTTGTGCCTGCTCCTGGCCCTCACCGCCGCCGCCTTGTTCGCCCTGTTGCTGGCCTTGGCCCTGCGACTGTTCAGTGCCGCCTTCCTGCTGGCCTTGTCCTTGTTGACCTTGTCCTTGTTGACCTTGGCCTTGCTCACCCTGACCTTGCTCACCCTGACCTTGTTGAGCTTGCTGCTGGCCGTTGTTGCCGGCTTGTTGGTTCTGTCCCTGACCCTGTTCGGTGCCGCCGTCCTGTTGCCCCGGCTGCTGGCCACCCGATTGCTGTCCTTGTCCCTCTTGACCTTGTTGCGGAACGGGGACGGGCTGGCCATTGTTGCCGGCCTGCTGGCCTTGTCCCTGACCCTGACCTTGGCCCTGTTGCCCTTGGCCTTGTTGACCCTGTCCTTGTTGACCTTGCTGGCCCTGTTCGCCTTGCTCACCCTGCTGGCCGCTCGCCTGTTGCTGCGACTGGCCTTGTTGCTGGGCGCCTGACTCCTGCTGCTGCCCTTCGTTGCTGGGCTGCGGCATGGGCGGGAAGGGGGATTTACCCTGTTCGCCGCCGGCCTGCTGCTGTTGTTGCTGCTGACCGCCGCCCTGTTGTTGCGATCCCTGCTGCTGGCCGCCGGATTGTTGCTGCTGTTGCTGGCCGCCCGACTGCTGTTGTTGCTGCGGGTTGGCGCGGCCCTGCTGGCCGCTGTTGCCGTCGCCTTGCTGCTGCTGTTCCTGTTGCTGCTTGTAGTCGGGTTTCAGGTGGTTGGTTTTATCCAGCAGTTCCTGCTGGCGCTCGATAAGTTTCTGCAGCTTGTCGAGCGCTTCCATGGCTTTTTGCTGCTGGCGCTGCATCTGCTGCATACGGTTCATGTCGGTATTGTCGACGGTTTTTTTCAGGAATTCCGCCATTTTCTGCATTCTTTCGCGCTCGGTACCCTGCGTCAGTTCCTTCATCTGCTCCATGAGTTTTTGCATGTCGACGCGTTCCATGAGCTTTTTGGCAAGCTCGGGAGAAATCGGCTTCATCTTGTCCCCGTCGCGCATGCGCTGCTGCATTTCGGCCGACAGCGTCGACATGTATTCGCGCATTTTCTCAGCCACTTCTTCCTGCAGGCGCTGCAGTTCTTCTTTGGTGGTGTTTTTGTCTTTCAGGGCCTCGGAGAGGCGCTGCAGCGCGTCCGACAATTCGCGCTGCGCGAAGGAAAGGCCGCCGTCTTCCGCGCGCACGGCCAGGTCCCAGAGCAGCCCGATGACCGACTGCGTCGATTCATTGTCGCCGTCGTACATCAGGCGCTTGATGGCCATGTTGAGGCCGAGGAAGATAATTTTGTCGTACTTGTAATTCTCGGGATAGATGGCGACGCTGGCAAGGTGGTCGACGACGATGCGCTGGGTGAGCGGGTTGTTGTACCAGATCAGGCGCTTGCGTTCATACACCAGCGCGCGGGCGACAGCGCTCTCGAACTTGCGCTCGGGCAGGTAAAGCTCTTTCGGCTCCGAACTGACGCTATGGCCTGCAGCGTCCTCCGCGGTCAGGGTCAGCGTCACCTTCGATCCCGCCCAGGGATGACTGGTGAGATCGACGCTTTCGGAGCCTTCGCCTTTGTCGGGCGGGGGCGGCTGCAGGTCAAACTCCACCGGCTGCGCGCCGAAGGTATCGCGGATCGCCTTGCCGGGCGTGATCGTGCCGTAGGCCGTGGTGATGCCGTAGTCGTCGTTGGCGCGGAAATGGATTTTCAGCTCGTTGTGCTCGTCCTCGGTGGTGTCGAGGATGGCGACTTCGGGCGGCGCGTCGGGCGTCACGGTCACGGGCCATTCGCCCAGCTTCCGGAACCAGCCTTGTTTGATTTTAAGCGTGCCGCTGGTGGAGAGCGGCATTTCAAGCGTGTAGCTTTTCACCGCGGCCTCGGTGAAGGTCGCAGGCGGCGCCTCGCCATAGGTCAGCTTCGGCGGCTCCGCATGGCCCGAAATGCGCACCTTAAGCACGCTGCCCACGGGCACGCTGATTGGGCCTTTTTCAACTTCCGCGCCCGTCTGCGTGACGGCAAGGAAGACGGGGGTGAGGTTGGTGTATTCGGGCGGGGTGATCCAGGCCTCGAGCGCGGCTGGCTGGGTATGTATCCACTGGCGCACATCGACGAACATGCCGTTCTTGATACGCGTCCATGCGTCGCCCTGCGCCACCACAAGGCCGATCACCAGCAGCAGCAAGGCCGCATGGCGCAGCGACCACGGATCGCGCGATGCCGCCGTCGATTGCGGGCGATAGGGCAGGGTGCGGCCGCGCAGCAGTATCACGCGCTTCTGGTAGCTTTCCCACAATTCGCGGGAGGCATTGCTGAGGCCTGTAATCGGCTTGTCGAGCGCGGTTTCAAGCGGCCTGTGGCGCAGGCCGCTTTGTTTTTCTACGGCGCGGCGTACTTCCCGCGCACGCGGCCAGCGGAATTTATCGCCAAGGTGCAGCGCCGCCAGCGCGAAGGTGGTCGTCAGCACAAACAGCAAGACAGCATGCGCGACGGGCGGAAAGGCGCGCACGATGCCCAGCGCCGCAATGCCGCCGTAGAAAGCCACAACCGTCACCGCCGGCCAGAAACTGTTCCACAGCCGCTCCAGCAGCAGCATGATATAGCTGATCACGAAGACAAAGGCGTAACGCACATCCGCCATGAAGCTAAAGGGCGTCAGCTCAGCCATGGCGGCACCCTGTCGTTGCGGATGATGTCGTCCACGGTCTGGATCTTGCGCGCAAGGCCCGATTTCGTGCCCTTCACGATCACTTCGGCCGCGAGCGGTCGTGTGTTGTAATTCGAAGACATGGCCGCGCCATAGGCACCGCTGGTCATGATGGCGACAAGATCGCCGTCCTGCAGCAGCGGCAGGCGCTCATCGGTCAAAAATGTATCGCCTGTTTCGCACACAGGGCCGACGACGTCGTAAGTCGCGGCATTGCGCGCCTGCTTGCACGACAGCACGGCATGATATGCGCCGTATAACGAAGGCCGCATCAGGTCGTTCATCGCGGCGTCGAGAATTAAAAACCGCTTTGCCGTGCCATGCTTGACGCTGACGACGCGGGAGAGCAGCAGCCCCGCATTGCCGACGATGGAGCGTCCGGGCTCGATCACCACATGCACGCCCAGCGGGCCAATCACCTCGGACACCATCTTCGCGTAAGCATCCATATTGACGGGCGTTTCGTCTTTGTAGGTAATGCCAATGCCGCCGCCGAGGTCGACGCGCGTCATGCGGTGGCCCTGTTTGCGCAATTCCTTCACCAGCGCGGCCACACGGCTGTAAGCCTTGCGGAACGGCGCGAGGTCGGTCAATTGTGATCCGATATGCACGGCCACGCCGCAGGCATCAACGCCCTTCAGCTTCTTGGCTTCGGCATACAATGCAGGCGCAAGCGCGATATCGATACCGAATTTGTTTTCTTTCTTGCCGGTGGTGATTTTCGCGTGGGTTTTGGCATCGACGTTCGGGTTGACGCGGATGGCGACCTTCACGGTCTTTTTGTATTTCTGCGCATAGCGCGAGATGATCGAGAGTTCATGCCGCGATTCAACGTTGATCTGGAAGAGCCCGAGTCTGACGGCATCGCGCAGCTCCGCCTCGCTCTTGCCTACGCCGCTGAAAACGATTTTTGTGGCCGGAATGCCGGCCTTCAGCACGCGCGCAAGCTCTCCGCCGGAAACGATATCCGCGCCCGCGCCAAGGTTGCGCAGGTGGCGCAGCACGGCCTGGTTGCTGTTCGCCTTGCAGGCGTAGCAGATGGTGAAATCGCCTTTCGAAAAAACCTTCGACAGCGCGTTTTTGTAGGCGTTGAAATTGTCCGATATCTGCTGCGCCGAATAGCAATAGAGCGGCGTGCCGTACTTCGCGGCCAGCGATTGAAGATCCACGCCTTCGATAAACAGGCGGCCTTTTTTATAACCGATATTGCTCATGCCTACCGGATCAGCCTTTCAGCCTGGGATTGCGGATCGTTTTTGGGTTCGGCGGGATAGGTGCGCGGGAATTGGTCGCGCTCCTCACCCTGCGGCGGATCGACGTCGCTGGGTTTCACCCCGCACGCGGAGAGCGTTAAAATCACGCAGAAGGAAAGCATTGCCAGTCTCATCACACCACCGTTATTATTCTTACTAATATAGACCTTCCCTGATTATTTTGGAGTTAACGGTGGCCCGGGTAAAGCCATTATTATTGCTGGCATTATTTGTCATTGTCGGGGTTTTGGGCTACCTTTTCGTCGACTATAGGGAAAATGCGCGCAAAACCCTTGCCGAAGCACGGTTTTTTGACAGTGCAGGGCAGGAAACCGGGCTGGAGGCCTTTCACGGCAAGGTGGTGCTGGTGAACCTCTGGGCCACCTGGTGCACACCCTGCATCGCCGAGCTGCCGTCGCTGGAAGAATTGCAGGTGAAATACGGCGATCAGGGGCTGCAGGTGCTGCCGGTCGCGCTCGACCGCGACAAGGACGCGGCTGCGGCGGAAGCTTTCATGCGGGAAAAGAACATCATGCGCCTGTCCAGCCTGCACGACAAAAACCGCGCGGTCATGGGTAAATGGGGTTATGAAGGCGTGCCGACCAGCATTTTACTGGATCGGAAGGGCGGCATCATCAAGGTCTTTGAAGGCCCGTTTATCTGGGATAAGGGCGAGCCGCTGGAGGCTGTCAAGGCCGCGCTTGCAGAGCGCTGATCCAGCCGTTGATTTTCTCCAGTAGCGGCGTTGTTTCTCCCTCGACCAGCAAGACTTTTTGCCGGCTGGTATCGCCAGAGAGCACTGAAATCGACGTTTTCGGCAGCTTCAATTCTTTCGCCAGCAGCGCGATCATCGCCTTGTTGGCGCGGCCGTCTTCGGGCGGCGCTGTGACGGAGGCTTTGATGGCGCGCTGGTTATCGGCAATATCCATCAGGCCCAGCAGCGCATCCTGTTTCGCGCCGGGCGTCAGCCGTATGGTGAGGGTAATGCCTTTACTGTGCGGGCGAAGCAGCACTTGGGTCACTTGCGGGCGAAGCAGCGGCACGTTCGATCTTCACCTTGGCGGCTTCACCTTTCTGGCGCGGGTCGACGAAATAAATCCATTCGCCCTCGGGCGATACGACGTAAAGCGCAAGGCCGCCGGCATAGCCCGACATCATGCGGATATCGCCGACGGCGGGCAGGGTGACGCTCATGTTCTCGCCCACGGGCTTGAAGGGATTCTTGACCACGAAGCCATAGACGATCAGGCCCATGCAGGCAAAAATCAGCGTCGTCAGCACGGTCACCAGTATCTTTGCGCCCCTCATGGCAAGTATCCTTCCGTTAGGCTATAGTCATAGCATGGAAAAGATTAACGTCCAAGCAGCTCCGGAAGACGAAGGCCAGCGCACAGACAGGGCGCTGGCGCGCCTGCTGCCGCAATTCAGCCGCGCGCGGCTGCAGCAGCTCATGGAACAGGGCATGGTGACGGCGGGCGGCAAGCCGGTAAAGGCCTCGGCGCGCGTGAAAACCGGCGACAGTTTTTCCGTGACGGTGCCCGAAGCGGTGGAGGCCGAACCGCAGCCGCAGGATATCCCGCTCGATATTGCGTATGAAGACGAAGATATGCTGGTCATCAACAAGCCGCCCGGCATGGTGGTGCATCCCGGTGCTGGCAACCATGATGGAACACTCGTCAATGCGTTGCTGGCCTATTGCGGCGACCAGTTATCCGGCATCGGCGGCGTGAAACGCCCGGGCATCGTGCACCGGCTGGATAAAGAAACATCGGGCCTGATGGCGGTGGCGAAGAACGATGCCGCGCACAAAGGATTGTCGGAGCAACTGTCATCGCGCAAATTGAAACGCGTGTACCATGCGATCGTCTGGGGCCAGCCGCGCCCGCGCTCGGGGCGCATCGAAACCGGCTTCGGCCGCGCCACCGGCAACCGCCAGAAAATGGCGGTGCGGGGGGAAGGCGAAGGCAAGGAAGCGATCACCGATTATGAGACGCTGGAAAATTTCGGCCTGATCGCTTCGCTCGTCGAATGCCGCTTGCAAACCGGTCGCACCCACCAGATCAGGGTGCATATGGCCCATATCCAGAACTGGCTGGTGGGCGACCCCGTTTATGGGCGTAACGCCATCGCCAAATTCCTCAAGCTTCACAAGGTCGAAGACAAGATCGTCGCCGCGCTCCGCGATTTCCCGCGTCAGGCGCTCCACGCGGCCCAGCTTGAATTCCTCCATCCGTTGCGCCATATTAAGGTGACCCTGAAAGCCGAGGAGCCGGACGATATGAAAACCCTGCTTGCTCTGCTCAGAAAAAGTTATTCGAGGTAAGAACCATGAGTGCAGACGCGCCGAACGCGCCGCCCCCCGTCCCTGAAGTCCATGTCGCCGCCGACGCTTCGCACATGGGCAAGGGTGAAGAAGTCAACCTTTCGGCCATGGACGCCTCCGGCCTGCGCAAGGTCTTCATCGGCCTCGGCTGGGACGCGCCCAGCGAGCTCGACGGCCATCCCTTCGACGTCGACGCCAGCGCCTTCATGCTCAACCGCGACAACCGCGTGCGCCGCGATACCGATTTTGTTTTCTACAATAACCTGGACGCCGACGACGGCGTCATCAAGCACCGCGGCGATAATACCTCCGGCCTTCAGGCGAACAAGGCTGGCGCAACCATCGACGCCGAAGTGATCGAGATCAACATGGAAGCCGTCGGCTATGACGTCGAGAAAATCGCTTTCGCCGTCACCATCCACAACGCCGAGGAACGCCACCACAACTTCGGCCTGATCAAGAACGCCTATATGCGCATCGTCAACGTCGAGACGCAGATTGAACTGGCGCGCTTCGACCTGACCGAAGACGCGTCGCACGATAACTCGATGATCTTCGGCGAATTGTTCCGTGACGGCCTTGGCTGGAAATTCCGCGCCATCGGCACGGGCTCCACCGGCGGCCTCTACAAAATCGCGCGCGAATACGGCGTCAACGTAGCGCCTCCCTGATTTTTTATTTCATCCAGCTGCCTGTGGCGCACATTTAATTATATGCGCGACGCGGATTTGCGCGTTTTTTCAGCGTTTTAACCGGCCTTTAACGGCATTTTGCTAAAATCGAAGAATAAACAAAAAACCGACTCCTGCATAAGGGAGCGGGCAAAATCGCACGATGAGGCAGTCATGTTGAGGTATCTACCCGGCACAGGTTTCCTGTTGGCTTTGGCCAGCGTGTTTTCAACTCCCGCAATCGCAGAGACAGTGATGGAATGTGCCTATACGGGCACGCGGCGCCCGTCTTTGCGCGCGCCCGTTCCGCAGTATGTCGAGCCGGTGGCGACGCCTTGGGCGGGGCTCGACGGGATGCTGGGCATCTCTGTCATCTATCCCGGCATCATCGTGATGATGACCATGGCCGCCTATTACTTCCTGCGGCAGCTGGAACCGCAGACGGTGCACGATCATCCGCGCTTTGTGCGCACGGCGGTGGCGCTGTCCAGTTTATGGCTGCTGGGTTTCTTCCCGTTCCTGTCCTCGGCTTCCGGCGGTTTCATGTTCTGCGTCACGGCGATGTCCTGCACGGGGGCATGGCTGATGATGCGCAGCTTTGAAAAGCCGCTGAAATTCACCGAGCGCATGTTTATTTTCTGGGGCTTCTTTTTCTTCTCCCTGTTCCTCTCCGTCCTCGTGACGGGCAGGGGGGAGGAAATCGCGGCGCTGTTCAACCAGCCGGTTACCCAGCTGCTGGCCGTAGCGGGCGAATTCACGCGGCACCTGGGCCCGCTGCTGCTGCTGGCGCTGAACGGCTGGGTGGCGCTGCGCGTCTTCAGGCTGATGGGCGTGAAAGTCTCGCGCCCGGGCAATCCCGAAACCGTGAAGCGCATCAAGGTCGCGGGCATGGCCGCTGCCATCGTGATTTTCGACATCATGATGATGGAAACGCGCTTCCAGCTGGCGACGCTGCTGCCCTTGCTGCTCTGGGCCGCGCCGGCTGTTGCTTACTATGGCGTTTATCGTCTTGTTGCGAGCATGTCGCCGGCGGTACGGGGGCGAGTCTCTCCTGCGCTCTTCGCCACGCTTGCGGTTTTCCTGACCGTGCTGGTCTGCCTTTCCGCAGGCGCCTCGCTGCAGGCGATGCTGCTGGCCGCGCTGGTGCTGGGCCTGATGGCTTCTGCGGGGTATAGCCTGCCGCTGCTGTGGAAATCGGCGCTGCCTGTGGCTGTCAGGGCGACGGTTACCACGGTTGCTGCACTCGTCTTCCTTGGTGGTTCGTGGCTGGTGTTTTCGCTGGCGGGGCTGCCAGAGGATATCCTCGCGCTTTATATCGGCGAGGTGATCTTGCCGGTGCTACTCAGCTGGAAAGCTGGCGCGGTCGTGCTGCCGCTTTGCCTCTATGCCTCTTACGTCGTGCTGTCGGGGCATGGCGCGCGCGCGAAGTTCGCCGTGGCGAGCGTGACCATCCTGCTGCTGCTGCTGGCCTATACGGGCGCGAGCATGACAGGGCAATCGCTCGTCAACCACAAGCGCGAGCCTTTCACCCCTGCCGATATCCTGAAGCAGGAATCTCAGGCGCAGCAGAGCGGCGGCGAATACCGTCTGGAATGCAAGAAGGTGAGAAGGTGATGCCATGCGTATGCTTTACGGCGAGGACCAGTACATGAGAGGCGTCATTTTCGACAGCATGATCAGCACCACCGTCACTATGCCCGCGATGATCTTGCTGGGCGTGATGGCCGCCTACTGGCTGCGCCGCCGCCATTATCCCGCCGTCGATCCGCTGCCGGGCAGCTTTGCATTCCTCGCGGCATTATTGCCGCTGGCCCTGATGGTCGTGCTCTGGCCGTCCGGTTCCGTATCGTCGAGCAAGACGACGATGATCACCTGCACCTATGTCGTCTATTATTTCGTGGGCGCGCTGCTGTACGCGGTCTGCCGGCAGGTGGAGGAGGAGGGACGCGCGCGCGTCTTCCGGTTTTTCTTCCTGCTGTTCTCGGCCGCGGTGATCGTGTCGCTGCTGCTGTCCTTCAGGCTGATCGGCGGGCTGATGTATTTTATCATGCTGGTCGGCGTGGCGGCGACGGTGGTCTGGCTTGTGCTGAGATTGATCCCCGATCGCGGCCCCGTCTGGACATGGACGCCGCCGCCGGCTTCCGAGCCCGTCGATGTCGCCACGCCAGAACCTGCGTCCGCGCCGATGCCGGCCAGCTTCGGGAACTGGCTGGTTTGCGGCCTGTCGATTCTGGTCATCGTCTGGCTCTGCGCCTATGTGGCGTCGTTCCGACCGCTCTATGCGGTGCTGGTGCTGTGCTGGACGGGAATCGCGGGCTTTGCGCTGGCGCGACGGAATGAGGCAGACGTTACCCCTTCGCCTTCGCCACCTTCGCAGGAAACTGGTTGAGGTCGAGGTTCCATCCGCCGACGCGGCATTCCGCCTGCCAGACGTCTTTATAATCAAGCGAAACGTCGCTGCGCGAAAAGACAGTCAGGCGCAGGCTGGAATGTTCGGGGCTGAGCGTGCTCATCCAGCCATGGCGCAGCACGGGCGCGCGGCAAATCTCGCCATAGGTCGCGCTGATGTCCTCGTCCGCCTGCTCGTGGCTGTCGAGATCCTTGTCGCGCATGAAGCGCACGAAGCCCACGGGCTTGCCGTCCTGAACCAATTTGTATTGATACGTACCGCTGTCTTCCACCGCCGTGCCGGGCGCGAAGTGCCAGTATTGCTCGAAACTATGCGTGCCCTTGCCGAGCATCTGGTCGGCCACGATCAGGACGCGCTCGGCGCGCAGCCAGATCAGCACGCGGCGATGCGTGACGCCGATGGCGCTGTAGCAATCGTGCTGCGCGTCGACAATAACGGCGTCGTCTGTTTCCTCGGCGAAAGTATTGCCGGGCCTTGTGCGCCCCATCCAGTCGAAATTGCGGAGCGGCTCCGACTGATTGACGCGGTCGACGGTAACGGTGTTATGCGCGGCGGTCGCGCGCAGCGCATTGCGCAGCCCGTCGGGGTCGCTGAATTTATAAGTGCCCGCATCGGCGAGTATCGGCTTGCCGTCCAGCCAGAGCAGGATGTTGAGCAGATCCGCATGGTTGTGGCCCGAATGCGGGAAGGGATCGGGGTTGTTTTTCAGCAGGACGAAATCGCCTTTGTCGCGCACCACGTGTATCTTCGCGCTGTTGAACGACGACAGCAGGGGGTGATAGAGCGGCAGCTCCGGTATCATCCTGAATTCTTCCACGCCGCCTTCGCCCAGCAGCAGGAAGGCATAAAGCCCGTAATGCTGTTGCGCCGCCGCCTTGAAATCGGGGCGGTCATAGAGCACGGCGCCGGCGGCAAAAACGCCTTCGAGCCTCTGTTCGATCGTAAAGGGCGCGGGCATCACGCGGCCGTCGTCGGAATCGTTGATGGGCGGCAGCCCGCCGTCGGGCGCGCGGGCAAGGTGCAGCGTCGTGATCATCTTTTCGAGTATCGAATAGGCCTTGGCCGGCACGGGTTTCTTGCGGCGGCGCGTTTCGGTGAACAGCAGCAGCAGGAATTCCACCGCCTGCAGGTGATAGCCGAAGGAACATTCGAAATGCATGCCGTCGGGATAGACCTGCGCATCCAGCGCGGGCCAGAGCACGCCCAGCGCGCGCCTTTCCCATTCCGCACTGTCGCTGAATTCGGGATAGCAGAGCGCCATCCAGCCCAGCACTGCGGCCTCGGCCAGCAGGTGATTGTTGCTGGATTTCTTTTCGGTGTACGACAGATATTCTGCGATATGCCGCCCTTGGCTGAGGATATTGCGGTGCAGGCGTTCCTGCGTCAGTTCATCGTATGCAGGGCAGCCCTTGAATAATCTGTCGGCCAGTATCCAAGACACGCAGCGCAGGCCGATATCCGCGCCGGAGATATAATTGACGCCCGTTTCAGGCGTGTTCTGGTCGCACCAGCTGTTGATGAAGCGCACGGCGGCCTGCGCGTACTTTACATCACCGGTCTTGATCCATGCCAGCGCCAGCGTCACGAAAAACTGGTGGCGGTTCATTTCCCAGCAGGGCTTGATATCGCCAAGATGCTTGATGGCCGAGAAAGGAATTTCCGACCAGTGCCCGCGCGGCCACGGCCCGCCGGGGCCAAGGCTGTGATGCCAGTCGATCGCCTCGTGGAAATGGAACGTCGCGCCAAGGAACGAAAACTTCTGCGCCGCCGCATCGTCGGCCAAGGCGACAAAGGCGTCGGGGATCATGTCGGGCGGCACCGATTTCCACGCAGCCGTCTTGGCGGCATGTTCTTCGAGGAATTCATGCGCGGTGTCAAACCGGCCCGGCACGAAAGACTTGATGAATTCGGCCGAGGTCATTTCCTGCGCCGGCAGCCGGTGGCGGAACGAGCCCATGGCCGAGGTCACGGCATGCAGGATGCGCGAGGTCAGGTCGGCCTTTTCGCCGAGCTGGATTTCTTTGTATAGGGCCTGAAAGCTTCTCATGATGCGTTAATCTATCACACCGGCGGCGAAGGGGGAGTGGCAAAGCTATATTTAACATAACATCATAAGCTTAGCTTATATAATGTGATAAGTTCCGCTGCCTTGACAAAAGCAGCCCGCCCCCCCATTTAATGGGGAGCAGGTTACAAACCGGGTTAAACATCAACGCTTACGAGAAAGGGCATCAACATGCTGACAATCGGCCAAAAATTTCCTGAATTCAAACTGACGGGCGTCGTATCAAGCGACCAGAAAACCGCGTTCAAGGAAATCACCAACGCAACCTATAAAGGCAAATGGCTGGTGGTTTTCGCCTGGCCGAAAGACTTCACCTTCGTCTGCCCCACCGAAATCGCCGGCTTCGGCAAGCTGAACAAAGATTTCGCCGATCGCGACGCGCAAGTGCTGGGCCTGTCCACCGACAGCGACTACGTGCACCTCGCATGGCGCCAGAACCACAAAGACCTGAACAACCTGCCCTTCCCGATGCTCTCCGACATCAAGCGCGAACTCTCGCTCTCGCTGGGCATCCTGAACGACGCAGCCGGCGTCTGCAACCGCGCGACCTTCATCGTCGACCCCAATGGCGTCATCCGCCACGTGTCGGTCAACGACCTGAAAGTCGGCCGCAACATCAACGAAGTCCTGCGTATTCTGGACGCGCTGCAGACCGACGAGCTCTGCCAGTGCAACTGGACCAAGGGCGAAGACACGCTCTCCAAGCCGAAAGCCGCTTAAGCTTCGCTGGATAAATCATTTCTTCGGCCCGGTTGCAAAACCGGGCCGAAGTTTTTGATATATATGGCGTTTATCGCTTAACATAACTTTAAGACCGTTGTTCTATACTTGTAGCGAGAGAATATATGGGCGGAGGACAGGAAAATGGCCGATGACAAAAACATCATTATTGTTCCGGGGCAGGACGATAAGGATCAAGGCAGCGGGCTTGTCATTCCCAGCCTGAGCGATGTGCTTAACCTGCGCGCAAAAAAACTTACACCCGCAGAAACAGCATACCTGCTGAAGAGCGAGGCGAGCCTGACGGCGATGACGCCGGACACGCGGCCTGAAATTGTCACTTCCGATTCATCGCGCTCCCTTTCACAGCAAATACGTGATTTGCCTGTGCCCTCGATGATGGCGGCCTTCACGAAAGCTTTTCCGCCGCTGTCGGATGCGGACAGGCACAGGCTTGTGGTAGGTGGTCCTGTATCGCAAGGCAAGCTTTACGGCCTTAGCAAGCCAGTGCCGGCCAACCCCGATGTACCGAAATTCAAGCCGGGCGGCAAGTAATCCAGGTCAGTTTTTCTTTTCAGTTTCTTCCGGCGCAGGCCGCAGGGGCGTTAGCCGTCTTTTGCTTTTCTTTGCAGTTTTGATCCCGGCGGCGGGGGCGGGGCGGGTTCGCCCGGTATTGGGGCCGTGAATACATCCCCAGACGACGGCGGCGGCGGCGGGGGCGGCTTGGGTCTAAACCGTTTGACCTGTTTCAGCTGTTGTTTGGTCATCAGTTTTTCCAGCTCGATCAGCCGTTCCTCTGCCAGCGGCGTGGTGTCGAAATCGGGGTCGGCTGCCGCGGCAAGGCTGTACCATTTATGGGCCTGCACATAGTCGCGCTTTACGCCCTGGCCCAGCGCATACTGCTGCCCCAGCGCGAATTGCGCGGCCGGAAAGCCCTGCGCCGCAGATTTACGGTACCATGCGGCGGCCTTTGCGTCGTCCCATGCAACGCCGTCTGTGCCGTGATCGTAGCGCATCCCCAGCAAAAGCTGCGCGTAAGCGTCGCCGCCGTTTGCGGCGCGTGTCAGCCATTTGACGGAGGCATCTACGTCGCGCTTTACGGTGATGCCCTCAAGGTACATTTCAGCGGCGTCCCGCTGCGCGTCGGCATTGCCTTTTTCAGCCGCCGCCAGCAGGGCAGGAGCTTTGTAATGCGCGACCGACAGCGTAAAGACATAGAAAAAGCACATGACCGAGAGCAGCACCAGCGGCACGCCCATGAAGGGATGGCGCGGCATAACCACATCGACGGGCTGTTCGCGCGGGTCTTTCGGGCCGACGCAGGCAAGGTAGAAAAAGGCGACCAGGCTGATGCCCAGCGTCAGCACCCAGACGAGCGAGAGCAGTGGCACGAGGGTGAAGCCGCCCATGATCTTTGGCTGCAGCATTGAGGGTGGTTCATCCAGCACCAGCAGGCAGAAGGTCATCGCCAGCGGCAGACCAAAGCCAAGGTGCGCCATGCCGTCGTCGCCGCCTTTCTGGCGGATGTCGTTGGCGCGCGCCCCCGCGAAGGACAGCGCAAGCAGTACCACGCCGCCGAAAAAAATCATGTACTGGTGCAGCAGCCCTGTGCCGAAATATGCCTCCAGTGCCGTTGCGCCCAGATGGGAAAGGCAGCCACCCAGGATAAAGAGTGCAAGATTGCGCCACCAGAAACCATCGCGCGCCAGCCGTTCGGGGAAAATGAATTTAAGCACAGGGACTCCCGCAGGTGAAAAAGACCTGCGCACAGCATAGCATTTTCCTGTTTTGTCTGCGCCTGTGTTGCAGTGCAAAAATCCATATTGTTTTTGTCGCAGCTTTCTTGCGCATGAACGGGTGTTTTGCGAATAAAATTGCTGCGATTTGAGGTGGCGCAAGTTACTGGTCTGCTTTAACTATTTGCTCACGCCTGCGGCGTACAATTGAACATGCCTGGGGCGTATAATGCTGTTCGGCCCCGATCATTCCAACGCAGGTGTTTCGCATGTCCAAATCTCCGCAAAAAGACCGCCTCATCCAGAACGCGCTGATCGCCTCGGGCGGCAAGGGCGTGGCGAAGGAGAAACAGCTGCTGCATGAATTCCTCGGCGCGTTTTACCAGCAGGTTCCCGCCGATGACCTCGCGGGCTGGAAGGCCGAAGATCTTTCCCGTGTCGCGGGTTCGATGATGGACTGGGGCATGGACCGCGCGACGGGCACAGCAAAGGTGCGCGCCTTCAACCCCGAACTGAAGCGCGATGGCTGGCATATTCCGCATACCGTCATCCAGATCGTCAACGATGACATGCCCTTCCTTATCGACAGCATTGCGTCGGATTTGACGGCGCAGGGGCTTGGCATCGATGTGCTGTTCCACCCCATTCTCTCCGTCACGCGCGAAGGATCCAAACTGCGCTCCGTGTCGCCCGGCAAGGGCGGCGAGGGCAAGCTGGTCGAAAGTTACGTGTTCATCCAGCTTGAACAGATGCTGACGTCGGACGCCTGCCGCAAGCTGGTCTCCGCGCTGGAAGGCACCTTCGCCGATGTGCGCGCTGCGACATCCGACTGGCGCAAGATGCTGGCGAAGATGGATCAGGTGCTGGAAATCAGCGAAGGCGCGGTGCGCACGCATGACAAGCACGACCTGCACGAAGGCCGCGAGTTCCTCGGCTACCTGAAATCCAATAACTTCACGCTGCTGGGCTACCGCGAATTCCGCTTTGACCTTAAAGGCAAGTCGGAAGTGGTGAAGGGCAGCGACCTCGGCGTGTTGAAAAACGATGATCGCGGTCTGTATTTCGGACAAGGAGCCGACAGCCCCGAAGTCGCCGCGCTGAAGCGCGCGCGCTGGCCGGTGATGGTTTCGAAACTGGTAGGCCATTATTCCACCGTCCACCGCCGCGTGCCGATGGATGCCATCAGCGTCAAGGCGATCGACAAGGACGGCGCGCTGGTGGGCATGCACCTGTTTGTCGGCTTGTTTACGTCTTCGACCTATTCCTGCCGCACCTCCGAAATCCCCATGGTGCGCCAGAAGGTGACCGAAGTGGTGGAGCGCGCAGGCTTTACCCGCGGCACACACGACTACAAGGCTCTCGAGCATATCCTCGAGAAAATGCCGCGTGACGAGCTCTTTCAGGTAACGTCGGATGAACTTTATACGCTGGCGCTGGGCATCCTGCGCCTGCAGATCAAGCAGCGTGTTGCGCTCTTCTCGCACCTCGACCCGATGGGGCAGCATATGTCCTGCCTGATCTACGTGCCCCGCGATCGCTACAACACCAAATTCCGCATGCAGGCGGGCCGCGTGCTCGAAAACGGCCTCAAGGGCCGCGTGAGCAACTGGTTCGTGACGCTGGACGACAGTTTGCTTGCCCGCGTGCTGTTTACCGTGCAGGTCGATGACGGCGCCGAACACTACGACCATGCCGCGCTGGAAGGCCAGCTGATCGAAATGTCCCGCGAATGGGACGAGCGCCTGAAAAAAGTCTTGATTGACGTCTACGGCAAAATCAAGGGCGCGGAGCTGGCTTTCACCTATGGCCGCGCCTTCCCGTCCTCCTACCATGAATCCATCCAGATCGAGAACGCGGTGCACGATATCCGCCAGCTGGAACTGATGGTGCACAACGCCGCGAAAGACGATATCGGCGTTGAATTCTACCGCCTGAACAACGCACCCAAGGGCGAATTCCGCCTGAAGGTCTACCACGATGCGAAGCCGGTGCCGCTGTCGGACATCCTGCCCGTGCTGGACAACATGGGCCTGAAATCCGCCTCCGAAATGCCCTATGAAGTGAAGCCCCACGGCTACGACGGCGCGATCTGGCTGCATGACTTCGTGCTGAAGGGCGCGGAGGATATCGACCTTGATAAAGTAAAGCAGACGTTTGAAGAGACCTTCGTGCATGTCTGGAAAGGCCATGCGGAGAACGACGGTCTCAATCAATTGGTGCTGCGCGCGAACCTCAGCTGGCGCGAGGTGATGATCCTGCGCGCCTATGGCGGTTACATGAGACAGGCGCGCCTGCCTTATTCCCGCGCCTATATCGAGCAGACGCTGAACGCCTATCCGCAGATCGCGCGCGAGCTGGTGGAGATGTACAAACTGCTGCACGACCCCAAGGGCGCCGGCAAATCGGTCGAGAAAGCGCGTCTCGCAGGCGAAAAAATCCTCGAGATGCTGCAGCAGGTGCAGAAACTTGACCATGACCGTATTTTGCGCGGCTACAAGACGCTGATCGAAAAAACCCTGCGCACCAGCTATTTTCAGACCGATGCGGAAGGCCAGCCGCGTCAGCACCTCGCCTTCAAGCTCGACAGCAAGAACATCATGGAATTGCCTCTGCCGCGCCCGCATGTGGAGATCTACGTCTATTCCACGCGCGTCGAGGCGATACACTTACGCGGCGGCGACATCGCCCGCGGCGGCATCCGCTGGTCGGATCGCCATGAAGACTTCCGCACCGAAGTGCTGAGCCTGATGAAGGCGCAGCAGGTGAAGAACACCGTCATCGTGCCCGTGGGCGCGAAGGGGGGCTTTATCGTCAAGCAACCGCCGAAAACCGGCGGGCGCGAGGCATATCAGGCCGAGGGCATCGAATGCTATAAAATCTTCGTGCAGGCGCTGCTCGACCTCACCGACAACAACGTCAAGGGCAAGCAGGTGCGCCCCAAAGACGTCGTCTGCCACGACGCCTTCGACCCCTACCTCGTCGTCGCGGCCGACAAGGGCACGGCGACATTCTCCAACATCGCCAACAGCCTTTCTCTCGCCGCAAACTTCTGGCTTGGCGATGCTTTCGCCTCGGGCGGATCGACCGGCTACGACCACAAGGGCATCGCCATCACCGCGCGCGGCGGCTGGGAATGCGTCAAGCGCCACTTCCGCGAAATGGGCAAGGACATCCAGAAAGAACCCTTCACTCTGGTGGGGGTGGGCGACATGGCCGGCGACGTGTTCGGCAACGCCATGCTGCTGTCGAAGCAAATGCGCCTGATCGGCGCCTTCAACCACGTGCATATCTTCTGCGACCCGAACCCCGACGCGGCCGAGAGCTTCAAGGAACGCGACCGCATGTTCAAGGCGAAAGCGGGGTGGGACGGCTACGATAAATCCAAAATCTCGACCGGCGGCGGCGTGTTTGAACGCTCGGCCAAAACCATCAAGCTGAGCCCGCAGATCAAGAAAGCCTTCGAGATCGACCATGACAGCGTGACGCCGGATGAACTGATCCGCAACATCATGAAGGCGCAGGTAGATCTTATCTGGCTGGGCGGCATCGGCACCTTCGTGAAATCATCGAAGCAAAGCCATGCCGACGCCGACGATCGCACCAACGACAACCTGCGCGTCGATGCGACCGATTTGCGTGCCAAGGTGATCGGCGAGGGCGCGAACCTCGGCACCACGCAATACTCGCGCGTCGAATTCGCCCGTAACGGCGGCCGCATCAATACCGACTTCATCGACAACTCCGGCGGCGTCGACTGCTCCGACCATGAGGTGAACATCAAAATTCTCCTCAGCGACGTCGTGAACAAGGGCAAGCTGACCACCGAAACCCGCAACAAGCTGATCGCGGACCTGACAGACGAAGTGGCCGAACTGGTCTTGCGCGATAACTACCAGCAGTCGCAGTCGCTCTCGCTGCAATTGATGCTGGCCAGGGAACAACTGGGCCTGCATGCCGACCTGATCCGTTCGCTTGAAAAATCGGGCATGATCAAGCGTACCCTCGAAGGCCTGCCGGATGACGAGGCGCTGAACCGCCTTGCGAAAGAACGTCAGGGCCTCACCCGCCCCGAGCTCTGCATCCTCACCTCCTGGGCGAAGATCGATCTTTATAACGAACTGCTGAAATCGACCGTGCCGGACGAGCCGCGCATGGAAGGCCTGCTGTTCGATTATTTCCCGACGGCGCTGCATAAGTATAAGGACGAGATTAAAAACCACAAACTGCGCCGCGAAATCATCGCAACGCAGCTGGTGAATACAGTCGTCAACCGCATGGGCGCGGTCTTCGTGCCGTCACGCATGTCGAAAACCGGCGCTTCCGCCGCGGAAGTCATCAAGGCCTTTATCATCGTCTCCGAAGCCTATGGCCTGCCCGCAATGTGGAAGAACATCGAGGCGCTTGATAACAAAGTGCCCGCGATGGTGCAGCTGGACGCACTGGCCGAAATCTTCAGCGCGGCGAAACGTACCATCACATGGTACCTGCGCTTCGGCGGCGGCAACCTTGATGTGACGACAGAGCTTGAAGCCTTCAAGCCCGGCATCGACCTGCTCAAAAAATCCATCGCCCAGATGGCGACGGCCGATACGCGTGCCGAAGTGGTGGAGAGCGAAAAAATGCTGGTGTCCGCCGGCATGGCGCCCGCGCTCGCGGCCGAAGTGGCCTCGCTGCGGCTGCTTGCATCCGCCAGCGATATCATCAGCATCGCGCGCCGCACCGGCGGCGACCTGAAAGCCATCGCCACGGCTTACTTCAGCGTCGGCGAACGCCTCGGCCTCGACTGGCTGCGCGCAAGGGCGGGGGGCATCATGCCCGCCAACCCCTGGCAGGCCCGCGTCAAGGGCGGCTTGATGGACGACTTCTTCATCCATCAGGCCTCGCTCACCTCCGCCGTTCTCGCCAGCGCGAAAAAGGGCGCGAAGATCGACAAGGCATTGGTGGAAAACTGGTTCGCCAGCCGCGCCGACCGTATGGCCAAGGTGATGCAGATTGTCACCGAACTCCGCGCCCAGCCGCAGGTCGATCTCGACATGCTTGTGCTGGTGGCGCAGCGTATGGGCCAGCTGGTGCATCAGGCGAAATAAGATTATTCTTCGGCAGGCTTGTACTGTTTCGCCAGCAAGCTATAAACCACCGGCACCACAAACAGCGTGAAGAACGTGCCGATGCCCATGCCGCCGATAATCACCCAGCCGATTTGCTGGCGGCTTTCGGCGCCCGCGCCAACGGCCATGGCGAGCGGCAGCGCGCCCAGCACCATGGCGCCCGTGGTCATCAAAATGGGGCGAAGGCGTAAGGACGCGGCCTCCAGCACCGCCTTGGTTTTGTCCAGCCCGTGTTCTTCCTGCTGCTGGTTGGCGAATTCGACGATGAGAATGCCGTGCTTGGTGATCAGGCCGATCAGCGTCACAAGACCGATCTGGCTGTAGATGTTCAGCGTGCCGCCCGTCAGGTACAGCGCCAGCAACGCGCCCGCGATGGAGAGGGGTACGGAGAGCATGATGATGAAGGGGCCGGTGAAGCTTTCGAACTGCGCCGAGAGCACAAGATAGATAAAGGCGAGCGCGAGAACGAAGGTGAGCGCAAGGCTCGCCCCCGATTGCCGGAATTCGCGCGATTCACCGTTGTAATCGATGATGAAGCCGGGGCCTAAAACCTCTTTCGCGCGTTTTTCGGCATATTGCAGCACCTCGCCCAGCGCGTAACCGGGCGCAAGGCTGGCGGTGATATCGGCGGAACGCAGCTGGTTAAAGTGGTTGAGCTCGCGCGGCGCGACCGTTTCGTTCAGCGTCAGCAGGTTGGCAAGCTTGATCATCTCGCCCGCGCCGTTTTTCACGTAGATATCGGTCAGGTCCTGCGGGCGGGTGCGCTGCGCGTCCTCCAGCTGCACGATCACGTCGTATTGTTCGCCGCGGTCTTTATAGCGCGTCACCTGACGCCCGCCGAGCAGCGTTTCCAGCGTGCGGCCCGCGGCGTCGATATCCGCACCCACGGCGGCGGTCTTGTCGCGGTCGAGCTTCACCGACAGCTGCGGCTTGTTCATTTTCAGGTTGGTGTCCACATCCTGCATGCCTGCATAAGAGGAGAAATCCTGCACCAGCGTGGTCACGGCCTTGTCGAGCTCGGCATAGGTGCCGCTGGTCAAAATCACCATCTGCACGGGGCTGGAACGGGCAGAACCTCCCAGCGACGGCGGGTTGCGCGGGAAGGCGCTGATGCCGGCGGTGGCTTTGGCGATCTGCGGCGTCAGCTCCTTGGTAATCTCCTGCTGCTTGCGCTTGCGTTCTTCCCAGGGCTTCAGGCGCACAAAGGCGATACCATCGGAAACGGTCGGGCTGCCTGCCACGACGAAATATTTCTCGATTTCCTTGATGGGCGGAAACAGCGGTTCCAGTTTCTGCATCCACTGCGACATATAGCCGATGGTGGAACCCTCGGGTGCGCTGGCGCGGATAACGATGGTGCCGCGATCCTCGATGGGCGCAAGCTCGGACTTGATAAGGGTGAACAGCAGCGCATTCGCGCCCGCCACCAGCAGGCCGACGATGACGACAACCGTGCGCATCCTGAGCGCCGCGCCCAGCATCGCGCGATACCCCTTCAGCAGTGTGTTCAGGAAGCCTTCGATAGCATTGTAGATGAAGCCGTGATTGTCGCTATGTTCCTTCAGCAGCTTCGAGCACATCATGGGCGTGATGGTGAGCGCGACGAAGCCGGAAATGACGACCGCGCCCGCCAAGGTGAGCGCGAATTCGATAAACAGCTTGCCGGTTTTCCCGGGCGAGAAAGCGATGGGCGCATAGACGGCGGCCAGCGTGATGGTCATGGCGATAACGGCGAAGGCAATTTCTTTCCCGCCCTTCAGAGCGGCCTGCAGTGGCTTTTCGCCGTGTTCGATATGGCGGAAGATGTTTTCCAGCACGACGATGGCGTCGTCGACCACAAGGCCGATGGCCAGCACGAAGGCGAGCAGGGTGAGGGTATTGATGCTATACCCCAGCACATACATCGCAAAGCAGACGCCGACCAGCGAGATAGGGATGGTGACCAGCGGGATAAAGGTGGAGCGCAGCGAGCGCAGGAAGAAGAAAATGACGGCGAGGACAAGGATCACGGCCTCGAATATCGTGTGATAAACCGCCTTGATGGAACGGTCGATAAAGACCGATGTGTCGTGCGCGACAGCGATCTTCATGCCTTCGGGCAGGCTCGCGCTGATTTCCGGCAGCAGTTTCTGGATTTCCTGCGAGACGGAGAGCGGGTTCGCGGTCGATTGCTTGATGACGCCCAGCGCAACCGCGTTATCGCCGTTGAAACGCACCACGCGGCGTTCGTCCACCGGCGCTTCCTCCGCATGGCCGACGTCGCGCAGGCGCACGAATGTCGCGCCCTCTTTCTTTAAAATCAGGTTATCGAACTGCTCGACGCTGCGGAGATCAGTTTCCGACAGCACGGTGAATTCGCGGCGGCTGCTTTCGATGCGGCCGGCGGGAATTTCCACGTTCTGGCTGCGCAGCGCATCCTCGACCTCCGCTGGCGTGATGCGGGTGGAGGCAAGGCGCAGGGGGTCGAGCCAGATGCGCATCGATTTGCGGCGCTCGCCCAGAATTTGTGCCTGCGCCACGCCTGATACGTTCTGCAACCTGTCCTGCACGTAACGGTCGGCGTAATCGGTGATTTCCATCGCCGAATGGCGGTCGCTGGTGAAGGCGAGATAGATAACGGGCTGGGCGTCGGCCTCTACTTTCGCGACTTCGGGGTCTTCGACCTCGTCGGGCAGGCGGCCGCGCGTACGGGCGACACGATCCCTGACATCGTTCGCCGCGTCGTCGGAATCGCGGGTGAGTTTAAAGCGCAACGTGATCTGGCTGCGTTCGGCGCGGCTGATCGACGACATCACTTCGATGCCTTCGATACCGGCGAGGGAGTCCTCCAGTGGCTTGGTCACCTGCGTCTCGATAATTTCGGCGCTGGCACCCGTGTAGCTGGTGGAAACGGTGACGATAGGCTCGTCGATGTTCGGGTATTCGCGCACCGTCAGGCGGGTGTAGGAAACGATCCCCAGCAGGATGAGGAAAAGGCTCATCACCGTTGCGAAGACCGGCCGGCGGATGCACAGTTCTGGCAGGGTCATGTTATTTTACCGCAGAGGGGGCGGGGGCGATTTGTTCTTCTACCGCGCCGCCGTCCTTCAGTTTCATGACGCCGGCGGTGATGACTTTTTCGCCTTCCTTGAGACCTTCGGCGGCTTCAACCTCGCCGTTCTGTCTTGCGCCCAGGGTGATTTTCTTGCGCACGGCCTTGCCGCCAGCGATGGTGAAAACGTAGCTTTCGTCGCCGCTCGGCACCACGGCTTCCTCGGGGATCATCAGCACGCCGGGGCGCGTGGCGGTATCGATGGCGATGCGGGCGTACATGCCGGGGCGCAGGCGGTTGTCCGTGTTCGCAATGGTGGCCTTGGCGGTGAAATTGCGGTTCTCGGGGTTGATGCGCGGATCGACGGCGTAAATCTCGCCCTCGAATTTTTCGCCCGCGTAGGCGTCGACGCTGAAGGTTATTTTCTGTCCCGGTTTCACGGCGGCGTAGTTCTTTTCCGGCGCGGTGAATTCAAGCTTCAGCGGCGCGATGGAGACGATGGTCGACAGCTCCTGCCCTGCCGCCGCGTAATCGCCGGGCGAGAAGGAACGCATGCCGGCCAGCCCGTCGAAGGGCGCCTTGATCGTCGCTTTTTGTAATAAAATTTCCGCGTTCGCTACGGCGGCTTGTGACGACTGCAGCTCGGCGCGCGAGGTGTCCCATTGCTGGTTGGCGACGAAGCCGGATTTCTTCAGTTTATCGTCGCGGCTGAAATTGGCGGTGGCGACGTCGAGCGCGGCCTTTGCCTTTTGTAATTCCGTTTCAATCAGGCTGGTATCCATCTGGACGAGGATATCGCCCTTTTTGACCGGCTGGCCTTCCTCGAACAAAATGCGCTGCACCTGTCCCGCGATCTCCGCGTGGATCGACGCGCTCTCGCCCGCGATCAGCGAACCCACGGCGTTAATGGTCAGGGTGAAATCTTTGGCTTTCACGGGGGCTGTCAGCACCGTCTGCGGGCCTTTAGGACCCTTGCCGGAGGCCATCTCCGCGGGCTTTGCGCCGGTGTAGTACCAATACCCGCCGCCGGCCAGCAGCAGGATAATGGCCAGAATTCCTATGGTGCGACCCATGCCGCGCATCCCCCGATTATGGATAAAAATCGTTTAGAAACAACTGCTTATAAAGATAGACCGTGGGCCTTCAAAATCAAAGGCCCAGTTAACACGGCCAAAACCGCCAAATCATGCGGCTTTCGGCGCGGGCGGGGCGGGCGGAGGGGGCGTCAGGGCGCGTTCCAGTACGTGCGGGGGAAGTGCGCGATGCAGCTCCCGGATGCGTTCGACGATTTCGTCCTCGGTCAGGGTGGCTTTGTCGAAGTCGGGTTTAGCGGAGGCGGTGGCGAGCGGAGAGGCTGCCGCCAGCTGAGCGAAGGGGCTGCCGGGTGCGCGGGAGATTTTGGCGCCGTCCTGGTCCTCCACCAGCTTGATGCCGGGCTCGGAGAATTCATAGGCCTTCGTGCTGGCGCCGAAACGCCCGCCTTCGACGACCTTCACGTTGGCGCGCTGCTCGGCCACGCTTTTCATGATGCGGTCGATAGTGTCGGTGGTCGATTCCATCGAGGCCGCCTTGAACGAGGTGGACAGGTTCATGATGCGCTCCTGCGCGTTGTGCAGGTGGAACAGGTCCTTGCGCTTGCCCTCCACCACCTGTCCCGCGAAATTGACCTCGCGGATGACTTCCTCGCCCGAGCGTTTCGAGCGCTTGTATTCCATGGTCAAAAGCCCGACGCCCACAACCGCCAGGCCGATGGCGACGGTATAGAGCGTCTGGATGGACAGCGCCGCAAAGATGGCGGCCCACATGAAACGCTTGCCCAGCGTGCGGGAGGTGCCGATCATCATGGCGCCGGTCGCGGTCTGGGGGGTTTCGGGCAGGTCTTTTTTCTTGGGGGGCTTCAGCAGCGTCCAGATGGTCAGCGGCTCGGCCCGGTAATGACCCTCCGCGATGGTATTGTGGAACTTCTCGTAACCCTTCCAGATCTTTCCGAAGAATTCGCCAGGTCCCTTCAAGATGTTTTCGCCTCTGTTGTTGCGGTGTAATAGTACCCTAGCAACTTTCGGGGAGCTTTGTCAAAAAGATGACATATAATGGCAAAAGGTTTCAAAAACAGGAAATTTAATTAGATTTACATAATCCGAATTTTAAGTTAAGCGGCTGATAATAATTGATTTTATGGGGAGCGGATATGCTGCGCTGCGGCAAAATTCAGACCTGGCCGTCCCCTCTGTCCGGCCTCGCGCCGCAGCGATTCTCGAGCAAACACGAATTGACATAATACAGCCCTCCGGTATATAGTCTTTCAACCGCGCGGGGAGAACCGGCGGAAAGAAATATCAAATAAATAACAAGGGTATGTGCGCATGGCTCCGAAACAGGAAGAAAAAGACGATCTCGCGCTCACCTTCGCGCTGATGATGCGCGACAAGAGCAAGACGCCGGAATGGATGCAGCTCGCGCTCGATTTCGAATTCATCGACGATTGCGCGCAGAAAAAAATGGACCAGCAGACGGTCTTCAAGCACCTGATCGAAGGCTCCAGCCCCAATGCGCGCAGCCGCCGCGAAGGCGAGGAAGGCTGGACACCCCTGATGTACGAAGCCGACCGTGGCTATGGCAGCAGCCTGCGTATCCTTTTCACGTACAATCCCGACCCGAACCTGAAGAGCGACGCGGGCGAAACCGCGCTGATGATCGCCTGCCGCAAAAACAATCACGAGGTCTTCAAGGAGCTGATCATCGAATTCAAGCTCGCGAATGGCACGCTCGACATGAACGCGCTGAACAACGAAGGCAAGTCCGCGCTGCTGATCGCGGCGGAGCTGGGGCACGGCGAATGCGTGAACGGCCTGACAAACCACGGCGCGAACCCCGACCTGCGCGACAGGGAAGGCCGCACCGCGCTGATCATTTCAGTGCAGGGCAAGCATGCGGCCTGCGCGAATTCCCTGATGAAAAACGGCGCCGACGTGATGCTGAAAGACAATGCCGGCAAAACCGCGCTCGACTACGCCCGCGAAACGGAACAGCCGCAGGTGGTCGCGGCGCTGGAAATCAAGCGCAGGGAATACCTGGACAAAATGGGCGACGAGATCGACAACGGCGGCCTGGAATCCAGCCAGCAGGTCAAGGTCGCCAAGCCGCTGGCGTTCAAGAAGGGCCCAAAGTAGGAACTGGCCGCTGATTAATTTTTAAATACGCTTCATTAGGCATCACATGGGCAAGAAGTATAACGGCCTCGGCAAGGAAATAAGGGGCTTCAACAAGGCCGCGGGCGTGGCGAAGCGCATCCCGCGGAACGAAGGTCTCGCCTATCTGGAAGCCGCGAAGCAGGGCGACCTTGCGGCTGTCACAGCCTTTATCGAACAATACGGCACCGCCGCGATTGACCTCCGCGACCGCGACTGGTCGCCCGCAAACGAGGCCTTTTGGAAGACCGGCCAGAAAACCGCGCTCTTCGCCGCCCTGTGCGAAAAGAAAAATGATGTCGCAAAATACCTGCTGTCGCAGGGCGCCGACCCTAACGCGCCCGACAAATACGGCTATACGCCGCTGATGGTGACGCG
>JBGGMV010000107.1:0-17827 GCA_041287865.1 Alphaproteobacteria bacterium | reverse complement strand
TGCGATCAATCTTGTGACCTCGTTTTCATCGGTCCCGCTGCAGGTGGCTAGCCTTGTCGGATTTTTGTTTATGCTCCTGGGCGCGCTGATATTCCTTTATGTCATTGCCAACTACATGATCCACGGCGGCTCTGTTCCGGGCTTTACATTCCTTGCGTCGATGATCGCCATTTTTTCCGGCGTCCAGCTTTTCTCGCTGGGCATCATCGGCGAATATCTTTCACGCATCCATTTTCGTTCCATGGGGCAGCCCTATGGCGTTATCCGGGAGACAACTGATGATTGATGTATCCGAGCTGGACACCCTGCGCTTTGGCATGCCCTCTGCGCGGGCGGACAATATAACGGTGGATGATATGCCCGCGCTGGATGAATTTTGCAAAAAGCATGGCATAAAATTTCTCATCGCGCGCTGCAGCGCGGCGCGCCTTGACGTGGCGCAGGCGCTTGAAGAGCGCGGCTGCCGCCTGATGGATACGCTGCTCTGGTTCCAGTTCCGTTTTGATAAAACCCCCCTTGTGCCGCGGGATACGCATGTTATCCGCGAAATCCGCCCCGGAGAAGAAATTGCCGTTCAGGATATTTCAAGGGAAGCCTTCCGCAACTACGAAGGCGGGCATTATCATTCCGATCCGCGCATCGACCGCGCCGTCTGCGCCGAAATTTATGCTGACTGGGCCCATAAATCCTGCCTCTCGAAAAAAGTCGCAGACCATGTTTTGGTGTCGGAGAGCGGCGGGGAGGTCACAGGCTTCATCACGATAAAGAAAAACGGCGATCTTCCCCTCGCTGTGGTCAGGCCCGATGCGCAAAAACAGGGTCTCTACACGGCCCTCGTCACCACTGCCTTGAAATTCGTCAAGGACACCGGCGTGGAACGCGGGCGGGTTTCGACGCAATTAAGCAACGTCGCCGTGCAAAAGGCCTGCCAGCGGATAGGCCTCGAGCCGCTCGAGGCCGCCTATACGTTTCACAAGTGGTTTTGACTTGGGCGCGACACCGACAATCCCGTTCAACCGCCCGCCGCTGCTCGGCGACGAGGCCGGATATATCACGCAGGCGCTCGCCAAGCGCGAATTGTCGGGCGGAAAATCCTTCAGCCGCAAATGCGAACAGTGGTTCGAGGAAAAGCTGAACGCGCCGCGCGCGATTATCACCCCTTCCTGCACGGCGGCGCTGGAAATGGCGGCGATATTGATCGATTGCCAGCCGGGCGATGAAATCATCATGCCCAGCTTCACCTTTGTCTCGACCGCCAATGCCTTTGCCCTGCGCGGCGCGAAGATCATTTTCGCCGATGTCGATCCGGCGACCATGAACGTCTCGGCAGCGAGCGTGGCCGCTGCGATCACCGGCAAAACAAAGGCTATCGTCGTCGTCCATTACGGCGGCGTCGGCTGCGAGATGGAGGAAATCGGCGCGCTGGCCAAGGCCCGCAATCTGTTCCTGATCGAAGACGCGGCGCAGGCCATCATGGCCGATTACGCCGACAAGCCGCTGGGCAGTTTCGGCCATCTGTCCTGCTTCAGTTTCCACGAAACGAAAAACGTCGTCTGCGGCGAAGGCGGGATGCTCGTCATTAATGCCCCTCAATTTGTCAGCCGCGCGGAAATCATCCAGGAAAAAGGCACGAACCGGAAGCAGTTCATCGCAGGCCTCGCCGACAAATATACCTGGGTCGATATCGGCTCCAGCTATTTGCCGGGCGAGATGCAGGCGGCATATCTGTATGCGCAGCTGGGCCACGCGGCGGAAATCACGGACGCCCGCATGGCGGCCTGGCACTACTATGACGCCAAGATACGCCCGCTGGCTGAAAAAGGCCTTGTCGAAACGCAACGCGTGCCGCAAAACCGCAAGCCCAACGGCCATTTGTTTTACATCAAGCTGAAGAACCGCGCGCAGCGCGACGGCTTTATCCTTTTCGCGCGGGAGCGCGGCGTCCAGACCGCTTTCCACTATATTCCGCTGCACAGCAGCCCCGCCGGCAAAAAATACGGCGCCTTCGCGGGCGAAGACAGGTATACGACGGCGGACAGCGAGCGCCTTGTGCGCCTGCCGATGTTTTTTGACCTGACGCGCGCGGAGCAGGACAAAGTCGTCGCCGTGCTCGACGAATTCCTGAAGGCCACCGCATGACCCGCGCCCTGATCACCGGCGGCGCAGGCTTCATCGGCTCCAGCCTTGTGCGCCACGCCGTTCTCGATCTCGGCTGGCAGGTCCTGAACGTCGACAAGCTGACCTATGCGGGCAACCTCGAAAACCTCAAGGCCGTCGAGGGGCGGAACAATTACCAGTTTATGCAGGCCGACATCTGCGACCGCGCCGCGATGCAGGCCGCGATGGATGAATTCAAGCCGAAGTACGTCATCCACCTTGCCGCGGAATCCCATGTCGACCGCTCGATCAAGGATGCGGCAAGCTTTATCCAGACGAATGTTGTGGGCACCTATACGCTGCTCGAGTGCGCCCTAAACCACTATCGCGCTCTCGATGCCGAGGCGCAGGCGGCTTTCCGCTTTCATATGGTGTCGACCGACGAAGTTTACGGCTCGCTGGGCGCCGAGGGCCTGTTCACGGAAGAAACAGCCTATGACCCGAGCAGCCCCTACTCCGCCAGCAAGGCCAGCGCCGACCATCTGGCGCGCGCCTGGCACCGCACGCACGGCCTGCCCGTGGTGGTAAGCAATTGCTCGAACAATTACGGCCCCTATCAATACCCTGAAAAACTTATTCCCCTGATGATTTCCAACGCGCTGGCCGGAAAACCCCTGCCCGTTTACGGGCGCGGCGAAAACATCCGCGACTGGCTCTATGTCGAAGACCATGTGCGCGCGCTGGTTAAAATCGTCACCACCGGCAAGGCCGGCGAGACCTATAACGTCGGCGGGCGCGCCGAGCGCAAGAACATCGATATCGTGCGCCTGATCTGCAGCATCCTCGACGAGCTGGCCCCAGCATCCAGCGGAAAACCTTACAGCGAATTGATTTCGTTCGTCACCGACAGGCCGGGCCACGATTTCCGCTATGCCATCGACTGCACGAAAATCGAGCGCGAGCTGGGCTGGAAACAGGCGGAAAGCTTCGACAGCGGCCTGCGCAAGACAATCGAATGGTACATCGGCAACCAGGGCTGGTGCGACGCCGTACGTAACAAGAAGAGGTGATGCGATGAAGGGTATTATTCTGGCCGGCGGCAAAGGCTCCCGCCTCTATCCGGTGACCGCCGTCACGAACAAGCACCTGCTGCCCATCTACGACAAGCCGATGATCTACTATCCGCTGTCGATCCTGATGCTGGGCGAGGTCAGGGATATTTTGCTGATTTCCTCGCCGGACGAGCTGCCGGGCTTCCGTGCGCTGCTGGGCGACGGCAAGCGCCTTGGCCTGAATATTTCCTATGCCGAGCAGCAGGAGCCGAAGGGCATCGCCGAAGCCTTTATCATCGGCGCCGATTTTATCGGCAAAGACCCGGTGTCCCTCATCCTCGGCGACAATATTTTCTACGGCGACGGCATGCAAAGCCGCCTGCGCCGCGCCACCGCGGAAAACCGCGGCGCCACGGTTTTCGCCTACCGCGTGCGCGACCCGCAGCGGTTTGGCGTCATCAATTTTGGCCCGAACTGGACGCCCCTGTCGCTGGAGGAAAAACCGCAGGCGCCGAAATCGAACTGGGCGGTGACGGGGCTCTATTTCTACGACAACGACGTCATCGAGATCGCCCGCAACCTCAAGCCCTCGAAGCGCGGCGAACTGGAGATTACCGACGTCAACGCCGAATACCTGCGGCGCGGCAAGCTGAACGTCCAGTTGCTGGGCCGCGGCAACGCCTGGCTGGATACCGGCACGCATGAATCGCTGCTGGAGGCGAGCGAGTTCGTGCGCATTTTCGAAAAGCGCCAGGGCCAGAAACTGTCCTGCATCGAGGAAATCGCCTACCGCAAGAAATTCATCAGCTTCGACGCGTTCGAGAAGGTGATCGCCGATATGCCCTCCTCCAGCTATAAATCCGACCTTGAAATCGTGATTGCGGAGGAAACCGAGCAGGCGTCCTGACAGCGGCGGTCAGGGGAATTAAAAAAGGCCACCCTCGCGGATGGCCTTTTTTTGAACCCTTAAGCGTTCCCCCACCAGTAAATGGCGGCAAAGAGGAAGAGCCATACCACGTCAACGAAGTGCCAGTACCATGCGGCGGCTTCAAATCCAAAATGGCTGTTGGGCAGGAAGTGGCCGGCCTTGTTGCGGAAGTAGCAGACGATCAGGAAGATCGTGCCCACCAGAACGTGGAAGCCGTGGAAACCCGTCGCCATGTAGAAGGCGGAGGAATAAACCGTGCCGCCGTCGGTATCGCGGAAGCGGAACGTGGCGTGCATGTATTCATAGCCCTGGAAGAGCGTGAAAGCGCAGCCGAGCAGGATGGTGATGAGCAGCGCCTTGGTCGCTTCGTCCTTCTTGCCTTCCAGTATCGCATGGTGCGCCCAGGTGCAGGTGCAGCCGGAAAGCAGCAGGATCATGGTCATCATGAAGGGCAGGTCAAAGGGCTTGATCGGCGTGACCGATGCGGGCGGCCAGATGCCGCCGAGCGCCTCCGCCGGGAACAATGACGAGGCGAAGAAGGCCCAGAAGAAGGCGACGAAGAACATCACCTCCGACGAAATAAACAGCGCCATGCCGTAGCGGAAGCCGATTTTGGCGATCGGCGTATGCGCTTTTTCGACCACTGCTTCTTTAATGATATCGCGCCACCAGTACCACATCACGGCCAGCACGCCGGCCCAGCCGAGGATGATGCCCTTGAAGCCGATGCTGAAACTGCCGATCGCGCCCTTGTGCATATAGGCCACCATGCCCGCCGCCAGCACACCCGCGGCCATCGAGCCCAGCAGCGGCCAGATCGACGGCTTCACCAGATGGTAAGGATGAGGCTTGCCGGATTTCAGGTCGTAATGGATCTGGTCTGACATGGTTTTTTCCTCGTCTTAATTAACAGCTTTGCTGCCGTTGATGTTGATGTATTCGTCGGTTGCCGCCTGCAGTTCATCGCTTTCGGCGCGGTAGAAGGTGTAGGAAAGGGTGATGGTTGTCACATCGGCAAGGTCGCGGTCCTGCATGATGGCGGGGTCGATATAGAACGACACCGGCATATGCACGGCTTCGTTCGGCTTCAGGGCCTGTTCGGCGAAGCAGAAGCATTGCGTCTTGACGAAATATTTTCCGGCCTTCATCGGCGTGACATTGTAAACAGCCGTGCCGGTGACGGTTTTACCCGTGGCGTTTTTCGCGCTGAAGGAAACCAGTTTGTCTTCGCCCACTTTCACAGTCACAGGCCCCTGGTCGGGCTTGAAGGCCCAGGGCAGGCGCTTGTCGGCGCGGCCGTCAAAACGCACGGTGATCTGGCGGTTTTGTATTTCATGCGGCGCGCGGGCGGCGGCGTCCAGCTGTTCCTGCGGCGTGCCGCCCCAGCCCGTCAGCTTGCAGGTCAGGCGGTAAAGCGGCGCGGAGGCGAAAGAAAGGAAAATCATGAAGGCCACCACGCCGAGCGTGATTTTCATGACTTTCTTGTTCTTTTGCTCAAGCGTCGACATGGCTTACCCGCCCTTCATGCGGATAATGCTGACGGCAAAAACCGTCAGCATGAAAACGATCAGCGCGGCCAGTATGGCGAAATTCTTGCCGCGTTTCTGCTTGTGCAATTCGCTATGCGGCATGATTACCCCACCACCCTGTCCAGCATCATCGCGGCAAAGAGCGCGAAGAGGTAGAAAATGGAATAGCCGAACATGATTTTGGCGAAGCGATGGCCGGTCTCGTTCAGCACCTTGATGGCGCTGATGATGAACAATCCGTGCATCACGGCGGCGACCGCAAGGTAGCCAAGGCCCGCGAAGCCCATGAAGTAAGGCGCAACGGCAAAGGGGGTCAGCAGCAGGGTGTAAAACAGCATCTGGCGCTTGGTGGCCGCTTCGCCCGCGACGACGGGCAGCATGGGGATGCCTGCCTTTTTATAGTCTTCGTTGCGGTAGAGCGCGAGCGCCCAGAAATGCGGCGGCGTCCAGAGGAAGATCAGCATAAAGAGCGCGATGCTCTCGAGCGAGACATGGCCGGTCACAGCCGCCCAGCCCACCATCGGCGGGAAGGCACCGGCGGCGCCGCCGATCACGATATTCTGCGGCGTAATGCGTTTCAGCCAGATGGTATAGATAAAGACGTAGAAGAAGGACGCGAAGCCCAGCAGTGCCGCCGCCGTCCAGTTGACGGCAAAGCCCATCAGCCCGACGGAGAAGAATGTCAGCACCGCGCCAAAAGACAAAGCTTCTGCGGGGTCGACGCGGCCTTCGGGCAGCGGGCGGTTTTTGGTGCGGGTCATCAGGCTGTCGATGTCCTGCTCGTACCACATATTGATCGCGCCCGCCGCGCCCGCCGCAATAGCGATGCACGCGACAGCCACAAGGGCGAGGAAGGGATGCAGATGCCCGGGCGCGACAACCACGCCCGCCACGCCCGAGAATACCACCAGCGTCATGACGCGCGGCTTCAGCAGCTCGATAAAATCGGCAACGCGCGCGGTCGAAACTGACATGTTTCCAACGGGGGCGCTGCCTGCTGTTGCTTCCGTGTATGACGCGAGATCGGTCAAGACGCTTTCACCACCGGCTGGATATCGAACTGGTGGAAGGGCGGCGGCGACGACAGGTGCCATTCCAGCGTGTCAGCGCCTTCGCCCCAGGGGTTGGCTGCGGCTTTTTTGCCGAAGAAGATGGTGTAGATGGCGATCATCACGAAGAAGACCGACGACGCGCCGGAGATATATCCGCCGATCGACGAGATATGGTTCCAGCCCGCATAGGCATCCGGATAGTCGGGGATGCGACGCGGCATGCCGGCCAGGCCTAAGAAGTGCTGGGGGAAGAACAGCAGGTTCACGCCGATAAAGGTGGTGAAGAAGTGCAGCTTGCCCGCCCATTCCGGATACTGGCGGCCCGACATCTTGCCGATCCAGTAGTACCAGGCGGCGAAGATGGCGAAGACAGCGCCCAGCGACAGGACGTAGTGGAAGTGCGCCACGACGTAATAGGTATCGTGCAGCGTGCTGTCGAGGCCGGCGTTGGCCAGCACCACGCCGGTCACGCCGCCGACGGTAAACAGGAAGATGAAGCCGATCGCCCAGAGCATCGGGGTTTTAAAGGTAATCGAGCCGCCCCACATGGTCGCAATCCACGAGAAGATCTTGATGCCGGTCGGCACCGCGATCACGAGGGTTGCGATGGTGAAGTACGCGCGGGTATCGACGCTCATGCCCACCGTGTACATATGGTGCGCCCAGACGACGAAGCCGACGAAGCCGATCGCCACCATGGCGTAAGCCATGCCGAGATAGCCGAAGACCGGCTTTTTCGAGAAGGTCGAAACGATCTGCGAGACGATGCCGAAGGCGGGCAAAATCATGATGTAAACTTCAGGGTGGCCGAAGAACCAGAACAAGTGCTGGAACAGCACCGGATCGCCGCCGCCTTCAGGCTTGAAGAAAGCCGTGCCGAAGTTGCGGTCGGTCAGCAGCATCGTGATCGCGCCGCCGAGGACGGGGATGGCGAGGACGAGCAGGAAGGTCGTCACCAGCAGCGACCAGACGAACAACGGCATGCGGTGCAGCGTCATGCCGGGTGCGCGCATGTTGAAGACCGTGGTGATGAAGTTGGCAGCGCCAAGGATGGACGACGCGCCCGCAAGGTGCAGCGCAAAGATCGCCATGTCGACCGAGGCCCCCGGGTGGCCTATGAGGTTCGAGAGCGGCGGATAGACCGTCCAGCCTGTACCGGCGCCGGGGCCGACGAGGGCAGAGCACAGCAGCAGCAGGAAGGCCGGCACGATCAGCCAGAATGAAATGTTGTTCAGGCGCGGGAAAGCCATGTCGGGCGCGCCGATCATCAGCGGCAGGAACCAGTTGCCGAAACCGCCGATCAGCGCGGGCATGACCACGAAGAAGACCATAATCAGGCCGTGCGCCGAGATCAGCACGTTCCACGCCTGTCCGGGTGCTTCCGCGTTGATCATCGTCATGTACTGCATGCCCGGCTCCGCCAGCTCCATGCGCATCAGCATCGAGAAACCGCCGCCGATCAGGGCCGCGATGGTGGAGAAGATCAGGTAGAGCGTGCCGATGTCCTTGTGGTTGGTCGAGCAGAACCAGCGCACGAAGAAACCGGGTTTGTGGTCGTGGTGGTCGTCATGGCCGTGCGCATGATCGTCATGGCCGTGACCATGTGCTGCGTGTGCTTTTGCCATTGTTATTCTCCTTTTTTGGGCGCTTCGGTCTTGCCGGCGCCTTCTTTTGTCTCTTCGGCCTGTGCCGCGCCAGCTGCGGGCGGCGCTGCTTCAGGCATCTTGCCGCCCTTGGAGGCGACCCATTTCGCGAAGTCTTCTTTCGAGACCGCATGGACCTCGATCGGCATGAAGCCGTGGCCCTCGCCGCAGAGCTCGGAGCACTGGCCGTAGAAAGTGCCTGTCTTCTCGATGCGCACCCAGGTCTCGTTGGTCTGGCCGGGCACGGCGTCGAGCTTCACGCCAAAGGCGGGGATCGCCCAGGCATGCAACACGTCGGTCGCCTTGATGAGCAGGCGGATGTTGGTGTCGACGGGCAGCACCACCGGCTCGTCGGTCGCCAGCAGGCGCGGCTGGCCTTCCTTCAGGTCTTTTTCCTTCACAAGGTTGGCGTTGAAGGTGATGTTGCCGTGGTCGGGATATTCGTAAGACCAGTACCACTGGTTGCCGATCGCGTTCAGCGTCATTTCGGCCTCGGTCGTGCGGTCTGCCTTGTAGAGCAGCTTCATCGAGGGATAGGAGATGACGATCAGAATGAGGACGGGAACAATCGTCCAGATGAATTCAAGCTTGGCGTTGTGCGTCGTCTTGGTCGGTACCGGGTTGGCCTTGGCGTTGTAGCGCACCATGACGAAGAGCAGCAGGAACATGACGAAGACCGAGACGATGATCGTCATCGGCACCAGCATCATGTCGTGGAACCATTCCATGTCTTCCTTGACGGGCGAAGCGGGTTCCTGGAAGCCGAGCTGCCAGTTTTTCGCCAGGCCCAGCGCCTCGCCGTCAGCGGCATGCGCGAACAGCGGGAAGGCGAAAACCAAAAGGGCGGGCATCCACGTCAGTAGGCTGCGGAGGAAGGTTCCTGATTTTGTCATTTAATTGAATCCGTGTTTAGAATCCGAGGGGGATTTGAAGGCAAGGTATTTCAAAAAGATATACACCCGCGCCATATTAATGTGAAGTACTGATCAAGAAATACCTGATGCCATAATCAGGCAAGGCGGGAAGGTTTTTCAATATGTTAGGCAGCCGCTCAGAAGAGCTGCATCACCGGCGTGATGATGGCGTCTTCCTGCAACACTTCGGCCAGCTCGAACAGCGGCAGCGGCACGAACCACCAGATGGCGTCGAGCACGCCCCTGTTCAGGTATTTGGGGTGCATCACCACCTCGGCGGGGCAGGTGTAGTTCTTGAACGAGGGCAGCAGGCGCGGCACGCGCGCGCAATAATCGCGGAACGCCTGCCCGAATTTCGCCAGCAGGAACTCTTCCTCGCGCGCGATCAGCCCTTGGTAGATCGCAAAGAAACCCCCGAAAATCACGCCAAAGGCGAGGATCGAGGTCGACATGAGGCCAATGCCCGCCGCCCCACAGAGCGAGAAGAAGTAGAGCGGATTGCGGCAGAAGGAATAAGGCCCGTAAGTGACCAGCTGCGCGTTTTTCTCCCCGCCGATAAAGGCGGTGCAGTAGATGCGGCCGATGGCGCAGATCGTGACCAGCAGGTAGCCCGAGAAATCCATCATCTCGTGCGTAACAGTTTCATCAGGAAACATCGTTTTGCAGAACACGCCGGCAAGGATGGTCAGCCCCATCAGGAGACGGGTATCGCGCATGCGGGTCTGGTTAAGGCTGCGAGCCATGTGTGAACCTCTGTTCTTGAATTTTTCCCATATCTACGCCTCCGGCAGGCAGAAATCAACCCCGTCCGAAGCCTTTGCATTGACATGATTTCACATAATATTAACCCTTTCCCGCTAGAATAGGGCTCACGTCAACAGGGGGTGCCCGATGGCACTGAAAAATGTCTTCAACATTCTCGGCTATGTCGCCCTCATGAAGGGCCTCTCCAAGCTCGACCCCGTTTTCAACTGGGCGCACAAGCGCTCGATCGAGAGCACGCCCGACGCGGCGCTGCGCGAATATGTGGAGCGCCACGACGCCGAAAGCGTCCTGCGCATGCTGGCCAAGAAGGCCGACCCGAATTACAGCTACACCGAAAAGGGCAAGACCGAGAGCACGTCGGTCCTGCTTTACGCCGCACAGTGGGGCGACGCGAAAACGGTCAAGGCGCTGCTCGATGCCGGCGCAAAACCGGACCAGCCCGCGTCGGACGGCACAACCGCGCTGATCGCGCTTGCCAAAACCGTCTGCTCCAGCACCGCCGCCGCGAAGGAAGAAACGGCGAAACTGCTGCTGGACGCAAAGGCCAATCCCGACCTGAAGGACAGGAACGGCTCGCCCGCGCTGCATTACGCCGCGCGTCACGCCAGCGTGCCGGTCTTCAGCGCGCTGATCGAGAACGGCGCGGATGGCGGCCTGCTCGACGGGCAGGGCCGGCACCTCGGCCAGCTGCTGGGCATGGACAAGAGCTTTATGAAGGACGATATCAACAAGCTGATCGCGCTCTACTTCACCGCCGATCCCGGCGCCCCGCCCGCGGAAGCGCCGCAGGCCGAAGCCGCGCCGGCGGAGGTTTCCGTCGAAACTGAAAAAACCATCCGCGTGCGCGCCTCGCCGCTCCGCCTGAAAAGATAATCCGGCAATGTCCTGAAAATCAGCCCGCCATCTCGCGGTCGCGCAGCATGGTGGTAATCTCCTCCAGCTCGCGGTCCATGGCGCGGACCTTGCGGTAGTCCATGGGGCTCATGCGCATCAGGCGCGCGCGTTCCACCTGCACTTCCTTGCGGTATTCGACCAGTATCTGCTGGTAAAAATGACTGAGATAATCGCGTGTCGCGCGCTCGAAAAGCCGCTCCAGCCCTATCGCGGCCAGAAAATGGCGCGTTGCAGTCTTCCTATCCATTCAACCCCATACACGGTGGCCGTTGGCATCGTTGCAGTTCATGTTTTTGCATTAGAAGAAGTGTATCAGAAGCGCGGGTTCTGTCAAACGAGCGACCGAATTGATGTGTGATTTGAGCCGCTTAAGAAAAGCAGAATCGCCGCTAGCCGTTCCGCTTCGGCGCGGAAGGCACAGGCGTTGCAGGCCGCGGGCTTTCCTGCGCGACGGCAGGATCTGCGGCAACGGCCGCCGACGCGGCGCGCACGGCCTCGGCCAGCATGGGCGTTACTTTCTTCGTCATGACGTCATAGCCGATGGAAGGCACTTCGCCTGACTCCACCGCGCCCAGCAGTTTTTCCATGAACTTCGATACCGGCACGGTTTCGGGCACGCCGCCCTCCTCCGCCGCGATCTTCTTTTCCATCGCGTTCATCTTGCGGTCGATGACGAAGGTGACGAGCGCGCCGAATTCCTTGCGCGCCGCCTTGGTGAACTGGCCGCGCAGGTCGGCGAACTTGACGACCTTGTCCTTCACGTCGGGCGCGGTAAGGTTATCGGTGATCGCGTCCTTCAGTTTCTGTTTGGCATCGTCTTCGGCCATGGGCAGCTCCCTGAAAACATGATTTATTGTACCCCCTTTTCATTAAGGCGGCGTTAAGGAAGCGGTTTTTGAAGGGATTTCATGGGGATTAGAAATGAAGACGCCCCTTCCCCTCCCCGCAGGAGGGATGGGAAAGGGGCGCGTCATGACGCCAGCAGGAAGTTATTGCTGGAAAGTATTGCGCGGTTTCGTCGCGGGTTCTTTCCTCTTCGGCGGCTCGGGGAACTTGATGCCGCAGTTCTTGCGGATCGAAACGGTTTCCAGCGCTTCCAGCTCGCCCTTCAGGCGCGAGTATTCCGCCGCCTGCGGGCCGTCGCCGCCCTCGAGGAAGAAGAGCGCGGGCCAGAACAGGATCAGGCCAACGGCCATCTGCGCGCTGTCGTTGCCCGCAGCCTTGTCGAGCGAATAGTAAAGCTCGTTCACCTTGCGCTCCACGCGCGCCAGCTCCGCCGCGATCTGGCGGCACGAATAGCCGTCATACTGCAGCGTCGAAACCGATGACGCCGCGATCTTGTCCGGCGACGAAGCGCAGCCGGCCAGCAGCGCGCAAAGCGCCACTGTCGTGATAAATTTTTTCATGATTTGCCCTTAAAAGTTGCCCTGTAAAAAAGCCGCCACAGCGGAGGCCCCCACCGCTGTATCAGCCAACCCCCGCCATGGCAACCGCTTTCAGGCGCGCCGGAGACGAATATGAGGGATTCTGTGAATGTTGCACGCTTTTCCGGCGCGGCGACACTTAAGTCCCCGCCAGCACCGCACGCAATTCAGGGATGCCGGATTTATCCGAAGCACTGGTCGCAAAGACCTTCGGCCATGCGCCCGGCGTGCCCTTCAATTCATCCTCGATCCGCGCCACCAGCGCCTTCAGCTCGGCGGGCTTGGTTTTGTCGGCTTTGGTCAGCACCACCACATAGGGCACGCCCGAGAGCACCAGCGTTTCCATCGTCACCTGATCGACGGCCATGATGCCGTGGCGGGCGTCGATTAATACACACACGCGTTTCAGGCTGCGGCGCGATTGCAGGTAATTGCGGATAAAACCGTTCCATTCGGCGATGCGCGTTTTCGATGCCTTGGCATAGCCATAGCCCGGAAGGTCGACAAGGCGCAGGTATCCGCCGACGTCGAAGAAATTGATCTGCTGCGTGCGGCCCGGCGTGTTCGATGCCCGCGCCAGCGCGCGGCGGCCGGTGACGGCGTTGATGAGGGATGATTTGCCGACGTTCGACCGTCCGGCGAAGGCGACTTCGGGCATGCCGTCGTCTTCGGGCATGTTTTCGGGGCCGATGGCGCCCGCGACAAAACGGGTTTCGAGGCGGAACAGCTTTTCGCCGCGTGCGCGCGCTTCGTCGTCGATGGCGAAGCGCGCTGGCATCAGTGTTTCTTCTTCTTGTTTTTCTTGTCGCCCGGGATTTCCGCGAAACCGCCGGCGCCGTCTTTGTCATTGTCGCCGCCGCCTGTTTCAGCCACTTCGGCGTCCACGGCGTCCTTGTGCTTGATCTTCGGGCCCTTGCGGCGGCCGGCGTGGCCGCGCAGGAGCGAGGTGTCCTCGCCGCTGATCTTCTTCAGGATGTAATACTGCTGCAGCACGCCCAGCAAGCCCGACCAGGTGTAGTAGATCACAAGGCCGACGGGGAATTGCGCGAACATGACGGTAAACAGGAGCGGCAGGAAGGTCTGCAGTTTTTCCTGCATGGGGTCGGGCATCGGCGGGCTGATGTGTTTTTGCAGCAGCATCGTGATGCCGAACATCACCGGCCAGAGCCCCAGCGTGAGGGGAACGGGCGAGTCGAAGGGCAGCAGGCCAAAGAGGTTGAAGATGGTCGTGGGGTCGCCGACCGACAGGTCGTCGATCCAGCCCCAGAAGGGCGCATGGCGCAGCTCGACCGAGAGCATCAGCACTTTATAAAGCGCGAAGAACACCGGGATCTGGATAAAGATCGGCAGGCAGGACGAGAACGGGTTGACGTCGTGCTTCTTGTAAAGCTCGAACATCTCGGCCTGCAGCCGCGGCTTGTCGTCTTTAAACTTGACCTGCAGCTCCTTCATCAGCGGGGAGACGATTTTCATCTTCGCCATCGACTTGAACTGGCGGCTGACGATGGGGAACATGCCGGCGCGGATGATCAGCGTCATCAGCAGGATGGAAACCGCGACGTTCATCACGCCGAAGCCCATTTGCGCGGTGATGGTGAACAGGAACTGCAGCAGGTGGTAGAAAGGCTTGGTGATGAAATACCACATGCCGAAATCGATGCTGAGCTCCAGATGGTCGATGCCGCGCTCGCGCTCGTAGAATTGTATCGCCTTCAGCGCCTTGACGCCGGTGAACAGCATGATGGTGTCTTCCGCCGAGGATCCGGGCTGGATGGTTTGCGTTTTCTGGACGATGTCGCCCTGGTAGTGCTGCCTTTCATGCGCCTTGTCCGCGCCCAGCTCGCGGCTGCCGACCACGCGCACGTTGAACGTTTCGTCGGGCTTCGGCATCATCGCCACCAGCCAGTATTTATCCGAAATGCCGAGCCATCCTGTCGCGCCGTCGAGGTTCAGTTTCTCGCCCTTGGCGATATCGGCGTATTGCGGGTCGTAGCTTTTCTTGTTCAGGAAACCGACGAAGCCTTCGTGGTGCGTGAAGATGCCGGCGTAGTCGACCGGCAGGCTGTTGCGCGCGGTGACGTGATAGCTGTTGAGGCTGACCGCGTTGCCGGTGTTGTTGGTCACGCGCTGCTTGACGGTGAACAGGAAATTGCGGTCGAGCTCGAAGGAGCGCTCGAAGACCAGTCCCTTGCCGTTATCCCACTTCAGCACCACGGGGCGGCCTGCGCCCTCCAGCTTGTCGGGGCTGCCGGATGTTTTCGACCAGACGGTATCGGGGCCGGGCAGCGGCTGATCCTTGGCGCCGTCGCCCGCGAGCCAGCCGTTTTCAAGATAGAACGCGCGCTTAGACCCGGCGGGGGACAGCAGCGGCACGAATTTCTCGCCCTTCATGTCTTCGTAATGGCCGTCGATCAGCACGTCGTCCATGCGGTTGCCGACCGTGGGGATCGTGCCGTGGATGCGCCCGTTGGAAAATTCGATGCGGCGGCCGCCGGTTGCTTCCACCGCTTCCTCGCGGGGCGCCAGCGGCGCGTCGGCCGTGACGGGCTTGCCGTCGGCGTCGTTGATCGCGGGCTTCGGCGCCTGCTGGCCGCTGATCGCTTCCTGCGCTTTCTGGTGCGGGAAGGCCTTGGCGTACCACTGGTATCCCAGCAGCACCAGCAGCGAGAGCGCGACGGCGACGATAATGCGCGCGCGTTCTTCGGGAGTCATGGGGCTGTTGGGTTTCATGCCGTGGTTTCTTTCTTAATTACTGGCTTGCGGAGTTTCTAGCACAGGCCGCGGATAATTTTGAGCGAAATTCGGGGGGCACAGGATCGTGGCCGCCTTTGGTGAAGGGATGGCAGCGGCACAGGCGTTTTGTTCCAAGGAACAAACCATGTGCGGCGCCGAAGCGCGTGATGGCCGTGATCATATAAGACGAGCAGCTGGGGTAGAACCGGCAGTTTCTTCCCATAAGCGGCGAGAGGACGTACTGATAGGCGCGGATAAAGGCGAGGAGGATTTTTTTCATCATGACGCGACTCCCGTCACATCGAGGCCCTTGTTGAAATCCGCCGACATTTCCGCGAAATCGCGCGTGGTTGCGGCTGTGTAGGCGATGATCACGATGTCGCAGGCGCTGATGCCGCGCGACTTTACGCTGGCGCGCACCATCTCGCGCAAGCGGCGTTTCGCGCGGTTGCGTGCGACGGCATTGCCGACCTTGCGGCTGACCGTCAGGCCGAGCCGGAATTGCGGATCGTCATTCTTCTTGAGCACTTGCATGACAAAAGCGGGACCAGCCCATCTCTTGCCCTCGCGCGACACGCGCCTGAATTCTGCGGGAGACTTCAGGGTCATCACGTTCGGGGGCTTACGCCGACAGGCGCTTGCGGCCTTTTGAGCGGCGGGCTGCAAGAACCTTGCGGCCGTTCTTGGTGGCGAGACGCGCGCGGAATCCGTGGCGGCGCTTGCGGACCAGTTTGCTCGGTTGATAAGTACGTTTCACAGTCGTTCTCCAAAAAATCCAAGAATAGCTGTATATGCCGCCTGGCCTTGCAGAGTCAATAGGTAAATGAAATCAATTCGTTAATAGAGAACCCTATTCCCGCGAATTTGCCTAAAATTGCATTTAATATCAACGAAAAAGCAATTCAAATGCCTGTATAATTAAAGATAGGGGGAGTTTGTATGGTCAAGAAAGTCAAGATTCTCGACCGCCGTTTTTACCCCGCCGGTGAAATCGTCATCGAGCAGGGCAATATCGGCAACCGCGCTTTCTTAATCGAAAGCGGCCGGGTCGAAATCTTCATGCGCGACGATAAAGGCCATACAGTAAAAATCGCGGAGGCGGGACCGGGGGCCATCATCGGGGAGATGGCGATGCTCACCGGCGCCCGCCGTTCCGCGAGCATAAAAACGCTTGAAAACGCAGTATTAATCGTCATTTCCCAAAAGGACATCGAAGACAGCATCGGCCAGCCCAACGGGCTTTTCCAGCACGTGATGAAGGTCATGGCCGAGCGCCTGCGCGACACGAATTCCAAGCTGATGCGACAAAACATGGAGTTGAAGGAGATCGAGGAGGCCGCCCATCTCTCCATGAAAAACGTCGCCTATCATGTGCCTGACGAAAAACAGGAAGCCTTCCGCAAGGAAATGGTCCCGCTGCTGGACCGGCTCAAAGTCACGCTGCAGAAGTACAACGACGCTTAAATCCACAATGTTTACAAGCATTTCCCGGCTCCCGCCCCCAGCGGGAGCGGGCCGCGGCCAAGCAGCGAAGTTGACTCAGCCGCAAAAAAGCCTGATATACTTGAGTTATACGTGCGCGCCCGTAGCTCAACTGGATAGAGCGTTGCCCTCCGAAGGCAGAGGTTGAGAGTTCGAATCTCCCCGGGCGCGCCATTTCCCTCCCCCTCAAAACCTCACTTAGCCGCATTTGCGAATGCGCCGCTTTTCAGCGTTATAACGCGCTAAACCCTTGCAGGAAGGCCCTTTGCGCCGCCCTGGAAGGCCTGTCGAAGGCCTCCAGAACGCCATCTCCGCGCCAAATCCTGAATTTCAATCAATCGATTGACTTAAACCCCGTTTCGGCCTAATATGGAATCATAAGCCCCTGTTAGGGGTGGAGGGATTGATGAAAGTATTTTCCATAATCCGAATTTCTTCTTCTGAAGGCTTTTTGGGTGGGGCTGATGAGGTTCTTGGCGCGCCTGTCCATCCGTTTTCCTCCCTTCCTGCGTTGGCCCAGCAGCACCGCAAAAAGGCCGCCCGATGACCGTCACCCCTGAACATCCCTCACGCCTTCTCCTGCCTGCCGCGATTTTGTTCGCAGCGGTCTGCCTGCTCGTGCCGGTAGAGGCTTTTGCTACCCTGATTGACACCCGCCCCTGCCGTACCAGCAGCGGGGGGATTAAGGTCACTAATATTCTCAGCTGGATATTTTCCGCTTTATTCCTTGTGACGGCCGCCGACAATTTTTTCTTGGCGAAAAGAAAAAGAGTACAACTGAATGTGAAAAAAATTTTAGTGGATGTTCTTGCCTGCATCACACTAGCGGGATTACCTTTTTTAAGCCAGGCCGTCCTTGGTGATTACAGGTGGACATCGGGATTAGCCGTTTCTACGGCAGGCGGGTGGCTTGCTTACAGATTGCTGCGCAGCGAGCCCTTTAAAGTTGTGACATCAGCGGGGCTGGCGATAGGTTTCGCCGCCGTTCTTAGCTGGCCCACTGTTTTCTATACGTACAACGCGCTTCATCCTCCCGGCTGTGTCAATGGGCGCTTGCAGCCCGCAGAAGAGGTGGGAAAGTAACGCATGACCCCCAAGCAATCCAAAACCCCCGCCCCCAACGCCCGCGAGAAACTTATCCACGCGGGCATCAAGTATTTCGGCACCTATGGATACGAGGGCGCGTCGACGCGGGATATTGCGAAGGAAGCCGGGGCTAACCTGTCGCTGATCCCTTATTACTTCGGCAGCAAGGAAGGGCTCTACGCCGCGGTGCTGGCGCATATCGCGGCGACGGCGCAGGGTGCAATGGCC
>JBGGMV010000106.1:0-16308 GCA_041287865.1 Alphaproteobacteria bacterium | reverse complement strand
CCGCCGCGCGCTCTACACCGCCATGTTCCTGCACGATATCGCCAAAGGCACGGGCGGCATGCACACCTCTCGCGGCGCCGAAATTGCCAAAGCCACCTGCCCCGCCCTCGGTTTATCGGATGAGGAAGCGGAAACGGTCGGCTGGCTGGTGGAAATGCATTTGCTGATGACCCACACGGCCTTCAAGCGCGACCTCAACGACCCCAAAACGGTCGAGGATTTTATCGGCTACGTGCAATCGCCGGAACGCCTGAAACTGCTTACCATCCTCACCACCGCCGATATCATGGCCGTGGGGCCGGATAAATGGAATAACTGGAAGGCAGGCCTGTTATCCGAACTGTACTATAAAACCGTCGAACATATGTCGGGCACCCCGCAGGACCCGGACGACGACGACCAGTTTATCATCGTGCAAAAGAAAGTGCGGCGCATGATCGGCGCGCATACGGACGCCCTGCAGCACCTCGCCGATTTCGCGCCGAAATATTTCTGGCTGAGCTTCGGCGCGGAGGCGATTGCGGGTTTTGTGCATGCGATGCACAGCCATACGGGCAAGGATGAAACCGTTATCAAAATCTCGCCTAACCCGCAGCATGATTTTACCGAGGTGTTCGTTTTCACGCCGGACCGCAAAGGTTTGTTTGCAACCCTCTCGGGCGCGATGGCGGCTTCGGGGGCGTCGATTGTAGATGCGCGGATCTTTACGCTTACCAACGGTCGCGCGCTCGACGTCTTCCAGATACAGGATTTAAACGGCCATGTGTACGAGAACACAAATTACCTGTCCAAGACACTGAAAAGCGCCCTCGCCGGCTCCATCGACCTCGACGCCGAAATCGCCGAACGCCGCCGCGCCGCCCCGCGCAAGGGCCAGCACATCAAGGTCCCGCCCCGCGTGATCCTCGACAACAACGCCAGCGTCAGCAATACGGTGGTGGAAGTCAACGGCAAGGACCGCCCCGGTTTCCTCTACGACGTGACCTCGACCATCACCAAAGCCGGCCTGCAAATCTCCGCCGCCAAAATCACCACCTTCGGTAGCCGCGCGGTCGACGTGTTCTACGTCAAGGACGCCTTCGGCCTGAAAGTCCTCCACCGCGCAAAGCTGGCGCAGCTGGAAAAGACGTTGCTGGAAGTGCTGGAGAAAACCTGAATATCAGTGCTGCTTGTTGTCAAGGTACCCACATTCCCGAGCCCTATCAGGATGTGCTTGGCGATATTGCAAATCATGATACAGGCGATCACAGCGAAGATATTTGAGCGCCTTCATACCTGTTATAACACCTCCAGCAAGGCCTATCAGGGGCACAACAACTATCAAGATACGAAGAACGTAACCCCATAATTTCGTTTTAGTATTGAAAGCACAGCGCCAGCTGGAGACGACAATCCAGACAAGATAAGAGAGCCAACACGGGAACAGCAGAATACTAACCGTCTTATAGGCTGCAGGAGCGAATTTTAGAACCAGCCAGCCAATCAATCCTGCAACAGTGAAGAGAAGAAAGCCTGCGATGCAGCCATAAATCCAAAAGACGATCCAACTTTCTTCTTTGCCGCGCCATGCTCTTTTCAGCAACTCCACGAGACTACCTACGCTTCCTTGCCTTCTCCGCCGCCTGTTTGCAGCGTTTGAGCACTTCGGGATTGGCGTCGCCGTATTTGGCGTCGATGGCGACGCGTTTGCATTTGGCGGCTTCGATCATCATCTGGCCCTTCTGCACGCCGCCGGCGAAGACGGTGGCAAAGAAGACCAGCGGGAACAACACCGCGAGCAGCCGCGCACAAAATCCAAAAAACTTGATGCCCACGTTCTTGCCGCAGCGGTATGTCGCCACCACAATCCAGATCAGGTAAAAGAAATTGAACAGGACGAAGCTGAATTTCAGCGGCGGGTTCATCATGAAGGTATGTTCCAGCCGGACCGCCGCATAGTTCATGGCGGCGGCGAACAGAACGCCGTAAATCCAGAAAACTTTCCAGCACAGCTCTTCCCCGCGCCAGGCCTTTTTAAACCATTCCATCCCAAGCTCTCCCAAGGTAATCCAACCCTATTATAGTTCAATCTTTTCAAATAGATGTATTAAAAATCACGAAAGGTTAATTATGTATAGTATAATATAAGAGGGTAGTTTTTCATCGGGGGCCCTTAAACATCTATGGCTGATGACGGCAAACAGTCACGTTTTGTAACGGCGCAACCGGTCGATCCGGAGCAGGCCAAGCTGCGCGAGGATGCGGTGCGCGAGGCCTTCCTCGACGCCGGCCGCCTTGATTTCCAGCGTCTGGCAGCCCTCTCGCGCAACAAGTATTCCGAACAGCTGGAACAAACCGGCGCGCAAGTCACCCGCTACATGCGCCGCGCGCAGGGCGATACCGCAAGCGCGTCCTTTATCGACCCGAACCAGTTTACCGTGGGCGTCGCGCTCGGCATGAGCGATACCGACATCGCGCGCCAGTTAATGCTTCAGCAGGGCGTTTCGCCCAGCAACAAGGCCGTCGACGAAGTCGCGGAGAGCATGCGCGCTTCCTATCGCTTCCCCTATAGCGCCGGGCAAACCACCGAAACGCACGCGCCGCGGGTCAGCAACGTCGATTATTATTCCGGCGGACCGCAGGTCTGCGTCATCGTGCCGCCCTCGCCCTATTACCCTGCCGTGCTGCAAGTGCCCGGCATGACGCGCGAACAGAACATCGAGTTCATCAACCTGCACGAAAGTTATCACTGCCGCGACACAAAATTCAACTTCGCCGGGCTGGACAAGACGCAGATCGACAGCTTCAACGAAAACAAGCCCGAAACAGCCATCGGCAATGCAACGCTGCTGCAGGCCATCAGCATCTCGAACAAGCAGGAGGCGCTGGCCGACGTCGGCGCGCTGACCGAGATGATCCGCAAGGGCGCCGACCCGAAAATCATCGACGGGCTGATCGAATGGCGCAAGAACACAGACGACGTCACGCACATGAGCAGCGCCGCGCTGCAAGACCTGAAACGCACCATCGAACAAATGGGCGTGCGCGATTTCCGCCGCATGAGCGAAACCGCGTCGCAGGAACTGTCGGCCCAGATCGCCGACCGCAACGCGCCCAGCCCCGCCGTCACCGAGAAAATGATCCAGTACAGCACAGGCACGGCGCAGGAGCGGCGCGATATGCTGATCCTGCAGCGCGACAACCCCGACATGCAAAAGGCCATGAACTACCTGAAGGATTACAATGTGCCGCCCGCGAAGGATGACCCGGCGGCCACAGCCGCTGCCGCCGCTGCGATTGCGGGCACCACGCCGCTGACGCCGCAGGAACAGGCGGTTTTCGAGCAGGTGCGCCTATATGACGCGACGCAGGTGCTGCAGGACCGCGCCTTCAAGGACGACAAGAAAATCACGCCCGAAACGCTCGTGCGCGCCTACCGCAATGAACAGAACGACCTGATGCGCCAGCTGGAGCGCCACCCGGGCGATCCCGCGATACAGGCGCGGCTTGAAAAACTGGACGAGAGCTTCGTGACCACGGTGCAAAGCCTCGACTATATCGCCGTCAACGCCGCGCGCGGCGTCGACATCACGAAAGACAAGGCGCTGCAGGGCGTCGAACTGCCCCCGACCGTCGCGCCCGCGGCGGCGGAACCCGCAGAACCGGCACGGCCGGAAGTCGCCGAAGGCGGCAGCAACTTCGTGCGCACGCGCCCCATCATGGGCATGTAATCCTTACGGCTTGCGTCTTTTCAACTGTATGGTTTTTGAAATGGCGATGTCTTTGTCCAGCTCCGCCGCAGGCGCGGCGCTTGCACCGAAATCGTTTCCTGCCTTGTTGCGCAACTGGTTCAGCAGTTGTTGCTTCTCTGCCTCGTTCATCGAGGAGAGTTGCGCCGTCAGCTGCTCCATCGTCGAGGGCGCGGGCGCGGCAGGCGCCGCAGCGGGCGCAGGCGGCGCAGGGTTGCGCCTGAATACATGATCGGCTGTCTGTTTGATGCCATACAGGAAGCCGGGAACGGTCGCGACGCTTGTGGCGGCGACCAGCGTTACCGCTGCAATCCCCAGACCTAACACAGCAGGTGCCGCCGCGATGCTTGATGCGGTAACTGCCGATGTGATCGCGAGGCCACCGACGATGGCCCCCATCACGCCAACACCGGCCAGCATGTGCATGCTCAGCGCAATTCCGCCGATCAATCCGCCAATCGCCCCAAGTATAATGGGAACAAATACCAGACCTTCCGCCTCATCCGTCAGCTTATCAACATAGTTGATGAAGGGATTTGAGTTTGACGGCGACTGCTTTGCATTCTTGGCCGCCCTGATATAGGGGCCCGTCGTAAAAGCCATTGCAGCGCCAATCCATTTCAGCGGCGTCATCACCGGCGCGAGATACGGGCTATCGATCACTTTTTTCAAGTTCACGTGTGCACTCCATCTAATGTCGGGCATGTTCCCTGCCCTTTGAAGTTAGGGATATTATGCCCGTTGGTATAGTTATGTCAAATAACAAATCGGAAAATCAGTTAAGCTGTTGTAATCAATTAATAATATTTAGATAAATCACGAAATAATTTGACATATAGACCAAAATCCCTAATATCTGCGCGCAACCATTTAAACGGAGACATTTTTCATGAGCGGCAAAAAAGACTTCCTCTATGGCCTCGGCAGCGGTTTCGGCACGGCGGCCCTTCTGGGCGGCGGCGCTGCGGCGGTCGTCGGCGGCGTCGTTGCTCTTTTCGGCGGGCCGGTTGTTATTGCGGCTGCAGTGACGGCGGGCATTTTCGGTCTGCTCGGCGGCGGAATTTCCGCGCTTGATGCAGCGACCTCGGGCCGTGGCGATTACCGCGCTTCATGGGCTTCGGCGATCCCCACCACCGCGCTGATGGTTGCCGGCATTCTTGCCTTCGGCAGCAACGGGCCTGCAGCAGACACCAAGCCCCTGCCCTCGCCCACCGCGCTGACGCAAACCTTCAATGACAGCACGCGGACGCAGCTGTCGACGGCAAGCTGCGTGCCTTCGGATGCCTATCCGCGCAGCAACGTGACCTCGAAAGGCCCCCTTGCGCCGGGCGGCTGATCGTCTTTCAAACGGGAAAAATCAGTAGATTGCCATCTTGGACGTGCTGGTGAACGTGACGTCTGTCGCGGACGCGGGAATGAACGGCAGGAAATCCAGTTCGAGGCGGTAGGTGGCCTGCACTTCCTTGAAATTGACGCCATTGCTGCTGGTTTCGACCACAACCACGTCAAGCTCGTCGGGATCGATGGGGATCAGGGCGAATGTTTCCTCGACCATGGTGCGCACTTCATTTTCGTCCGTGTCTTCGTGCAAGGAGGCATAGCGCGCGGCATCTTCGGTCGCGTATTGCAGGCAGTTATAGGTGATGAAATAAAGCCCCGCCACATAGATGAAGACCAGCATCGTGAGGAAGCCCATGCTGACAAGTGCGAATTCGACAGCTGCAGCACCTTCGGAGTCGCGCCTTAGTTTTTTCAATGCTGCCAAAAACCTGTTGCGCATAAGGTCAGTCCACCTGCAGGCGTGCGTAGCCGGTAATCGTGACTTGCGAAGGCAGGCCCGGGTATGTGAACAGCGGGTTGTAAACGCGCGTGATACTCATCGAGTAGAAACGGCGCTGGTAATCCCCGTTATCGCAGCTCGTGCCGCAGACGCCCGTCTCGCCGGCGCTGCTGCATTCGCAGACGGTTTGGGCCTCGTAGGTGACTTCCTCCAGCTCGTCCGGCGGCAGCGTGGCTTCCATCACGTCGGCGCCGACGTTTTCTTCCTGGCCGCCCTTGACCACATATTCGACCGCGGCCCGCGCCAGGTTTTCCACCTGCATGCGCTGGTTGATGTAGACGCCGAAATCGGCGATCCCCATCATCATGGTGATGAACAGGGGCGCCAGCAGGGCGAATTCCACCGCCGCCGCGCCGTCCGTGTGTCTTATGAATTTACGTTTTGTAACCGACATGCTTACCACTCTATCAATTAATCAGCTTTACGGCACCCGAGCCGGGCAGCGGGATATCTGCGGCCGTGCTGCCGTTGCAGTTGTTGCCGATGCGCGGGTTGCCGTGCAACACGATCGTCCGCGCAATGATCCTGGAACAGGGCACGGCACCCGCCGCGATGGTGGCGTTGCCGCCGACGTTGAATTCCTGTGACGGGAAATAGGCCGTGCCGTTCAGCGTGATCGCGCCCGTGCCGGTGATCTGGTTCGTGCCCGACGAAGGCGCGTTCCTGTCCTGATACAGCAGAACGCCCGACATCGCGCCGGTCGTCATCGCCGTCAGGTCGATCGTCTTGCTGCCGCTGATGTCGATGCTGCCGTAGCTGCCGCTGCCGGGGCTGTTGGTCGAGACGATGCTGACGCCGTTGCCGGTTAGCGTCCCGCCGCCGGTTACCTTGAGCGTGCCGCCGTCAAAGATATGGATGCCGGGGGAGAGCGTGATGTTGGTGTTGCCGCTGAACGTAAAATCGCCGCAATGCACGCCGGCCGCGAGTGTGGTGTTGGAGTTATAGGTGGTTTTTCCCTTCTTCTGCGCGCTGGTGCAGGGAGTAAAGCTGGGCACGCCCAGGCTTGCATAAGGATCGGTGATGGGCGAGCTGTTCGTGCGCAGCGAGTTATAGCCGAAGTCCACGTTACCCACGAGGTCGTATTCACCCACGATGTTGACGTCATCGACCACGATGTCGACGGAGCCGTTCATGAAGAGAGCCTCGTCGTCGCTGGAGTTAACCGCCATACCGCAGTTGGGCATCGACAGCGTAACCGAACCCGAGGTGCGGATGGCATGCGTCTCGGAGTCCGCAAGGCTGAGGATGCAGGCCGTCCCGTCGGAAATAATCGTGACTTCGGCTTCGGCGGTGACGCCGACGTTAACCGCGTCCACAAAAATACCCGCGAACCACAGGTCGGCGGGATGCGTGATGTCGACAGTGACATGGGCCGTCGTGGAATTGATGTTCTCGACGTCAATATTCATCGTGTCGGTGGACTCATTATATCCGTTATAGGTCGCTTCTTTCAAAGCGGCGACATCGACTTCGCTCGCGCTGCCGTTCCCGAGCTCGTAGGCGGCGGCGATCGCGGCGGCGTCAACCGCGGTCTGCATGTTGCGTTTTTCGGCAACCCAGTGACTGCCGTCGATGCCCAGCCCGGCCATGCCCATGATGACCGGCAGCATCAATGCCGCTATAACCGCCGTAGCTGCGCCTTCATCGCGCAGGAAGCGCCTGAAGCTGGCAGTTATATTCAATAGTTTCGACATTCTGACTACGCCCCTAGGTATCAAATTTACCCTGTTTGACCACTTACATTAATTGTAAACCAAAAACCTATCCAATTAGATAAAAATAGATCAAATTTTATCTGGTTTGACCGTTAGAAATCATTACGAGAGTTTTCTTAATATTTACATTTAATATCAATTACTTATATATCTGCAGACTTAAGCCTCATTCAAGCCTTGCGCCCTCCCGGGCAGCCTAATTTGAAGGATAGTTTCGCCTGCCCTATCCTTTTGCACGGCTGGCGGACTTATGTGAAGCTGTTTTTTACCGAAAAGAGTATATATAATCCACGCCTACAGCCGAAAGCTGTGAAACAAGGTGAGGTGCGCTTGCCGGGAATCGCCGCGGGTGCCTATAATATTTCAATTAAAAATCAAATACCTGGAGAGCTGTCTTGGCCATCAAAGCCGTCGAAAAAAATCACCCTGCCCCCTGGACGCCGGATAGCTGGAAGACCAAGCCTGCCGCCCAAATGCCCGTCTACGAGAACCCTGCCGAGCTGGGCATTGTTGAAGAGACGTTAAAAAATTACCCGCCGCTCGTCTTCGCGGGTGAAGCGCGCCGGTTGAAAAAATCGCTGGCCAAGGTCGGCGCAGGCGAAGCCGTGCTGCTGATGGGCGGCGACTGCGCCGAGAGCTTTGCCGAATTCCACCCCCGCAATATCCGCGACACCTTCCGCGTGCTGCTGCAGATGGCGGTCGTCATGACCTTCGCCGCCGCCATGCCTGTCGTGAAAGTCGGCCGCATCGCCGGCCAGTTCGCCAAGCCGCGCAGCGACGCCAACGAAACCCGCAACGGCGTCACCCTGCCCAGTTATAAGGGCGATATCATCAACGGATCGGAATTCACCCCTGAATCGCGCCGCGCAAATCCGCAGCGCATCATACAGGCTTACAATCAATCCGCCGCGACGCTGAACCTTGTGCGCGCCTTCGCGCATGGAGGTTACGCAGATTTGCACCGCGTCAATAAATGGACGCTGGATTTCGTGAAAAGCCACCCGCTGTCGGATCGTTACCGCGACCTGACGGACAGGCTCGACCACGCGCTGGCCTTTATGGCCGCCGCCGGCATTACGTCGGAAAACACCGCGCAGATCCGCGATGTGGATTTCTACACCTCTCACGAAGCGCTGCTGCTGCCCTATGAACAGGCGCTGACGCGCACCGACAGCACCACCGGCGAGCCCTATGCCGTTTCCGCCCATATGCTCTGGATCGGCGACCGCACCCGCCAACCCGACGGCGCGCATGTCGAATTCCTGCGCGGCGTGAAGAACCCCATCGCCTTCAAGTGCGGGCCGAGCCTGTCGGTTGACGATATGCTGAAGCTGATCGGCATCCTGAACCCCGACAACGACCCCGGCCGCCTGACGCTGATTTCGCGCATGGGCCACGACAAGGTTGAAAAACACCTGCCCACGCTGATCCGCGCGGTGAAGAAGGAAGGTTTCAACGTGACATGGTGCTGCGACGCCATGCACGGCAATACGCGCACATCATCGACGGGCTACAAGACCCGCGAATTCGGCAATATCATGTCGGAAGTAAAACAATTCTTCGACATCCACTATGCCGAGGGCAGCTACCCCGGCGGCGTGCATTTCGAATTGACAGGACAGGATGTGACCGAATGCGTCGGCGGCGCCTACAAGATCACCGACGACAACCTGTCGGAGCGCTACCACACGCATTGCGACCCGCGCCTGAACGCCTCGCAGGCGCTCGAGCTGGCGTTCCTGATTGCCGATGAATTGGCGGCCCATTACAAGCGCCGCAAGCAGGTTGCCGAAGACGAAGCGGTGAAAATCTGATGTCCAAGCACTTCACCATCACCTGCGCACAACTGAACCCGACGGTGGGTGATATCGCGGGCAATATCAAAAAAATCCTCGAAGTCTACGCAAAGCACAAAAATCAGGCCGACCTGATCGTTTTCTCCGAGATGGTGATTTCCGCCTACCCCACCGACGATCTGGTGCTGAAACCCTTCTTTATCGACCGCGTCATGAAGGGCGTCGAAAACCTCGCCCGCAAGATCGGCGGCGATGGCGCCGGCCTGCTGGTCAGCGCACCGTGGCGCGATCAGGGCAAAGTCTTCAACGCCGCGCTGCTGCTGCACGACGGCAAGATTGTGGCGAAGCGTTACAAGCACAACCTGCCCAATTACGGCGTCTTCGACGAAGTGCGCGTCTTTGCTCCCGGCGATTTGCCGCAGCCCGTCGATTTCAAGGGCGCACGCCTTGGCATCATGACCTGCGAGGACATGTGGTTCCCCGAAGTCACCAGCCACCTGCGCAAGCTGGAGGCAGAGATTTTAATCTCCCCCAACGGCAGCCCTTTCGAAATGGAAAAGACCCATGTGCGCCTCGACCATGCGCAAAAACGCGTGAAGGAAAGCGGCCTGCCCCTGCTCTACGTCAATCAGGTCGGCGGGCAGGATGAATTGGTCTTCGATGGCGCAAGCTTCATCCTCGACCATACCGGCAAAGTTCTGACGCAAATGCCGAGCCATCAGGAATACATCACGACCAGCATCTGGGAGCAAGGCGTCGACCGCGTCTGGATCTGCAAGTCCACCGAAACATCGCATGACCTGTTCAGCGGATCCGAAGCGATCTATCAAACGCTGATGCTCGGCCTGCGTGATTATGTGGACAAGAACGGTTTTCCCGGCGTGCTGCTTGGCATGTCGGGCGGTATCGATAGCGCCCTTTCCGCTGCGATTGCAGTTGATGCGCTGGGGCCAGAGCGCGTGCGCTGCTACATGATGCCCTCCGCCTATACCTCGGCTGAAAGTATCGAAGACGCGGCAGCCTGCGCGCAGATGCTGGGCATCCAGCACGGCAATATCCCGATCGAGCCCGTGGTAAAATCTTACGCCGAAGCCCTGAAGGATGCCGCCAACCAGAATATCCTCGGCACCGCCGCCGAAAACATTCAGGCGCGCGCGCGGGGTATGCTGCTGATGGCGCTGTCGAACGCAACGGGTTACATGGTGCTCTCCACCGGCAACAAATCGGAAATGTCGGTCGGCTATGCCACGCTCTACGGCGATATGTGCGGCGGTTATAACGTTTTGAAAGACGTCTACAAGATGACGGTCTTCGAACTGTCGAAATGGCGTAACCAGCAACACCCGAAAAACGCGCGCGGCACGGCCAGCCGCGTCATTCCCGAGCGCATCATCACCAAGCCGCCCTCGGCGGAGCTCCGCCCCGACCAGAAAGACGAAGACAGCCTGCCGCCCTATGCGGTGCTGGACGATATCCTGCTCTGCCTTGTCGAAAAGGAAATGGACCTGACAGACATCGCCGCGCGCGGCCACGCGCCGGAGCTGATCAACCGCATCTGGAAGCTGCTGGACCGCGCCGAATACAAGCGCAGGCAGGCCTGCCCCGGCGTGAAAATCAGCCGCAAGGCTTTCGGCCGCGACAGGCGTTACCCGATCACGAACAAATTTACGGACTTGATAACAGAACATGGATAAGCACTAGGGGATATCGCTGCAACATGGGGAGTTACGGGGATGGAAACATACGACAACGTCGTCAAGGCGCAGGCGCTCTTTGAAAAAATGATGGCCTGCACGACGGCCGACGAGTTCAAGAAAGTTTTCTCCGACGCTATCAAGGCCAATACGCTCGATGATTTCCACCCTGTCGTGGTGCGGGCAGAGCTGGCCGTATCGCTCGCCAAGGCTGCGGAAGCGAAGGCCGCACAACCCGCGCTCGATTTCAAGCGCTACATCTATGACACCTTCGGCCTCAAGCCCCACCACCTGCTGGGGCTGGATACGCAGCTGATGGCAGATATCATGGGCCGCGAGCTTGTTGATGTTGAACGGATTTTCGAGGGGTTTGACTACGCCATCGAAAATGGTATGGTCTCCAGCCATCCGGATGCAGGCGGCCATAAATTAAACCGTGGCCCCAAAATACTGCAGTTCGCGGAGGCGAAACGAAAACGAGCCTCCGGCAATGTGGGATAGACCAAAACATTACAACGAAACCGACGAATGGTTTTCCTACTTCAGGATGACCAAGTCGCTGCCCGGCATCCCCGCCAAATTCCGCGCGGAGATGGAGCTGCTGCCCGACGCCAAGGCCGCGCGCACCGTTCTTACCGCCTATGCCGCTACTGCGCTTGATATTTCGCTCTTCGGCGGTTACACGACGATGGATAAACTGCCGCGCGAGCTGGACATGATGTTCGACCTGAAACCTGCGCACCTGATGCGCCTGAACGTCGAGGATATCGCCGCGCTGATCCGCCATACCGACGGCGAAAACCTTGGCAAGAAACTGACGGAAGCCGGATTTAAAATCGAAAGCAAGATCATCACTGCTTTCACCCCGCCCGCAGCCCCCAAACCGCAGCCGAAGCCGCCGGTGATTTACGGGCCGGGGTTCTAGCCTTTTATCTTATGCCGGACGCAGCACCGCGCCGCCGAAGCTCGGCACATGGGCCGGCTTGGGGTGCTTGGCCGCAGGCGGCTTGCCGTCGTGGGCGTCGTTGAACAACGCGCGCAGCTGGTTGCTGAGGTAATTGATGTGCGATTTCCTGCCCGTCACTTTTTCGGGCATGGGCGCTACCGTGCCATAGTCTACTGTATCGAGGAAGGAAAGCTTGGCCGCCGCCGCACGTTCGCGGCTTTCGAGGAAAGGAAGCGCGAACAGGCTGGCAAGCATCGGGGGGCCGCCCACGATCGACGCGCCGAAAAAGGCCATCGCAGCGCCGGCAAATGTGCCGCCGCCCAGCGATACGCCCGCGACCAGTCCCATGGCCGCAATGCCGAGGCCGACAGCCCCGCCCAGCGCAAGCGCGCAGACAGGAAGGACGACGCCCGCCATGACAAGGACGTTTTCCGCCCGCTCCCGCCATTTGGCGTAGAAGCCGTGGCGTTCTTTCAGCAGCGGCCTTGCCTCGGCCGAATGCTCGGCCAGTTTGGCTGTATCGTCGGGCGACATGCGCCACAGGCCCTTCTTCACCAGCTGTCCAAGGCGATCGGCAGTCTCTGCTACAAAACCCATGATTATTCCTTTTATTGCCCAAAACTACTTCTATTTTTCATAATATTTCAAGATTCGTCAAATTAAAACAACTATCTTGCTCAAAAGGCACGGTTTTATTGTACCCCATCTCAGCCTTGACACATCCTCATTAATTATGTAAATTACAGAAACCCTGAAAAGGCAAAGCGAACCAATGGCAGATACTCCGTCCCTTTCTATCCAGTTCCGCAAGGCCGCGCAGCGCGATCTGCCGCGGCTGACGGAGCTGTATCTGGATTGCTTCGGCAAGTGGAGCGAGGCGGAGAGTATCCCCGACTACCTCGACGAAATGGTGAACAACAAGGACTGGCAATTCATCGTGGCGGAAGACAAGCCCGGGCATATCGCGGGTTTCGTGCTGGTGAACTGCTCCTATGCAGAACCGCATCCGGGCGGCTTCGTCAATGTCGACGTGCTGGCCGTGGACGAGAAATGCCGTGGTCACGGCTTGGGCAAGCAGCTGATGGGCATGGCCGACATGGTCGGGCGCAACGAAGGCGTCAGCTTCGTCTCGCTGCAGGTGCACGAAGATAACGCGGGCGGCATCAAGCTTTACCATACGCTGAAATTCAACGAAGTCGCGCGTCAGGAAGGCTATTACAACGACGGCCGCGCGGCCATCAACATGATAAAAGTGCTGGGCGAGAAGGATTTCATGGCCCCTGCCAACGACACCGAACCGCATCCCGCCACCCTGCGGCCCAAGCGCTCGGCGCTGGGCAAATTCTTCGGGTTTTAGCATGGCGACAGTCATCGACGAAAAACACGAAAAATACTGGCTCTCCCTGAAATTCTGTGAGACCATCCGCAGCGCCTCGCGCCCCGACATGTCCAAGGTCATCGGCATGCTGAACGAAGGCCTGCCCATCGACAGCATCGTGGTCAACAGGGAAAGCTTCGTCACGCTGGCCGCCTTCTGGGGGCATCAGGATCTGATGAGGGAGCTGTTAAAGCGCGGCGCGCCGGTCAATCATGTCAATCTCCACGGCGACACCGCATTCACCTATGCGATGGAAAAAGGCAACCGCGACATCGTCGAGATGCTGATAGATGCCGAAGCGGATATTTGCCATCAAGTCCGTTTTGCGCACAAAGCGCCGCTCACGCTGGCGCAAAAGCACGGTTGGACGGATATAGAACAGAAAATCACCACCGCGCTCGAGGTGCGGTATCTCGAGGAACTGCCCGCCCTCGCCCAGCGCGCTATCACGGTGCAAACCCCCATCAAGGCCATGCCCTCCCTGAAACTGAAGCCGAAAAGCCCGTAAAAGGCTGGTTTTCCGTCAAAGTTTGCCATAAAATGCACTTGGTTTTCCCTGTGCCTGTAGTATATTGGCTGTTCTGATTTTGAAGGGAATTAAGACCATGACTGTCGCCGTAAGATTTGCCCCCAGCCCCACCGGAAAGCTGCATGTCGGCTCCGCGCGCACCGCGCTGATCGTCTGGCTCTGGGCGCGCAAGAACAAGGGCACCTTCATGCTGCGCATTGACGACACCGACCTCGTGCGATCGACCGAAGAAAACGTCGAGGACATCAAGGCCGGCATGCTCTGGCTGGGCCTCAACTGGGACAGCTTCGCCCGCCAGCGCGAGCGCGGCGCGCAATACGAAGCCGAGATCAACAAGCTGAAAGCCAGCGGCCGCCTCTACCCCTGCTATGAAACCGAGGAAGAGCTGGAGCTGAAACGCAAAGTCCAGCTGAACATGAAACAGCCGCCGATTTATGATCGCGCCGCGCTGAAACTGACGCCCGAGCAAAAGGCGAAGTTCGAAGCCGATGGCATCAAGCCGCATTGGCGGTTCAAGCTCGACCACAAGCCCATCATCTGGGAAGACCTTGTGCGCGGCCATGTGGAGTTTAACGGCAAGGATATGTCCGACCCCGTGCTGGTGCGCGCCGACGGCCGCCCGCTCTATCACATCTGCTCGGTCATCGATGATATCGAGTTCAAGGTCACGCACATCGTGCGCGGCGAAGACCATGTGACGAATACCGCAACTCACGTGCAGATGTTCGAAGCGCTGGGCGCCAAGCCCCCGCAATTCGCGCACGTCACGCTGCTGGGCGACATGGAGGGCGGCAAGCTTTCCAAACGCAAGGGCGGTTTCGGCATCAAATCGCTGATGGATGAAGTGGGCATCGAGCCGATGGCGCTCATCTCCCTCGTCTCCCGCATCGGCACCTCCGACCCCATCGAGCCGCTGTTCACCATGCAGCAGGTGATCGACAGCTTCGACTTCTCCAAATTCTCGCGCAACCTGCCGAAGTTTGACGAGGACGAGCTCTATCGCCTGAACGCGAAAATTCTGCACCAGAAGCCTTTCGCCGAAGTGAAAGACCGCCTCGCCGCACTCGGCCTGACCGCCATCGACGAGCCTTTCTGGAACGCCGTGCGCCCGAACCTCGAAGTCCTTGCCGATATCGCCGACTGGTGGCATGTGGCCAAAGGCAACGTGAAGCCCGTCATTCAGGATGCCGACTTCGCCAAAACCGCCGCCGACCTCCTCCCCCCTGCCCCGTGGGATAACACCACGTGGCAAAAATGGGTCGAGGAGATCAAGCTGAAAACCAACCGCCGCGGCAAAGAACTCTTCATGCCGCTCCGCTACGCGATTACGGGCCAGGAACACGGCCCCGACCTGAAAGACCTGCTCCCCCTCATCGGGCGCGAGCGCGTGCTTGAAAGGCTGAAGGCGGCTTAATTTGGCTGATGACAACCCTAGCCCGCCAAGCAAAGGCATCGTAAAAAAGATAGCTTATGTGTTAGCCGGTCTTGCTGTAGCCTATCTAGGCGGTTTAGCTATCTCCAATCCATCAGGAATTAACGGCGCCCTAATCTTACTTGCTGTAATTAGCATTGGTGCTGTGATTTTGTGCGGCGCAACTCTACTTTTGTCGCACATGGCAAGACAATCTAATAACGCGCTAGACCAAAGCATAAGTAATCCGGAAGCTATGCCGCCTCCCTCAACAATAGCAAATGCCGCCCCGAAATTATTTTCCGCGATTCTTGCTTTCGTCATTCTGCCTATCAGTCTAATGGGCATCGCCTATGGAGGAATTACCACGTTCATTTTTCCTCCCGTTGGAATTTTAATTTTTGGAATATCTATTTTTGCATGTCAGGCATCTGTGAAAATACTGATAAAATTCCTTCAGCTCTTTCAATTTAAGAGCACTAAAAATCCTTTCGAAAAGTAAAGATATGGCCGGCACAAACGTCACAAAAGAACATCTGAAGGCTAACGCACTCGCCCCCGTGGTTATTCTTGTTAACCCGCAGCTGGGCGAGAATATCGGCATGTGCGCGCGGGCGATGCTGAACTGCGCGGTCACCGAAATGCGGCTGGTGAAGCCGCGTGACGGCTGGCCCAACCCGGGCGCGATTTCGTCGGCTTCGGGCGCGGTCGATATCCTGAATAACGCAAAAGTGTTCGAGACAGTGCAGGAGGCGATTGCCGACCTCACCTTCGTCATCGCCACCACGGCCCGCGAACGCGGCATGGTGAAGGAAATTTACACGGCGGAGGCCGCAGCCAAGATCATCCGCGAGAAAAACGCGGGCGGCAAGCAGACCTGCGGCATCATGTACGGCCCCGAACGCTCGGGCCTTGAAAGCGACGATGTGGCGCTGGCGAATGCCGTGCTGAATATCCCGCTCAACCCCGGTTTTTCGTCGCTGAACCTTGCGCAGGCGGTATTACTGACCTGTTATGCGTGGCTCTCGGCCGATAACCCCTTTAGCGTGCACGAGGTCGAGCGCGTGATGGGCGAAACATCGCCGGCGACCAAGGACGATATTTCAAACCTCGTCCGTCATTTCGAGGAAGAGCTGGAAATCGGCGGTTTCTTCCGCAGCCCCGACCAGAAACCCACCATCCTGCGCAACCTCTCCAACTTCTTCCACCGCTCCGGCATGACAGAGCAGGACGCGCGCACGATGCACGGGATTATCAAGAGTTTGGTTGGA
>JBGGMV010000105.1:0-4208 GCA_041287865.1 Alphaproteobacteria bacterium | reverse complement strand
GGCATCGGTGATGACAAGGCTGGCCTCGCGATTCTTTTTCAGGCTCAGATAATCGATGTTGACGCTCCCCACGGTGGCCCAGTCATTATCGACCAGAACGTATTTGGCGTGCAAGACACTATCCTGATGCAGCGTGATTTTCACGCCGCTCCGCATCAGGCGGCGGAAATAGGTGCGCGCGGCCCAGTCGGCCCAAGGCACGTCGGTCTTTGCGCTCATCAATATCTCGACGTCGACGCCGCGCAGCGTGGCCCGCATCAACGCGCGGCGCAGGCGGCGCGGTGGCAGGAAGTAGGGGGTGCAAACCCGCACACGTTGCTTCGCCCCGTTCAGCTTTTCCACGATCTCGCGGTAAATGGGGCTGGTGCCGAAGCTGGGCTGCGACAGGGCGTAGCGGATAGAGTCCTTTTCCTGTCGCCGGTGCTCGATCAAGATGCGTTTGCCCTCCAGCATCCTTGCCCAGATACGCTCGCTTTCCTCGCTCGCCTGCTTGACCACGGGGCCGGTAAAGCGCGCATGCAGGTCGTGCCAGTCGCGCATCGTTTCGCTAAAGCAGACGCCGCCCGTATAGGCGACGGCATCGTCGATCAGCATCGTCTTCACATGCGTGCGCGGCACCCAGCGGGAGGGAAAGAAAATCCGGCGCGGGCCAAGGTCATGATAAAAATGCACCAACCCGCCCGCGCGGCGGATATCGGCTATCAGCTGATCTTCGTGCAGGTCGCGCGAGCCCACGGCGTCGAGCATCAGCTTCACTTCCACGCCCACCTTGGCCTTTTCGAGGAAGAGACGCAGGAAGCGCCCGCCGGCTTCGTCGTTCCTGAATATATATTGCTCGACATGGATGGAGCGCGTTGCTGCTTCGCAATCGGCATACATGGCATCCCACGCCTCTGCGGTGCGGAAATAAAAGCCGATTATATTTTCCGCGCCCATGGAAATCTCCTGTGAGGAATGACAGCTTCACAGAACGGCCAACGGGCAGGCGGGTCTTCGGTTCCTCCGATTTTTCTTAATTAAATCAATGGAGTGGCTATCGGCAAAGCATAGTGTTACAGTAAAGGGAGGGAGTATTTTGATGGATGACAAGTCAAACACGGATCTACTTGGTCACATGGCGCGCATCGTCGCGGGTTATTCAGCGAACCATGCGGTTCCCGATCTTCCTGCTCTGATGCGACAGGTGCATGAGACGCTGGTGAAAATTTCCAGGGGCGAAGCCGCGCCCGCCCATGCCGCAGGGCTGGAGCCTGCCGTTCCCGTTTCTAAATCCATCATGCCCGATTACCTCGTCTGCCTCGAAGACGGCAAGAAGATGAAGATGCTGAAACGCTATCTGAAAACGGCGTATAAAATGACACCTGAAGAATACCGCGCCAAATGGGGCCTGCCCGACGATTATCCTATGGTCGCGCCCAAATATGCGGAGAAGCGCAGCCATCTGGCTAAAGCCATTGGTTTAGGTACCGACGGCAATCGCCGGAAATAATTTTATTTAGAGAGTTCTTCCGCCCGTTTCGTTGCGGCCTTGAGGGCCTTGTCGAACAGCTCCTGCATGCCAGGGCTGCCGCGCAATACGTCGAGCGCGGCGGCGGTGGTGCCGCCGGGGGAGGTGACGGCTTCGCGGAGTTTCGCGGCGGTGACATCAGGCGAGGCTTCGGCCAGCGCGGCGGAGCCGATGACAGTCTGGCGTGCAAGTTTTTCGGCCATCTTGGCTTCAAGGCCGATTTTCTTGCCGGCCTCGGTCAATGCTTCGATCAGTAAAAACACATAGGCAGGGCCGGAGCCGGAGAGGGCGGTCACGGGGTTCAGCAGTTTCTCGCTATCCACCCACAGGATATCGCCCACCGCGCCCAGCAGCTCGGCGGCCTTGGCCTTTTGCAGTTTGCTGACGTTGCGGTTGGCGGTGGCGACGGTAATGCCCTTGCCGATGGAGGCGGGGGTATTGGGCATGGAGCGCACGATGGCGGCTTTCTTGCCCAGTTCTTTTTCAAAGAATGCGATGGGCTTGCCGGCGGCGATGGAGATCACCAGCGCGCCCTTGTCGGTATAGGCTTTGTATTGCTTGGTCAGCTCGGGCAGCACCTGCGGCTTCACCGCCATGACGATGATGGTTGGTTTAAACGTGGCGGGGATGCGCGCGAAATCGGGCACCTGCTTGGCGGCCAGCGTGATGATGGGCGTGGGTTCGACGATGCAGATATCTTTATAAAGCTGCAATTCCTGCCAGCGGCGAAGCAGCGCGCCGCCCATCTTGCCGCAGCCGACGAGCAGTACATTCGGTGGAGGCATGGTGGTTAAGCTTCGCCGACGGTTTCGAAAATAGCGGCCGAGAGGTCGTCGTGCCTGCGTACATCACCCGCAGCGATCAGCTGGAAGGTGGTGTGGAAGCGGTTGCATTCGGCAACGGCGATCTCGATCACGTCCTGCACGATGTCGACAGCCGCGCCCGAGGGCACGGTGCGGAACAGCAGGGTGTGGCGGAAAGTGGGATAGATATTCTTGTTCGACAGGTCGAAGTGGCCGAGCCACATGTTGCTGTTGATTTTCTCGATAGAAATCGCGGCGGCCTCGTGGCTCTTTTCCGTGATTTCGATGGGCATGGAGGCGGCGAACAGGAGCGCGGAGAATTCTTCCTGCCATTCCATGCAAATTTCGTATTTCATTTTGGTGCCGGGCACACGGAAGACCAGCAGGTCCTCGTCATTGCGCAGGATCTCCCAGCCTTTTTCGGACACCATGTCCTCGACCAGGTCGAGCGGGTTGGCGTCATCTTCATGGGCGAGTTCGAAGGGCGAGCTGATCATTTTTTCGGCTTCCTTTTCAACTGTTTCTCGAGTGCCGACAGGCGCTTCTCGAGATCTTCCTGACGGGCGCGGGCCTTTTCGGCCAGAGCCTCGACGCGTTCAAATTCCGACCGGCTGACCATATCGAGGCGGGACAGCGTTTCGTCCACCCTCTCCTTGACCAGCGCGCGCAATTGGGTCCTGACTTCGCTCAGCGAACCGATGGCGCCTGTCGCCACTTTGGCGAGGTCGTCCAAAAAACGGAGGTTATCGCGCGTACTTCTCATAATCACGGCCCTATTTTTGTATCTTCCTATCATGAACCATATAGTTTATGCAATGAATTTGGGTATCATAGGCCCTGAAAAGTCTAAATCGTACAATGCCTTGGCTTAATTGCAGTTATAATACAAAAAACAGTCAAAAAGAGTAATTAAATGTCAGGTATAGCCTTCCCCGATATCAATCCTGTGGCCATCGACCTTGGTGTGATTCAGATACGCTGGTACGCGCTGGCATACCTTTCCGGTTTTATCGGCGGCTGGCTTTACGGGGGCTGGCTGGCCGACCTGGACCGCGATCGTCGCCACACGCGCGTCGATATCGACAATATCCTGCCGTGGCTGGTGCTGGGGGTGATCGGGGGCGGGCGCATCGGTTATGTGCTGTTCTACAACCTCGGCTATTACATGGATAACCCGCTCAGCGCGCTTTACATCTGGGAGGGCGGTATGTCCTTCCACGGCGGGTTGCTGGGCGTGGCGACGGCGATTATCTCGTATTCGCTTTATCACAAATTCCATCCCTACGCCCTAGGCGACATCGTTTCAGCGGTTGTGCCCATCGGGCTGTTTTTCGGGCGCCTTGCCAATTTCGCCAACGGCGAGCTGTACGGCCGGCCGACGACGGTCGAATGGGCCGTTGTCTTCCCCCATGATCCCGCGCAGGTCCCGCGCCATCCCAGCCAGCTTTACGAAGCTGGGCTGGAAGGACTTGTGCTTGGCATCGTACTTTTCCTGCTGGCGCGCATTCCCGCGGTGCGGCGCACGGAAGGCATGTTGTTCGGCAGCCTGCTGATCGGCTATGGCCTGGCGCGCTTGATCATCGAATTTTTCCGCGAGCCCGATACGCAGCTCGGCCTTTATCTCGACTATTTCTCCATGGGGCAGATTTTGTGTATCCCCATGTTGATTGCCGGAGGAGTGATCATCTGCCATGCAAGACGACGGGCAGCTGCAGCCGCCAAAGCCTGACAGGCACCATCCGCTGGCGGCGCGCATCTTGAGGGACGGCCCCATGCCGCTGCCAGATTTCATGGCAGAGGCGGTACGGGAATATTATTCCAGCAACGAGCCTTTCGGCGTGAAGGGCGATTTCATCACGGCGCCAGACATCAGCCAGATTTTCGGCGAACTGATCGGC
>JBGGMV010000104.1:0-2832 GCA_041287865.1 Alphaproteobacteria bacterium | reverse complement strand
TGTTGGAACCCAGTTCCAGCGGCGTATCCGCGCCCTTCATGCCGGGGAAAGGCTGGCCGTCGACGGTGCCGTCGAAGTCGATGACGACGACGTCGCCCGATTTCGCGGCCACTTTGCCTTCGACTTTCTCGGTCGTTTTGTTGGCTTTCGCGATGCGCTCCAGCGCTTCGGTGATTTCTTTTTTCTCGGGCTTCGCGGTCAGCTTGTCGAGTTTCAGGCCGGCCACATCCATCAGCTTGATTTCGGGCAGCAGCTCGATCGCCATCGTGTACTCGAGGCCTTTGGCTTCATCGAAGGTTTTCACTTCGATCTTCGGGCGCATCGCGGGGCGCAGATTGTTTTCGTTGATCGCCTTGACCGTTGAATCGTTCACAGCGCCTTCCAGCACTTCGCCCATCACGGCCTTGCCGTATTTGGATTTCAGCAGGTTCAGCGGAACCTTGCCGGGGCGGAAGCCGGGCATCTTGATCGTCTTGCCCAGTTCCTCGAGGCGTTCGTTGATCTTCGCGTCGATCTCGGCGGGCGTCATGGTGACGATGAATTCGCGCTTGAGGTCTTCCTGTTTGGTCTGTGTGATTTGCATGGTCTTAATCTACTTTCTTTCGTTTTTTAATTCTGGTGCGGGCGGAGGGACTTGAACCCACACGCCTTGCGGCGCTGGAACCTAAATCCAGTGCGTCTGCCAATTCCGCCACGCCCGCATTTATCAAGCCGTAAAGTCCATCATAAATAGGAAAAATGGCTGATAAGCGCAATTGTTTTTATTGTATGCACGCACGATGAATGAATTAGGGAAAATGAAGAGCCCTTCCCCATGTCCCGGGGACAATGGCTTCAGCTGAGGGCGGCTGTTTTTCTTAGTGCTTGAGCACCAAAGGTCTCATGACGGGAATGGCTTCACGCGCTGCATGAGGCTGGGGAGATGTGTCGGTTTTCGGCCCTGCGGCAGGCTTCCTGGTGCGCTTTTTCGCCGGCTCCTTGCCAGCGACGGCGACAACCGTGCTGTCCATTTTCAGGCTTGAGCCTTTGAAAGGATGCTCGGGATAAACCCGTATATCCACGCCGCCGTTGAGGCTGCCGTGATACATGGTGACATCAACGCGCACGTCGATATCGGGATGGCCGCAAACCTTGTGCAACTGGGCGTAACCGGGCATGTTCTGCACCGATTTCATCTGCGGTTCCGTCAGATGACTGATCTTTTCGATGCGGTAGTAAATCACGCCGCTGTCATTCTCTTTCATCGCACTGATGCGGGCATTGAGATCGTCTTCAATCTTGTCGGCAATCTGGGCAAGGCCCTCGTTAACGCGCTTTAACTGGCCCATGGGTGTATACTTGAATATTTCCGCACGGCGTTTTTGTTCAGCATCATCAATCCTTTGCTGTTTCGCCGTCTTGAATTTTTCGCGCATCGTGGCCATGTGGGTCCCCTTTCGCTGGGGTACATATTAACATCAAATTTCCATAAGTCAATAATAAAAACTACTTTTTTAGGGCGATAATTGCCCCCGTAAGCCTCTCGTAAGGCTGGCGGCCTACCTTAGATAAGGGAGGTATGGCGAAAAATGACCGGATTAACCGAACGGCAGATACTGGCGCTTAAGACGCTGGAACAGTTTTCCATGGGTAAAACGGCCGGTTTCCTCAACTGGGCCGATGCCGACAGCCTTGTCGCGCTGGGTCTCGCCTCCAGCTTTGGCAAGGGCAGGTATGTGATTACCGAGAAAGGGCTGGCCGCCCTGCCCGAAGAACACCGCACGCCCCCGCCGGATTCCGCCGACGCCTAGACCTTGTTTTTAAGCTTGATCGGCTTGACCGACATCGTGGCGTCAGTCCCGTTATTGATGTTGTGAAGCGCAAGCGGCAGCGAGAGCAGCCTGACAAGTTCCTCCGTCTTCTCCTTGTCGCCGTATTTGTTTTCCTGCGCCAGCGACAGCGCTGTCTGCCCGAAATAGTTTCGCAGCCGGGGGTTCGCCCCGTTTTGCGCGATGATGGTGGCAGTTTCGACCTGCCCGTGCGTCAGCGCCCACATCAGCGGCGTCCAGCCGCCCATTGTAGAGCGCGCATTCACATCGGCCCCCTGCTCTATCAGGAAGCGCGTGATGCCCACATGCCCCTTCGCCGCCGCTTCGGCCAGCGGGTTGCCGCCATAGCAATCCTGCCTGTCGATCGCCGCGCCATAGCGCGTGACCAGCAGCTGCACCAGCCCCTCGTGTCCGTATTCCGCCGCGATGCGCAGCGGCGTGCGCGCATGCCCATCACCAAGGTTGACGTCGGCGCCATGCGCCAAAAGTACTTCTATATGCGCAACCTTGTTGTTATAGGCGCATTTGACCAGCGCCGTCTGGCCAAGATCTACCTTCTTTTGTAGGTTCACGAATTTATCGGGATGTTTATCGAGGAAACTACCGAGCGCTTCTGAATCCGCGCCGCGGACCAGGTCCCAGAAAATCGCTTCGTTGAATGAATCCGCCGGAAAAGTCATCGCCTTACCGTTTTTCTTATGCTGCCTTATTATCGGCTATTTGCATGAAAAAACGGTTAAATGCCTGTGATAACAGCGCCTTACTTCGCCTGTTCGCGCAGGTTTTCCAGCACGGCATCGCGGCCGCAGCCGTTACGGTACATCTTGTACGCAAGCGTCTGTTTTGAAGAATAATCCTGGTGCTTTTCTTCGGCCGGATAAAACGTTGCGGCGGGCAGGATCAGCGTTTCGACTTTCTTGCCGTATTTTTCCTCGATCTTTTTCAGCGAGGCTTCGGCAAGCACCTTTTCCTCGTCGGAGCCATAGAAAATCGCCGCGCGGTATTGCGAACCCTTGTCGCAGAA
>JBGGMV010000103.1:0-8252 GCA_041287865.1 Alphaproteobacteria bacterium | reverse complement strand
AAGGCTGACCAGACCTATATATATGTTGAAGCTGCAAAGCATGATGATCGAGCCTGTCAGCATCACCACGCGCTGGAAACTGATAAAGCTGTTCTCGACAAAGCCCTTCAGCGCATTCGCCGCCGTGCGGATGCGGTTGATGCTGCTGCCCGAATGGTGGTCCTGATGCCAGCTGAGCGGCAATTCTGTCAGGCGCCTGAAACTTTTAGAAATATAGCTGATAAAAATCGCCTGTCCCGCGCGGCGCTCGATCACGCGGCCCGGGCCGTGCAGCGTCCACATGAAAAACTGGCAGGCGATGATGATGCCAAGATATTTCAGGCATTCGTCGAACAGCCCCGGCCCTGCGGCCTGCAGCGTGTTCACCAGCTTGCCGAACATCCAGGGGATCGACAGCTCGAACACCATGGCAAACAGGTACATCAGGTGATAGAGCACGATATTGCCGCGCTGCCCCTCGGCATAGGGCCAGACTTCTTTCCACAGGCGGAAATAGGAGAAATTGGTGATGGGATTGAGCGAGGGCATGCCTTGTTTTACGCGCCGTCTCCCCTCGCGTAAACAATGTTGTTTTTATGAAAACTATTTCTTTTTGATGGGGCAGGTGGAGAAGCCGAAGAGCGCATAAGCCCCGCAGCGCCCCATAGCGGCGTTCACCAGCAAGGCAACCCCCAGAATAGGCCAGAGATACCCTGCAAAGCCTGTAAAGGCCCAGTAGCCCAGCATGGCGCAGCCTAGCACCACACGTAGTGCGCGGTCCCAATTCGCAAGATTGTGGGGAATTGTTTTCTTCGTATCCATTGGAATGATATAGGTCATACCGCCGCAAGTGACAAGGCGGCTAAAAAGTGATACCAAACCACACCATGGCATCTACCCTCATCCTCAGCGTGCAGGAAGGCTGCGTCGCCTTCGGCGAAAAAACCATCTTTGACGGTCTTGCCTTCAATATCCATGAAGGCGATAAAATCTCGCTGGTCGGCAAGAACGGCTCGGGCAAGACGACGCTGATGAACATCATCACCGGCGACCGCGACATGGACAGCGGCGAGCGCTGGGTGCTGCAGGGCACGACCATCGGTTATTTGCAGCAGGAAGTCGACGTTATCCCCGGCCAGACGGTCTACGACTACGTCTTCGAGCAGTTGATGAAGGACGGGATCGAGGAAGCGAACCGTTACAAGGTCGATATGGTCATCCAGCCGCTGGAGCTGAACCCCAACGACCGCATGGATATGCTGTCGGGCGGGCAGTTGCGCCGCGCCTCGCTGGCCCGCGCGCTGGTGGAAGAACCCGATATTTTAATGCTCGACGAGCCGACCAACCATCTTGACCTCGAAGTCATCGAATGGCTGGAACAATACCTTGCCCGCTACCACGGCGCGATATTGTGCGTCAGTCACGACAAGGCCTTCCTTGAAAATATCTCGAACAAGATTTTCTGGCTCGACCGCGGCAAGATGCGCGTCGCGCCCAAGGGCTTCGCTTTCTTCGACGAATGGTCTTCCATGCTGCTGGAGCAGGAAGAACGCGAACTGCAGAACCGCCAGAAACTGCTCGATCAGGAAGTGGAATGGGCCAGCCGCGGCGTCAAGGCACGCCGCAAGCGCAATATCCGCCGCGTCGGCCTGATGCAGGAAGAGCGCGCGAAGCTGAAAAAAGACAAAAGCGCCTACCGCCAGATGATGCGCCGCCTCTCCATCGGCGAGATGGAGATTGACGAGCTCGGCTCGAAGCTTGTCGCTGAATTCTTCAAGGTGGACAAGAAATTCACCGGCGATGACGGGCGCGAGAAGGTAGTGCTCAACAAATTCTCCATGCGCTTCCAGAAGGGCGACCGCATCGGCATCCTGGGCAAGAACGGTTCGGGCAAGACGACCTTCCTGCGCATGATGATCGGCGAGCTCAAGCCCGATATGGGCAAGGTGAAGCTGGCGCGCGGCCTGGAATTTTCCTACTTCGACCAGAAGCGCCGCGACCTGCTGCCCGACGACACCGTCAAGCATGTGCTCTGCCCGCAGGGCGGCGAATATTTGAAAGTCATGGACAAAACGCGCCATGTCATCGGCTACCTGCGCGATTTCCTGTTCGATGCCGCGATGGTGGAGCAAAAGGTCGGCACCCTCTCCGGTGGGCAGAAAAACCGCCTTTTACTGGCAAAAGTACTGGCCAGCCCCAAAGGCCTGCTGATCCTCGACGAACCCACCAACGACCTCGATATGGATACGCTCGATATGCTTGAGGAAATTCTGTCGGCCTATACCGGCACGCTGATTGTGGTGTCCCACGACCGCGACTTCCTTGACCAGACGGTCAGCAAGATACTGGCCTTTGAAGGCGACGGCCGTGTGCATGGCTATATCGGCGGTTACACCGATTATATTGAGGCCCGCAAACGCCGGAAGGCAGGCGAGGACGACGAGGACGATTTTCTCCACTTCCGCGAGCCGAAAGCCGCGAAGCCGAAGCCTGTCGAGAAACCCGTCGCCGCAAATGAACAGTCCGCGCCGAAATCTTCCAAAAAACTCACCTATAAACTGCAATACGAACTCGACAATCTGCCGGCGAAGATCGAAAAACTGAAAGCCGAAGTCGAAGACCTCGAGCGCGTGCTGGATGACGCGGAGCTTTTCACCCGCGATCGCGGCGCGTTCGACACCGCATCGAAACGTCTCGCGTCCGCGCGTCAGGAACTCGACAATGCGGAACTCCGCTGGCTCGAGCTTGATGAAATGAAATCGGCCTGACGTAAATTCACCTCGGTTGTCAAGCGTGTGGATAACTGTGCGGGTGTTAAAAAACCCTTAAAAATAAGGGTTTTTGGCACCTTCTGCCGCCTGATTATTGTAAAAAGGCGCTAAAAACCCTGTAAAACAGCTGTTTTTGGGCATTTTTCTGTTGGCGGGGTATTCATTATCTGTCATGAATCATTGTGTCACGGGGATGGGATGTGATTCTGGGGAATGCCGGTTTTAAAGGCTTTCCCGCATATTCTGGCCTCTTGATTGTGCAATCAACGAAGTGAGTGTCATATCATGGCAAAAGCTACCCAACCTACCGTCACGCTGAAAAACATCGCGGCTGAAATGGCTGAAAAGCATGAGCTGCCCAAAAAGACGATGAACCTGATCATGGAAGACCTGATCGCCCATCTGGTGAAAAACCTGAAAAAAGGCAACCGCGTCCGCATGGCCGGCCTCGGCATCCTCCAGGTCCGCAAGCGCGCTGCCCGCATTGGCCGCAACCCCGCAACGGGCGAGACCATCAAGATCCCGGCGAAAAAGAAAATCGCCTTCCGCGCTGCTAAAGAACTGAAAGAAGCAGTCGGCAAGTAATTGCCTGCGCCCCTTAAAGGCGCATGCTAAAACCCGCCCTCGCAAGGGGGCGGGTTTTTCTTTACCCGGTGATTGTCTTGTAAAGCCACATCAATCCGCCTGACATGGTGAAGGTGAGCGGCAGGGTTAAAACCCATGCCCAGACGATATTCCCCACGATGCCCCAGCGCACGGCCGACAGGCGCTTGGTGGCACCCACGCCCATGATCGAGGTCGAGATGACCTGCGTGGTGGAAACGGGAATGCCGAAATGCGCCGTTGCGCCCAGGATGATCGAGGCGGTGGTTTCCGCCGCGAAGCCGTGGATGGGTGTCAGCTTGATCATCTTCGTGCCGAGCGTGCGGATAATGCGCCAGCCGCCCGACATCGTGCCAAGGCCCATGGCGATCGCGCAGGAGGCCATCACCCAGAAGGGCACATGGAAATCATCCTGCGGATAGGTGAGCACGAGGGCGAGTGCAATCACGCCCATGCATTTCTGCGCGTCGTTGCGCCCGTGGTTCAGCGCCATGAAGCCGGCGGAGATAATCTGCAGCTTGCCGAAGACGCGGTTGATGCGCCCCAGCGGCATTTTATGCACCAGCCAGATCAGCAGCGTCATCAGGCTGAAGCCAAGGCAAACGCCAATGACAGGGGAAGAGAACATGGGGATGATGACTTTTTCCGTCACCTTGCTCCACTGGATGCTCTCATTCCCTGCCGCCGCATAGGTCGCGCCCAGCAGCGAACCGATCAGCGCGTGGGAGGAGGAGGTGGGAAGGCCTTGGTACCAGGTAATCAGGTTCCAGATAATAGCCGCGATCAGCGTGACGATGACGGTGTGGATGGTGATGGTCGAGGCCGTCACCAGCCCCTTGCCGATGGTGGCCGCCACTTCGGTGCCCATCAGCGCGCCCGCGAAGTTGAGCGCGCCCGCATATAATATCGCCGTGCCCGGGCGCATGACGCGCGTCGAGACAACCGTCGCAATCGCATTCGCCGCATCATGGAAACCGTTGATGAAATCGAATATCAGCGTGAGCGTGACGGCGACGATAAGGAGGAGGAAGGCGCTTTCCATTTAACCCGTCATGTATGCTTGAGCGCGATTTGCAGCGCAACGCCGGCGGCGTCGCGGTAAACGTCGATCACGCGCTCCAGCAGGTCATAGATGTCCTTGCGCAGGATCAGCTGCTTGGTGTCGGGCGCGTCGCGCACCAGTATCACCAGCAGGTCGGACAGAACTTCGTCGCCCTTGTTTTCAAGCTGGTCGAGCAGCTGCGCTTTTTCGATGATCTGCTTGGTCTTCATGCCGTTGAGCAGGCCTTCGACCATGATTTTCATGCCGTCGGCTTCCTCGACGATGACTTCCACCTGGCGCGTCAGCTCCACCGCGTCCTTCATCTTGTACATATCCATGTGCTCGCGCACTTTTTCGATGGTCTTGGTGATGCGGTAGAGATGGCCGCAGAAATTCTGGATGTCTTCACGGTCGAACGGCGTGACGAAGGTGAGGCAGAGCTCTTTCGTCACTTCCGCGCCGATGCGCTTGGCCTGCGCCTTGCAGGCGGTGATGCCCGCGCCGGCCTCGGCCCGTTTCGCGGGGTCGGTCTCTTCGACGAATGTTTTCAGGTGAAGGGAGGCGGTATGCGCTTCGGATGACAGTTGGTCGATAAACTTGAGGAATTTGCCTTCGCTGGGCAGGAGTTTTGCGATGTTGAGCATCGTGGTGAGCCTCTCCTTTTTATGCCGCGCGGCTGCGCGGATATGCTGCTATGCAGCAAAGTATGCGGAGATATGATTCTTGTCAAGGGCTTGTCATAATATAGACGATATGCTTTCCATGAGAAGGCTCTCCGGATATAGTCGCCGCACGTCATCAACAGGGAAACCATGGGTACGCGCGCCTTTATATCGGTCACTACGCCGGCAGACCTTATCGTCACCGAAACGCCCTCAGGCGTCGAGGCGGCGGCCGTCCGTCGCAGCGCTGTCGTGGCGATTGTCACGCGCTTTATCCTCTTCCCGCTGCTGTTGCTGCCGCTCGCGCTCTATGCCCATGGCGTCACCCATACGGGCGAGGGGTTGCTGCCGGTCGACTACGCGCGGCTGCTGAAGGAACCCGCAGCCTTCGCTGCCATCCTGCCCAGCGATACGACCTTCCGCATTTATTTCGCGTTGCCGTGGATCATCGCGCTGCTGTTTTTCACGAAATATGTTCACGCTGTGCTGCGCCGCCCGCGCATATCGGTGACAGCGGAAGCCCTGACGCTTCATGCCAGCTTCCCGAGGTCTTGGGCCGAGAAAATTGATCTTTCCGCCGTGCCTGAAATTCATATCCGCGCCTATATAGACGGCAGGGGATACCAGCCGCAGCTGTCGCATTTCATCGCGCTGCCTGCGGGCGAGAGAGTATTCGATTTCCTGATCGGCATCGAAAAATCGGATGCCGAGGGCTTTCGCAAGCTCCAAACACTCGCGGGCGCCATCGCCCGCCTGCACAGCAAACCGCTGAAGCATTTCAATGACAAAGGCGAGGAGGAACCCAAGCCATGAACGATTACGAGAAAAAAGTCCGCGAATTCCACCTCGCCACCGATGCGCATGTCGATGTTCCCTTCGACGAAAAACTGCTGGAGCTGCGCAAGACGCTGATCATGGAAGAGGTGAAGGAATTGTTCGCCGAAATAGACCTCGCCATCGCGGATCTCCGCAAAACCGGCGCGGTGTCAAAACCCGTGCTGCTGGCGCTGATGAAGGAAATGGCCGATGTGCAATATGTGGTCAGCGGCAGCTCCGTCACCTTCGGCCTGCCGATCGACGCGGTTTTCGCGCGCGTGCACGAAAGCAATATGTCGAAACTCGGCCCCGACGGCAAAGCCATCCACCGCGCCGATGGAAAAGTGTTGAAGGGCCCGAATTATCATCCGCCTGTGCTGGACGATCTCGCCGCGTAATTGCCGGAATTATTTCCTGCACCGCACCAAGTAAACTTTTTCAACGCACTAGCTATTCCAACTAAACACCGTGTATTTCAGCGGCTGCGGTACGATTATACTCGGGTTGAACATTATTGACTTGATGCGGAGAATCGATATAGCGTTGATAACTGAAACCGCCGCCATCCAGCTTCCATGACACGTGAATAACAAAAATCACGACAGGTAGCAGGGCTCCTGGGGCCTTTCGCAAGTTGTTTTGTAAGTAGGCAAATGGACCCGCACGGGCCGTCAATGCCTTGGACAGAAAGTACTGCTGAAAAAACAGGAGGCCAGTGGATGCCCAAAAACCATCTCAGCATAGCCGCGCGTACAAAACAGGTCGCATCGAACGCGAACCTGCCTCAAAGATTTACGGATGCAGAGGCCGCCGTGATGGCGCAGCCGCATGCGCCCAAATGCTTCCTCGTCTGCTGCATCGACAGCCGTTTCCAGCCGGATAAAGCGCTCGATTACGGGCCCGGCGTCGCGCTTGAATACCGCCAGATCGCGGCGGTCATCCCGCCAGAGGCGCAGGCCAGCCCCGATTTCCTGGGCCGCATGGCGTTTCGCAGGCTCAACGGCATCGATCATATCCTGCTGATCAGCCACAGTGATTGCGGCGGGGCGCAGGCCGCGCTGAAAGTGCCGCATCCTGATCCCTCATCGGGGGATGATCTGCATGCGGTCGCCGCCGTCGTGCACCGTGCGGGGCTTGATCTTGCCAGCCTTGGCGCGAAACTGCTGGCGGAGGAAAAGGGCGATATCCGCGCCGCCGGTGACAGGCTATCGCGCTACCTCGGCCTTGCCGCGCGCGAAAACCTGATGAAGTACAAGGGCCGCGACGGTCATGCGACGATTGCCGACGAAGTTGCGGCGGGGAAGCTGAAAGTGATGCTGCTGCATTACGATCTCGGCAAGCGGCAGTTTGAATTGTATGACGACAAAAAAGGCGTCTGGAAACCGAAGGCGAATGCTTCGGCCTTACGGCTCGGCGCGCGACCGTTGCGCGGTTGCGTTGCGGGAGGCCCGAAATGACGCCTGCGAAACATAAACACGATCACAAACAGGCAGACCTGAAAACCCTGCTGGGCCATGTCACCAAACCGCATTTCACGAAGGAGGAGCAGGAAGCGATGAAGGGCCCGCAATGGCCCGATGTATTTCTTATCTGCTGCATCGACAGCCGTTTCCAGCCCGACAAGGCGCTTGATTACGGCCCGGGCGTCGCGCTCGAATACCGCCCCATCGCCGCCGTGATACCGCCGGCGGCGGAGGCAGATCCCGCGCTGCTCAGCCGCATGGCCTTCCGCCGGCTGAAAGAGGTGGAGAATATCGTCATCATCGTGCACAGCGATTGCGGCGGCGCGCAGGCATCGATCACCGTGCCCAATCCCGATTTAAAGAACGGCGGCGATATCGATCTTGTCGCGCATGAAACGCACCGCACGGGGCTCGATATCCCCGCGCTGTCGGACAAATTCCTGAAGGCCGCGAAGGGCGACGTGAAGGAAGCCGGCAATATGCTGGCCAAGGAAAGCGGCGTGCAGTCGCTTAAAAACATCCTCGGCTACAAGGGCAGGGAGCCGCACGCCACCATCGCCGACGAAATGAAGGCGGGGCAGGTGAATGTCGTGCTGCTTTACTACGACCTCGATAACAACACCGCGCAGAAATACAGCCTGACGCACGATAGCTGGGAAGCGCTGGGCGATGTCAACGCCGCGCCGAAAACGGCTGTCCCGAAACCGCCGAAAGCCGCCTAAACCGGACATTTCTGATTTTATTTGACATAATAACTATGTGCTGCTACGATGCCCCATCGGTTTAACCTTTGGGACAGATAACAATGAAACGCCTTTCCAGCCTCGCCACCATCTTCACCCTTGCAGCCGCCTGCGCGCTGACTGGCTGCGTGCCGTCGCCCGCGACGACAGAGGCGAACCTGCCCGAGGCGACG
>JBGGMV010000102.1:0-7567 GCA_041287865.1 Alphaproteobacteria bacterium | reverse complement strand
TTCGTCGACGTCGCGCCAAGCCGCGAATTCCTCGACGAGCTGATGACGCCGACGCCGGACGGCGAGGCCAAGGTTGCGAATATCAGCATCATGGACCATCACGAAACCGAAACCCGCGCGCTCAAGGGCTATACGCCGCCCTTTACCAACGATGCGCAGCCGGGGCTGAATATCGTCATCGACCCGAACATCAAATCCGCCGCGCGCATGGTCTGGCAGGAAGTGCTGCCGAACGAAAAACCGCCCGAAGTGCTGGATGTCATCAACATGATGGACGGCGACGCGAAGGGACTGACCACGCCCGCCGCCTTCGCCGCCGCCGCCTATATCGACGCGCAGGATATCAGCACCACGGACAAGGCTTTCCAGTCGTTGCGCGGCATGGCTTCGCAAACCTTCAACCAGATGTCGGCCGACGGCCGCATGGTGCTGGCCGACCAGTCGGCGCGCATCGACAAAATGATGGAAAACGTCCAGATCATCGACTTGCAGATTTTCCCCGGCAACGCGCCCGTCAAGGCCGCCATCGTCAATGCCGACGTGAAACAATTCGGCCGTCAGATATCGGAGCGCCTGATCGAGGAAGGCAAAAAAGCCGGCTCCGGCGTCGCCTTCGCCTGGTATATGCAGAAAAACGGCGCGGTGACGATGAGCATCCGCACCAGCGGCGATCCTGATGCGAGCCTGATCTGCGATTATTTGCGCACTGTCATGGGCTGCACCGGCGGCGGTCACGGCGGCGCGGGCGCGGTGCATTTCTCGTCCATTTTCGAATTCGCGCGCCGGATGCCCTTCGGCGACGCCATGACTCCCGAACGGCAGCCCAAGCCCGGCAGCACGCCGCTCGCCGTCCAGCCGCCGCCGAAACATCTACATTAATTTTTTGAAAGTCCGGGGCGCTTTTGCACCGACAGCACGCCCGGCTCCGGCGGATTGCCGCCCAGTTCCTTCAGCTTGCGATAGGCTTCCTCGATCGCTTCCTGCCGCTGGATATCGTTGAAGTTCTGTATCGTCACGGGCGCGGGGCGTTCGGCATCGCGGATCAGCACCTGCTGCGTCCAGAAATTGAAGGTCATCGTCAGGCTGTCGCCCTCGCGCACTTCAAGGCTGTATTCGTTGAGGCGCGTATAGCGGTAATCGTCGGACACAACTGCGCCTGCCGCCGGTGTTTCAACCGCCTTCACCTTTCCGGTGCGGTAGCGCGACAGATATTCCTTAGCCTTGCCTTTGGCATTGCTGACGGCATGGTCATAGGCCTGCATGCCGTGGCGGTCGGGCGTATCGGTTTTCGCGCCGGCTTTTATCAGTATCGACAAAACTTCAATCTGGTCTGACAGCGCGGCCTTCATCAGCGGCGTGCGCTGGTCTTCGTCGGCGGCGTTCACGTCGCCGCCAGCGGCAATGAGTAATTCCAGCACGCGGCCATGGCCTTTTTCCGAGGACGCGGCCAGCGCGGCATTGAAGTCAAGCTTCTCGCCCGTCGCTTCAGCCGCCGCCAGCAAAGTCTTGACCATGCGGATCGAGCCCGCGCGCGATGCTATTTCCAACGCTGCCTGTTTATCCATGCCAACCGGCGAGAGTTTCGCCTTGGCCTTCAGCAGCAATTCCACCATGTCATGGTTATCGGCCGCGACAGCGGTGCAGAGCGGCGTTTGCCCCTGGCCGTCGGCAAGGTCGGGCTTCGCGCCCGCCGCCAGCAGCATCTCGCAGAGTTCTTTCTTGCCGTTCATCACCGACACCTGCAGCGCGCTGCGGTTCACGGTGGGGCCGCGTTCGTTGGAGGGTTCGATGGGGCCCTGTATGTCGATCTGGATGCCGGGTTTTTTCAGCAGCCATTCCACATGTTTTTTGCTGCCGTTCACGGATGCCCGCACCAGCGCGGGCTGGCCGCCCTTGTAAGCCTTGTTGAAATCGGTTTCGGTCAGCTTGTCGAGCAGCGACAGGGGCGCGTTATTTTCGACCGCCGCCAGCATCGCCGTCTTGCCGTTTTTGCAGTGCACCTTCACTTCGGCGCCGGCGGCAATCAGTTTTTCGGCGGCCTGCCACGCTGAATACTGCAGGGCTGTCATCAGAACCGTATCGCCCGATTTATCCGCCGCGTTCACATCCGACCCCGCGGCAATCAGCTTGTCGATCACGGCTTCATTACGGTTGTTACGCACCATGACCGTCTGCAGCGCCGTGCGCCCCTCGTCGTCGCGCGCATTCACATCGGCGCCCTTGGCCAGCAGCGCGGCCACACAGGCCTCGCTGTATTCCTCGTCACGCATCCGCGAGGCCTGGAACAGCGGCAGGCCGTAATCGCGGCTATAAGCGCTGTTCGGGTTTGCGCCCTTCTCCAGCGCCTTCAGCACATCTTTCGCCCTGCCGTAGTAAAGGGCATTGAACAGGGCTCTGTCTTTTTCTGACTGGCTGAAGCCGAACACGATGTTTCTCTTTATGATTTTGGATTGCCATAGTCTGACATTCCCATATCAATGTCAATCCCCCGCAGCCCATTTTTGAGCGTGCGTTGACATTGATTAAGACGCTGATTAACCTGAAAATTACATTTCCGAAAGGTAGCCTCCCCTTGACCACCGCAAGCCGCAAGCATCTGGTTGTCGTCTATCACGAAGCCTGCATCGACGGCCTCGCCTCCGCCTGGGCCTTTGACCAGCGGTTCAGCGGGCACGAAAACGTGCACCTGTCCTATATCCCGCTGGGCCATCACGACATCCCCGCCGCCGAGGAAAAAATCCGCCGCGAGATCGACGCGGGCGCGGAGATTTACTTCGTCGATGTCGCGCCGTCTAAAAAACTGCTCGATGAAATCATGGCTCCCCTCTCCTCCGGCCTGCCGCCCGCGAAGGAAGTGACGGTGATCGACCATCACAAAAGCGCGGCCGATATCCTCGCCGGTTACAAGCCGCCCGCAGATGCGCAGGCGCCCAAACTGTCGCTGAAGCTCGACCCCGATCATCCTTCGGCCGCGATCATGGTCTGGGATGCGCTGCTCGGCGGGCGCGACAAGCCCGAATTCCTCAAGCTGATCGCCAAGATGGATATTGCGAAAGATATCAAGGATGACCGCGATCTTGCCGCCGCCGCGATGATCGATTCAAAACCGATCAAGAACATCGCCGACGCCTTTTACAGTTTTTACGAGCTGTCGTCCCTCTCGCTGCATGAAATGGTCGTGGGCGGACAGGGCATTTTGTCCGATCAGGCCAATCGCATCCAGAAACTGACCGACAACATCATGTACACGCGTCTCGTCATCGAAGGCGGGCACATCACCTGGGTTCCCGTCATCAACGCCGACGTGCAGAATTTCGGCCGCCATATTTCCGATTACCTGCGCGAGCAAGGCGACCGCACCGGCATGGGCATGGCCTTCGCATGGTACGTGCAGGGCAATGGCTCGGTCACCATGAGCATCCGCTCTGATGGCGATCCGGATGCCAGCAAGATCGCCGAATTCCTTTGCGCCAATACGGGCGTCAAGGGCGGCGGGCACAAGACCAGCGCGGCGGTGCATTTCACCTCGCTCTCGCAGTTCACCGATGTCATCCCGCTCTATACGCAGGACCAGATGACCCAGCTGAAAAAGAAGCAGGCCGCGATAAAAACGGCCTGAAACGCGGCCTTAATAAATCCTTAAAAAGATGGATGTAAAGTGGTGCGCAGGGTTTACGCCCCCTTGCACGTGCTACCACTAGATATGCCGCTGTGCCGGCCCGAAAAACGAATTACATCAACGTCCTTGAAAGGAAATTACCCATGAAACGCGTTCTTCCCGTCCTTGCTGTCGTGATGCTGCTGTCAACCACGGCTGCCTTTGCCGAAGACGGCCCGCAAGGCGGTCCTCCCCCGGGTGCTCCGCCCGCGAAGGAAGGCGGACCGCAAGGCGGCCCCCCCGGCGGTGGTGACGGTGAAGGTCGCGGCGAGCGCCGTAAGCTGACCGACGAGGAGAAGAAAGAAATGTTCCCCAAGATGAAAGCCGAGCGCATCGCCAAGATCAAGGAACACCTCGCCTGCGTCGAGAAAGCCAACGACTTCGAAGCGATGAAATCCTGCCGCCCGAAACACGGCATGGGCCATGGCAAAGGCGGCTGGGGTAAACGCGGCGGCGAAGGTAACGAAGGCCGCGGTCCCCGCGATGGCGGCGAAGGTCGCGGTCCGGGCGGCGATGACGGCGCACCCGAATAAGGATACTTGACACTAACGCCCACTAAAAACGACACCCGCCCCACTCACCCCGGGGCGGGTGTTGTTTTATACGCGGAAAGTAAAATTACGGACGCGGGCCTTTGGGTTTCTTCGGCGGCGTCATCGCTTCGGGCGGCTCGATCTGCGGCGCTTCGCTGCGGCGGATGGTAGCGACAGTGGCGGGGCCGGAGGCATCGCAGAGCGACAGCTTCTTGATCTTTTCAAGGAAGGCTTCGGAACATTCGACGAGGATGCAGGGCGCGCCCAGCATGGGTTCTTTATACTGGTGCATATGCACGTCTTCGCCGCTGGCCTTGGCAAGGCGCTGGATATCGGCATCGAGCTTCATGGTTTTTTCGACCGCCTGCGGCCATGTCGTGCCGGTGAAATCAACGGTGATGCTGTAAACTTTGTTCTTCATGAAATACTCCTGCGTTGAATGGCTTCTGCCCGCATCTATGCCGCCCCGCGCCGGCATAGTCAACTATGTAAATGTCCTATTATTTTCATAATAAAATAACGCCCCTGCGCCACGGTATTATATTGACAGTTTGTACCCCCATTTCGTATTTTCCGCCTGCCGCGCAAGGGATTCCCGAATGACGATATCGCCTGAAGAACTCGACAGGAAAATCAAGGAAGCCCAGGCAAAGCAGAGCCAGGATACCGGCCCTCTCACGACGCCCCTGGGGCGTGCCATGCCGGCAGGCGTTGCGAAAGCGCTGCGGGCGGCCACGGACCTCACTGCGGGGATCGTTGTCGGCGGGGCTTTGGGATACGGGCTCGACAAATGGCTTGATACAAAACCGCTGTTCATGATCCTGCTGTTCTTTGCAGGGTTCGCGGCAGGGGTCTTGAACATCTACCGCGCCGAAATGGGGCAGGATTACAAGGTGGGTTTCAAGCCGGATACGAAAGACACTACGGGGAATAAAAGGGAATAAATCGCGTGGCGCACAGTCCTCTTGCACAGTTCACCATCAAGCCGCTCATGCCGCTGGAAATCGCGGGTTATGACGTCGCCTTCACCCAGTCGGCCGCATGGATGCTGGTCGCGGTGGTCTGCGCGACCCTGCTGATGACGCTCTCGGTGCGCAGCAAGGCGATGGTGCCGGGCCGCTGGCAGAACGTATCGGAAATGCTCTACGAACTGGTCTTCGGCATCGTGAAGGGCAACCTGCACGGCGAAGCGAAAAAATACTTCCCCCTCATCTTCTCGCTCTTCATGATCGTGCTGATGGGCAACCTGCTGGGCATGATCCCCTACTCCTTCACCTTCACCAGCCATATCATCGTGACGGCCACGCTGGCGCTGTTCGTGTTTATCTTCGCGACGGGGCTCGGCATCTACAAGCACGGCCTGCACTTCTTCTCGTTCTTCCTGCCCGCGGGCATTCCGTGGTGGCTGGCGCCCTTTATCGTGATTATCGAGGTCATTTCTTACCTCTCGCGCCCCCTCAGCCTTTCCGTCCGTCTTTTCGCCAACATGACGGCGGGCCATACGATGCTGAAGGTCTTCGCGGGCTTCTCGGTCATGCTGATCGCTGTGACCTTCGGCGCGGTGCTCAGCATCCTGCCGCTGATCATCAACGTGGCGCTTGTCGGCCTCGAGCTGATGATCGCCTTCATCCAGGCCTATGTTTTCGCCGTCCTGTCCTGCATGTACCTGAAGGACGCGATCGAACTGCACTAAACCAAATTAACGAAACCAAACCACAACCAAACCAAAGAAAAGGAAACTAAACATGGATCCCCAAGCAGCAAAATACATCGGCGCCGGCCTCGCGGTTATCCCGCTTCTGGGCGTGGGCCTCGGCCTCGGCACCCTGTTCGCCAGCATCATCACCGTCATGGGCCGCAACCCCTCGATGGCTGACGCAGTGAAAGGCTCCGGCTTCATGTACTTCGCGTTCATCGAAGCTATCGCCCTCTTCGCACTGCTCGTCGCAATGCTGCTGCTCTTCGTTGTTTGATTTTTTAAACAACAGCTACAACGGGAAATAACCATGCCTTATCGCCGGCTGATAACCCTGTCTTTCGCCTTTCTCGCTTTTGCGCTCGTCGCGGCAAGTGCCGTAACGTCGCATGCGGCGCGTGACGGGGTAGCCGGCGATCACGGCACGCCCATCCCGTATACCAAGGTGGAAACCGCCGCCGGCAAATCCGAAAGCCATGAGCCCGCAGCCCATGGCGAGGAAGCCGAGGCGGAACACGCCGAAGCAGGCCATGCCACCGAAGAAAACGTCGGCTTCCCGCAGCTGAAGCCCGCAAGCTTCCCCAGCCAGATCTTCTGGCTGGTGGTTTCCTTCACCCTGCTCTACTTCCTGATGTCCAAAGTGGCATTGCCGGGCGTGGCGCAGGTGATCGAGACGCGCGCGGCGCAGCAGGAGGGCAACCTTTCGCAGGCGGCCTCGATGCAGTCGGAAGCCGAAGGCGTGAAAACCGCCTATGAGGCCTCCGTCGCCAAGGCGCGCGCCTCGGCGCAGGAAGTGATCGCGGCGGCCGAGCAGGACATCAGCGAACGCATCCAGGCCGAGAACGCCAAATTCGGGGAGCACGCCCGCAAGCGCGTCGCCACCGCCGAACAGGCGATCGAAAAGGCCAAGGCCGAAGCGCTGTCCTCCATCGCCGACATTTCCGCCGAAATTTCGGCCGAGATCGTGGGCAAGGTTTCCGGCATCACGGTCACCAAGAACGACACCAAAAAGGCCGTCACCACCGTCATGAAGAAGGAGGCCGCGTAATGGCTGCCATCGGATCGCTGCAGGACCCGACATTCTGGGTGGCGCTGGCCACGATCGGCTTCGCCATCGTCGCGGTGAAATACGGCCGCAAGCCCGTGCTGGCGATGCTCGACGCCCGCACCGCGAAAATCAAGGCGGGCCTTGAAGAAGCGGAAGCGCTGAAGGCGCAGGCGCAGGAACTGCTGGCCGACGCGCAGAAGAAACACCGCGACGCCATCCAGACCTCGCAGAAAATCATCGACGGCGCCAAGGAAAGCGCCGCCCGCATCCAGAAAGATGCCGAGCAGAAACTTTCCGACAGCCTGAAGCGCAAGGAAACGCAGCTGCTGGAGCGCATCAAGCGCGCCGAAGCCGCCGCCGTCACCGAACTGCGCAACCAGGCCGCCGACATCGCCGCCAAATCGGCCGAGATCGTGCTGCTGGAAACGCTGTCCAAGCGCAGCGCCAAGCTGGTCGACGAAGCCATCGACGAACTGCCGGGCAAACTGGCGTCTTAATCCATCCCGAGTTAAGTACCCTCACCCTAGCCCTCTCCCAAGGGGAGAGGGGACTTGAGAGTTTTGCTGCCGCAAAACAATTTTAATTTTATAAACTTCTACTTCGGAGTCCCCTCTCCCCTCTGGGAGAGGGCT
>JBGGMV010000101.1:0-5898 GCA_041287865.1 Alphaproteobacteria bacterium | reverse complement strand
ATTAACACCCCACATTTAAGATACTGTCTTAGCTGTCTATCTTTATCATTTTTTGACTCACTTGGGAATTGTCGCTAGGCTGGGAATACCTTCAACAACGTGAGAGGTCGGTTCCGCCCGATGGCATTTGGTAAGAATCTGCGCAAGGTTTTCGCTGCTGTGGCTATTTTCGGGGCTGCTTTGACAGTGGGAGCGCCACCCGCGCAGGCCGGGCCCGTCGTGGTGAACACCGCCGCCACATCTGCCGCAACCGCCGCGGCCGCCGCAGCTGCAGCCGCGAATGCGCGCCACAACCGCGAAGCGGTCAGCAACATGATCGCCAACCCGACCGAGAACACGATTGCCTACGCCAAAAACCGCGGGCAGGTCGACTGGACGACCATCCCCTATATTCATGAAGCCGTGCGCGAGATGCATATCCCCGCCGGCACCAAGGGCAGCCAGATCACCGAAGCGCAGCGCATGCAGTTCCACCAGCTGCTGAAGGAAAAACGCCTTGTCGCGCAGATGTCGGCCGATACCCGCGCCGATGCGGAAGCCAAAGGCCTGCCGCAGAGCCTCTCGCAGTATTTCGAGATTTCAAAGGACCAGGCGGGCCTGAAGGGCCCCGTCACGCTGGCGCAGGCGAATACGCTGCACAAGACGCTGGAAGACAAGCATTGGGAAAACGATACCAAGCCCGCGATGCAGGCCGCCGGATTGATCGGCGGCGGCGCTGTTGTGGTTCTGGGCGCAGGCTATGCCTTCACCAGGCGGCGCAGGGACGGCTACGGCTATTAAATCAGGCGTAAAAAAACTCACACTCGCTTTTGTCGGCGTCGCGATGATGGCCGGGATGGCGGCGCAGATGATGCCGCAGCGGTATCCCTCTTCTGGGCCCACGCCCGTTCAGGAAACACAAACTGTCGAGCCCGCGCCGCAAGTTGCCGTCGTGCCCCCTGCCCCCGCTGCCTATGTGTCGCCGGTGGCGGGCGTGGCGGAACATTCACGGGTGCTGACGGCGGGCGAAGCCGCGCTGGCACGGCAGATTTTCGGGCGGGAGAAGATGGACCTCGACGGGGTCCGCCTGCATTTCTACAGCGGCACGCAGGCTGTAAAGTCCGGATCGCATGACGCCGCGAATATCGAGATTTACGGCATGGCCAATGCCAGCGCCGATTACAGCGCGGGCGATGCGGGCAGCTACGGCATGTTCGTGAACGAGCTCACAAGGCTCTGGCAGAACCGCGAAGGCGAATACCTGCGCGCGACGAAGGCCGAGGGCGCGGATTATGTTCTTAAGCAGGAACTGGATTTCCTCAACTACGGGCGCGCACAGCAACGCGCCGTGGTGCAGGATTACGCGCTGCGGTTCTTCCACCCCTCGCACAAAACGCAGAAGGGCGTCGACACGTCGGCAACCGACGCCATGCTGCGCGGCATGGTCGAAAACCGTTTCTTCGCCGCGAAGGAAAGCCATATCGCGCTGCGGCAGACTTACGCGCGGGACATGACAGCCGACGAAGCCGCGCTGGCCAATACCTTCTTCGGCAAGGAGCTGCGCACCGGCATCGTGAAACTCTACCAATACCCTTACGAACAGAAAGACGCGCTGGCCAGTGTCGAAAGCGGATACGGCGCCAGTTTCTGGGGCGAAACACAACACGCATCCGATTATACCAAGGCCGACGGCGCGCGCCTTGGCACCTTCATGCACGAAATGACGCATGTCTGGCAGGAACAGACGGCGCAAAAACACACGCCCAACCAGACGATGCGGCAATACCATTACTGGCTGGACGCAACATCGACATACGGCAAATTCTCGGTCGAGCAGCAGGCGGCGATGGTGCAGGATTACGTCACCTATTTCCTCCATCCGTCGAAATCGATGAAATACATGCCGGAAAACCACCCGAAGCAGGAATTGCCCGCCAAGGCCGAGATATTAAAGAAAATCGTCGAAGCCCAATTCCCCGGCGCAAAAGCCCTGCGCGAGGCCATTCCCGCACAAAAACAGGCCCCTCGCCTTAAGGCCCCCGGCGTGGCATAATTTCCGCCATGAGTCTCGACCACGAAAAATATATGCGTCTTGCCTATGAACAGGCGTTAAAGGGTTACACCGAAGGCGGCTGCCCGATCGGCGGCGTGCTGGTGGATAACGCGACGGGAAAAATCCTCGGCGAGGGGCATAATACGCTGGTGCAGGAGGGCAATCCTGTCATCCACGGCGAAATGGCCGCGATGCGCGCGGCGGGGCGGATGTTCAACCGCCATCACACAACCATGTACACCACGCTGCAGCCCTGCTTCATGTGCAGCGGCACCATCGCGCAGTTCGGCATTCCGCGCGTCGTTGTCGCCGATGCGGTGAACGCCTCCTCCGATGAAACGATACGGTTTCTGGAAGCGCGCGGCGTTGAAGTGATTGTGATGGACCCGAAAGCCAGCAAGGCCGCCGAAGACTGCATCGCGCTCTGCAAGAAATTCAAGGAAGAAAAACCGGCGCTCTGGCTGGAAGACTGGGGCGGCGGCCCGAACAGGGCTATTACGATTCCGCACCGTCACGCCGCAGGCCGCAAGGCGCGGATTCTCGCCGGCATCGCCCTTATCTTCCTGTTGTGCGGAACATGGTTTTACAGCGAAACATACTACAATGCCGACTGCCAGATTGCGGCATGGTATATCCCCACCCCTAACCAGCAAACCCTCGGCTGCGCCCTCGGCACGCTGGCCGACCGTTTCGTCGCAAAACTAGAGCGTTTGCAGAGCGAACGGGAACTGGAAAAAAGAATGGCCGCCCAGAATGCAAAATGCATGATGGGCGATCCGACACGCTGCTTTCCTTGAGACTAACCCAGCTCTTCCATCTCGATAGGCCCCGGATCGCCCGCGACAATCCGGTTGCGTCCGCGGCGCTTGGCGGCGGCGAGCGCGGCTTCGGCGGCTTTGATGACGCCATCGGCATCGGCCTGACCGTCGATCAATGAAATGCCCGCGCTGAAAGTGACGCGGATTTTCTGCGAACGCACATCAAAGAATGAATCGGTGAATTTCCTGCGGAATTTCTCGATGCTGTCCTGGGCATCGACAAGGTCGCAGCCGGGCAAAATGATGCCGAATTCCTGACCGCCGCAGCGCCCGACGATATCGGTGCGGCGCACATGGTGGCGCAGCATATGGGAGAGGCCTTTGATGACCATATCGCCCGCATGGTGGCCGAAATCGTTGTTCAGGTCGCGGAAGCGGTCGATATCGATGACGGCGTAGCAGCCGCTATCCTTGTTGCGCCGCGTACGCAAAATTTCCTGCGTCAGAACGTCGAGGAAATGTTCATGGTTGAACAGTCCGGTAAAGGTATCGCGCACCATGAAGGCATGCAAATCGTCGGCGCGGCGCACGCGCGTGCGGATGGTGGCCAGCAGTTGCTTGGCCGTGAAGGGCTTGGGCAGGAATTCGTCGACGGCAAGGCCCGTATCGCGCGCCACTTCGTCCATATCGTCCTCCGCCGCCATGAAGACGATGGGGATGCCGACATATTCCTCGCACTGGCGGACGACGGAGGCAAGCTCGCGCCCGCTGCAGCCGGGCATGTCGTAGTCCATCATCATCAGGTCGACGTCGTTATAGGTGAGCGCGCCTAAAACTTCCTTCGGGTTATGCACCACGGTCGCCTTCATGCCGGCGCGCAAGACAACCTGCTTGTAGAAATCCGCCAGCATTTCGTCGTCGTCGACGATCAGCACATGGTAATCGGTGATGGTGCCAGCATGCATCGAGATACGGTCGATTTTGTCGATGATGCGCACAATTTCGGTTTTGCCGTGGAAATAGCCCTGCGCGCCGATGCGCACGGCAGTCAGCCGCGCCTCGAAATCGTCGAAAGGCGTAATCAATATCACCGGCACGCCCGGGTTCTGCGCGCAAAGGCCCTTGATGAAGGACACATCGTGGTCGCCAAGTCCGGTGAAGACCAGCGCGGCCTTCATATGACCCTTGCGAAACGCGTCGCGGAATTGCGTTTCGTCCTCCACCATGATGACGTTGAAGCCGAATTGCGTCAGCTGTTCGCCGACATATTCGGATTGCTGGGGCTCGGGCCGGTTGGGGATGATATATATGTCGTTCTCCCCCTCCGTCAGCTGCAGCGCGGGCGCTTCGGGCATCAGCAGCCGCGCGGCGCCGGCCGGCTGGGCCATCGCCTCCTGACAGGCGGCGTCGAGCGCGGAGAGGCGCAGCTTGATATCGGTCGAAATCTCCCGCGCCTGCGCGGGCGTAATGTCGTGGGCAAGCCATGGTTTCAGGTAACTGCGCAAGTCGCGCCCCGCCTGGCTGATGCGGTTGAAACCGAATGTCCCGCCCGAGGCCGCCATCATCGCGGCCAGCTTGTACATGCCCTGAATGTCTTTCTTGTCGGGCGTCGTGACTGTCTTGAATTTCAGGAAGTCGCCGGCGTGCAGTTTCAGCCGTCCGACATAGGTCTGCTGCAGGCGTGACATTTCCTGCTGGAACATCGTCGGCATTTTTGAAAGGTCGTTGACTTCGGCCATGGCGTATCACCCCGCCTACTACAATAAGGCATGGGTGATTAAGGCGCGATTAGCGAAAGGTTAAGGTTGCGTTAAAACAGCCTGCGTTCCGGAAACAGACTTAACGGAAGCGGCCACCGTGACGGCGCGGTTTTGCCGTTTCAGCCTGCAACGGCTGGTACGGTTTTTCCGCATCGACGTTCACGTGCAGGTAAGGCTGGCCCGCGGTCGATTTGCGGCCATAGCCGTAGCGGCCCTTGGTCACCGTGCATTCCACGTCAAGTTCGCGGCAGGCGACGTCGAGCTGCTTGAAACCTTCCAGCGTGGTGAGGTCAATGCTTTCGATGCCGCGCAGGTTGACGCCGTTGTCTGCGGCGGAATAGCTGAAATCGGGCGATTGCGGCTGTCCGCCTTTGAGCGCGCGGGTGATGGCATCGATTTTAACCGGCACATCGGCGGCAACGGAATTGAACCAGTTGCTGAGCGAACGGGCAAAGGCCTGCTGTTCCAGCAGGGCTTCGCGCTGCTCCTGCCCTTCCAGATGGGCGTTGTTACGGGCGAGTGCGTCACGCAGTTCTTTGCCGGCCGAGCCTCTACGTGGTTTCATGATTAAATCTCCTTAAATATAACGATGTAAACGGAAAACGAAGCAAATCCCGATCAGCGCCATCACTGTCAGCGATGCAGCCATATAGGGAAAAATAACATAGGCGGCCAAGGCCCAGCCCGCGATCAGCGCGACGGGCAGCGCAAGGGCGAGGATCACAATGGTGCGGGTATCCTTGAAATCAATTTCGAATTTTCTTTTTTCGTCCATGGTCACCTCCTCTTTTTAAAGTTGTTTGCCCTGCCGGAATTTAAAGCCCCAGCACGCTTTTCTTTTTCTTCGCGGGCGGCACAGCGGCCTCCGCCATTTTGTGGAAGTTTTCGGCTTCATGCTCCCAGCTTTTCGTCTGGCGGATGAATTCGGCCATGTCGGCGCGGGGCATAAACTGCGCGGGGTTCGCCAGCGCGTCGTCAACGGCGTCCTGCAGCTTATCCTTCATCACGCCAAGCCCGTTAGCTGCCTGCAAAATCGGCATATGGCCGCCGCGCGTCAGCGCCGCGACGGGCGTGCCGCATGCTAAAGCTTCCGTCACCGTCATGCCGAAGGTTTCGGTCTCCGACGGCAGCACGAACAATTTTGCGCCCGCGTAGTATTTGGCGAGGTCCTGACCCTGCTTGTAGCCCGCAAACTCGACGTCCTTGCCGTATTTGGCTTTCAGTTCTTCCTCGATCGGGCCGGTGCCGACGACGACTTTCTTGATGCCCTTGGTATCCAGCTGGCAGAAATCTTCCACGCCTTTGCCGGGAGCGACGCGGCCGATGCAGACGATGTATTCCTGCCCAA
>JBGGMV010000100.1:0-6481 GCA_041287865.1 Alphaproteobacteria bacterium | reverse complement strand
CAAGAAAACAAAACCGAAATTGAAATAAGGTGCGAACATGACAGAAAAGAAAACCATCATCGTGACAGGCGCCAGCCGCGGCATCGGCTTTGCCATCGCCGAGGAACTGGCGGGCCCCGATGTGCATCTGGTCTTAATGGCGAAGGACAAGAAAAACCTGAGCGGCATTCACGACGCCTGCGCGGCCAAGGGGGCTACCACGACGCTGTTGAGCGTCGATCTGGCGGATACGCAGGATCTGAAGCGCCAGATGGAGAAGCTCAAGAAAACGGTCACGCGCGTCGATGTGCTGGTCAATAACGCGGGCCTTTGGTTTGAGGATCAATTCGAAAAAGGCGACATGGATATCTGGGATACGGCTTTGGACGTCAACCTTAAAAGCCAGATTCATCTGACGCGCCACTGCGTCGATTTGATGCAGGAGGGCAGCGCGATTGTTTTCATGGGCTCCACCGCCTCCACGAAATCATACAAAGGCGGCACGAATTACTGCGCGGCCAAGTTCGGGCTGCTCGGTTTTGCACGCTCGCTGTTCGAGGATCTGCGCGAAAAAGGGATCAAGGTCACCTCCATCCTGCCGGGTGTCGTCAACACCGACATGCACAAGGATGACAAAAGCTTTGATCACGCCCAGATGATCCAGCCCAAAGACATCGCCCAGCTGACAAAATTTATCCTGTCGATGCCCGCCAACAGCTGCATCACCGAAGTATCCATCCAGCCCCAGAAGAATCCCAAGGCGCGGACACAGTTTAATAAGCGTTAAAGACGGGCGACTTCGGGTTTTTTGACGGCGGGTTCGGGTTTGGAAGGCAGTGAGGCTGGTCGCACGACCGGTTTCACCGCGTCATCCCAGAGGGTTTTTCCGGCGGCCTGCACCAGCCATTGCTTGCGGTAGGCGTCCATGCGGTTTTTCGACATGGTCTGGTATTGCAGGGGAGTCAGCTTGCCGTCGGCATAGGATACCGCAAGGCGGCGGGCATCGGCGCGGCTGGTCATCAGCAGGTCGGGGAAGGCGGCGACGGGCAGCACGTGCTGCCTGATCAGGGCGGTCACGCAATCCGACTGCTCGACCGCGCGTTCGCGTGCTGGAGGCGCCGTAGAGGCCCCACAGCTGCTGCCGGCGCGGTGGCCGACGGTCTGCCATGCGGCGCTTTCTGTGGCTTTACTTTGGTTGATAGAGGTCTCTGTGCCCTGCGGCGTGGGCATCGGCTGCCCTGCGCAGGCGCAAAGCATGATGACCGCCACAAGCGGCAGGAATCGTTTGAAATTTAATTGCGCATATACCTTCATAACATCCCCAACAGCGGGGATGCCGGTAAGGTTCCGGAATTATTCCTTGCGCAGCGCGGCCGTATCGCCTTCGGACGAGGCTTCGCCGTAAATCTCGACCTGTTGGCCCACGGTATAGGTCGTGGGGTCGCTGCTGCTCATGTAGACGGACATCGAATAAGGGCCGCTGCCGTCGGCTTCATCGTTCAGGATGATACGGGGTTCACCGCATTCGTCGTTGGCGCCGCAGTAATCGGTGACATAGCCAGTCACCGTCAAAATCTTGCCGCTAAGCGCGGTGCGGTGCGTGGTGAGGAATTCGACGCTGACGGCCGACGAGGGAACGCCGACGAGCGGTAGGTCGGGCACGCCCTGCGGTTCTTCCGGCGGCTGCGGCACGGGCATCGCGCCGCCTGTGCCACCCGGGCAAGGGGCAAATTCGCAATTGGGGCCGGTGCGGCTGACGTATGAACCGTCAGGGCACATCTTCGCCTCCATCGTGCAGGCAATCGGGCGATTGCCGGGGTTCACCGGCATCTGCGGCGCCTGAGAGGGATAAGGCGCGCGGAAGGACTGCTGTCCATCGACAGTGCCGGGCACCGCATTTTGCGACGAGGCCTGCGCGGGCAGGGATGACAGGACGAGGAGGGCGGTTGCGATAAGAATGCGGGACATAATAAATGCCTTTTGCAAAAACACGACTATCCAAGACTAGCCATGCGCGGGCGATTGGGCAAGCCGCCTTATTCGTGCTATTGCTGGGCCATGAATATCTGGGTCGATGCAGACGCCTGTCCGAAGGTGATCAAGGAAATCCTTTTCCGCGTGGCGGAGCGGACGGGGCGTTCCGTTGTATTCGTTACCAATCAGGTTTTGAAATTACCCGCCGTCGACAATGTCCGCCTGCTGCAGGTGGAGATGGGCCCCGATATCGCCGACGACGCCATCGTGCTGCAGGCGGAGGCGGGCGACCTTGTGATCACCGCCGATATCCCGCTGGCGGCAAGAGTGGTCGACAAAGGCGTGCTGGCGATCGATCCGCGCGGGAAGGTTTACGACCGCGAGAACATCAAGCAGATATTGTCGATGCGCGATTTCATGGACTCAATGCGCGGCAGCGGCGAGGCCACGGGAGGCCCCGCCGCTTTCGGTCAGAAAGAAAGACAGGAATTCGCCAACGCGCTTGACCGCGTGCTGGCGAAAATGCCGCGTTAATGAATTGCTATACGTGTCCGGTCAGCATCAGGACGACAAGCACGACGAGCACGAGGCCCATCCCGCCGCTCGGGGCGTAGCCCCAGTTCTTGCTGTAAGGCCATGCAGGGATTGCGCCGATAAGGGCAAGTACCAGGATGATAAGCAGGATTGTTGTTGTAGACATGATTTCATACTCCAGGGGTTGTGCCTGTACGACCAATGGGTATGGGAGATTTGCGTTCCGCTAAGGGAAGTGGTGGACGCGATAGGGATTGAACCTATGACCCCACCCGTGTGAAGGGTGTGCTCTTCCGCTGAGCTACGCGTCCGGAGCAGCGAATATAATTCAAGGCGCTGCCCGATGTCAATTGCCATATTTGGCGTGTTTTTCAAGGCAATAACCGTGTTTTTTCGGCTATTCTGGGGGCAGGAGGAAATATGCCCAAACAACTCGACGCATCGTGGAAGAACTGGCTGCAGACGAATATCGACCGCAAGTGCGATCCCGAGCAGTTATTGACGATCCTGTTGCGCAACGATTTCGATCTGGCGCATATCCGCGACTGCATGGGCGCGCATTATCCGGCGCAATCGCCGGCAGCTGCCGTGGCCGCGGGCAAGAAACCGGATGATATCGATTACCTTGCGATGTCGAAGACGCGCCTCGCGCGTGCCGACAGCGGCTTGCCCGTCATGCGCTTCAATACCGAGCGCGTGCAGCTTTACGTCTTCGATGATTTCATGGACGCGAAGGAATGCGCGGAGATTTCGAAGATCATCGATAAAAACCTGCGCCCCTCGACCGTGACCGTGCCGAAGGAAGGCGACAATTATTACCGCACCAGCAGCACCAGCGATTTATCTTTGCTCAATAACGACACAGTCAAGGCACTGGACGAAAAAATCGCGCGTGCGCTTGGCATACAGCTTCCTTATTCCGAAGGCATACAGGGCCAGCGGTACGAAGTGGGGCAGGAATTCAAGCAGCACACCGATTTCTTCGCCCCCAATTCGCAGGAATACGAACGCTTCGGCGGATCGCGCGGACAGCGCACCTGGACTTTCATGGTTTACCTGAACGATGTTCCCGCCGGCGGCGGCACGCGGTTCGTGAAGCTCGACCATACCTTCATGCCGAAAAAGGGCAGGGCGCTTGTCTGGAACAACCTGCATCCCGACGGGTCGGTCAATTACGACACGCTCCATGCGGGCCTGCCCATTGAGAAAGGCCACAAGACCATCATCACGAAATGGTTTCGCGCGCGCGGCAAGGGGCCGGTGTTTTATTGATTAGATGGTTTGTAGAACCGTCGAGATAAAATAAGCCGTGGCCGCCACGACGATCGCCACCGGCCACATGCCGGCAAAGACGAAGGCGACGACGAATGAGGGGATCCAGCCGAACAGCAGCCCGAACTGGCCGAAGTTGGCGCTGACGTAATACCAGCTGGCGAAGAAAGACACACCGAAGAGCGCGATGAAGATGGTGCGGTAGATTTTCTCCAGCCGCCCGCGGTCTTTCTGCGACGAATAGGGCTTCACCCAAGTGATGGGCGTGTCAGCCGTCATGCGCTGCGGGGAAACCGCCATTGATAAAGCCTTTGCTTGTGTGTCGTTGGAACAGCATACGACAGACACGCGGACTCTGCCAGTATTTCGTGGTTTAGCCAGCATTTTCAGTGCTTTGTGCCGAGATATGTGTGGCGGGCTCCGGGTTTTTTCGGAACCTATGTCCTTGCTGGGCAGTAGGCATTAGCAGTCAACACATACCGGAGACAGTCACATGAGAAAGTATCAAATCCTGACTGCTGCCGCGCTTCTCTCGCTTCTGGGCAGCACCGCAGCCTTTGCAAACCACGACCATTGGCGACGCGACCACTGGAACAATGGCCGACATCTGGGCTGGGAGAAAAAGGCTCATGCACGCTGGGTGCGCGGCCATGAATTCCCCGCGCAGTACCGTGCGCCGCGTTATGTGGTCTATGATTACGACCGCTACCAGTTGCGCCGCCCGGCTCCGGGTTACGTCTGGTACCGCGCCGATAACGATTACGTGCTGGTGCGCAAGAAAACCAACCTGATCGAGGAAATTATCGAAGCGCTCGACTAAAGCCGCTTCACTGTACGGGTATCGGCCTTGCCTTCAGCTAGAAGGCGAGGCCGATTCCTTTTCTGATCAGCATGGGCCAGAGATACTGGTCCTGCTCCTGCCGTACCTGTGTCGTGCCTTCCACGGATGATTTCATCAGCCGCCCGTTGGCGAAAACCAGCACGAGCCGCAGGTCATACCCCTTGTTCGATATCTTCAGCTTGCCGAAGCCGAGCGACGCGCTGCTGTTCAGTTCGCGGTAGGGGAGCATGAAGCCTTCACAGGCTGCCAGGCGGCGGCGGAAGGCCTCCAGCTGCGCGGGCGATCCGTGCACCTGCGCGTTGCCGTAGACCGATTGCTGCACCTCCATCGTGCTCATCCTTGCAAAACGATCCGGCTGCACGCCCAGATGCGCGAAAACCTTCGCCTTGGCCATGCCTGGCTTCAGCTGGGCCGCGCGGGTGGCCATATCGCCTTCGTTTTTGAACAATTCGGTATTTACGTGCTCTTTGCCCTGCGGGACACAGGCTGTAAGTAAAAATGCAACACACACCATCGCCGCGACATTCAACAGTCGCTGCGCCCCCTGAAAAACCCCTCTGAACATGATGCCCTCTGAAAACTGAAAATTGTGGAAGCAAGAGTATGAAAATAAATGATTATGTATATACCTCCATCATAGTCCTGCTTACGTTAAACTCGAATTAACGTAATAAAAAAATGAATTATATCAAACCCCTAGTCAGGGGGTGGTTTCTGGGATATAAACTGGCGAAACACATTCGAATTTTGAATTTAAACTACGCGCATCCGGAAAATTTCCGGTGGCCGCAGTGTAAAAGTGCAACAGGTTTTTTGCGATGTCCGACAAACCTACAAAGTACTTTATCCGGTTTTCGAGCAAAGAAGACTCCGACAAGATCGTCGAGTTTTATGATCTCAACGCGCATAAAAACGTCCGTAAGCGCCAACAGGAGCTGATGAAGCAACTGGTGGATGACGGCGCCGTCGTCATTATCGAAGACGAAAAGGGCAAGATCGTCGCGGCCTCCATCACCTATCCGCATACCGCGACGGACGAAAAGGGCAACGAGGTCGTGAAGTGGCAGGAGATGGGCACGACGCGCATCACGCTGAACGGCTATCCGGGCTTGTTCGACGCACTCATCACCATGCAGACGCTGCGCGCGTTTCTGGTCGAGCCACCCACCAGCACCTTCGTTGCGCAAATGCATACCGCGCCGGTGCAGGGCCTTGCCTCCAATCTCGGCTGGCGGCCGATGGATAAATTGCCCGAGGGTCTGATGGATTCAAAGATCAAGACCATGGACCCCGCCGATGTGCCGAAGCTGACTGAAGTCAACTGGTTCCTCTGCGGCACTGAAGCGCTACCCGTGATGGCCGCGCGCATGGTGAAATCGGTCGAGAACCCGGTGCTGGAAAACAAGAAAACCGGCGAGAAGATCGAGTTGGACTATAGCAAATCAACCTTCTTCAAGCTGTTCGGCGACGAGATCAAGGCGCTGGCCGGCAAGGATTTCGGCGACGTGGACAAGCCAAACGTTAAACAAAACGTGCAGCGTCGCCGCGACCGATGGCTTAAAGATTTTTTCAGGTAACACTCAAACGAGGCTACACATGAGCGAGAAAACACCCGAGAAGTATTATATCCGTTTTTCCAAGTCCGAAGACTTCGAGAAACTCTGCGATTTCTATGACGTCGCCGCGCACAAAAACGTGCTGAAGCGCGAACACGACCTGATGAAGGGCCTGACCGAAGATGGCGCTGTCGTTATCGTCGAGGATGCCAAGGGCACGATCGTCGCGGCCTCCATTACCTACGCGCACAAGGCGACCGACAAGCACGGCGTCGAGCGCATCGAATGGCAGGAAATCGGCACGACACGCTGCGTGCTGAACGGC
>JBGGMV010000099.1:0-16249 GCA_041287865.1 Alphaproteobacteria bacterium | reverse complement strand
CGGCGCTTGGTCACGCGGCGCAGTTCCTTCAGCGCGGCCTGTATGTCGCGCACGTGTTCCAGCACATGGGTCGTGACCACGGTGTCAAACGCGCCATCGGGGAAAGGCAGTTGTTCGACATTGCCCTTCTCGAAAGTGATCTTGGGGTTTTCGGCCACCAGTTTCGGATCGACCACTATATCTGTCGCCGTCACCTCGAACCGCTCGGCCAGTTTCCTGGCCAGGAATCCGCCGCCGCAGCCGGTTTCCAGTACCTTGGGCCCCACGGCATGCATCAGGATGCGCTCGAGGCACGCGTCGTTTAAATCTGTGTCGCGTTCGATGGCAACGCCGCGCGTGGCTTCGTAGACGCCGGAATATTCGGCATCCGTCATCTGGTACACGCGGCTGTGGAAATTCATGAAATGGTGGGCGCGGTCTTTAAAAAGCGCCTTGGTGATCAGCCAGCCGAACCAACGCCTGTCCCTGATCCAGGGCGGAACGAGTTCGTTCAGCACCCAGTTCAGGAACAGGTTGGTTTCTCTGGAAAGCCTCATCCAATTAAGCGGCAGCTTCCTGCGCGGTGAGGGCCGTGTTCAGGTAATCGTTCACGTACTTCAGCATCAACTCGGTTTCGCCCGGGTTGTTGAAGAAGTGGCCGGCGCCGGGGATGACTTTGTAATCCACCCCGTTCGGGCCGCGCTGGTCGCGCAGCTTGTCGCACAGCTTGTTCACGCTTTCGATGTTAACGACCTGGTCGTTGTCGCCCTGGACGATCAGTCCTTCGTTGGGGCAAGGCGCCAGGAAGTTGAAGTCGTAGATGTTGGCCGGAGGAGCAATCGACACATAGCCGTCGATCTCGGGGCGGCGCATCAGCAATTGCATGCCGATCCACGCGCCGAAGGAGAAGCCACCCACCCAGACGCTCGAGGCGCCGGGGTTGACGCTTTGCAGCCAGTCGAGAGCCGAAGCCGCATCGGAGAGTTCACCCTCGCCGTGCGAGAATTCACCCTGCGAGCGCCCGACGCCGCGGAAGTTGAAGCGCAGGGTTGAAAACCCGCGATCCGCGAACGACTGGAACATGGCGTAGGAAATCTTGTTGTTCATCGTGCCGCCACGCTGCGGGTTCGGATGAAGGATGAGAGCGATGGGCGAGCCGGGCATTTTGCAGTGTTTGTAGCGGCCTTCCAACCTTCCGGCTGGTCCGGCGATCATGATCTCTGGCATGCAGTCTAAGCCTCCGTGGCTTTTGTTGAGTTGTTGCTGTTTTTTTTGATCTTGTTTTTCTGCTATACAACCTCTACCTAGGAACCAGACTGTACATTATGAAATTTTTTTGGCAAGAAAATAGTGGATTTTGCCTTTAATACCAAGATGATACAGTAGATCATTCATGTAGCTTATGGAAATTGAACGTACTCAAATGGAGCACTTTGACGGCACATTTTTAGACCACAACGCTACGAGTCCTTTGCGGCCCGAAGTGCGCGAGTCGATGTCGCAATGGCTTGGTTTTCCTGGCAATGCTTCGTCAATTCACAAGGCCGGACGCGAAGCGCGCAAAAGAATCGAAGAAGCGCGCGCAACAATCGCGCAGATGCTGAACACCGGCGCGCGCGATGTGATCGTTTTCACCTCGGGCGCGACCGAAGCGAATAACATGGTGATCAAGGGCTCGGGCATGGAGCGCGTGATCGTTTCATCGATCGAGCATCCTTCCGTGCTGCAGGCTGCGCATAATGCGGAACTGATCCCTGCCCTACCCTCAGGACTTATCGACCTAGCCGCGCTCGACAAAATGCTGGAAGGCAATACGCGGCAGACGCTTGTCTCGGTCATGATGGTCAATAACGAAACCGGCGTGATACAGCCGGTGGATGAAGTCGTAAAAATCGCCCGCAAGCGCGGCGCGCTGGTGCATACAGACGCCGTGCAGGCCGCAGGGCGCGTGGCCGTCGATATTCAGGCGCTGGGCGTCGATTTCCTGACCCTGTCCGCGCATAAAATGGGCGGGCCGCAGGGCATGGGGTGCCTTGTCGTCGCCAATTGCGTCGGCGTCGCGCCGCTGCTGTCGGGTGGCAATCAGGAAAAGAGCCTGCGCGCCGGCACCGAAAACCTCGCCGCCATCATCGGCTTCGCCCGCGCGGCGCAATTGGTGGATGTCGAGGAATACCGCAAGCTGGGCGTGCTGCGCGACAAGCTGGAAAAAGAGCTGCGCGCCATGGTGCCGGGGCTGAAAATTTTCGGGTTTGATGCACCCCGCGTGCACAACACCAGCATGTTCACCCTGCCCGGCGCGTCATCCGAAACGCAATTGATCGCGCTCGACCTTGCCGGTATCTGCGTCTCCAACGGCTCCGCCTGCTCCAGCGGCACGGTGAAACCCTCGCATGTGCTGAAAGCCATGGGAGCTTCGGATGCCGAATGCGCGGCCTCGCTCCGCGTAAGTCTGGGTTGGAATTCGACCACGAAAGATATAGATTACTTCCTCGCCAAATGGGGCGAGATGTACCAGCGCGTTAAATCGCGCCTGACTGCTGCGTAAGGAAAAATACCCATGCCAAAAATGGTCTTCATCGAGAAAAACGGCAACCGCATGGAGGTCGAGGCCCCCAACGGCCTGTCGATCATGGAAATTTCGCACAAGCACGGCATCGATATCGAAGGCGCCTGCGGCGGCTGCCTTGCCTGCGCCACCTGCCATGTGATCGTGCGCCCCGACTGGTATGAAAAACTCGCCACCAAGCGCGACGACGAGGAAGACATGCTCGACCTCGCCTTTGATCTCAAGAAAACCTCGCGCCTCGGCTGTCAGATACTGATGAGCGATGCGCTCGATGGCATCGAGGTCGCCCTGCCCGGCGCGCCTATTCCATGGGAAGAGAAATAAAGGCGATTACGCCCCGCTCAGGTCGGTTGCTTGACGTTCGCGTTGGACGGTTTGACGACAATCTTGGCCCGCAGCGCCAGATTGTAACCGTCGACGATTTCCTTGGGCGTGCAGCCCGGCTCGAATTCCACAGACACATGCGGCAGGTGGATGATGAGCGGCTGGTTTGACTGCTCCATCAGGTTGGCGAAGTTGCGGGCCGCGCTGCGGATATCGAACCCGCCCTCGGGCGTGAATTCGATGAAATGTTCGTAATGCTGCGTGGGAGGGGCGACCGGCGGCTTCTGCGGAAACTTGCGGACTGACTTGTCAGGCGTCTTGGCGGATTTGCCCGCGCCCTTGCCGCTCTTGCCAGCCCCGCTTCCGCGTTTCTTGCGCCCAGCCATCAGCTTTCCCCTTGTAAACCATGCGTAAACAACAGAACTGTTGCCGCGATTTTATTATACCGCTTGCGGCTGAATGAACGGTTAAGAAATAACCGGCTGGATTCGCTGCCCTATTCCCGCGTCGCCCCCTCTTTATAGAATATGAAAAATACTTGTTTTTACGTTCAATTCGCGTATATTAGCCGCCATGAACTCGCTCGGCTTTGAAAAAGACCCGAAAGATACTCGCGTTGTCGTCGCCATGTCAGGTGGTGTGGACAGCTCGGTGACGGCTGCCCTGCTCCATGAGCAAGGCTACCAAATCGTCGGCATCACCCTTCAGCTTTACGATTTCGGCGAAGCCCTTAAAAAGAAAGGCGCTTGCTGCGCCGGCCAGGATATCTACGACGCCAAGCGCGTGGCCGAAAAGCTGGGCTTCGAGCATTACGTGCTCAACTACCAAAGCAAGTTCAAAGACAATGTCATAGAAGACTTTGTTGACAGCTACCTTAAAGGCGAAACGCCGATACCCTGCGTGAAGTGCAACCAGAACGTCAAATTCAAGGACTTGCTGCAAACAGCTCAGGATTTAGGTGCGGATTGCATGGCCACGGGCCACTACATCCAACGCCTTGGCGGATTAAAAAACGCCGAGCTGCATCGCGCTGTCGATCCCGGCAAAGACCAGAGCTATTTCCTCTTCACCACGACGCAGGAGCAGCTCGATTTCCTGCGCTTCCCGCTGGGTGGCTGGACGAAGGATATCACGCGCGGCCATGCGGAACGCTTCGGATTGGCCGTGGCCGACAAGCCCGACAGCCAGGATATCTGCTTCGTGCCTAACGGCTCTTATGCAAAGGTGGTCGAGAAATTCCGCCCCGGCGCCATGCAACCCGGCGAGATCGTGCATATCGACGGCCGCGTGCTGGGCAACCATGACGGCATCATCAATTACACCGTCGGCCAGCGCCGCGGCCTCGGCATCGGCGGCGGCCATACCGAGGGCAACAGCCCCCTTTTCGTCGTCGGCCTGCGCCCCGATAAAAATCAGGTTCTGGTCGGGCCGTATGAAGCCCTCGCCCGCGACACGATTTATATGAAGGAATGCAACTGGCTCCTGCCCGAAATTCCGGACGCAGGCATCGACGTGGAGGTCAAACTCCGCTCCGCCCAGCCGCCCCTGCCGGCGAAGCTCTACCGCGACCGTGCCGTACTGTCGGCCCCCGCCTTCGGCGTGGCCGCCGGCCAAGCCTGCGTCGCCTATATCGGCAACCGCGTTCTTGGCGGCGGCTGGATTACAGGTGCCGATAACCAGAGCATCTCGGTCGCGGCCTAAAAACAGCCATTTCAAGCCCTTAAACTGCTTGCTTGACTCAAGCGCGGGTAAAAGTATATAAAACCCAGACCTAAAGCGGCGGGGTAGCTCAGCGGTAGAGCAGAGGAATCATAATCCTTTGGTCGCCGGTTCAAATCCGGCCCTCGCTACCAAGGCTTTCTTCCAATAAAATCACAACATTATCGTTCGGCGCAGCGCGCGTTCCCGTTCGGGAAATCGCATCGCTGGACTGCAATCATTTAAAGAGGACAAAATGAAAAACCTGATGCATGTGGCCATGATCTGTATCTGCGCGTTTGCGGGCGGTGTGTTTTCGGACCAGTTTTTGCGCCCCGCGCAGGCCGATATCAACGAACGCGGCGTGGCGCGCTTCTACGACAGCCGGCGCATCCGCATGGATCAGGGTGTCAGCAACAACCAGTTCCAGCAGAATATCTATGGCGAAGACGGCAAGCTGCGCCTGCAATTCGGCACCTATACCGGCGAGGTGCGCGAGAATGAAAAGGGCCTGCCCACCATGACGCTCTACGACAACGAGGGCCTGCTGCGCCTCCTGTTCCGCCTCGACGGGCCCACGCAGGGGCCGCTGATCATCATGAAGGACAAGAAACAGCGCAACCGCGTTATCATGGGCCTCGATATCTGGGATGAAGACGAAGAGCCCTTCCTCGCCATCTGGGACAAAGACGGCAAGCAGCAGAACATCTACGGCGATTTCAAGATGAAACCCTTATAAACGGCTACCGTTTCGGCCGCGTCGCGGGGCCGGTGGAGGCCGTAGTGGCTTTGGGTTCCCGGGAAGCAGCGGTTGCCGCGGGTCCTTCCGCGCTATCGGCGGTGGCGGTTTGCGTCCTTGTGGTGCCGAACTTGCTGTCGGCAGCTTTTTCTTCGCCCGCATGAAGGTCATGGGGAATGAAGAGCGAGGCGCCGCCGGTCAGCACGAGCAGCAGCAATTCCGCGCCCGCGTGATCATGGTCCTTGCCGTCTTTGCCCTTGGGCTTCACGTAGTCGGTTGTGGTCATTTTGCCGTCTTCGTAATGGTCGATTAGCTGCGCGCCGTTCTTCTTCTTTGTTGAAATGCGTGCCGCATGGCCGTTGCCGTCATCGAGCACGCCGCCGTGATCGCGTACCCAGTCTTTCGCGTCGCGGCCTGTCAGCTGCTGTTTCATGGCGGCGAATTGCGCGGCGACGGTGTCGCTCACCTTATAAGTCTCTGTCGTGGTCCAGCGGCTGGTGGGGGATGTTCCATCGGCGTTTTCAATGGTCAGATGCTTGTCACCCATGGGGGCCCTCATAAGGTTCGAATTTTACATTTCCTATATTGTACCCGAGGGCGGTTAAGATCCGGTCAATTCAGAAAAAACCCTTGTAAACCGTGCCCATATCCTGTTTTATAGGATAAGAACAATTAGAGAACGATTTCGCCGATGGATACCCGCAAAATCATCCACATCGATATGGACGCTTTCTTCGCCTCGGTGGAGCAGCGGGATAATCCGGCCCTGCGCGGCAAGCCGCTGGCCGTCGGTCACGGGGCCAAACGGGGCGTGGTTGCCGCCGCGAGTTACGAGGCGCGGCGGTTCGGCGTGCGCTCGGCCATGCCCTCCAGCACCGCCATGCGCAAATGCCCCGACCTGATTTTTGTGCCGCCGCGCTTCGACGTTTATAGATCGGTTTCGCAGCAGATCCGCGCCATATTCGAGGATTACACGCCGCTGGTCGAGCCTCTGTCTCTCGACGAAGCCTACCTCGACGTCACCGAAAACCTGCGCGGCATTCCCACGGCCTATGCCACGGCCAAGGAAATCCGCGCGCGCATATTTGCCGAGACGGGCCTTACTGCCTCCGCAGGCGTGTCGTGCAATAAATTTCTCGCCAAGCAAGCCAGTGACCACCGCAAGCCCAACGGACAGTTCGCGATTTTGCCGCAAGATGCGGAGACCTTCGTCGCCACCCTGCCCGTCGGCAAATTCCACGGCATCGGCCCCGTGACGGCGGAGAAAATGAATAACCTCGGCATTTTCACCGGCGCTGATTTACGCGAACGCTCGATGGCCTTCCTGCAGCAGCATTTCGGCAAGAGCGGCGGCTGGTATTACTACATCTCTCGCGGCATCGACGACCGCGAAGTGGAACCACACCGCCAGCGCAAATCATCCGGTTCCGAAACGACATTTCATCAAGATTTCACCGAACCCGCGCCTATCGAGGCCGGCGTCGCCGAAATGGCCGATGACGTCTGGCGCTGGTGCGAGAAAACCGGCATCTTCGGCCGCACCGTCACGCTGAAGGTGAAATTCGGAGATTTCAAACAGATCACCCGCAGCCGCAGCTTCAACTCCCCCGTCGCCACGCAGCAGGAATTGCGGCAGGCCGGCGTCGAGCTGATGCGCGGAGTTTACCCGCTGCGAACAGGCGTGCGGCTGGTGGGTATTTCCGTTTCAAATCTTGAAGAAACCACCGTCGGCACCGCGCCCCAACTCGACCTCGGTCTTGCGGTTTAAACGCTTAGTCACACAGCACCTGTCCGCATCTGGAAAGGATCTCGTCGCGCCGGGTGAGAAGCTCCTCCTCGATGGCGATTTGTTCGGGTGTAAGTCCGCGCGCCTTGCGCAATTCTTCTGGCGTCGGCGCTTGTGTCGGCTCCTCGAACGCACAGGGCGTCGGCGGCGGGCGATAAGCTTCCAGCACATGGCACTGCGCGCCGCTGTGCCCGTTCGCCGCGGCCTTGTACATGAAGCCCTGCCCGAGGGCCTTGTAATCCACGCCGGGTTTGCGTGAGTCGCGCGGAAAACGCCCCGCAATATAATCGTTGCCGAGCCAGAACTGCGCTTCCGCGTTGTTTTGCTCCGCAGCCCTCAGCAACAGGGCCTCCGCTTCCTCCCAGGTTTTGAGAGGGGAATTCAGCGTGCGAAAATAATAAGTGCCCAGCACCATCTGCGCTTCGGCATAATCCTGGTCGGCGGCCTTGCGCAACCACTTGTATCCCTCGTCGTAATCATACTTTACCCCCATCCCGTGACGCAGGATATTGCCCCAACCGGATTGCGCCGCCGGATATCCCTGCTCCGCCGCGATGCGATACCATTCAAGATCGACGGGATAAACATCGCGCACCCCTGCTCCGCTGACCGACATCCGCAAGGGGTTTTTCTCGCCCGCCTTCGCTTTTTGCAGCCACGTTTCCGCTTTTGCCGGATCACGCCCGACGCCAAGGCCGTTGCCGTATAAAAAGCCGGCCGCATTCTGTGCCGGGGCAAGCCCCCCTTCGGCGGCTTTAACGTACCATTCAAGAGCAACGGAATAATCCTGTTTAACGCCCAAACCGTTTTCATACAGGAAACCGAGCGCATATTGAGCCTACGCTTCGCCTTTTTCCGCCGCAGGTTGCAGAGTTTTCAGCACAGTTGTGTAATCGTTCTTCAGACGCGCGGCTGCAGAATCTTTCACTGCATCGGCCCATGTCTTCCCCGCCATTACGGATAAGAACAGCACGACAAATCCTGCATGTTTCCAGTTAAGATACATAAGACTTTCTCCTTATAAAAATTAATTCAAAATCGGCCGGATAAAAGCGACGGTCAGCTCCCGTAACGCCTGAACGTCGGCGCGCGGAACAGCTCGTATTCCACGCGCTCGGGCACAATAGGCTTGGCGACGAAGCTTTTCGCGCCGCACGACTTGGCAGCGACGGCAGTGCTTGCCTTGCTGTCGGAGGTCAGCATGATGATATAAGCGTCTTTATCATGTGCCATGATGCCCTCGATTTCCGCGAGACCGGAGCCGTCGCCCAGGTGCAGATCCATGAACACGCAATCGGGTGAGGTTTTCAGGTAAAGGTCGAGCACGCTCGCGGCATCCATCGCCACGACGCATTCGCCGAAACGGGACAGCGCGTTTTTCATCACCGCGCAGACAAGAACATCGTCGTCGGCCACCATCATGACATTTCCCTGACGCTCCGCCCTGTGCCTGTAAAGCGTCGAACGCCCCGCCGCCTTGCCGCGCGCGGCTTTCACCAGCCTGTCCTTCGTCGCCTCAAGTACATCCGGCGCAGCGGCGACAGGCGCCCCACCGCAGGCGGCGGCGATGGCATCGGCGCCGACGGCGGCCAGCACGGTCAGGCGGTGCGGGCCCTCAAGTAAAATTGCGCCCTCATGGCCGGCAAGATCCTTTTCGATTTTACGGGCGAGCGAGACAATCGTGCCTTCCTGCGGCCCGTCAAAGCCGACATCGAGCGCATGCCACGGCCCCGTCGCGCCGCCGACGGAGGCGATGAATTCAAGCTGGCTGTCCAGCACCGCGTTGTCGATGATCTTCATTTCATTTTCTCCAGCCCGTCCGTCAGGGCGTCGAGCGCTTCGGCAAAGGCCGCGCGTATGTCATCGACCAGCGCCATGCGCACCTCTGCCTCGCCGTCCAGCATCGCTTGCGCCTGCCCGCACAGCTCGCGCAGCTTGTCGGCCTTGACCATGCCGGCGCTGCCCTTCAGCTTGTGCGCGGCTTCCACCCATGTCTTGTTTTCGCCCGCGAAGCAGTTTTCGGCCATCACGGCGATAATGCTTTCCGACTGGTCGCCGAAAAGCTTGACCAGCCGCTGCAATTCTTCCTTCGTGTCGGCAAAGCCCTTCAACACGGCGATATCGGCGGCGGGGGCGGCGGATTTTTCAACGCCCTCGTCCTGCTTGCCGCCTGCCTTGCCTTCATCGGGGAAGGTCAGCCATTGCTCGAGGATATGGCGCAGTTCGTCGGGATCGATGGGCTTGCTGATATATTCGTCCATACCGGCCTCGAGGCAGCGCTCCCGCGTGCCGACCATGGCGTCGGCGGTCATGGCCAGTATGGGCACGCGATCGAACGCACCGCGCTCGATAAACCTGATTTCGCCGGCGGCGTCGAAACCGCTCAGGCCCGGCATATGGCAGTCCATCATGATGATGTCAAAGGCGCCCTCTTTGTAGGCCGCGACGGCAAGCACGCCCGTGTCGACAAACCGCACCTTTTTCACGCCCAGGCGGTTCAGCAGTTTTTCCATGAAAATCTGGTTCAGCGAATGGTCGTCAGCGACCAGCACGCTGATATCCTCCACCCGCTTGCGCTCCGAAGCCGGCAGGCGCGTGATAGGACTGAGGCGATAGCTCTTGCGATCGATGACCGGCCTGACATCGGCCGTCTTGAAGGGAATGTGGAACCAGAAGCGCGAGCCCTCGCCGGGCGTGCTTTCCACGCCGATATTGCCGCCCATTTTTTCCACCAGCTGGCGCGTGATGTGCAGGCCGAGCCCCGTGCCGCCGAAGCGCCGCGTGATGGAACTGTCGGCCTGCGTGAATTTCTCGAAGATATGTTCCAGCTTTTCGGGCGCGATGCCGATGCCGGTGTCGGTCACGCTCCAGTCGACAGTCATCACGCCGTCTTGCTGCGTGGTGATGACGTCGACGGTGATAAAGCCCTTCAGCGTGTACTTGGTGGCGTTGCTGAGCAGGTTCGTCATGATGCGCCCCAGCCGCAGCGGATCGCCCACCAGATAGGGAATGCCCTCGCCCTCGAAGTTCAGCACGAAGCCGAGGCCCTTTTCGCTGCACAGTGGCGTGATGGTTTCAACTACGTTGTCGATGACTTCCTGCAGCGAGAAGACGATGCTCTCCAGCTCGATGCGCCCCGCCTCCACCTTGGCGAGGTCGAGGATGTCGTTGACGATGGTCAGCAGCGTGCCGGAAGAACGATAGACGACGCCCGCCATTTCCTTGTGCTCGGGCGCGACGTGATTGTCTTCGTACAGCAGACGGCTCATGCCCATGATGCTGTTGAGCGGCGTGCGCAATTCATGCGACATGTTGGCGAGGAATTCCGACTTCGCCTGGTTGGCCTTGTTGGCAAGGTCGCGTGCCTCCAGCATGGCCGCTTCCGCCACTTTCCGGTCGGTGATATCGACGACAGAACCCGCCATGCGCAGGGTACGTCCGGTGTCGTCCCAGACGCTGGCGCCGCGCGCACGCACCCAGATGGTGCCGCCCCTGTCGGTCAGCATGCGGAATTCGCTGTCGTAACGTTCGTGCGTTTTGGTGTGACGCTCCAGCCGCCGTGTAATCTCCTCCCGGTCGTCGGGATGGATGCGGCGCTTGAATTCGTCGTAGGTCGGCTGGAAGGCGGCATCATATATCTCCAGCATCTCCTTGAAGCGCTCCGACCAGAACAGCTCGCCGGTCACGACGTTCCAGTCCCACAGGCCGTCTTTCGCGCCGGCAAGCGCCAGCTTGTAACGCTCCTCGCTTTCCTGAAACCGGCGGCCCGCGCGTCCCAGCGAGGCGGCAGTCGTCCAGATCAGCGCCGTCAGCATCACAATGCAGGACAGCGCGAAAAGCGACATGGCCGTTACGTAATTTATCATCTGGATGCGGAGCGCATAACCCATGACCCATCCGGTCAGCGCCGGCAGCAGGATCACGCATGGCATCACGCGGCGCACCAGCATCCCGCCCGTTCCCGCTTCGCCGAAGACAGACATGATGCCGCGCATCGGGCGGGCAAAAAGGATGCCAAGGCCGACCATCGAAAAACAGATGGCGGTGTTGAACGCCATGGGCACGTAATGCTTCGCGCCCGTCAGGTCAAGCGAGAGATAGGCATAGCCGATCAGCGTCATAAGCGACAGCAGCATGATGCAAAGCGCCAGCGGTTGCGCGGGATAAACGCGTTTCCAGCGATAATCGAGCAGCAGCAAGGCAAGCCCGGTCAGAAAGAAAACGCCCACCGTATTGGGCGCAATGCGGTTGGTATTGCCCGATATCTGCGCCTCTTTCAGCAGCTTGTCGGCGAAAAGCCACTGGTCGAAACCCGTGTCGATCCTGAAAAGGTAAAAGGCAAGGCCTGCGGCACCGATCGCCAGCACGCCCGCCGCGCCCAGACGCGCGCCCAGCTGCGCCTGCCGGCTTGCCGGTTTCAGCAGGAATAACAGGCTGGCCCCCGCCAGCATGAAGCCGATCGCGCTGCCGCCGGGGTTCATCGGCGTCAGGCCGGGGATGATGCTTTTAAGAACCGCTATATCCCAATGCCATCCAGCCAGCACCATCCAGCCGACAGCGATGACGGCCATGGCGAAAAGGCGCGCAGCCAACAAGAAAGCCTTGTAAAGGTGTTCGTGATGTTGCGTCAGCAGGTGCCGCCCCCCATTGGCATTACTTTGACCTCACTGTCGCATAATTTCGTTAACCAAGAATGTAGTTTCTTGTGGGAAAGATTTGCAATAATACGGTAAAGAATGGCTTTTCATACAGGCGTATAGCAAATATAATAGTCTCGGGGCGTTAGAGATTGTTTGGGGTAATGTATGGAATTCCTTCAGTATTTTAACCGGAAGAAATTTCTGGGGTTTGTTCCGCTGGTGCGGGAAAACCCGTCGCACTGGCGACTACTCGAAGTTGCCCTGACCGGCAAGACCCGCCACAACGCCGCCTTCATCGCCAAGCAGCTGCTGGAATATTTCGGCGCCTACGACGGTATTATTTTTATCTGCAACAGCAAGGAAATATTGGTGCTGGCCAATATGCAAGCGGAGGTGCCGGTTCAGACATTGTCAGACGGCATCAACGGCAAAATGCCCAAGTACAGCTGCACCGTCGCCGCCTCCGACATGACCGAGGAAGGCCTGTTGAAATTCCAGTTCCGCCTGAACGACATCGAGGAAGCGGGCGAAGCGCCTTCCGGCTCCAACCTGCTCACGCTGCGCAAGGAACGCGCGGAAAAAATCGTCATGGTGGCCGACGACGACATGTTCATGCGCTCGCTGATCGCAAAAACCTTCACACCCCGCGCCCGCATCATCGAAACCGACAAGGCCGACAAGCTGGTCGATACGTATCTGGAGGAAATGCCGGATGTGCTCTTCCTCGACATCCACATGCCCGACGGCTCCGGCATCGATGTGCTCTCGCAAATCCACGGCTTCGATGATACCGCCTATGTGATCATGATGAGCAGCGACAGCGTGAAGGACAACGTGCTGGAAGCGAAGAAATTCGGCGCCAAAGGCTTCATTGCCAAGCCCTTTACGGCGGAAAAACTGGAAGCCTGCTATACCAAGAGCCCTTCCGTCGTGCCGATTATACAACAGCCCGCGACGCAAGCACCCGCAGCCGCCCCGGCTCCGGCTGCCGCGCCTGTGCAGGTGCAGCCGCCTGAAACACCGATGCCCAAGACCGAAGAAAAAAGCTAATCACTAGCCCATCGCCGGTGCGGGGGCTGCCTTCCATTGATAAGCGTTGCTCGACACCTGCGCACGCGGCGCCTGTTTCGCCTCGTAATTCTCGCGCAGTTTTTTTGCGCCTGGGAACTGGTTTTCGACCATGCTTTTCAGCATCGGCAGTTTCTCCCGCAGCTCGCGGCCGCTATAGACCTGCGGCAACCAGCGCATTTCCTTCGACGGATGCAGGTAGTAAAGCGCGTAGTCTTCCACCATCGCGGCCTGCTGCTCGTGGGTGTAGTCGGTGAACGTCCAGCGGCTTTCCAGCGGGTATTTGTAAACCCCATCGCGCGCCGGCGAGTAGCGCCAGTTGGTCTGGAACTGCCAGAGGTGCGTGTTCTCGTGCACGAAGGTGCCGAATTTCTCGGCGTCCTTCTCCTTGCTGAAATCCTTCGAGGCGTAGCGAGGGCCCCAGTAATTGGCGTCGCGGGTCGAGGTCGCCGTGCCCGCGATGTCGCTGTGTGATTGCGGGTGCATATGTTGGCGAACGATATTGATGTCGATCTGGTCGCCAAAAATGCCCTTGATGATCTCGGCCTCGCCCGCCGTCAGCGGGCGGCTGTCGATGTGCTGGAAGGCGATGCGCGCGGACTTGGCGGCCGGAAACTGGTTTTCGACAAGACTGATGAGGAAAGGATCAGTATCCGACTTGTCGCTATAATCCTGCCGCGTCCAGTGCGAGGCACGGTCGGGGTGCAGGAAGCGCATCGCGTAATCCTCGATAATCGCGCGCTGCTGCTTGGGGCCGTAGTCGGTGAATCTCCACTGCGATCCCAGCGGATAATTGTAAGTGTCGACGTCGCCGTGCCTGATGCCCGTCTGGTTCTGGTAGATCTGCGCCATTTCATGCATGAAGGCGCCGAAGGTATTGCGATCCTTTACCGCGCTGAAATCGTCGGCGAAGTTGCGTTTGCCGTAGAATTCGATATTCTTGGTTTCGCCCGCGCCGACGTCGGAGGCCAGATGGCGCTGCTCCTTGTTGAATTCGTGCAGGCGCATGCCCTTCAGGTCGATCTTGTCGCCGAAGATGCTGCGCGCGAGCTTTACCTCGCCGGGTGTCAGTTCGCGGCTGATGTCGGGCTTGCCCGCGAGTTTCGAGAAGTAAGGGGAAAGGCCGGCGTCCGGCTCTGGTGCGGGCGCCGGCGGCGGTTGTTCGTACGGCTGGGTAATTTGCGTGTCATCAGGCGGCGGCGGGGCCGGCTGCTGCGTGCGGTTGAAGACGCCGAAAAATCCGGCGACCATCACGGCGGTCAACAGAAGGGTCTTGCAGAACCTGCGGAAGAAGGACTTTTTTTTGGGTTGAACGAAGGTATAGCGGGCTGCTGCGTTAAATCGGTCGCTTTTATTGCTGCCGTAGGCCTGCTTCATTCAACTCCGTAACAAGTTGTTGTTGAATCAAGCGTAGCAAGCGGCCGTGGACTGTCGACTCCTTTCGCTAAAACCGAAGCAATTCAGCCTCATAATAAGGAGGAAAACGCGATTTTACAGGCATATTATGCATGTTTTTCAGGTGTTTTTACCCAGAATCGAGCGCGTCACAGCGTGCACCATGTGCACGAAACCGATAAAGATCGCCGTCATGCCAAGCTTGCCCGAGAGGAATTCGATGTTCGCGGCAAGGTCGGCCACCGGCGGTTTCTGGCCCGTCTGGAGACCCAGGAAGATAAAGCCCAGGCTGAACAGGTAAAAGCCCGCCGTCAGCATCTGGCCGCTGTCCCCTACCGCGCGCGCCTGCAGGCTGCGGCCCGCCAGCACGGTGATGGCAACGGAGACGATGAAATAAGTCGCATAAACGGTAACCAGCATTTTTCAAACTCCTTCCGGGCCCGGACCGTCCGGCGGGGTGAGCCGGCCGATCCGGGGCCCTCTCTGTGGTGTGGGCATGAGGGTGTCTATATCTTCATCATGCCATGTTAATTATACAGTGTCAAATAAATACTAGACACTGTATAATTAATGAGGAAAAACAAGCCACTCAGCCCCTCGCCTGCAGGCAGGCGAGGGGCGCGCGGTAAGGCTGAATCGTCCTACTCCTCGTCGCCCATTTCTTTGAAAATGACCGTTTTCAGGTCTTCCTTGATATCGTCGAGGCACAGGGCCGCGAGGGCCAGATGGTGCTCGTTCTCGGCGATGTGAACCCAGTCGACGTGCTCTTCGTCGTTGATGGTCAAAACCACGACGGATTTGACGTGGTTATTCTTGGCGAATTTCGCCATGTCACGCAGGAATTTGGGTATACCGCCCTCTCCGTCAAATTGCACCTTGTCGACGATATGGCCGTCCTTGAAGTTGACGGTAATGACGGAGACTTTGTCCTCCGCAGGCGCCTCGGGCGGGGGCGGCGGGGGCTGTGCTTCCGTGGGTTTGTCGTCGTCTTTATCGGTCATCGCGGTTCTCCAATCACACCCGCCGGCGTGTTGTTCCCCACACGACGTTACGGTGTTAAAACTACAAGCCCTGGGGCTTGGTCCCCAAAAGCGAGCGCTCAGGCGCTGTAAGGTTCATGCCAAGCAAGCAAAATCCCCTGAATACACTGGTCTAATTAGATTCTACGGCCTAAAGCCTTACAAAGGCTTAATGCGGAAAAAGACGCTATAAACGGCTGAAAACAGGCCTTTTTAGGGCGCGGGCGCACGGCTATTTTTGGGAGCCTCCCCCGTGGGGGGCGGTACCTTCGACCGGACGATTTTGACGGCTTCTTCGAGCGATCCAGCCGGATCAAGCTTGGTGGTGTCGAGGATATGGGCGTCAGAAGCCGCCTTCAGCGGCGAATGCGCGCGGCTCATGTCGGCATGGTCGCGGTCGTTGATATCCTTCAACACCTGCTCTTGCGTAATAGCTGGGTTTTTCGTTTTCAATTCAAGGAAACGGCGGCGGGCGCGTTCTTCGGCATCCGCCGTCACGTATAATTTTATATCCGCATTCGGGCAGACCACGGTGCCGATGTCCCGCCCGTCCAGCACCGCGCCGGGCGCTCCATTGGGCGGGTTGTTAGCGAAATCGATCTGGAAGTGCCGGACAGCGTCACGCACCTCGGGCAGTGCGGCAACTTTCGCCGCAGCCTCGGCTACCGCACCTGTACGAATGGCGGGGTCGTTCAGCATCTCGAGCGTGATCTTGTCTTTGATGGCGTCCAGCACAGGGCGCACGGCGTCGATGTCGGCGGGGTCGACGCCCGCCTTCAATGCGGCCAGCGCGATGGTGCGGTATACCGCTCCGGTATCCAAATGCGCGTAACCCAGCTTCGCTGCCAGCGATTTGGCCAGCGTCCCCTTGCCGCTGGCGGCGGGGCCGTCGACGGCGATGATGACTGTCTTGCGGGTAGAATCCGTCATCGAAGGGCCTCCGTTTGTTGGGCTTTTGGTACTTTAACACATGTTTTCAAGGTGGCAAGCTTCTCTTGTTAAACAGGCCGTCCTTGGGTAAAGTTCAGCGGCATG
>JBGGMV010000098.1:0-10665 GCA_041287865.1 Alphaproteobacteria bacterium | reverse complement strand
TAGCCCTCTCCCAGAGGGAGAGGGGACTTTAGAGTTTTGCTTTCGCAAAACATATAAAATTTATAATCTCTTTTTCGCAGAAAAAGTCAGGAATCCCCTCTCCTTTTGGGAGAGGGTTAGGGTGAGGGTACTACCACCGCGCTCGACATCCCTAGACCCCGCGCATCTCCACCGCTACACTTGAAAAATGAAAATCAAAATCCTCGCCGTCGGAAAACTGAAGAACTCCCCGCTGCTCGACCAGTGCGAGGAGTATGTGAAGCGCATGAACTGGAAAGTCAGCGTGAAGGAAATCGACGCGCCCAAGGGCTCGACCTCGGCCATCGAGGAACCGCTGATCTTGAAGGCGCTGGGGGAGAACCCGTTTCTGGTCGCGCTCGATGAACGCGGCGATACGCTGTCGTCGCCCGATTTCGCCAAGCAGATTTCAAAATGGGGCCAGCAGACGCAGGAGATTACATTCCTGATCGGCGGTGCCGACGGGCTTACGGAAACGGTGCGCAAAAAAGCGAAATTCCTGCTCTCCTTCGGAAAACAAACATGGCCACACATGCTGGTTCGGGTTATGCTGTTGGAGCAGGTATATCGTGCCCAGCAAATCATTGCGGGGCATCCGTACCACAGGAACTAAAATGGGGAATTTCAGGGGAATAATCATCTCTGGCCTGATGACGGCAGCGATCTGCTTCGCCGCCCCTGCGCTCGCCGCCACCGATGTTCTCTCCATAAAAAAAGCCGAGGCCGCGACGCTCAAGAAAAAAACGGGCGAGCTTGAAAATCAAGTCAGCAGCCTGAAAGACCGTCTGGTCTCCACCGCCAGCACCATGCGCGGGACGGAGGAGAGCATCGCCAGCTCCAACCAGAAACTTTCTGAATTGAAGGCCAAAAAAGCAGCGGCGCAGAAACGATTTTCCGAAGAGTATCAGGCTTTGGGCGGCGTCGTGGGCGCGGCGCAGCGCTACAGCCGCACCTCCACCCCCGACCTGCTGGTGCAATCGGAGCCTGTGGATGCCGCGCGCGCCTCGCTGATTATGAAATCACTGATCCCTGCCCTGAACGCGCGCTCCGACGCGCTGAAGGCGCAGCTGGCAAACCTGACCAAAATCGAGGGCGAGATTGGCGCGCAGCTGGCCGCACAGTCCAAAGAATACAACAAACTCAAGGAACAACAGGGCGATCTTTCCGGATTACTTAAAGAACGCGAAGCGGTCTATAACAAAACCATCACCGACCGCAAGGCGCGCGAGGAAGAAGTCGCCAGACTGGCAAAATCTGCCCGGGATTTGGCGGACTTATCCGCGAAACTTAAACTAAAAGAGCAGCAGGACCGCAGGAAAAAGCCCGCCGCCGGTAGCTCTACGCCCGATTTCGCGGCGCTGCGGCTGCCGTCCTCCATCCCGCAGCCCGTTGCCGGCGCCATCAAGGTATCTTTCGGCGCGACGGACGAGCTGGGCGGCCGCAGCGAGGGGCTGACCTTTGCCGCCCCCGCAGGCGCCACTGTGGTGACGCCCTTGGCCGGCCGCGTGAAATTCGCGGGGCCCTTCCAAAAATTCAAGCAAATCTTGATTGTAGAGCACCCCGGCGGGTATCATAGCCTTATCGCCGGGCTGGGAAAAATCGACACTGTCGTCGGCGCTTCCCTGGCCTCCGGCGAGCCCATCGGCACCGCCGAAACCCTGCCCGACGCCCGCATTTATTTCGAGCTCCGCAAGGGGGGAGAACCCGTCAATCCGCGCCAGCTTCTCGTCGCGCAACGCAAACAGGATAAAAGCTGATTACCACCATGAAAAAACCTCTTCGCACTGTCGTCAAAGCGGCCACCGCCATCGCCCTCGTCCTCGCCTTCACCTCGCTCAAGGCTCCGGCCGCGCAGGATGACGCCCGCACGGCGAACCGCCCCACCACCTCGGACGCCTACAAGCCGCTGATTTTGTTCGGCGACGTGTTCGAACAGGTGCGCGCCAACTACGTCGACAAGGTCGAAGACCGCAAGCTGATGGAATATGCCCTGAACGGCATGCTCACCTCGCTCGATCCGCATTCCAACTACATGACCGACGAAGAAACCAAGGCCATGTCGATCACCAACCGCGGTGAATTCGGCGGCCTCGGCATCGAGGTCACGATGGAAAACGGCGTCGTGAAAGTCGTGACGCCCATCGACGATACGCCGGCATCGAAAGCAGGCGTGCAGGCCGGTGACCTGATCGTCGAAATCGACGGCCAGCAGGTCATGGGCATGACGCTCAACGACGCAGTCGAGAAAATGCGCGGCAAGGTCGGCACCGAAATCATCCTGACCGTCGTGCGCGAAGGCGCGAAAGAGCCGATCAAATACAAACTGACCCGCGCCGTCATCCAGATCCAATCCGTGAAAAGCCGCGTCGAAAACGGCAATGTGGGCTATATCCGCATCACCCAGTTCAACGCGCAATCCTTCGCCGGCGTGAAAAAGGCGATCGACGATATCGAGAAAGAAGCCGGCGACAAGCTGATCGGTTACGTGCTCGACCTGCGCAACAACCCGGGCGGCTTGCTGGAACAGGCTATCTCCATCTCCGACGCCTTCCTTGAAAAAGGCGAAATCGTTTCCACCCGCGGCCGCAACGCCGACGACACCCGCCGCGACAACGCGAACCCGGGCGACCTCGCCCATGGCAAGCCGATCGTGGTGATCATCAACGGCGGCTCGGCCTCGGCCTCCGAAATTGTCGCGGGCGCATTGCAGGACCACAAACGTGCAGTTTTGATGGGCACGCGCAGCTTCGGCAAGGGCTCGGTGCAGACGCTCTTTGACGTTCCCGGCGGCGGCTCGATCAAGCTGACCACCGCGCGTTACTTCACGCCCTCGGGCCGTTCCATCCAGGCCAAGGGCATCGACCCCGACATCAAGGTCGAACGCGCGAAAGTTGTGGCGGAAAAAGAACCTTTCCTCGAAATTCACGAAGCCGACCTGAAAGGCGCGCTGAAAAACCCGAACGCCCCCGGCGACGACAAGGTGGAAGATCCCACCCTCGCCCCCGACAAGAAGGAAGGCGACGAAGGCGCTGCCAAGGACGGCAAAGACGCGAAGAACGGCAAGGACAAGGACAAGAAAAAAACCGACGACGATTACCAGCTGGCGCGCGCGCTCGACCTGCTGCAGGGCATTGCGATCTATCGCGGCGATCTCGCGTCGCCTGCGACGGCGCCGACCCCTGCCCCCGCACCAGCACCTTCGCCGGAGAAACCCGCTAAGCCGTAACGCAAGGATCAGGCGCAAGGCATGGAATGGTCATCTTACCCACCGGAGCATAAGCGCAGTTTCAAGGCCGCCATCTTCGGCTTTACCGCGCTTGTGGCTGCGGTGGGCGGCTGGCTCTGGCTCACGGCAGCGCCGGCCGTAAAGGCCTTCGATGCGCGCGTGCCGCAGGCCTCCGTCGCCATCAAGCCGGTCTATTCCACGCCGGAGATGGCCGAGAACACGACATCCACCTTCACCAGCGACACCACCGTGCTGCCGCCCGGCGACGGCGAGGGTTACGTCGGCATCATCATGACCGACCTCGGCGTATCCGAAGCCGCCAGCAACCGCGCGCTCGAAGACCTGCCGCAGCAAGTCGCGCTGGCCTTCAGCCCCTACAGCCAGCATGTCGCCGCGCTGGTGGAACAGGCCGTGGCCGCCAAGCGCGAAACGCTGATGCTGGTGCCGATGGAACCGCTGTCCTATCCGCATGACGATCCGGGCCCGCGCGCCCTGCTGACCCGCGTCGCGGCGAAAGACAACAGCGACAACCTCAGCTGGATCCTGCGCGACGCCAAGGGCGTCACGGGCGCGATGAATTTCATGGGCTCGAGCTTCATGTCCGATCCCAAAAGCCTGCTGCCCGTCTTCCAGACGCTGCGGCAGCGCGGCGCCGTCTTCGTCGAAAACCCCGCGCCCGCCGGTCCGATGGGGCTGGAGGCCGCGATGAACGCCGAGCTTCCCTATATCACCGCCGATCTGCGCATCGACGAAACGGCGACGGAACTGAACGTCAAGGCGCAGCTGCTGGCGCTCGAAAACCTTGCCCGCAAGCGCGGCTATGCGCTGGGCATCGCGCAGCCCTATCCCCTTTCCTTCACCATCCTGAAAAGCTGGGCCGAAAGCCTGTCACAACGCGGCATCACGCTCGTCCCGCTTTCCTCCATCATCAAGACCAAGGCCCAGCATGACAAAGCCGCCGAAACAGAAAAACCCGCGGAAGAATGACGCGCCGAAAGACGAAAGCTGGCGCCAGGGGCTCGACTGGCGCCCCGGCGTCGGTATCGTATTGCTGAATAAACAGGGCCATGTTTTCGTGGCCGAGCGCCTCGACAACCCCGGCGCATGGCAGATGCCGCAGGGCGGCATCGACGACGGCGAAAACCCCGAGATCGCCGTCTTCCGCGAGATGGAGGAAGAAATCGGCACGCGCGACGCCAAAATCCTCGGCATGCTGGAGGACTGGGTTTACTACGACATTCCGCAGCGCCTGGCCAAGAAACTCTGGGGCGGCAAGTATCGCGGGCAGAAGCAGAAATGGATCGCGCTCGAATTCACCGGCAAGGACGGCGACATCGACCTCGAAGCGCACAGCCACCCCGAATTCAGCCAGTGGAAATGGGTCGAGATCACCGACCTGCTCGAATACGTCGTGCCCTTCAAGCGCGACGTTTACAAGCGCGTGATGAAGGAGTTCACGCCGCTGACCAGGCGCCTCGGCAAGGCCAATTCATGATCTTCATCAGTGATGACGACAACAAAGATACAGACACCCCCTACCTCACCTATCTTTTTGTCGGCCTGATCGTCTGCGGCACGGTGGCAGCGGGGCTTGCCCTGCAAAGCCCCGGCGTGCAGCAGAGCATCGAGGCCTTTACGCTGCAGCAGGCGCTGGGCCCCGGTTTCGGCCCGTTGCTGCTGGTGTCAAAACTGAAAGCGCTGGGCGCAGCGCTTGGCAGCCTGCAGGCGTTCAAACTGTTCAGCGGCATCTTCGTCCATCCTAATTTCGTCACCATGCTCTGGTGCGCCATGCTGCTCTGGGTTTTCGGCGACAATGTCGAATACGCCATGGGCACGGTGCGTTATGCGGTGTTCTTCTTCCTCTGCGGGGCATTGACCGCGCTGATCGACGCGCTGCTGACGCATACCAACCCCGGCGTGCGCATCGCCTTCGGCCCGGGTGGCGCTGTCGCCGCAGTGGCGGGCGCCTATGCGGCCTATTACCCCAAGGCAAAATTGAAAGTTGAAATCCATTTCGGCGGCCGCCGCAACCGCTCGCTGGTTTTCGGTTCCTCCTACGGGCGCAGGAACCGCTCCAGCACGTCGTATGTCGAGGCGCGCAATTTCATCGCCCTCTATGCCGTGATCATGCTGGCGCTGGCCTTCCTGATGCCTTCGTCGGCGATCAGGGGCATTCCCTATACGCTCTTCCCCTTCTGGGGCACGGTTGCGGGGCTGATCCTCGGCTATGGGCTCTCGTACGTGTTCCGCGACTACAACGTTCTCTTCACGCTGGACGAGGAGAAACAGGAATACGTGCGGCCCGTGCGCAAGCTGAAACCCGCCTACGACCCCTTCGCGCCGGAACCGACGCCGGAGCAGCCCCCCGCGCCCACGACGCCGCCCGACGACGGCAAGACCTTCTAAAACCATGATATTTTCATTCCTTTTACCGGCACAGCGGGCTTGACTTTTGCCGTCCCGTCTTGATATATTATGGAAATTTTAAAGGCGATCCATGGCCCGGCCACTCACAGAAAAATTCACGCGCGAAGCCAAACGGCAGTTTTACAGCCGCTGCACAAACGTGCAGTTCAATTTCATGAAGGCGCTGTCGCGCGGCGACGTGCAGGCGGTGAAGGACACGCTGGAGCTTTTCCCCGAGGCCGTGCGCTGGCGGGGCGGCAAGGGGCGCGAGGGCGATTACCTCGACAACCATCCCCTGCAAATCGCCGTCTTCGCGGGACAGGTGCGCAAAAGCGCCGAACTGATTGACCTGCTGGTCGCGCAAGGCGCGGACGTGAATGCGCAGGACGGACGCGGCAATACCGCCCTGCATCGCGCGGCGCACAGGCTGGACATCGCGGCGATGGCCGCCCTCCTCCGCCATGGCGCAGACCCTTCGATTAAAAACAACGGTGGCGAAACCGCGCGCGACGCCGCGAAGGCCGGCTGCAAATTCATGGATGAAGAACACAAGTATTACGACCTGATCGACCGCGAGGCCCTCGCCTACTCCCTGCAATACGCGGCAAGCAACCTGCGCTCCTGCATCGAGGGCACGCCGAGGCCCGTCGCGGTGCGGAACCGCCCGCTGCAGGTGAAGCAAAAACCATGACCCTCGCCGAAAAATTCACCCGCTTCGCCAAACGCCAGTACCTCTGGTACCTGACGCCCGTGAAATACAATTTCATGGAGTCGTTGTCTAAAGGCGACCTCGACGCCGTGAAGAAAACCGTCGAGCTCTTCCCCGAGGCCATCCACTGGAAAGGCGGATGGACGTTCCACGGCACATGGGACGATAACACGGCGCTCTCCACCGCTTTCTGGGGCCGAAATTGCGCCAGCGGAAATGTAGGCATGATGAATTTCCTCATCGATCTCGGCGCGGACGTCAACCTTCGGGACAAGTACGGCAATACCGTCCTGCACCGCGCTGCCGGCAGTACAGACAAGGAGGCAATCGCGGCCCTTGTCCTGCGCGGCGCGGATCCCGGTATCCGCAGCAATGGGGGAAAGACGGTCCGCGACATCCTCGCCAGCGTCAGCGACAAGGCCAGGGGCGCTGCCTGCCTGCAGGCGATAGAGGAAAGCCTGCAAGCGCGCGAGAAGCTTTGCACAGCGCAAACCATCGCCTCCTGCACCGACGGAACGCAAAGGGCGGTCCCTGTGCGGAACCGCCCCCTGGAACTCAAGAAATCAAAAATTACTTATTAAGAGGCGACCAAGCAGGGTCGGAGCCGTCGAGCGGCGTGGGTACGCGCGTCTCGTTATAGCCCGTCAGGTCGATGGTATAGACCGATGCCGTGCGGGCCCTGCCGTTCGGCTTTTCCTTGAAGTAGGACAGCACGCGGCCGTTGGGCGACCATGTCGGGCCTTCGACGTGATAGGCCTGCGTGATCAGGCGTTCGCCCTTGCCGTCAGGCTTGATGACGCCGATGTAGAACTGACCGCCCGACATTTTGGTGAAGGCGATCAGGTCGCCGCGCGGCGACCAGACGGGGTTGGCGTAGCGGCCATCACCAAAGGTGATGCGCTGCTGGCCCGAGCCGTCGGCGTTCATGACGTAGATCTGCTGCTTGCCGCTGCGATCCGATTCAAACGCGATGCGGCGTCCGTCGGGCGAGAAGCTGGGCGAGGTGTTGATGGAGGCGTCGGTGGTCAGGCGGCTGGTGCTCTTGCTGCCAAGGGCCATCGTGTAGATGTCCGAGTTGCCGCCTTTCGACAGCGACATCACCACGCGGTTGCCGTCGGGCGAGAAGCGCGGCGCAAACGTCATGCCCGGGAAATCGCCCAGCACGCGCTGCGCGCCGGTGTCGATATCATAGATATAAACGCGCGGGCGGTTGTTGTAATAGGCCATATAGGTGATCTGCTGGCGCGTCGGGGAGAAGCGCGGGGTCAGCACCAGCGCGCGGCCGTCGGTCAGGTAACGGTGGTTCGCGCCGTCCTGGTCCATGATGGCAAGGCGTTTCACGCGCGCGTTCGATGCGCCGGTTTCCGAGATATAGACAAGGCGGCTGTCGAAATAGCCTTCCTCGCCGGTGATGCGCTTATAAATGGCGTCGGCGATGATATGCGCAATGCGGCGCCAGTTGGCGGGCGTCGTCATGTATGCGGTGCCAACCAGCTGCTGCTGCGCGAACACATCCCAGAGACGGAATTCAACGCGCGTCTTGCCATCGCCGGTTTTCGACAGGATGCCGGTCACCAGCGCCTGCGCGCCGATGCCGCGCCATTCGCCGAAGGCGGGCGCCTGCGCAGCGGCTGCTGCGGGCTGGATAAAGGAGGAACGGTTGAGCGGGCGGAACAGGCCGGAGCGCTGCAGGTCGGCCGTCACGACATCCGACATGTTCTTGCCAAGGTCGCCGTCGACGCCCGCGAAGGTATGGATGGCGATGGGCATCGGGTCGGGCGTGCCGGTGACAACGCTAAGCTTCAATTCCGCATGCGCAACGGCGGGAATGAAGAGCGCCAGCATCAGCGCGAGGGTAAAAATCTTTTTCATGACTAAACTCCGTTAGAACATCTGGCTAGGATCAAAGGTGACGGTAGCGGTTTTCCAAGCATCATACTTATCAGGCGGCAGCTCAAAAGGCGAGCAATTTGGGCTGCGTACCGCCCGCATGGCGCTATCGGCCATGGCGCGGAAGAAAGGATCAGCAGAATAACGCCCGGCATCGACAATTTGTGCCGAACGCAGCGTGCGGTCGGGGTTGATAACCATAAAAACATCGACCTTCATCGTATCCGCGTCTTTCGCGCCGATGGGCGGGTTCCAGCAGCCCTCCAGCTGGCGGCGGAGCGCGTCTTCCTCGGTCATCGTCATGCGCGCGCCGATGGGCAGGTTCGCGCCCTGCGGCGTCATCGCGGTTTTATCCGGAATGGCGTCGGGCTGCGGCGGCGGGGCCGGCATGGGCTTGGGCTCGGCGAGGTTTTTCAGGACGGAGGCGAAGTCTTTCTCCGGCTCTTTCGGCGGATCGGGCTTCTTGACCTCTTTCTTGTCGGGCTTTTTCTGTTCTTTCTTTTCGGCGGGGGCCAGCTCGTCGATGACCTTTTCCTCTTTCTTGATCTCTTCCTTCTTTATTTCTTTTTCCGGCTTGATGACGGGCGGCTTCGGCAGCTCGGATTTATTGGTCGGTGCCGGCGGCGGCTTGTCGATTTTCTTTTCTTCTTTTTTCTCGGGCACTTTGGCTTCCGGCTTGACGGCGGCCTTGTCGGTCTGGGCGATTTTGTCGATGGTCACCAGTTCGACCGATATCGGCTGCGGGATATCGAGATCTTTTTTCAGCCACGGAAAACTCACCGTCGCCAGCACCAGCACAACCAGATGCAGGATCGCCGAGGATGTCAGCGCGCTCCTGTTCATGCCCGGTTGCTGCTGTTGCTCGGCGTAGGTCACGTTTACTTGCTGTCCTTGTTTTCTGTCACCAGCGCGATCTTGGTGAAGCCCGAGGTCTGCACCCCTGCCATCACCTCCATGCTGCGGCCATAGGCGACGCCTTTATCGGCGCGGAAGTAAATCACGCGGTCGCCCTGCGTTTCGGTCGCGATCGCTCTTAATTTCTCGACCAGCGCGGGGATATCTTTCTGCCTCTGGTCGCCCAGATAAATGTCGCCGCGTGAATCGATGCTGACCTCCAGCGGCTTGCTGTCAGGCTGGCTCAGCGATTTCGCGTTGGTTTTGGGCAGGTTGATGGAAACACCCGCCGTCAGCAGCGGCGCCGTCACCATGAAGATGATGAGCAGCACCAGCATGACGTCGACGAAGGGCGTGACGTTGATTTCCGCCATGACGTTGGCGCGCCTGCGCCCGCCCCGCGATGATCCTGCAAGCTTCGCGCCCATTACTGGCCACCGCGTTCAAGATGGCGGCCAAGGATGGCGCTGAATTCCGCCGCGAAGGCGTCGAGCCTGTCGTGATAACGGCTGAGGTCGGTCGAGAATTTGTTGTAAGCGACAACAGCCGGAATAGCCGCCACAAGGCCGATGGCGGTGGCGAACAAGGCCTCCGCAATACCCGGCGCGACGACGGCGATCGACGTATTCTGCGAGCCCGCGATGGCCGAGAATGAATTCATGATGCCCCAGACGGTGCCGAACAGCCCGATAAAGGGCGCGGTGGAGCCGACGGTGGCGAGGAAGATCATGTAGCGTTCCAGCACGCCCACTTCGCGGTTGATCGACGTCGCCATGGCGCGGTCGATGCGCTGCTGCAATCCTGCGCGCAGGTCGCCGTCAACGCTGGGCGCGGCATCCACGGTCAGCTTCCATTCGTTCATGCCCGAGCAGAAGGTGCGCGCCATCGGGTCGCCCGGCTTGGCGGAAATGCGCTTGTAAATCTTCTCCAGCGCCTCGCCCGACCAGAAGGATGTCTCGAACTTGCTCGCCTTGATGCCGACGCTTTTAAACGTGATCCACTTGTCGATGATGATCGCCCAGCTCCAGACCGAGGCCGCCGCCAAAATCATCAGCACGGTCTTGACGATCAGGTCGGCCTGTAAAAACAGCGCCCAGGCTGACAGGTCATGCTGCGCCGCCGTGCCGGCCAATTGGGTTGCTTGAATGGGATCCATTTATTAAGTCCTTAAAGGTTTGACGGGGTGGGCGGAGGCGGTATTATGTCTTATCCTTGAACAATTCCCTTACCGCTTCTGGTAATCTAGCAGCTTTCCCGTTGCGATCAATACAGGCGATTTTGACAATCATATCAACTAACAACACATCGCCCCGAAAGATTCCCTGCGCCATTTCCATCGATGCCCCGCCGACCGAGACCATACGAGTTTGGACGTCCAGAAGTTCATCAAGCTTGGCGGGAGATTTGAAATTAATCTGCATGGATATTACGGTAAAGGCCGTGCCCGTATCGGCCAGTATCTGGGCATGCGCGAACCCCGCCGCCCGCAACATCTCCGTCCGCCCCCGCTCCGCAAAGCGCA
>JBGGMV010000097.1:0-102846 GCA_041287865.1 Alphaproteobacteria bacterium | reverse complement strand
AGACGGTCAGCGGCATTTCGTCCTTCACCAGACGGTCGACCAGCTTGCTGTCCTCCAGCGAACGGTTGCCGTGGTCGACGCGGTTGACGTTGATTTTATCAAGCGCTTCCCAGACATATTCCGGCGGGCCTTCCTCGCCGGCATGCGCCACGATCTTGAATCCTTCCTTGCCGGCCTTGGCGAAAACGCGCTCGAATTTCGAGGGCGGATGGCCTTTTTCCGAGCTGTCGAGTCCGACGGCGAAGATTTTGTCCTTGTAGGGCAGTGCTTCGTCGAGCGTCTTGATCGCGTCCGCCTCGCTCAGATGGCGCAGGAAGCTCATAATGAGCTTGGAGGAGATACCGAGGTTCTTTTCGCCGTCTTCAAGCGCGCGGGTAATGCCCTTCACCACGGTGTCGAATTTCACGCCGCGTTCGGTGTGGCCCTGCGGGTCGAAGAAGATTTCGGTATGCATGACATTCTGCGACGCGACCTTTTTCAGGTAGGCCATGGTCAGGTCGTAATAGTCCTGCTCGGTCTGCAGCACGTTCATGCCTTGATAGTAGATGTCCAGGAAGTCCTGCAGGTTCGAGAAGTTATAGGCCTCGCGCACTTCCTCCACGGTGTTGAAGGGGATTTTGATGCCGTTGCGCTTGGCCAGCGCGAACATGAGCTCGGGCTCTAAACTGCCCTCGATATGCAGGTGCAGCTCGACTTTCGGCAGGCCTTCGATGAATTTGTCCATGGGTCAAAATCCTCTCAAAAAAAGGGCAAAACAGTGGAAAACATCCTAACATTTTAGGGTGACTCATGCCTATAAAAACGGTATCTTCTTGTAATCATTTTGTTTTCAGAAAACCGGAAATGCCAGATCCCATTACCTTCATCCTGAACGGCAAAAAGACGGTGGTCGAGGGCCTGTCGCCCACCACGACGCTGCTGCAATATTTGCGGCGCAATGCGGGCCTGCCCGGCACCAAGGAAGGCTGCGCCGAGGGCGACTGCGGCGCCTGCACCGTCGCCGTCGGAAAACTCAAAGACGGCAAAACCGATTACCAGAGCATCAACGCCTGCATCGCCTTCCTCCCCACGCTGGACGGGCGCGAGGTAGTGACGGTTGAACACCTGAAACGTGACTGCAAGATGAATCCCGTGCAGGAGCAAATGGTGAAATGCCACGGCTCGCAATGCGGTTTCTGCACACCGGGTTTCGTCATGGCGCTCTCCACGCTCATGAACAATACCAAAAACGCGAACGACGAGGATATACAGGACGCCATCGCCGGCAACCTCTGCCGCTGCACCGGCTACCGCCCCATCCTCGACGCCGCGCGCGTTGCCAACAAAGACACGAACCGCGCGCTGCCCTCCGAGCCGAAAACGCTGGCGACGATCCAGCGGAATAAAATGTTTTCGTATGAGGCGGAGGGCAAGAAATTCTTTGCGCCCGTCACGGTTGCGGAACTGGCCGATATTTACGCGCAGTATCCCGCCGCGACCATTCTTGCGGGCGGCACCGACGTCGGCCTCTGGGTGACGAAATTCCATATGGAACTGCCGGTGGTGATCTATACCGGCAACGTGGCTGAACTGCGCCAGATCAAGGAAACGGCCGAGGGGCTGGAGATCGGCGGCGCGGCCACCTACACCGAAGCCTTCGCAGCGCTCGCGGCCTTCGATCCCTCGATGGAAAACCTGCTGAAGCGTTTTGCCTCCGTCCATATCCGCAATGCGGGCACGGTGGGCGGCAATATCGCCAACGGCTCCCCCATCGGCGACGGCCCGCCGCCGCTGATCGTGCTGAAGACGAAACTGGTGCTGAGATCAAAATCCGGCAGCCGTACGCTGAACCTCGAAGATTTCTTCATTGAATATAAAAAGCAGGATCGCAAACCCGGCGAGTTTGTTGAAAAAATCATCGTGCCGAAAAAACCGGCCACTGTGCAGTTCCGCGTTTATAAACTGTCGAAACGTTTCGATCAGGATATCTCCGCCGTCTGCGCCGCCTTCGCGCTGGAAATCAAGGACGGCAAGGTTGCCGAGGCCCGCATCGCCTACGGCGGCATGGCCGGCACGCCGCACCGCGCGACCAATGTCGAAAAAGCGCTGGCGGGTCAGCCGTGGAACGAAGACACGCTCCGCGCCGGCATGAAAGCGCTGGATAGCGATTACAAGCCCATGAGCGATATGCGCGCCAGCGAAGCCTACCGCGCGACCATCGCGAAAAACCTGCTGCACCGTTTCTTCTTCGAAACGACCGAACCCGCAACGCCGACGCAGGTCTACCGCTATGCCGAATGAAACAAAAACAATCGACGGCGGCATGGGCGCGGCCAAGCCGCATGACAGCGCGCACCTGCATGTGACGGGCGAGGCCACCTATACCGATGACGTGCTGGAGCCTCAAGGCTGCCTGCACGCCTATATCATCAAAAGCCCTCATGCCCATGCCAAGATAAAAAAGATAGACGTTTCCGCCTGCAGCATTCCGGGCGTACATGCGGTGATGACGAGCAAAGATATTCCCGGCGTGAACGATGCCGCCCCTGTTTTCGGCGGCGACCCTGTTTTCGCGGAAACCGAAGTGCTTTACCACGGCCAGTCCGTCGCCGCCATCGCAGCCGAAACGATCGAGATTGCGCACAAGGCCGCGAAACTGGCGGTGGTGGAATACGAAGTGCTCGCGCCTATACTCACTACCCATGACGCTATCAAGGCGCAGAAATTCGTTGGCGATCCCTATGTGATGCAGCAGGGTGACAGCAAGGCCGGCCTTGCCAAGGGCAAGAACAAGCTGAAGGGCGCGCTCGATATCGGCGGGCAGGACCATTTCTATCTCGAAGGCCAGATCGCCATGGCCACGCCGCTCGAAAACGGCGAAATGCACTGCTGGTCGTCGACTCAGCATCCGTCGGAAGTGCAGCATCTTATCGCCAAGGTGCTTAAAATTCCCGATCACCTTGTGACGGTCGAGGTGCGCCGCATGGGCGGCGGTTTCGGCGGCAAGGAAAGCCAGGCATCGCTGATCGCCTGCGTCGCGGCCGCTCTGGCATGGAAATCACGCCGCGCCGTTAAATGCCGGTTAGACCGCGACGATGACATGATCATCACAGGCAAGCGCCACCCGTTCCACATTTCGTATGATGTGGCATATGACGACAACGGCCTTATCACCGGTATCGAATTCACGCAGGCCGCCGATTGCGGCATGAGCCCCGATTTATCCAACGCCATCGCCGACCGCGCGATGTTCCATGCCGACAACGTCTATTATCTGGGCGACAGCAAGGTCACCAGTTACAGGTGTTTTACGCACAAGGTCTCCAACACCGCCTTCCGCGGTTTTGGCGGGCCGCAGGGCATGCTGGCGATAGAATACGTGATCGATGACATTGCCCGTGCCCTTGGCAAAGACCCGCAGGAAGTGCGCAAAGTAAACCTTTACGACGCAAAAGGCGCGTTGAAAGACCGCTGCACCACGCACTACGGCATGACGGTCGAGGATAACATTATCGGCGATATCTTCGCCGAACTGGAAAAAACCGGCGACTACTCAAAGCGCGTGGCAGAGGTGCGGAAATTCAACGCCTCCAGCAAAGTGCTGAAAAAGGGCATCGCGCTCACGCCTGTCAAATTCGGCATCAGCTTTACATTGACGATGCTCAACCAGGCCGGCGCGCTGGTGCATGTCTACAAGGACGGCACGGTGCAGCTCAACCACGGCGGCACTGAAATGGGACAGGGGCTCCATACCAAGGTCTGCCAGGTCGTGGCCGATGTGTTCCAGATCGATCTGGACAAGGTGCGCATCACCGCGACCAATACGTCGAAAGTGCCCAACACTTCCGCCACGGCCGCCTCCAGCGGCTCCGACCTCAACGGCAAGGCGGCGGAGGCAGCCGCGCTGACCATCAAAAACCGCCTGATCGAATTCGCGGCCGCGCATTTCAAGGTTGCGCCGCAGATGGTGCTTTTCACCGGCGGGCAGGTGCATATCGGCGGCAAGCCGATGGCGTTTAAAGAACTCGCCATGCTGGCCTATACCAATCGCATTTCGCTGTCCTCCACCGGTTTTTACGCCACGCCGAAAATTTCGTGGGATCGCGCCAAGGCCAAGGGCCGACCCTTCTTCTACTTCGCCTATGGCGCGGCGATTACCGAGGTGATCGTCGATACGCTGACCGGCGAATACAAATTCCTGCGCGCCGATTTGCTGCATGACGTGGGTCGCTCTCTTAACCCTGCCATCGATATCGGGCAGATCGAGGGCGGCTATGTGCAGGGCACCGGCTGGCTGACCTCGGAAGAATTGTGGTGGAACCCCAAGGGCGAATTCAAGACGCACGCGCCCAGCACCTATAAAATTCCCACCGGCCGTGATATCCCGAACGATTTCCGCGTCGCACTGTATGACGGCGAAAATCAGGAAGAAACGATTTATCGCTCCAAAGCCGTGGGCGAGCCGCCCTTGATGCTGGGTATTTCATCTTTCCTCGCTATCCGCGACGCTATCGCCGCAACGGGCAAGGACCGCTGCCTGCCGCCGCTGCAGACCCCCGCCACGCCGGAGAATGTCTTGAAGGCAATCGAAGCGGTGCGTAAATGACCGTCGCCAACCACGAATGGCTGCCCGTGCTGACGCGCCTGACCGAGGCGGGCGAGGCTTGTGTATTGCTTACAGTGATGGAAGCCAAGGGCTCCACGCCCCGCGAAGCCGGCACGAAGATGGTAGTGACGGCGGACGAACAATTCGGCACCATCGGCGGCGGTAATCTCGAATTCGAAGCGATTGCTGAGGCGCGCAAGTTACTCGCCTTGGCCGCCGGCCCCGCCGTGAAAGATTACCCGCTGGGCCCGAAACTGGCGCAGTGCTGCGGTGGCTTCGTTACGCTTTTCCTTGAACCGTTCGTGCCGACCGGCAAGACGCTATACCTCTTCGGCGCGGGGCATGTGGGCAAAGAAGTTGTGAAAGTGCTGGAAGGCCTGCCCGTCCGCATCAAATGGATTGACGAGCGCGACAGCGAATTCCCCGCCGCTCTGCCCAAACATTGCGAAAAAATCGTTACGTCATCGCCCGTGGCCGAGCTGCGCGGCGCAGATGATAACAGCTATATCGCTATCATGACGCATAACCATGATCTCGATTACGATCTGGTGCGCGAGGTTTATAAAGGCAAATTCGCGTATCTTGGTCTGATCGGCTCCGATACAAAACGCACGCGCTTTGAAAAGCGCCTGATGGCTGACGGCGTGGCGAAGGAATCTTTGCTGAAACTCAACTGCCCCATCGGCCTTGGCGATACCGGAAAGCATCCGCGCGAAATCGCGATTTCCATTGCGGCGGAATTGCTCTCGCTGGGGTTATGCCGCGGCGCAGAAGTAATAGAAGAAACCAAGCTGACAGGTGTTGCATGAAAAAACCCGTGTATCTCGATTACCATTCCACCACGCCCTGCGATGCGGCGGTGATGGAGGCGATGGTGCCTTATTTTTCGGGCAGCTTCGGCAACCCCGGCGCGAAATCGCATGCGCATGGCAGGGCGGCGGCGGGCGTGCTGGAGGCGGCAGTTGCCAAGATCGGCGCGATCATTGGCGCAGGCCCTGAATGCATTACGTTGACCAGCGGGGCCACTGAATCGAACAACCTCGCCCTCATGGGCCTTGCGGCGAAAGCGACCGACCGCAAAGAAATCGTGATTACCGATATCGAGCATAACTGCGTTTCCAACACGGCGGCTTATCTGGCCACCAAAGGCTTCACCGTCAAATCCGTACCCGTCACCAAAGACGGTTTTGTGCAGCCGGAAGAATTAAAGAAACATGTCGGCTCGAAAACGCTGGTTGTTTCCGTGATTACTGCCAGCCATGAAACCGGCACGATCCAGCCGTTAAAGGAGCTGGCCGCTATCGCCCATGGAGCGGGCGCGTTGTTCCATACCGATGCGACACAGGCCATCGGCAAGATTCCGTTGAACGTGGTGGAGGCGGGGATCGACCTGCTCAGCTTCTCCGCGCACAAACTTTATGGCCCCGTGGGCATCGGCGCGCTCTATGTGCGCCAGAAACCCCCGGTCGCCATCGACCGCGTTTTCTTCGGCGGCGAACAGCAAAAACTGCGCCCCGGCACCGTGCCCATGGCGCTGGCCGTCGGCTTTGGCGAAGCCTGCCGCGTGGCGGCGGAGCAGGGGCTCAAAACCCATATCCCGCGCATGGCGAAACTGGCCGCGCTGCTGCAGCAGAAACTGCAGGAAGGCGTGCCTGGGCTGAAGCTGAACGGCGGCGAACCGCGCCTGCCGGGTTTGCTCAATATCCGCCTGCCGAACGTCAACGCGCAGGATATCATGCTGGAACTGTCGGATGATGTCTGTATGTCATCGGGCGCGGCCTGTGCTTCTGCCAACCGCAAGCCCTCCGCCGTGCTGAAGGCCATGGGTATTTCCGACGCCGATATCGATTGCTCCCTGCGCCTCACCGTCGGCCGCCAGTCGACCGAGGAAGAAATTATTTATGCCGCCGGTAAAATCGCCGCAGCGGTGCAAAAACTGTCCAAGAAGGCCGCATGACCGACGCGCAACCAAAGGCCTGCTGCGGCGGCCATACGCGGATGTCGCCCGAGGCTTTGAAAGAGGCCTCCGCCAAATTCGCCTATATCTGCCCCATGTGCCCCGGCGTCGGCAGCGACAAACCCGGCGCCTGCCCGAAATGCGGCATGGCGCTTGAACCCGCGCAGGTGAGCGCGGAAGTGGGCCCCAACCCCGAACTCGACAGCATGGCGACGCGTTTCTGGGGCGCGCTGATGATGACCTTCCCGATCTTCGTCGCGGAAATGGCGTCTCACATGCACGGCCGTTTTGGCGATTACGTGCGCCTGCTGCCGCCAGAGGTGCTGCCGCGTTTCCAGTTGCTCTTCTCCGCGCCTGTCATTGTCTGGGCGGGCTGGCCGTTTCTGGTGCGGGGCCTCGCGTCGCTGAAGCGTCTTAGCCCCAATATGTTCACGCTGATCGCCCTTGGCACCTGGGTCGCCTGGGGTTACAGCCTTGTTGCGACGCTGTTTCCCGGCAAAATTCCCGAAGCCTTCCGCACTGCCAACGGCGCGGCGGCGGTCTATTTCGAAGCCGCCTGCGTGATTATCACGCTGGCGCTGCTGGGACAGGTGCTGGAGCTGAAGGCGCGCGAGAAAACGGGCGGCGCACTCCGTGCGCTCATGAAACTCGCCCCGCCCACGGCAAGACGCATCAACGGCGATACGGAAGAAGAAGTGCCGGTCGGTTCAATCGCCGTCGGGGACCTGCTGCGCATCCGTGCCGCCGAACGCATCCCCGTCGACGGCGTGGTGACGGATGGCGACAGTCATGTCGATGAATCGATGCTGACGGGCGAATCTATTCCTGTTGCCAAGGAAAAGGGCTCCCCCGTCACCGGCGGCTCGCTCAACCAGGCGGGCAGCTTCGTCATGCGCGCGGAAAAGGTCGGCGCGGATACGTTATTGTCACGCATCGTGGAAATGGTAGGCGAAGCGCAGCGCAGCCGCGCGCCCGTGCAGCGCCTTGCGGATGCCGTGGCGGAATGGTTCGTGCCTGCCGTCGTTACCATCGCGATCATCAGCTTCATGTACTGGTCGCTGCTGGGCCCGCCGCCCGCGATGGCCTGGGGTATCATGGCGGCTGTGTCGGTTTTGATCATCGCCTGCCCCTGCGCGCTCGGCCTTGCCACGCCGATGTCTGTTATGGCGGCTGTGGGTCGTGGCGCGCTCTCGGGCGTATTGGTAAAGGACGCGGCGTCGCTGGAACGGCTTGAAAAGGCTGATACCGTCGTGATCGACAAAACCGGCACGCTCACCGAAGGCCACCCGCAGGTGGTCGATACGATCATGTCCGAAGGGCTCGACCGCAGCAAACTGCTTTCCATCGCCGCCGCCCTGGAACAGGGCAGCCATCATCCCATCGGCCGCGCGCTGCAGGACGCTGCCAAGGCGTACCACCTGACGCTGCCGCCTGTCGCCGGATTTGAATCGCTGACGGGCAGGGGCGTGCGGGGCGCCGTGAACGGCCAGCAGGCCGTGCTTGGCAGCCTTGCGCTGATGGGCGAAATGAAGGTAGACGTCGCCTCTTTCGCCGCCAAGGCAGCCGCCTTGCAGGCCGAGGGTGCCACGATTATCTACCTGTCGCTGGATGAACGCGCGGCTGGGCTGATCGCCGTCGCAGATCCTATAAAAGGCACTGCGCATGAAGCGATCCGGCAGCTGCAAAAGGCCAAGCTGAAAATCGTGATGCTGACGGGTGACAACCGCGCCACCGCCGTCGCCGTCGCCAAGAAACTGGGCATTGATGAAGTTATTGCCGAAGTCATGCCGAATGAAAAAGCCGCCGCGATCAAAAAACTGCAATTGCAGGGCCGCGTTGTCGCCATGGCGGGCGACGGCACGAATGACGCCCCCGCGCTGGCGATGGCCGATGCGGGCATCGCCATGTCAAACGGCACCGATATCGCCATCGACAGCGCAGGCATTACGCTGCTGCATGGCGACCTCACGGGCCTGCTTCGCGCTGTAAAGCTGTCGCGCGCGATGATGCGCAATATCCGCCAGAACCTTTTCTTCGCCTTCGCCTACAATATGCTGGGCGTTCCGGTGGCGGCGGGCGTGCTCTATCCGTTCTTCGGCATCATGCTGAGCCCGATGATGGCGGCGGCGGCCATGTCGCTGAGCTCCGTCTCGGTGATCGTCAATTCCCTGCGGTTGCGCCGTACAAAAATATAGTCTTTTCAGCCGCTTAACCGCACCTTAACCTTTATTATGTAAGCTTAGGCTGGATTTTCATGCCCAAAGGCCAGGCCTATGAAGCTGACGGATTACAAGGATATCGACGAATACCGCCACACCTTCGACCAGTTTTATCTGGATCGCAAACAATACCCCTTGGGGCAGGTCTATGATTACACCCATGAAGGCAAGCTCTTCTTCAAGCCTGCCGCCGGCACGGACTTCCACCGCGCCGCCGAACGCGCGATAGGCTATGCGAAGAGCTGCCCCGAATACGAAATCTTTGTGGCGAAGGCGGATGACGAACTCTTCCGCGTAACCAAGGAAGACGATGTCAGCGTTGTCGCCGCCGCGATTGCGGGCCGCCCCGTATCTCCCGATGAATGGGTCAAGCCGCTAGTCATGTGCGTGGTGGAAGCGGCGGAGGATGGCGATCTGGCGCGCGTCAAGGTGCTGGTGGAGGAGCTGGGAGAGGACGTAAACAAGAGAACCGATGATAACCTCTGGCACGCGCTTAACCGCGCCGCCTATCACGGTCATACGGAGGTCTGCGGCTACCTGCTTGATAAAGGCGCGAAAATCAACCAGCCGGACAAATTCGGTTATACCGCCCTGCACCTTGCCGGCATGGGCGGACGGGAAAAAACCGCCGAATTCCTGCTCGGCCATGGCGCGAATGCGGAGCTGAAGGACAGGGACAACAAGCTGCCGGTCGACCTTGCGCGTGGCAACCGCTGCACGGCCGCCGTTGACGTGCTGGAAAAACACATGCAGGCGCTGGAAGACGAGCGCAGCGGCGTGGCCGCGCAACGCCGACGTGACGCGCTGGAGGCGGCAGTGGTCGAACATACGGTTTTGCAGAAAGGCATCAGCCTGTCGCCCACCATAAAACTGGGCAAGCCAAAACCATAACAACCCCTTGATTAAGGCCGGTTTTAGACTAGATTCAGTGACAGTGTAGAAAAAACGAGGATTCTATGACCGTCACCACTTTATCGGGCGCGCCCGAGGCTTTGAAATCCAATCCCCTGGTCAATCCGCCCAAGCTCCCCCATGGCGCGCCGCCCCTCGACGCTCTCAAGGTCGAACATTACCTGCCGGCGGTACACTACGGCGTAGAAACCGCCCGTAATGACGTCGAAATCATCAAACGGAACCCCGCACCCGCCGATTTCGCCAATACCATCGAGGCGCTGGAACTGGCGGGGGCGCTGCTCTCCCGCGTCGCCACGGTTTTCGGCAATATCGCCGGCAATAATGCCAATGACGAAATCCGCGCGATCGAGGAAGAAATCGACGTCGCCGTGGTGAAATACAGCAACGACGTGATGATGGATTCAGCTCTGTTTGACCGCGTGAAGGCCGTTTACATCAAACGCGACGCGCTGGATCTTTCCCTCGAGGAAACCATGCTGCTGGATGAAACCTACAAGCGTTTCGCGCGCAGCGGCGCCGACCTGCCCGAGGCCGCGAAGGACGAACTGCGCAAGATCAACGAAAGGCTGGCGGCGCTTGCCACCACCTTCAAGAACAACGTCGTGAAGGCAACTGACGCCTACGGCCGCGTGGTCAAGGACGAAGCCGAGCTGAAGGGCCTGCCCGAGCGCACCAAGGCGCTCTACCGCAGCTATGCGGAAGAAAAAGGCAACAAGGGCGAATGGCTGATCAAGCTCTCGCCCCCGCCGATCGATATCCTCGAATATTGCGAGAACAGGGGATTGCGCGAGGAAATCCAGAAGGCGCGTCTTGAAACCGCCTATGGCGGCGAATTCGACAACCGCCCCGTGATTTTGGAGATGGTGGGCCTCAAGCACCGTCAGGCGCAACTGCTGGGCTTCAAGGATTACGCATCCTTTGTCCTCGATGACCGCATGGCAAAAACCAGCGCCGCCGTGCTGGAATTCCTCGACAAGAACGAGGCGGTTTACCGCCCTGCCGCCGAAAAATACCTGCAGAAGGTGAAGGATTACGCGCAGAAGCTCGATAAACTGCCCGAGCTGAAGCCCTGGGATTTCCTCTACTACAGCCGCCTGCTGAAGGAAGAAACCTTCACGCTGAACCTCGAGGAACTGCGCCCCTATTTCGACCTCGAAAAGGTGATGGACGGCATCCTCACCCACGCGAAAAAGCTTTTCGGCATCGACATGGTCGTGACAAAGGGCAAATATCCCGTCTATCACGAAGACGTGAAGGTATACGAAGTAAAAGACACAAAAAGCGGCGAGATGATCGGCCTTTTCTACGCCGATTTCTACGCCCGCCCCGGCGCCAAGAACAACGGCGCCTGGATGAGCACCTTCCGCAACCGCGGCATTTCGGGCGAAAGCGGGAGGAACGAATTTTCTATCGTCACCAATACCTGCAACTTCGCCAAGCCGACGGCGGAACACCCCACGCTGCTCTCGATCGACGAGGTGCGCACGGTTTTCCACGAATTCGGCCATGCGCTGCACGCGCTGCTGGCCAAGGGCGATTACAGCTCCATCACCGGCACGAACGTGAAGTGGGATTTCGTCGAACTGCCCTCGCAGCTGCAGGAAAACTGGGCAAAAGAAAAAGAAGTGCTCGACACCTTCGCCCGCCACAACAAAACCGGCGAGGCCCTGCCCGCCGATGTGATCCAGAAGATCAACGAGATGGAAAACTTCGACGCGGGCTACGCGGGCCTGCGCCAGACTTTCTTTGGCCGCCTCGACATGGTCTGGCACACGACCGACCCCAAGGATATCCGCAGCGTTGAATCGCTGGAGGACAGCGTGATTGCCACCACCTGGGTCTTCAAGCGGGAAGGGGGCGCGCAGTCGACCAGCTTCGGCCACCTCTTTGGCGGCGGTTATGCGGCCGGGTACTACAGCTATAAATGGGCCGAGGCGCTGGAGGCCGATGTCTTCTCCGAATTCACCGGCAAGGGTCTCTACCATGCCGATGCGGCGCAGCGCCTGCGCGACACCATCTATGCGCAGGGCGGCACCGACGATCCCATGAACATCTTCGTCAAGATGATGGGCCGAAAGCCCGACCCCTCCGCGCTCTTCCGTCGCGAGGGGCTGCTGGAGGAAGCGGCGCGGGCTTCCCGCAAGGCCGGCTAGATTCGGCTGCTCCGCCCGCGCGGCTTCTCCCGACTTACAATCTTGCCCCGTTTCTGGCTTATGGAAATAAAATTACTCAAGAATGCCGCGCAAACCATTTAAAAAGCACGATTTTATTTATCTTGCGCGAAAGGGCCTGTTTACGTAATATTGCATGTCTTTAACAGCGTCTACACATTCTAATATTACAAGAGGCGACCCCCATGTTCCGCAAGATGTTCAATAAACTGTTCGGCAAAGACACTCCCAAAGACATCCCTGCTCCGAACCCCCTGCTGGTGCCATCCGATCTTCCCTTTGGCGCCCCCCCGCTGGAGCGGATCAAGGACGAACATTACCTGCCGGCGTTCAACTACGCGCTCGAACAGGCGCGGGCCGAGATCAATGACATTAAAATCAACAAGGCCGCGCCGACGTTTGAAAATACCATCGTCGCGCTGGAACAGGCGGGTCAGCTGATGGATCGCGTCGCCACGATTTTCGGCAACGTCAAGGGCGCGAAAGCCAACGACGCGCTGCGCAAAATCGAGGAAACCATCGACAGCGAGAGCGTGAAATTCGGCAACGAAGTGATGCTGGATGACACCCTGTTCGCGCGGGTGAAAGCCGTCTACGACCAACGCGACAGCATGATCCTCTCGACCGAGCAGGCGCGCCTGCTGGAACGCACCTACAAGGCCTATGCCCGCAACGGCGCGGCCCTGCCCGAAGACAAGAAAACCGAGCTGAAAGAAGTCACCGAGAAACTGTCGAAGCTCTATACCACCTTCGACAACAACGTGACGCTGGCGACCGACGCCTATGCAAAGGTAATCGAAGACGAAAACGACCTGAAGGGCTTGCCTGATGGCGTCAAGAAAAGATACGCGAAATTCGCCGAAGCCGCCGGTATGCCGGGCAAATGGCTGATCAAGCTGGCGCCGCCGCCCATCACACTGCTCGAATACTGCGATAACCGCGCCTTGCGTGAAGAAATCCAGAAAGCGCGCACCGACATCGTTTTCGGCGGCCAATACGACAACAGCCAGGTGGTGCTCGATATCGCCACGCTCCGCCAGCGCAAGGCCGAGCTGCTGGGCTTCCCCAATTTCGCCGAAATGACGCTCTCCGACCGCATGGCGAAGGACGCCGCGACGGTATTCAAGTTCCTCAAGGAAAACGAAGACGTCTATCGCCCCGCCGCTGACGACTACCTGAAGAAAGTGACCGATTTCGCCCAAAAAAGGGACGGCGTCACCGATATCCAGTCATGGGACATGTTCTATTACGGCCGCCTGCTGAAGGAAGAAACCTTCAAGCTGAACCTGCAGGAAGTTGCCAACTATTTCGACCTCGAAAAGGTCCTCGACGGGATGCGCACGCATGCCGAAAAGCTTTTCAACATCGAAATGACCGAAACCAAGGGCAAGTACGAAACCTATGCCCCCGACGTGAAGATCTATGAAGTCAAGGACAAGGCCACCGGCGAAATGGTCGGCCTGTTCTACGCCGATTATTATTCGCGCGAGGGCAAGAACCCCGGCGCCTGGATGAGCACCTTCCGCAAGCGCGGGCTTAATCAGGAAGGCGAGAACGAAATTTCGATCGTCACCAACGTCTGTAACTTCTCCGCACCCGTCGACGGCCACCCCACGCTGCTGACGCAGGACGAACTGCGCACCGTCTTCCACGAATTCGGCCACGGCCTGCACGCGCTGCTGGCGGAGGGCAACTACCGTTCGCTCACCTGCACCTCGGTCTTGCGCGACTTTGTGGAACTGCCGTCGCAGCTGATGGAAAACTGGGCGAAGGAAAAAGAAGTGCTGGATACCTTCGCCAGACACCACAAGAATAACGACGCTCTGCCCGCCGAAACGATCAAGAAAATCCAGGATATGGAGAACTTCGACGCCGGCTACATGGGCATGCGCCAGACTTTCTTTGGCCTGCTCGACATGAAATGGCACACGACTGACCCCAAGACGATCAAGAGCGTTGACGGCTTTGAAGACAGCGTCATCAAGGACCACTGGATCTTCAACCGCGTCGCGGGCCCGCAATCGACCAGCTTCGGCCACTTGTTTGGCGGCGAAGGTTATTCCGCAGGCTATTACGGCTATAAATGGGCGGAGGCGCTCGACGCCGACGTCTTCTCGGCCTTCGAGAAAAACGGCCTGTATGACCGCAAAACCGCAGATCGCCTGCGCGCAACCATCTACGCCAAGGGTGGCACGGAAGACCCGGCCGAGCTGTTCAAGCAGATGATGGGCCGCGACCCCGATCCGAAGGCGCTGTTCCGCCGCGAAGGCCTGCTGCCCGATGAAGCGGCCAACGAAAACGCGCCGAAACAACCGGCGCCGAACAAGGCATTCGACAACAAGAAATAAAGGGCCGCACATGTCCGACAACCCGCTCCTCAAGGAATTCGACCTGAAGAACGGCGCGCCGCCGCTCGCCTCCGTGAAGCCTGAACATTACAAGCCCGCGTTCGAGCAGGCCATCGCTTCCGCGCGGCAGGATATCGACGCGATCAAGGAAAACCGCAACCCGCCGACGTTTGAAAACACCATCGCCGCCATGCGCTATTCGATGATCGGCGAAAAACGCTGCATCGGCGACCAGATGGCGCGGGTGACGGGCGTGTTCTTCAACATCCTGCTGGCCAACGGCGGCCCCGAAATGCGCGCCATGTCGGCGGAGCTGGAGGGCATGGCCGTCGGTTTCACCGACGAAGTGTTGATGGACAAGAAACTGTTCGACCGCGTGAAGGCCGTTTATGACGCGCGCGATACGCTGAACCTCGACCCCGACCAGTTGATGCTGACGACCGAGATTTACAAAACCTTCGTGCGCTCCGGCGCGCTGCTGTCGGATACGCCGACCGCAGGCGAAACCCGCAGCGACAAGGAAAAACTGGCAGGGCTGAACCAGAAGCTTTCCGGCCTTTACACGCAATTCAGCAACAACCTCGTGAATGCCACGGGCGAATACCAGAAAGTCATCACCGACGAAAACGATTTGAAGGGCGTGCCGCAACGGTTGATCGACGGTTATGCCGCCGCCGCCGACAAAGCGGGGCTGAAGGGCCAGTGGCTGATCCGCCTGTCGCCCCCGCCGACCGACCTGATGGCCTATGCCGAAAACCGCAAGCTGCGCGAAGAGATTTTGACGGCGCAGAGCAATATCGCCGTCGGCGGCGCCTACGACAACCGCCCCGTCATTCTTGAAATCGCCAAGGCGCGCCATGAAAAGGCGCAGCTGCTGGGCTTCGACGATTTCGCCTCCTTTATGCTCGACGAGAAAATGGCCAAAACGCCCAAGGCGGTGATGGATTTCCTCGACGATAACGAGCGCGTGTATAAACCCGCCTCCGACGCCTTCCTGCAGAAAGTGCGCGATTATGCCGCCAAAGACGGCGTCGCCGATTTGCAGGAATACGATATGTCCTACTACAGCCGCAAGCTGAAGGAAGAAACCTTCAAGATGGAGGCGGAGGCCGCGCGGCCTTACCTGACGCTCGACAACGTGCTCGACGGCCTGAAAACCCATGCCGAAAAGATGTTCGGCGTTACCTTCGAGGAAAAGAAAAAGGGCGAATATCCCGTCTTCCACGAAGACGTGCGCGTGTTCGAGGTAAAGGACAAAAAATCCGGCGAGACGCTGGGCTTGTTCTATGGCGATTATTACGCGCGTCCGGGCCTGAAGAAAAACGGCGCCTGGATGGAAATCTTCCGCAACCGCGGGCTTGATGAAAACGGGCAGGACCAGCCGGCCATCGTTATCAATTGCTGCAACTTCCAGAAACCGACGGGCGATGCGCCCACGCTGCTGTCGATGTCGGAGGCCACCACGGTCTTCCACGAATTCGGCCATGCCTGCCACGCGCTGCTGGGCAAGGGCCGCTACCAATTGCTGACCGGCTACCGCGTCAAAGGCGATTTTGTCGAGCTTCCGTCACAGCTGCAGGAAAACTGGGTCTGGGAGCAGAAGGTGCTGGATACCTTCGCCAAACATTACCAGACCGGCGAGAGCATTCCCGCCGACATGGTGCAAAAGCTTGCCGACATGGAAAACTTCGACGCCGGTTATCGTGGCGTGCGCATGACGTTCAGATCGAAACTCGATATGGCATGGCACACGACCGACCCGAAAGACTTGTCCACCGTTGAAGCGCTTGAAGATAAAGTCGGCAAGGGCCTGATGCCCTTCGATCGTTCGGGCGCGATGAGCCCTTCGTTCCACCACCTGTTCATGAGCGACGAATATGCCGCCGGCTACTACGGCTATAAATGGTCGGAAGTGCTGGACGCCGATGTTTTCTCGGCCTTCAAGAACGACCTCTACAACAAGGAGCTGGCCGAAAAACTGCGCGAGACCATCTACGCCAAGGGCGGGCAGGTGGAGCCGATGGAATTGTACAAGGAAATGATGGGCCGCGAGCCCGACCCGAAAGCGCTCTATCGCCGCGAAGGCCTGTTGCCGGACGAAAAACAGCCAGCCAACGGCAATGCGCCGAAACCGCCTGCCAAAAAATTCGGGTAATGTAAGCTAATTAATCCGTCGCGCGCGAGCAGCAATCGGATTCTTTTTCCAGCAGCGGATCGTTGTTGCTGGGCACCAGCGATACCGTGCGCGGGTCGCGGGTGGCGAGGCCGTTGCGATAGAAGGAACGGGCAGAGGTGACGCGTGTGGTGGTCTCGTCGTTCTTCACGGCGGTGGTGGCGTTCTTCTGCGGCATATCGTCCTTCCTTTCCTGCAAGCGGTAAAAGCGATTCAGCATAACCTGAATCAGCTTTCCCTGTCACATGCTGTATGGGAAAAAACGGCTTCTTTTATTTCGTTTTGCGCTAAAATCTTTCCATAGGCGTAGATGTTGCGCCGCGTCACGCGCCTGAAACCGCGTTCAAGAAATTTTGTTTCAGGAATTGCTGATGAAGTTAAAGACGAATTGTTGCGCCGCACTATCGGCCAGCGCGGGCACATGGCCTGCTTCTTCATCGGTGAAGAGCTTCAAATCAGGCTTCAACGCTTTCAAATCCGCAATCTCGGCGGCGGTGCAGAGATCCGATTTTCCGCCGGCCACAAGCGCGACGGGACATTCAATTTTTTGCAAGCCTGCCGTCAGGTCAACGCCGGCCTTCAACCCCGGCACGGCCATGCGCGCGATTTTCGGGTCGAAGTGGAAGGCGTAAACATCGCCGGATTTTTTCAGCTGGTGCTGCGCGTAATGCCGCCAGACGTAATCGGGCACGGGGCCGATGGGCAGGTTCTTCTTCAAAATTTCCGTGTACTGCTCGATGCTCTGGAAGGTCGGCAGGTTTTCGGTGATATAGCCGGTAAGCCTGATGCAACCCGCGTGGTTCGGTTTGTGCGTGATATCGACGAGGGTGAGAGAGCGTAATTTTGAGCCGAGGCCTTTCTCCGCCATTTTAAGTGCGATCAGGCCGCCCATTGAGGTGCCGATCCAGTGCACGCGCTGCAGGCTCAGCTGTTTCAGGAACAGGTTGAAAATATCGGCATAGACGTCGAGGTTATAGGCATTGGGGTCGTACATCTTGCCGCTGCCGCCGCGCCCAGGCGCGTCGACCGCCAGCACTTTATATCCGTTATTGGCCAGCGCCGTGGCGATATAATCGAAATCGCGCTTCTGGCGTGTCAGGCCGTGCACGGCGACGACAGTGCCCTTGTAAACGTCGATCGGCTCCCATTCCGCATAGCACAGCGGCACGGGCTTGCCGCCGCCATAGGGAATATCGACACGTTTGATGGCCGTCGGCTTGTCGGCGGGAGTGCCGGTTTTCATGACAGGTGCTCGCGGTTACAGAAAGGCTTGCGCAACCAGACTGTATGAAGACCCGCTTGCGCTGTCAAGCATTACGCCATTCATGTGCCGATGGTTTCAGGCCATCCACATATCGCGCGTCGGCCATTGCCAGGCGTGCTTCAGGCACTCCGTCAGCTTGTCGGTGCGCAGCGGCTTGCGCAGGATGGCGTCGGCGCCAAGTTCCATTGCGCGGTGCATGGTTTGATAGTTCAGTTGCCCCGACAGCACGGCGACCGGAATCTCTTTCAGGAAAGGATCCGATTTCAGCCGCTGCAATATCTTGAATCCGTCGATGCGGGGCATGTTCAGGTCGACGATGATGATGGTGGGCGTCATGCAGAGGACGGTATGGTCGTCAAATCCCTGCTCGTTCATGTAGCGGATCAGCTCGTCGCCGTCGCCGAAGCATTTCACTTCCGATACCTGCGGGCAGGCGTCCAGCTGGGCCTTGCCGAAAATGCGGTCGTCTTCGTCGTCCTCGACCAGCAGCACGCGGCATTCCGCAGGCGTCACGTTGTCCTGTTCTGTGACAGGATTGTTTTCTTTTTGCATCCGGGCTCTCCCTTCTACTCCGCCTGGTCGGGCGGGGTTTCTTCATCGCCGGGCGTCAGCGACTGTAGTGCCTTGATAAATTCATAGCGCGACAGGGGCTTTTGCAGCACGGCCCGCGCGCCATATTGCAGCGCATGGCTGATCTCCAGCATATCGCGCGAGCCCGAGATCACCATCACGGGAATATCCGAGAGCGCGATGTGCGAGTGCAGGTATTTCAAGGTCCTCAGGCCCCCGATTCCCGCCATCCGCAGGTCTAGCAGGATCAGGCCGGGCTTCTCGCTTTGGTTGCCGTGTTCCTGCAGGAAATTGATCAGCGCGTCGCCAGAGTGAAAGGGCAGCACGGGCAAATCGCCCAGCAGGAATTGCAGCTCGCGTTTCAGCGCCTGCCGGTCGTCGGCATCGTCGTCGACAACCGCAATAGGGCGGCGCATGCGCGCAACTGCAGCCATCGGCGCGGCACGGGCCGCTTCGCTTTCAATCCGGTGCATCATGTTGTTTAGCATCCCCAGCAGCCAAGTCCGCCGTAAAAAAAAGTTGCGAGGATGGCCCCCCTACAGGCCGCTTAAAAAATCAATGCCAGTGACAAATAATCATTGTTTTTCTAATTATAAGACTAACACGTAAGCCCTTAACATGTGCTGAAATTATGATTGGAACTATTTCAAATTTGAGACGTTTTTTAGGGAAGATATTTCGCTGAAATATGACCTGTAAAATGCCGGTGTGTGGTAAGATAGAAGTATGGAGAATAACGCAGACACCCAACTGTCTCCGGCACACAGGCCGCTCAAAGTGCTCGTCGTCGACGATTGCGCCGATGACCGCGCACATTACCGCCGCCTGTTGCGCGCCGGTTCCCGCAGGTTTGAAGTGCTGGAGGCCGACAGCGTGCAGAACGGCATCGACATCGCCCGCACCGCCCCCATGGATTGCATCATCCTCGATCATGACCTGCCCGACGGCAGCGGTATCGGCTTTCTCGCGACCCTGCGCAGCGACCCTGTACTGAAGGACACGGCCATCGTCATGGTGACCGGCCGCGGCGACGAGGAAACAGCGGCCGAGGCCCTGCGGCTCGGCGCCAGTGATTATATGCCGAAGAGCAAGATCAGCGGCGCCTCCATCGCGCGCTGCGTGTTGAACGCCGCCGAAAAATCCCGCCTGCGGCATGAAGCCGAGGCAACCCACGAGGAACTTGAAAAATCCTGCAAGGCCCTTGGCGATTTCGCGCATATGGCGTCGCACGATCTCAAGGCGCCGCTCCGCCATATCACCACCTATTGCGGCCTGCTGAAGGACGAATGCGGTGACCAGCTGAATGCCGATGGCCATAAATATGTTCAGCGTCTGATGGTCAATGCCGAACGCCTGCGCCAGCTGATTGACGGGCTGCTCGCCTATTCCGAAGCGCGGGACAGCGTGAAGAACAAAAGCTATGTCGATTCCACGGTTATCACGCAAGAGGCGATGGAAGTACTGGAGGAATCGGTGACGGAAAGCGGTGCGAAAATCACTATCGGCCGCCTGCCGGTCGTGAAGGCCTGCCCCATGCTTCTCAAGCTGGTGATGCAGAACCTGCTGTCGAACGCAATAAAGTATCGCGGCGCCGCCACGCCGGAAATCAGCGTCAAGGCGGAGGAGAAGGGCAACGAATTCATCTTCTGCGTCTCCGACAACGGGCAGGGCATCGCCCCCGAATATCACAAGCAGGTGTTTGAACCCTTCCAGCGGCTGCATTCGAAGGACGAGGTTGAAGGCTCAGGCCTTGGCCTGTCTATCTGCAAGCAGGTCGTGCAGATGCACGGCGGGCGCATCTGGGTGGAATCGGCGCCCGGCGAAGGCGCGTCTTTCTTCTTTTCTCTTCCCAAATACTGATTAAACCGCTTTTATGCGGCGCGCAGGTTGTATAGACTGCGCGCATGGAAAAATTCATATCGGCATTGATGGCGCAGATGACGCTGGACGAGAAAATCGGCCAGCTGAACCTGATTGCGCCCGGCGGCTTTTCGAATACAGGCGCGGAGGTGACGAAAGACGCCGGCGGTAAAATCCGCACCGGCCGCGTCGGCGGGCTGTTCGGCTGCTGGGGCATCGACAACGTCAAGCCCTGGCAGGATATTGCCGTTCAAGAATCGCGGCTTAAAATTCCGCTGATTTTCGGGCTTGATGTGATCCACGGTCACAAGACGGTTTTTCCCATTCCGTTGGCGCTGTCCTGCATGTGGGATCTTGAACGCGTGAGAAAATCCGCGCGACTCGCCGCGGTCGAGGCTTCGGCAGAGGGCATCCACTGGACGTTTTCCCCCATGGTTGATATTTCGCGCGACGCCCGCTGGGGCCGCGTGGCGGAAGGCGCGGGTGAGGACGCATGGCTGGGCGCCCGAGTCGCCGCCGCGATGGTGCAGGGCTATCAGGATGACGACCTTGCGCGCCACGATACAGTGCTTGCCTGCGTCAAGCATTTCGCGCTTTACGGCGCGCCCGAAGCGGGCCGCGAATACAACACGGTCGATATGAGCCGTATCCGCATGTACGAAGATTACTTCCCGCCCTACCGCGCTGCTGTCGATGCGGGTGCCGCAACTGTAATGACAGCCTTTAACGACGTCGATGGCATCCCCGCCAGCGGCAACCGCTGGCTGCTGACCGATGTCTTGCGCCGCGACTGGGGCTTTGGTGGGCTGGTGGTAACCGATTACACCGCCATCAACGAAATGACGGTGCATGGCATGGGCGGGTTGAAGGATGTTTCGGCGCTCGCGCTCAAGGCCGGCACCGATATGGATATGGTGGGCGAAGGATTTTTGACTACGCTGAAACAGTCGCTGGAGGAGGGGACTGTTACGCAGGATGACATTGACGCTGCCTGCCGCCGTATCCTTGAGGCCAAGCATAGCCTTGGCCTGTTCGATGATCCTTACCGTTACCTCGATAAAAAACGCGAAGCGGAAAAAATCCTCTGCCCCGAGCATCGCGCCGCCGCACGTGATTTTGCCGCGCAATCCTGCGTATTGCTGAAAAACGACAAGGCCATATTGCCGCTCAAAAAATCCGGCACGATTGCCGTCGTGGGCCCCTTGGCCGATGACCGCAAGAATATGCCGGGCACATGGGCCGTCGCCGGCGAATGGAAAGATTGTGTCACGGTGCTGGAGGGCATCAAGGCAGCAGCGGGCGATGCCAAGATCATTTACGCGAGGGGAGCGAATATTACCGACAGCGCCAAGGTTGCCGAACGCGTCGCCATCTTCGGCAATAACCGCATCGATATCGATCCGCGCCCGCAAGCGGAGCTGATCGCCGAAGCCGTCGCCGCCGCGAAAGCCGCCGATATAACCGTCGCCGTCGTGGGCGAAGCGCAGGAAATGTCCGGTGAATCCGCCAGCCGCAGCGATATCCGCATCCCGCCCGATCAATTGCCGTTATTGAAGGCGCTGGCCGCCACCGGCAAACCCGTCGCGCTGGTGGTGATGAGCGGCCGTCCGCTCGACCTGTCATGGGAAGATGCAAACTTCCCCGCCATCCTTGCCGCATGGTTCGGCGGGACGGAAGCGGGCAATGGCATCGCAGACACGCTGTTCGGCCATCATAACCCCGCCGCGAAACTCACCATGACCTTCCCGCGCAATGTCGGGCAGGTGCCGATTTACTACGCGCAGAAAAACACCGGTCGCCCTTATCTGGGCACCGAAGGGCCGGAGGGGAAATTCAAGTCCCGCTACCTTGATGTCGAAAACACGCCGCTTTATGCCTTTGGCCATGGGCTCAGCTATACCTCGTTTGAATATGGCGATCTCTCGCTTTCAAATACGGCCATGCAGGGCGAGGGAAACCTGCAGGCCCGCATCACCGTGACCAATACCGGCAAATACGCGGGCGGCGAGGTGGTGCAGCTTTATATCAGCGATCCGGTCGCCAGCGTCACGCGAGCTGTCAAAATTTTGCGCGGCTACGAGAAAATTTTCCTGCAGCCGGGCGAGCGCCGCGAGGTTGTTTTCACCGTCACCACCGATATGCTGAAATTCTACGACAGCAGTTTGGAACATGTGTGGGAGGCAGGCGAATTTATCATCCATGCAGGCCCCGCCTCCGACAGGCTGAAATCGGCCTCTGTGCAGTGGCGCAAATAACCTAACGTATTGAAACACATAGAAAATTAACCATAGCCAAACCATAGCTGCGTGCTATGATGCGAGCCATGCAACCCAAGGATTTCAACGACAAGGCGGTCAAAAAACCGCTGAGCGATGACGAGCTGCTCGACCGCGTGCAGCGCGAGACGCTGAAGTATTTCCACGACTTCGCGCATCCCAATTGCGGCCTGGCGCGGGAGCGCAGCAACGTCGTTCCCGGTTACCACTACGACCTCGACTGCGTCACCACCGGCGGCACGGGCTTCGGCATCATGGGGCTGGTGGCAGGGGCGGAGAGGGGTTTTATCCCCCGCGCCGATGTGCTGGCGCAGATTGAAAAGATCGTCGGCTTCCTCGAAAAATCCGATACCTTCCACGGCGCCTTCCCGCATTTCCTGAACGGCAATACGGGCAAGACAATTCCCTTCTCGCCGAAAGACGACGGCGGCGATCTGGTCGAAACGTCCTTCCTGATGATGGGCCTGCTGACCGCGCGGCAGTATTTCGCGGGCGAGCCTGTCTGCGATAAAATCAACAAGCTCTGGGAAGCGGTGGAATGGGACTGGTACACCAAGGGCGAGAAAAACCTCTACTGGCACTGGAGCCCGACGCATAATTTCGACATGAACCTGCCCATTCGCGGCTGGAACGAATGCCTGATCACCCATGTGCTGGCCGCAGCGTCGCCCACGCATCCGGTGTCGACGGATGTGTACCAAAGCTGGGTCAAGGGCGGCGATTTCAAGAACGGCAAGGATTATAATGGTGTAACTTTGCCGCTCGGCCCCGATGCGGGCGGGCCGCTGTTTTTCTCCCATTACTCCTTCCTCGGCCTGAACCCGAAAGAATTGAGCGACGGCCATGCCGATTATTTCCAGCAGAACCGCGCCCATGCGCTGGTCAACCAGCAGCACTGCGAAAAGAACCCGAACGGCCACAAGGGCTATGGCCCCGATTGCTGGGGTCTCACCGCCTGCGACAGCCACGAAGGCTATGGCGCCTATTCGCCCGTCAACGACAAGGGCGTGATTGCGCCCACCGCCGCGCTGTCGTCCTTCCCCTACACACCCGATGAATCGATGCGCGCGCTGCGCCATTTCCATGAAAATCTGGGCGACAAGCTCTGGGGCAAATACGGTTTTGTCGACAGCTTTAATGAGGGCGAAAACTGGGTGGCCAAAAGCCATCTGGCGATCGACCAGGGCCCCATCGTCACCATGATCGAAAACCATCGCAGCGGATTGCTGTGGGATTTGTTCATGTCCGCGCCCGAAGTGCGTCCCGCGCTCGATAAACTCGGCTTCGACAAGCCCCAGCCGCCGAAAGCCGCGCCTCAAGCCCCCAAACCATGAAACCGTTCTTCAAGGATCTCTGGGCGCTGACCAAGCCCTTCTGGACGTCATCCGAGAAATGGAAGGCCTATCTGCTGCTGGCCGTCATCATTGGCTTGAACCTTGGGGAAGTGTACCTGAACGTACGCTTCAACTACTGGAACAATGATTTCTACAATTCGCTGCAGGACATGGACCAGAACGGCTTCTGGGATGGCATCATGCTGTTCTCGATACTGGCAACGTTTTACATTATCGTTGTTGTCTACAAAATCTACTTCCGCCAGATGCTGGAGGTAAAATGGCGACGCTGGATGACGCATGATATGCTGGGCCGCTGGATGGGTGACCAAGCTTATTACCGCCTGCAGGTGCTGGGCAACCCCGCCGACAACCCCGACCAGCGTATCGCCGACGACGCGGGGCAGTTTATCGCGCTGACGCTGGGCCTGACGCTCGGCCTGCTCAGCGCCGTTGTCACGCTCTTTTCTTTCCTCGGCATTCTTTGGAATTTGTCGGGTGTCATTAATGTGCCTTTCAATGGCACGACGGTCGCGGTTCACGGTTATCTTGTCTGGGTTGCGCTGGTCTATGCCATCATCGGCACGGCAATCACGCACTGGATCGGTCGTCCGCTGGTGAAACTCAATTTCGACCAAGAGCGTTTTGAAGCCGATTTCCGTTTCAGCCTTGTCCGCCTGCGCGAAAACACCGAAAGCGTCGCCTTTTATCGCGGTGAGCAGGAAGAGCTTGGCACCTTCCGCGAACGCTTCGCCTATGTCTTCGATAATTTCTGGCAGATCATGAAACGACAGAAGAAACTGACGTGGTTTACCGCAGGCTATGGCCAGATTGCCATCATCTTCCCTTATGTTGTGGTCGCGCCCGGCTTTTTCAGCGGGAAACTGAAGCTGGGCGATATGATGCAGACAGCCTCCGCCTTCGGCAAGGTGAGCGATTCACTGTCGTTTATTATCGATGCCTATACCAGCCTTGCTAAATGGCGCGCGGTGATCGAGCGTCTGGCCGGCTTTACGCGCAGTATCAATGCGGCGCAGGACACGGCCGCCTCGTCGTTCAAGCCGCAATTCTCCGACAACCCCGCCGTCGACGCCAGCGGCGTCACGCTGTCGCTGCCCGACGGGCGGGTGCTGCAGCAGGGCATCGGCTTTACCGTTCCCGCCGGCGGTTCTCTGCTCATACAGGGGCCTTCGGGCAGCGGGAAGAGCACGCTGCTCCGCGCCATGGCGGGCATCTGGCCCTATGCCGCGGGGAATATAAACCTGCCGGCCAACAGCAACGCGCTCTTTATTCCGCAAAAACCTTACCTGCCGCTGGGCACGCTGCGTCACGCCATGCTTTATCCAAAAGGTTCAGGCGCGACGGACGACGAATTGCGGGCGATGCTCGACCTCTGCCGCCTGCCGCAGCTGAAAGAGCGGCTGGACGACGTGCAGTCGTGGTCACATGTGCTGTCGGTCGGCGAACAGCAGCGCATCGCCTTTGCCCGCGCGCTGCTGGCAAAGCATGACCTGCTGTTCCTCGACGAGGCGACATCGGCGCTCGACGAAGACAACGAAACCTATTTCTACACCCTGCTGCGGGAACGCCTGCCCAAGGCCACGATCATCAGCATTGGCCACCGCCCCAGCCTGCGCCAATGGCATAACGAAACCCTTGATCTTGGCCGCAAAAAATCGGCCTGAAATCCTTTTTAAAACAATGATTTAAATTAACGCCTGTTCCGGTAATTTTATTCCATAAGGGCTTGACAGAATATCCTTAAATATTAAAATCCACCTCATATTTTTCCGACTGATTTTTAGGGTGTGGATATGCAACGCAAGAAGGCTGAACTCGCCGCAACGACGGCGCTCAACAGCGGTGATTTCAACAGCAGGTTGCTGGAAACATTGATCGGCGCGAACGACAACGCGCGCGAACAGCTTGCCGCAAACGTCATCAAGGCCGGCGCCAACGGCGACGCGCGCTGGGAAGAAATTAAAAAGAAACGCGCGGCGCTCACAATGGCCGAGCTGCAACGCATCCTCGAGGAAATGGAAAAGCAGAACCTCAAGGCCCGCGCGCTTGCGGATGACAAGCGTAAAACCCCCTTTAACGAACAGGCTTTCTATGACGCGCTGGCGAAAAACGCCACCGACGGCGACAAGCTGAGAAAACAGCTGAAAGACCTGCATGAAACGGCGCAGAAAGAAAAAGGCTTCCTCTCCGCCCGCTTCAATCTTTTCACCGCCAAAGACCCGGTGGAAAAAGCGATGAAGGATGTCGCAAGTTTTGAAAAATATTGCCACAAGAACGGCATCAAATACGACGCCGTGCATCAACAGCTGGTGCAGGGCGAGAAACCGAGGTCGGGGATGGACAAACTCTGGGAAATGCGCTTCCTGATCGCCGCCGTCGGCGGCGCGGCGCTGGGCTTTGCGGGCTTGAACCTCGCGCTGCTGCCGGTACTGGCCGCAGCACCGGCGCTCTTCTTCGGCGCGCTGCCCTGGCTGGCCGCGCCCTTTATCGGGCTCAACATTTACCGTTCGTTTTCGCAGTACAGCATCATGAAGGAAGCGCCGACGCTGGGCCGCTTCGCCGCCATTACGGCGGCGGGCCTTGCCATCAGCCTTGGCGTGGTGCTCGGCATGGGCATGCTCATCCCGCCGGTTGACCCCGCGACCATTGGCGCGGCGGCCAGCGTGAGCATGGGCGGTGGCGGGTTCAGCCCGATGCAGTATATGCTGCCGATTATCGGCGCATTTACGGGCGCTGCGCTGATTTACAAACGCGCCAAAGCGACCGTTGCGGGCGAATTCAACAAGGAAGCTGATCCCGCAACCGCGCCCACCAAACTGCAAAAGGCATTCCGCACCGCGCAGAAAGTCACGGGCAAAGTGGCGAACGTCTTTATCAACAAAACCACCGCGCCTTATCTGGTGAAGGCCGGCAAGGCGGCGGAGAAGGCGACCGACGTCATCAACAAATACTTCCCCAAATTCATCGACGTCGCGGGCCTGCCTGCGGTGGCTGTGCTGATGTCCGCAACGATGGCGACGGGCGGCCTTGGCCTGCTGGGCGCTTTCGCGGGCTATTACGCCACAGCCTTTGCCGGCATGGCCGTTGGCGGTGCGGCGCTGGCGGCGGGATATTACAAGATGGGCTGCCGCGGCAAGGACTTCAAGGAATTGGGCTCTGCTGCTCTGACAGGCTTCAGTCTGTCGTCGTCAAGCGCCACCATGCCCAAGGAACGCGAATGCCTGAAGGCCATCGGTGTGTCGAAGAAAACGCGCGACACCGTCGTGCCGCTGGGTGGCGTCTTCAACATGTTCGGCACTTCGCTCTATATGGGCCTGACGGCCTTTTATGCCGTGACCATGTTCGCCGTGAACCCGAACCCGATGCAATACGTGCAGACGGCGGCGGCCGTGATGGCGATTGCGCTGGGCGCGCCCGGCATTCCGGCCTCCAACATCACGCTGCTCGACCCCGTGATGCGCCAGACGGGCATGGCCACCGACCAGATCGGCAAGGTCTATTCGATGATCATCCCCGCCGACCGCATTCTGGACATGACGCAGACGGCGCTGAACGTGCTGGGCGACATGGTGGCCGCCGTGCATCCCGACCGCAAACGCCTGCGGTACGTGCGTGCGAAGAACATCAAGCGCATCCGTCAGGAAAGGCTGAAGAAGGAAGGGCCGAAGCCTGTGCCTGTGCCTGTGCCGGAGACAGCTGCGGCTCCGGCGCCTGCCGCGCCGCCGGTTAACGACACTGCAACGGCGCAGCCGGTTGTGAAAAAACCTGCAGCGGGTGGCCCCAAGCCTTAAATCATTTCTGCAACGGAATCCATTTCGGCGCAGAGGCCTTCAGGCAGATCACCGGCGGTTCCTGATCCTTGCCCGCCGGTTCCGCCAGCGCCGCGCCCTGATACTTGCCCTTGTCGCTGGCATCCAGCAGAAGGATGCCGCGCTTGTCCCAGTCGGGCACGATGGCAATGGGCCCGGGGCGCGTGATGCGCTGCATGTTTTTCCCGTCAATCCGCGCCGTGTAAATGTCGCTCGCCGTATTCGCCAGTTTATTGTCGGGGAAGTTCGGCGGCACGGTATTGTTCACGCGGCTGAAGACGATAGATTTATTGTCAGGCGATAATTCCGGATCATGCACGCTGGCGGCGCGAACCTTCCCGCCCTCTACCGCGCGGCGCGCGTTCGTGCCGTCGCTATTGGCCACGTAAATATCGTACCTGTCCGTCGCGGGGTCGGCGGTGGCGAAGGCGATCATGCGGCCGTCTTCCGATACCGACACATCCGCTTCCTCCCGCTCCTTGCTTTGCACAAGGCGTTTCAGCTGCGTGCCGTCAAAACGGATGCGGTAAATATCGTTCGCGCCTGCATTGATGATAAAATCGTCGTTGGTGACAGGTTTTTCAACCGGATGCCTGTCGCGGCCCGCGAAATAGATAAAGCCCTTGCGGTCCCAGTCCACGCCGCCGTTGCCCGCCGAAGCCATGGTGGGCGCAAGCCTTGCGCGCGTGCCTTTTTCAAGGTCGTAGAGCCACAACCGCGACCGCGCATCCGGCGTGCCCACCACCGCCACATTCTGCTCGTTGGCGGCGATATAACGGCGGTCGGGTGAAACGGCCACATGCTCCCATGCGCCCTGCGGGCGCTCGAACGTGATCTGTGTCACATCGTTGCCGTCGACGGCCGCGACATAGATATAGCCTTCCTTGTGAAAGACAAAGGCGGCGCTGTCGGGGATGCGTTCCACCTTGGCCTCGAGCGCGAAGGAAATGCCGGGGTTTTCCTTCGACGGCGGCAGGTTCCAGGCCAGGTTCTTGCCTGATTGCTGCAGCTTGACCAGCGCCAGCGCGGCGGAGATAACGAAGAGCGCGAATAGCAGGTGCCGCACGCGGTACCATGTCGATTTCTGTTTCGGCGGTTTGACGTTGTCTGTCATGACGCGATCCTGATAATGCCAACCTCCAGCCCGCGCCAGTTTTTCTGCACGGGCAGGGCGGTCGGGCGAATGGCCTGCAATACATCATCGCCCACCAGTTTATATTTTTCCAGCGCCGCGTAAACCGCGCCCTGCACGGCCCTGACCGCCCCGTCCTCCGCCTTCAGCACCAGCACGCGGTTCTTGTCGGGGATGATAGCGGCATAAACGCCTTCGCCGCCGCCCTTGGCCACCACCGCGCCCTTCGCGGCCTGCATCAAAATCGTATCCAGACGGCCCGTGCCGGCGACAAGATCGGGATGCGCGGTCATGGCCGCCATAATGCGCTTGCAGGCGGCTTGGCGCGGCTCCGGCAGGTCGCCGCCGATAAACTTAGCAACGCCCCTCGCAAAGTGTGATAACGGCATAACGGGGTTGGGGGCTGAACAACCATCAATACCGCAAGTGCCCGCCGTGACCGCTGTGCCGCAGAATTCCGCCACCGTCGATAAAATTCGCGCCTGCATGGGATGCGCCGGTTTCGTATAGCCCGCCGTTTCCACCTTCATATGCTGGCAGAGCGCCAGCATCCCCGTATGCTTGCCCGAGCAGTTGTTGCAGAGAACAGAGGGCGCGCGCGACGGCGCGATATAGGGCGAATGCGGGCCGCATTCCAAAGCGTTTTCACTCACCCCCATGCGTGCCAGCCATGCGGCCACGGCAACGGTGTGTTTCTCTTCACCGGAATGGGAGGCGCAGGCAAGCGCGACTTCGCTATCCGACAGCGCCGCTGCCGCTTCGCTTTCCATCAGCGCGATGGCCTGCAGCGGCTTCAGGGCCGAGCGCGGGAAGGTCGGGCGGTCGGGGTCGCCGTGCGCGGCCACCACCTTGCCCTTGCCATCCATCAGCAGCGCATGGACAAGATGGCTGCTTTCAACCGCAGGCCCGCGGGTCAGTTCGATGCGAAAGGGGGGTAACGGGGCCATCCGGTTTCCTTAAAGACTGTTAATCAGGCGTTCATGCCAAACGTTCAATATGGCTGCGAAGTGTGCTTAAATCATCTTCGGCCGTTTTGGTGGTGTAGTCGATGCCTTTGCCTGTCAAATATCTCAACTTTTACCGGAATATCAAGGGTCGGGTCGACCTGATGATGTTTTTGTGTAAATGGGACACCGATTACCGCAAAGACCTGCTGATTACTTTCCTCGCCTTCGGGCTGTTTATCTATTCCGTCTTCGCCTGGAACGGCGTTTACGACTTTATCGCCATGCTGATCGAGGCCGTTATCATTGGCATCCAGCTGGGCGGGGAAGTGTCGATTTTGCCGGCAGACTACCGCCCCTCGCACGGCGGCGTCAGATACTCCGTCGCGCCCTCGACGCATATTGCCTACGAGGAGCTGAGCTTCCTGATGTCGGCGGTTTATCCCGCCGTGTCGGAGGAAAAACTGGGTTTCAAAAACCCCGTCGCGGGCAAGGGCCTTTGCAAGGAAAGCCCGCTGGTGAGCGACGCCGTCGACGATATTTTGATGGTGCGCGAGAAGCTGCCCTATAAAATCGACACCAGTGAAACCAATTACATCCGTTCCCGCCATCAATTGCGCTATATCGCCATCCGCGTCGCCAACAAACTACAGCATACCACCAACGGCGAAAAACTCGCGCTCTATGATATGGCGGGTGCGCTGGCAGGCGAGGGGCCTGTGACGGTGCGCAAATCATTCTATTTTGATGCATTGCTGACGGCAGAGGCGTTCCGCAGCCGCATCTTCCGCAACAATATCGCGGGCGAGAAAGAGGTTTATACAGACCTGACGACCTATTTCCCCGTGCAGGAGGAAATGATCAAGGGCGAGGATAGCGTGCGCTTCAGGGAAGGCTTCTTCAAGGAAGTTTCCGGCCACATTGGCATCACCACGCTGCTCATCACCGAAAACCGCCGCGTCGCCATGCTGCATCAGGGCTCGACCAAGGCAATCGGCTCGCATACCGTTTCGCTCGGCGGCTCGGGCTCGATGAATTATTCCGACATGACGATCGCGAACAAGCCCGACGATTTGCGCGCCGGCGTCACCTACGGCATGGCGCGGGAGTTGTGCGAAGAAACGGGGATGCAGAAATATTTCAGCGATGTGCGCAACAACACGCTGCTCATCGGTTTCTTCCGCTGGATTGACCGTTGCGGCAAGCCCGAATTTGTCGGCCTGACGCGCGCCGAAGACGTGCCTTTCTCCAAGGAGCGCGCCATCGACGGCGACGAAGTGGTGAAGTACGAGGAAATTCCTGTCACCATCAACACCCTTGCGGACTTCCACAAGGTCGTCAGCTGGCTGAAGGAAAACAACGTCAACGTCGCCCTCTCCTCCCTCATGGCGCTGCACCGCATGACGGTGATCGCCGGTTATGCGGGGGCGGGGACGGTCGAGCAAAAACGGGTTTACCAGATTGCTTCGGAATTCCTATTCGGATCATTGGCTTACCTCGACAAGGCGGTCGCCACGCCCGCCGCGCTGGATAAGCCCGCCAAATAATTTTTTTTGTTCCGGAAATAGCCAGATATTTCAATCAATTAAGCGTTAATACGTGCCCCCTATACTGGGCGGCGGGGCGCTTTTCCTCAAACCTTTTTCAAACCGGCTGCGTTTCATGGGTAACAGGGCAGGGTAATGGCTTTGGATGACGAAGACGACGAAACGCTGGCGCACCGCGCGGCAGCAGGCGACGACGGCGCTTTCGACGCGCTGGCGAACCGCCATATCGATCGCGTCTATGCCATCGCCCTGAAATGGTGCAGCGGCAACAAGGCCGATGCCGAGGACATCACGCAGGAGGTTTTCTTGAAGCTGGCGCGCAACATCCACCATTACAAACCGGCGGGCAGGTTCACCACCTGGCTTTACCAAGTGGTGGTGAACGAAGCGCGCGACAGCCACCGCCGCGAAAAATCGCGCCGCACGCGCGAAACGGCGTATGAGAAAGAAACGCCCAAGAACGCCCCCTCGACCGAGGAACTGCTGGAAAAACAGGCCGACAAGCGGATGCTCGCCCTCTACGACATGCTGAAACGGCTGAGCCCCGAGCAGCGCGAGGCCGTGGTGCTGGTCTTCTGCCACGGCATGTCCCACCGCGACGCCGCCAAGGTGCTGGGCTGCGCCGAAAAAACCGTTACATGGCGATTGTTCGAAGCCAAGAAAAAACTGCGGGAGTGGTACGGCAATGGATGACGATAAAATCATCAGTTTGTTTGGCGAAGACCGCGACGTAAAGATGGACGCCGCCGCCCGCAAGCGCATTCTGAGCCTTGCCGCAGTCGAATACAGCGTCGTAAAACCCAACCGCCGCCCGACAGAGTTTTCTCCCCATCATGCCGTCGTGCATCGCGGCAGCCCCCTGCGCGTGGCTTTCCTGACGGCGCTGGTCATCTGCCTGTTCCTCGGCGTCGCATGGCAGCGCGGCCATCTGCATTTCGGCGAAGCGCCGCGCGAACAGCGCGAGAAAGTGCTGCTGGCCGAATTCAATCAATTGTTCGAGGGCCGTTTGCAGGCCGTGATCAGCACCGGCGGCCAGACGCAGATCGTGCTCGCCCCCGCCGATGCCGCAGCCCCGCGCGGCCAGCCTGTGCTGATCCGCTTTACCGACAAGGGCAAGGATATCGACGTCATGAGCTTCAGCGGACAAACCGTGCAGGTGCAGCTGGACGGTCGCGACCTTGTTTTCGATACACTGGTCAATGGCGAGGGCCGTGTAATACTCGCCGGCGAAAAGGTTTTCTGGGACGGCAGTAAGGGCGCAGTGACAGACGCGCCCGCCGTCAAAATCCGCACCGAAGTGCTGGAGATGTGACATGAAACGTTATGCTGTTCTGGCGATTTTGCTCTTTTTTTCAGGCACGGCTCTCGCGGACGAGGTGCCTATTGTGAGTGTAGCTGAAGGTGGTGCCTGTATTGACGGTGTGAATGGTTACATCTGCCACCATGTCACGGAAGGGCATGACATAACCCTGCGCGTTGACCAGCCGGAAGGTGCGGCCTGTAAAGAGCTTAAAGTCATGGCTACCCAGACCTCTACGCGACTGGAAATGCCGTTGCCTGATGATGCAGTAAGACAAACGGGCAAAGATTGTCAGCATCAGGAATTTATTTTCACTGCGCCGCTGGTCAAAAGGGAAACTGAATTTTACCTGCGTGTCCTTTACCGCAACCAAGGCGCTTGGACAAAAATACAAGACGTCAACCTGAAGGCTTATCCCGCAACGCTGCTGGATGGAGTGAGAAGTTGGGCGGATAACGATAAAAATGCGCTGGTTGTGAAGGATAAGGAGGGCGAATTTACCGCGTTTCTTGACCGCAATAAAATCCGGTATTACGGCTCTGCCAATACGCCGCGGGATGTGGCCGTCGCCGTGATCGTTGTTGGTGAACCCGAAGAAAATGAAAAGCCTGAAAACAATACTCTTTTTCTCGAGGAAAAATCCTTCGGCATTGCGAAGGTTAAAATTCTTGAAAAAGAAAACATAATCACAGTGCGCACGCAACTCAAGCTTATGGCGTCGTTAAAAGCCGATGACCCTCTCGCTCAAAAAGAATTCGCCGAATTATTCGCCATTATCGCCAAATAAAGGAGAACTATCATGAAAACAGTTTACGCACTCGCTTTTACCGCCCTGCTGACGCTGGCATCGCCCGCTTTTGCAGCAGAAGACTCCGGCGCCGCCGCCACGCCACAAGTGGCGGCTGAACCCACCTATACGGCCGCCGTCCTGCCCTTCAAGGCCGGCAAGGAGCTGGAGGAAATGAGCGCCGACGCCACCACGCTGATCGGCGCGTTTCTGTCTACCAAATCCGGCCTGATGACGGTGGAGCGCGCGGAGGTCGACAAGGCGCTTAGCGAGATCGAGCTCGGAAAATCCGGCACGGTCGACGCAGCCACAGCCGCCCGCGTCGGCCACCTGCTGGGTGCGCAGGTGATTGTGACAGGCAGTACCATCCCTGTGCAAAAAGAAGTCATGCTCGTCGCCAAGATCATCGGTGTTGAAACGGGTGCTGTTTTCGGAGACACGGTCACGATGCCGTTGCGCGGAAATGTGAAGGACGCAGCAATCGAGCTGTCGGATAAAATCGCTGTCATCATCGCTGCGAAGGGCAAGATGCTGGTTGCCCCGCCCGCCAAGCAAGAAGACATCGTGGCGAAGCTGAAACCGCTGGTGGAGGGCAAGAAACTGCCCAGCGTCTCGATCGTGATCGACGCCATGAACCTCAACCGTACCGATACGGATGAAGCGGCGCAGACGGAACTGGCCTTTATCCTCGAAAAACTGGGCTTCACCATCGTCGACACCATGGCCAGTAACAAAAAGGCTGATGTCGAGGTGACGGGCAAGGCAATCTCCGAATTCGCATTGCGCAAGGGCAACCTCGTCTCCGCCAAGGCGAATATCGAGCTGAAGGCCATCAACCACGCGGATGGAAAAGTCCTGCTGGTCGACCGTGAATCGTCCGTCGCTGTCGATCTCGCGCCCGAAATGGCCGGCAAGCAGGCGCAGCAAAAGGGTGCCACGGCCATGGCCGAACGCCTTGTCAAAGCCATCGCCGGGGTGAAGTAACCCACATGCGCCACCTGCTGGCCAGTTTGCTGTTCTTCGCTCTCGCCCTCTACCCCGCCATAACCATGGCTGCGGAAGGGGGCGGGCGGCTGGCTGTCACGGTCATGCCCTTCGTCGCGCTCGACGACAACGGCGAGGCCTGGGTGGGCAAGGCGCTTTCCGACATGGCGTCACAGAAACTGGCGCAGCAGGGCGGCTATACTGTTTTGGAACGCGACCGGCTGCAGGCCTTTCTGAAGGAAATGGAACTGCAGGAAGCCGGTTTCACCGACAAAGACCAGCTGCAGCGCCTTGGCGGCCTTGCGAAGGTCGACCGCGTGATCTACGGCAACTATGCAACCGACGGCAGCGATATCACCATCAACTTGATGATGATGGAGGTCGAAAGCCAGAAAATCACCGCGAAGGCCGAAATCACCGCGCCCGTCAGCAATCTTTCCATGGCGGCGGGAAAGGCCGTCGACGAGTTATTGGGGAACAAAGGCTCATCTGCCGCTGTGCCTGAATTCAGGGTCACCGATAACACCTCCGCGCTGGAGCATTTCTACAAGGGCCTGATCAATTACGATAACGGCAAGTACGAGGAAGCTTTTGCGGATTTTTCTCTCGCCGCCAAGCAGGATAACAAATACCTCGATGCGCGCCTCTGGTCGGGCCGCATGATGGAATTCACCGGAAATGCGGAGCAGGCGGCCATTATCTACCGCAAGCTCTACACCGACGCCCCTGCGGCGGTGGAGGGGCGCGACGCGCTGTTCTTTGCCGCTAAGCTGACCGAAGGTTCCACGCCTTCGAGAGCAATCGAAGATTATATGGTGCTCTCGGATCTGCTGCCGAAGGTGCCGCATAGCCTCGAAGCCGATATGCGCCTGTCGATGCTCTACGAGAAACAGGGCAAGCCCGACAAGGCCTTCGCCGCCCTGCAGCGCCTGCAGGATTTCCGCGAGGAAACGGAAAAACGCGCTTTCTCCTTCAACGCGGCGCAGGCACGGGAAGAAAAGCGCGACTTTTTCGATGCGCTGCAGGATGCCTTCCGCCATATCCGCGACAATAAAGACGATCTTTCCGACGACAACATGCGTCTGCTGGCCGGCTTGGCCGATGTGCAGATGCGCCAGTCGCGTTTTTTCAACTGGGAACATGCGCTGAATTTATACCGTGGTGCGACGATGCGCATGGTGGCGCTCTACCGCGAGGCTGTGGCGCTGGATAGTAGCCTGAAACCGCCGCGCGGCGCGTATCTGGTTGACCCGGAAAAGCCGGAGATCGGCGAGGTGCGGTTCGGCGACGCCAAATCGCTTTTCTTCAACGATACAGGCTATAGCGACCGCTGGCGCGAAAAATTCTACGCCGCTATCGTGCCCAAGGGCTATGTGGCCGAAGGCGTCACGCTACAGGTCAGCGGTCGCGTGCCCAGCCCCACACCCACAACCGATTTTACCTTGCGTGTTTTCGGCTATCCGCTTGCCAAAAACTATTACAACCGCTGGCTGGGCGTGGTTTACGGCCAGACGCAGAGCATGACGAGGCTGCAAAAAGACATCGGCTTCCACGGCGCGACGCACAATGTGCTGGTCTTCCAGCTGATCGAGAATAACAGCAAAATCCGCGACTGGCGCGTCACCTTCCGCCTGAGGAAGGAAACCGGCAAGCCTGCAACCGTGCAGAAAACCGGCGACGGCGCGGTCTATGAAGGACGCGAGATTGCCCGCCTGCCGGTGGATGAAGAGGGCCTGCCCGGCGTGTCAGACCCGCAGTATATCGAGCAATATGCGTCGAAAAAACGCCTTGCGCTGGTCGATCTGGGCGCGCGGGGCGCATGGCTGGTGGCGGCGCGCGGCGATCTCGGCACGGGACAAACCGACCTCTGGGCTTCCTACAGCAAGAATAAAATCGACTGGAGTCCATTGCAAAAGATGGATGTGAATTCGCAAAGCCATGATTTCGCGCCACGGCTGGTGGAGGGCGAAGACGGCGCTGCACGGCTGTTCTGGATTTCGAACCGGCGCGGCCTTAGCTGGGAAATATGGACCAGCGGCATCGGTTCCGGCAATACATGGGGCCCTGCGCGCCGCGTGCCGCTCGAAAAATTCATGAAACTGCGGGCGCGTGCGACAGACAGCCGGATGGAAAACCTGCTCGATTTCGCAGCCATGCAGGATAATAAGGGCTTCTGGACGCTGGCGGTGACGCCCGTTGACGGCAAGGGGATTCACCTGATTGCCACGCGCGATTTTGACAGCTGGAGCCGTGTTGCTGTGGCTGATGACGGCCGCAAATATTACGACCCCGCCATCATGCAGGACAAAAGCGGGCTTTACTGGCTGGGCGGCATCGATGCGGGCGCGAAATTCCGCCTGTTCAAATCGACCAACGGCCAGTCGTGGGACGGCAAGGCTTACGCGCTCGGCAGCTATTCGCGCCACTGGTCCGATTTCGGCAACAGCAATTACGGCTCCGTCGGGCAAGTGGCGGCCTACCCCGTCGAAATTTTCTCGAAAGAAGCAGGCGAGGTAACATTACTGTTCTCGGATACTTTGACGGGCTTGCAATACGCACGCTTCCGCCCCGATGTGGCCGAACCCGCGCCCGATCTGGTGCGCGATATCTCGCTTGAACCCTATGCCATGGCGCAATCGGGCAGCGGTTATATCGGCGCGGCATGGCAGGGTGACGATATCGTTATTCGCGATTACAGCCGCTTCGCCCATCCGCTCAATCCTGAAAACCGCAGCAGCGATCCGCTTTACCGCGAAACGGAAACGGACGAGGCCGGCAACGTCTGGGACCGCCGCATCGCCCGCACGCGCTATATCGTCTCCGACGTGACGGCGGTGGGCGTGCAGCCGGATGGCCGCGCCTGGTGGGGCATCGAAACCGGCGTGATGTCGCTGAAGGGCGATGATTTTTATATCTCGGACGTCTCGATGGGATTTTTCTACCATCAGGCGACCGATATCGTGCCCTGCGGCGACCGCACCTGGTTCGCGGCGCGCAACCTTGCCGAACCGCTGCTGGGCTTCGTCAACAGCGCAAATCCGTCGCGCAGCACGGATAAATTCGTGATTGCGGGCGCGACGGGTTCGGTCAGTGCGATTTCCTGCGACGGGGGGATTATATCTGTCGGCACAACCGGCGGCGATATCGCCACCATCGACCGGGCAGAACAGACACAACCGTACAAGCTTCCCGCCGGCTATGCCACGGCGCTGGCCATGCATAACGGCGCGCTCTGGATCGGCGCATCGGATGGCAAGCTTTATCGAGTGCAGGATGGCAAGCCTTCCGTAGAAAGAACCTTTGATAACGCGGTGATAGCGCTTGCCGCAGCCGATGGCGCGTTGTGGGCAGCCTCTGGCGGCAGCCTGTCGCGTTACAACACCGGCTGGGAAAATTATGCGGGGAAAGGCCTGCCCGATGGCGGCATTTCCAAGCTTCGCGCGGCCAAGGGCGGCGTCTGGTTCTTGCCCGCGCCTTATGCGGCGGGCGGCGGCGTCGGGTTCTTTGATGGCAGCAAAGCCAAAATCTACAACCCGCCCAGCCACCGCATTTTCGATACGATTGATTTCGATGTCGCGTCCGACGGCAGCGTCTGGGTAGGGTCGGAATCGTCGGGCATCTACCGGTTCGAGAGGAAAGCGCCATGAGGTTTATCGTTTTCCTGCTGGCCCTGTTTGTTTGCGTGACGCCCGTGCGGGCCGATGCGCTTAAAGTCGCGGTGCTGCCGTTTGATAACGCGCTGGGCCCTGCCTTCGCGGAGCTGGCGGCGGGAATGCCCGATATTTTAACCGCCTGCCTGACGCCGCATAGTGACGCGGTGCAGGTGCTGGAACGCGGTATGCTGGAAGGCCTCACGGGCGAACAGGCGCTGCAATACGGCACGGCGCTGGCGAAGGGCGAGAAACCGGCGCGCCTTGCGGGCCTTGCCGCCGCCAGCCATATCCTGCGCGGCAGCCTTGCGCCCTATGGCGACGGTTTCACGCTCAGCCTGATGTTCTATGACCTCGCCACGCAGGCGCTGGTGGCGACAGCCGGCGCAGAGGGCGGGACGGGAGAGGCTGCGGCGGTCTCCTGCCGCGCAGTGGAGGAGCTGGTGGCGAAGCTGGCCGCCGTCAAAACGCCAGAGGTTGTGGCGCCCGTTGTGCCGCCTAACGAAGCCGTCGAATGGCTGGCCGTCACCGAAGCCATGGGGCTTTATTATAACGGCGCTTACGAGAAAGCCACCGCCGCCTTCCTGCGGCTGTCGAAAGAAAAACCCGAAGACGGCGCGATGCGCTACTGGCTGGCCATGAGCTACCTTGGCGCGGGCATGAAAGATCTGGCGGAGGTGGAATTCCGCGGCTTCCTTGAAAAATTCCCGCGCCATGTGCGGGGGCCGGAGGCGCGCGGCGAGCTGAAAAAACTGGTGCAGGCGCGCGAAAAAGCGGAAGGGAAGAAACCATGAGGAAACCGGTCCTTGCCATGATCCCTGCCATCGTCGGCATCATCGGCTGGCTGCATTTCGCCGCCGCCCCGCAGGCAGCCGCGCAGATGCAGGTGACGCTGGAAAGCGGCAAGACGGTCAGCTGGCCGCCCGTTGTCGGGCAACCCTATCCCGATCTGGAGCTGAAAGACCATCGCGGCAACCTTGTGAAACTGTCGGATTTCAAGGGCAAGGTGATATTGATCGAGCCCATCGGCATGACCTGTCCCGCCTGCAACGCCTTCGCCGGCGCGGACAAGAAAGGCGCGTTCAAGGGCATGGGCATACAGGGCGGATTGGGCGCGATCGAAGACCATCTGCCGCAATATGCGGGCGGTGTGAAGCTCGACGATCCGCGCATCGTCTATGTGCCGCTGCTGCTCTATAACCTGTCGATGAAGGGGCCGACGGAAGCCGATGCGAAAGACTGGGCCGAGCATTTCGGCATCGATAAACAGGCGAATACTTACGTGCTGGCGGGTACGGACAAGCTGGTCAACCAGCCCAGTTACGATTTAATCCCGGGTTTTCAGCTGGTGGATCGGGATTTTATCCTTGTCAGCGACAGCGCGGGCCATCACCCGCAGCACAGCATGTGGTCGCACCTGATGCCCATGATCCCGAAACTGCTGGAGGAGAAGAAACAATGAAGCATTTCATGATTATCGCCTGCCTTGCGCTGTTACCCTTTCCTGCGCTGGCCGAAATCAAGCAGAGCATGACGGTGGATGAGGCTTATAAGGCCATCCCGCACCAGAAAACGAAATTCGATTCCCTGAAAGGCAGCATGAGCGGCGATGAAAAAGCCTTCCTCGATGTTTTCTTCGAACTGGTCGACCTTGCGATGGTGGAGCGCGTATCGTCCATGCAGGCCATTTCCAGCGGCAAGGCGGTCTCCGCCAATTACGACGAGATCGACCGCCGCCTGATGTCGATCGAGGTGCCGGAAAAGCTGAAAACCGCGCATATGCTGGTGACGCAGGCGGTGCAGGAACAGCGGAAATACCTGGAACAGTGGAAAAACAGCGGCGGCGCTTTCAATGTCGGCGATCCGCTGATCGGTTCATCCAGCGCGAAACTGGTGCAGGCCTATGGCGAGCTGATGCGGATCTACCCGCAGGAAAGCGAACACAACAAGAAGGCCTTCTTCGACCACCTCTGCGCGCTCGACTTCAAGTAAGCTTATTTCCCGTCCTGTTCGATCTTGTCGAGCAGGATCTGCGAGGGCAGGCCGGTCACGGTCAGGCCCAGCTTCATCTGCCAGTCGCGGATCGCGTTTTCGGTGCGGCTGTCCAGCACGCCGGACGGCTTGCGGTAGGGCAGTTCCTTGCGCTTGATCAGCTCCGCCTGCAGGCGGGTGAGAAGGTCTTCGGTCGGCTCCACCGTCACGACGGGTTTTTCTGCTTTTTCTTCAGGCGGCGATGAATCGCCTTCGCCGAATTGCGCTTCCTCGTCGATGCCGCTGGCGGGTTCGGTTGCGGCAATATCCTGCACCGCATTTCCTTCTGCGACCATCGTGCGCAGGCGGTCGGCGGCGGCCTTGGCCTGCTGGTTGCCTTGCGCGCCGGCTACGTCGTACCACTGCACGGCGCGGGCGTAATCGACCGGGCCGATAAAGGTGCTCTCATAAAGGATGCCGAGGTTATAGGCGGCCTGCGCTACGCCAGCATTAGCCGCGCGCTTGAAATACGATACGCCGCGATCGACATCGCGGGCCACGCCCGAACCGCCGACATAGGCGATGCCGAGGTTGTACATAGCTTCGGGATTGCCCTTCTGCGCGGCCTTGTTATACCAGTCGAGCGCCTTTTCCATGTTCTTTTCAACGCCAAGGCCCTGCTGGTACATGACGCCGAGGTTGTAATCGGCGTTCGCCAGCCCGCCTTCGGCGGCTTTCGAGAACCAGTAGGCCGAACGCTTGAAATCCTGCGGCACAAGCTTTCCGGCGGCGTAAATGGTACCGAGGTCATGCTGGGCGATCGCGACGTTTTCAAAGGCGCGCTGCTCGAGCGCGGAAAGCTCTTCGGGCAGGTTGTCGTCGGCGGCGATGGTCACGGGCGTGCGCGCCACGACCACTTCAGCGCGCGGGGCTGCTAACGGCGCGGGCAGGGGGGCCGGCATGGGCACTTCGGCCGTTTCGCGCAGGGGCGGCGGCGGTTCAAGTGCGGGCGACGGCGCGGAGCGCAGCGTCGGCGGCGGCAGCAGGCCGGTCGTTTCATCGGGCTTGCTGACAACCGTATAAGGGGCCATAGCCGTTGCTGAAGCAGTTGCGGTAACGGTTTCAGGCGCTGCGGGCGTTATGAAGGGGCTTTCGACTTCGACACCGGCGGTTTCGACGGGCGCGGGCGTCCAGCCGCTCTCGGGCGCGGAAGGCCCTGCGGGATAGGCAATCGCGTTGATCGCGGCCAATTGGCGCGAGGTCAGGTTCGAGGCATTCGGCTGCCCGTAAACGGCATAGGCCAGCGCCACCGCGGCGATAGCGGTGCTGCAGAGCGAGAGCGCAACGCTCCAGCCCGAACCGCTGCGCGGTGTTTGCTCTACATCGCCGCCAGACACGACGGGCAGGTAATATTTTCCGGTGGTTTCATCCAGCGTCGCGGCGCTTTCGATGGCGGCCAGGCGGCGGGCCATGCGGTCGCGTTCGCCCTCGGCGCGTTCCAGCTTGCGGCCCAGCGTCTCGATGGCCTTGAACATTTCAAGGTTGACGTGTTCCTGCGGCGTGATGCCCGCGGCTTTGCTGCCATCATTGGTGGGGAAAGCGGCGAAAACCTGCGTAGTGCCATACTTATAGTTCATGTGAACCTGACAGGGCCGGCGGGCCTTACGGGGTTGGCGAAAGAGTGCTGTAATTTTACTTATCTGCGGCCACCGTAGCAGATTCTGGGGCGCTCTTGAAGGGGGCAAACCTGTTGAGCGTCCGCGCGTAAATGGGCGTGACTGCAGGGATTTTCCTGCGGGCCTGCGTGAAGGCCGGTGCGCAAGCTGTTGTTTTTCATAAACAAAAATCACCCGCCGGACAGGGGTTCATGAAACTTGCGGAATCACCCGTTTTTATATATTGTCTCGAAATTCCCGCGTATTGGGGTGTAGCCAAGCGGTAAGGCAGCGGTTTTTGGTACCGCCATTCCTAGGTTCGATCCCTAGCACCCCAACCAGCCTTCGCACCTGAGCGGCGCTTCGGCTCGGCGAGCCAGCCTCTCCTTCGTACGCAATCAGCATTCTTATACAAATTTTATTTCAGGTGATTTGATGCAGCTCTTTGCCAAGAAATACTATGGATTTAATCCGATCGATTTCCCTGTCATATCTTTCAGCGAAACGGGCAGCAGGGACGCTTTGTTAGCCAAAGCAAAGTCTGGAGACCGGATTATCTTTGTTGCAGTGGAAGGAGAAGACGCCGAACCTGAAGATCGCGGCAGAATTCTGGGCATGGCCGAGATTGGCCGCGCAAAAGTGCGCACGCTCGATCTCATAAAGGACCCCAGCAAAATCCTCGCCAAGCACAAGAAGCCCAATGGGGAGATGATATGGCCCGAAGGCATACCGATGCTGCGCGCATGGAAATTCATTTCGCCGCCGCATCGGTTAGATTTGCTGAAAAAGGAAGTTATTGACGGGCAAGCCACACGGAAACATGCTGTGTTGCTTTCACAACAAGATCGCGAAGCTATTCTCGCCCTTCCCCATGAGGAAATCAACTTGCCCGAAGTTCCGGCTCTCGATAATGCCCGCCTATACAGCTCGGCAATGGGGGGTGAATTCGATCGCGCTTGGAAGATTGAAGCCGCACGAATGGCAAGGACAGCTCTGGAAACAGCTGCAAATTCCAACGGACAGGAAGTTGTGCGCAACATCAAGAATAAAAATGCCGATCTTAGCGAAGGCGAATTGCAGATTGAAATCCGTAAGCTTCTCATCCAGCAGAAATATCGGTGTGCCATCACTGGCAAGCAGCTGGAGTTATCGCCGGAAAAGCACTGGTTTGCCGCAAGCCTTGATAGAATTGACAGCAACGGTCATTACGCGCTGGGTAATCTGCAAATTGTGACGAAAGCCGCTAATCGGGCGAAAAGTGACATCGCTCCGGACTGTGTAAAGGATTTCTTTGACGCGCTCCAGCGAGAGCCTGCCTGATCAAGAGATCAAAGAAGGGATCAGGGGACTTTGAGTAAATTGAAATCCCTCCCCAAAAAACGCCGCGCAGCAGGATAATTTTCCTGTGCACGCTCGCGAGATCATTCACTTGTTCTTATTTCCCGCCGCGCGGCGTTTCGAGGTGGGGCAGGGGTCTAGGCGACGGCTCTCCACTCGTTAGCTCAATTATTCACGCTGTCCAATAACCCTGCGGGCATACAAAACACCCACAGCATTATGGTATCATTATATTGCTTAAATCGCAATTGAAATATTGTTTTAATGGCTATTCTGCCATATCAACGCCTTGCAGCGCAGCAAAGCCGGATGACGAAAACGCAAGCATTACGGGCGGGAACGAAGCGGTGGCGCGGGCGTTGATTTCAGTGAACGTAAAGGATCACCGATATGAAGCTTATCAATTTCTGCGCGTCTGAGGGCGCTTCACAGGGCACATGGGACGAGTCTCCAGCCGAACATACAAATCTGTCTCCGGATGACGTTCGCGGTACTGATAAGCCGTCACGCGCAGCGCGTCGCCCCAAGCATTTGCCAGTTGATCCGTCGTATGGGGAAGGCTTAACGGCAACACCAGGCGCGGGCCCAGCGGACTCCAGTCTTCTGCCCCCTTCGCTATAAGCTGGCAGTGGCTTTCCCAAACCCTGATACCCAGCTGGTTCAGGCAGTAATCGGCATAGTGCCGGGGTGAATCGCGTCCGTTCACGTTTTTTCTCCCCCAATAAAAGCTCTGTTAATGGCCAATGCGGTGCCGCAGATACAGTTCCCGCATTTTTCGACAATTTTTAAAAAAGATTTAAGGGAATCTTCACGCTTACAGGAACCTTACAAACCCCCGGCCTGTTGTTCGTGCCTAACGCACAAAGAGGCCCCTCATGATTTTCAATGTTCTGGATTATGGCGCAACCGGCAACGGTGTCACCGACGATACGGCGGCGATACAGGCGGCCATCGACGCGGCGGCGGCGGCCGGCGGCGGAGAGGTTTATCTTCCGGCAGGCACCTATATAGTGACGGGCGGCGAGGAAGCCTCCGACGGCGCGATCCAGATCTTCGACAACATCACCGTCTATGGCGACGGCATGGGCACGACGACCATCAAGCTGCAGGACGGCTCGAACGACGACATCACCGGCATTCTCCGCACGCCGACCGACGTGGAAAACCACGATATCTGCGTGCACAGCCTGACCATCGACGGCAACCGCGACAATACCGGCGGCAAGGTGGACGGCTGGTTCAACGGCGTTTCGCCGGGCGAGCCGGGGACGGACACCAACATCACGCTGCAGAACGTCGAGATCAAGGATTGCAGCGGCTACGGGTTCGATCCGCACGAACAGACGACGAACCTGATCATCAGCGACTGCATCAGCCATGGCAACGGGCTCGATGGCTTCACGCTCGACTTCATCAACGGCGGCATTGTGCAGAACTGCGTCGCCTATGACAACGACCGGCACGGGTTCAACATCGTCACGCAATCGAGCGAGGTTTCGCTGATCAACTGCATCGCCTACGACAATACGGGCCAAGGCGTGGTGGTGCAGCGCGGCAGCGAGGACGTGCCCCTGCCCGACGATATTCTTATTCAAGGCGGCGAGTTCTATTCCAACGGCGGCGACGGCATCCAGATCAACAAAGCGAACAATGTCGAGATCGACGGCGCCTATATCCACGACAACGACAAGCGCGGCGTGCGCATCATGGGCAGCATCGGCAGCATCGTCGAAAACTGCACCCTGCACAACAACTCGGCCTCCAAGAACCTCTCGAACGAGGAAATCCGCATCGAATCCTACGACGACACCGCGGGCGTCTCCGGCCTGATCTATCAAACCACCGGCACGATCATCCAGAACAACACCATCACCGACGACGGCGCGGTGCGGGCGAATTACGCCATCCGTGAAGTGGGCGCGGACTACACCACCGTCACCAACAACGTCATCTACGGCACGGGCGAAGACATGCCGGAACTGTCGGGCGCGCATAGCACCTATACGCTGAGCTCCCTCTCGACGCCGCCGACCACCGACCCGAACGCGCCGCTGATCCTCTACGCGCCGCTGCTCGGCCAGTCGAACGCCGAGATGATGAAGAACGTTTCGCTGGGGAACGGCGAATCCGGCCTCTCGCATGTCGAGGAAGGGCTTGAAAACACCACGCCATACCAGCAGGTCGTTACCATGTCGAACATGGCGGTCGGCGCGTCGGTCGTCAACGGCGACCGCAGCCCGAACCAGGACCCGGCGCTCATCTGGTGGTATCCGCAGCAGAACCGCCCCGGGCAGGCGCTGCTGGAAGCCGTGGCGCAGATGCAGGCGCAGATCACGGCGCTGCGCGCACAGGGCTATGTCACGCCTACGATCGTCTGGGCGCAGGGGGAATCCGATTCAAACTGGATCGCATCGTCCAGCAGCGACAGCGGCCGGCAGGTGCGGGAAAAGCAGTATATCGAATCCACGCGCCTCGTCTTCAACTACATCCAGAACCATGTCGGCCACGACGTGCAGTTCTACATCATGGAAACGGGCCAGTTCCACAACGGCGGCGCGGTGCTGGCGGGCTTCCCGCAGTCGACCATCGACAAGCAGAACCTCGGCCTGTCTTACGTGCATGACGCGCAGGTGAAGCTTGCGCTCGCCTACGACGACGTGCATCTGGCGGTCAATTACATCGACCTGCCGATGCGGGCCGACGTTTCGTCCTCCGATCCGGACTGGACTTCGGCTTACCCCTCCGACACCTGGCACCTCTCGCCCATGTCGCAGCAGATTGCGGCGGACAGGCTCGCGGAATTCATCGCGCTCGATCTTGGCTATTCGCACATGCTGACCGATCCCGGCCCCTATCCGGTGGCGGCGCTGGCGGATATGACCATCCATGCGCAGGCGGGCGTGACCGTCAACGGCACGGCAGGCAACAACATCCTCGTCGGCACGACCAATGCTGATACGCTCAATGGCGGCGACGGCGCGGATGTGCTGATCGGTGGCCGCGGGCAGGATGCGCTCGACGGCGGCAACGGTTCAGACAGGTATTATTTCCATCCCTCGCTGATCGCAGACATGACGCCCGGCGCGGTCAATATCCACGACACCATCACCGGTTTCCAGACCGGCGCGGGCGGCGACAAGATCGACCTGAGTGCATTGTTGTGGAAGCTCGGTATCACGGCCAACCCGCTGACGGGCGGTTTCGTTTCCGTCGCCCAGCTGGGCCTCGACACGGCGATATACTTCGACCGCGACGGCAGCGCGGGCAGCACCTACGGCAACCTGCTGCTGGCTTTGCTGGCCAATACGCTGGCCTCGAACTTCAGCCTCACCGAAAACCTTGTGACGGCTTTCCCCTACGGCAATGCGCTGGTGATCCCCGCGCACCAGCCGCCCTGGGCGCGCGATGACGCCTTTAACGGGCAGCTCGGCCAGAACGTGACGGGCAACCTGCTCGTGAACAACGGTTCCGGCGCGGATTATTCGCCGGAAGGCCTGGCGCTGACGGCGCAGGCGCAGACGGTGAATTCGCTGAACGGCGGCAAGGCGGTGATCGCGGCCAACGGCACCTTTACCTATACGCCGGCCGAAGGATTCTACGGCACGGATAGCTTCAGTTATTACGTCGTGGACAGCCAGGGCGGCAAGGATACCGGCATCGCCACCGTCAACGTCGCACTGCCTGCGGGCGCCATGCTCGGCACCTCTGCCGCGAACGTCATGAACGGCACGTCGGGCAACGACACAATGCTGGGGCTTGCCGGCAACGATACATTTACCGCCGGCAGCGGCAATGATGCTGTCTATGGCGGCGACGGCAACGATACGCTCAACGGCGGCAGCGGCGATGACAAACTGTTTGGCATGGCCGGCGACGATGTGCTGAACGGCAACGACGACAACGATACGCTGTCGGCCGGCGCGGGCAACGATACGCTCAACGGCGGCAACGGCAACGACGTGCTGATCGGCGGCACGGGCACGGTCACCATGGCCGGCAACAGCGGCGTCGATACCTTCAAGCTGGTCGCGGTGAACACGACGGCGGCCTCCATTTCCGGCTTCCTGCCCGCCAACGGCGAGGTGCTGGATATTTCGGCGGCGCTGCCCAATTTCAACCCGCAGACGCAGGCGGTCTCCGACGTCGTGCGCGCCACGACGCAGGGCAGCAATACGCTGCTCGAGGTCGACCTTGACGGCGCGACGGGCGGGGCCAATTTCGTGGCCATCGCCACGCTGGTCGGCGTCACCGGCTTCGACGTCGCGGCGATGGTGGCGAGCGGCAACCTGATTGTCAGCAGCCAGCCGGTATCGTCGAACCAGCCGCCGGTCGCGAAAGCGGACCTGTTCGGCGGCTGGCAGGGCCAGCAGATCACCGGCAACGTGCTGCTCGACAACGGCAACGGCCCCGACAGCGACCCCGACGGTGGCACGCTTTCCGTCACCGCCAAGACCATCACCACCAGCGGCGGCGGCACGCTCACCCTTCTGGCCGACGGTTCCTTCACCTATACGCCCTCGGGCGCCTTCTCGGGCAACGACAGCTTCACCTATGCCCTGAAGGACGGGCAGGGCGGCACGGCCACGGGCAACGTCACGCTGGCAATCGGCCCCGCCATCACGGGCACGGTCGGCAACGATACGCTCACCGGCGGCAGCAAGAACGAGCTGCTGAACGGCCTTGGCGGTCATGACACCATGAACGGCGGCAGCGGCAACGACACGCTCGACGGCGGCCTGGGCGACGATATCCTGAACGGCAATTCCGGCGACGATACCATCCTTGCCAGCGCGGGCGTCAATACCGCGCATGGCAACGACGGCAACGACAGGCTCTATGGCGGCCTCGGCACGGATATCCTCTTCGGCGACAACGGTAATGACTTCCTTTATGCCGGTGCAGGCGGCACGGCGACGCTCAACGGCGGCGGCGGGGCGGATACCTTCGTCTTCACCGCCACGGGCGCTGCGACCACAATCGCCGATTTCCGCACCAGCGTCGGCGATGCCATCGATATCTCGGACCTGCTGGAAGGCTATACGCCCGGTTCCTCCGTCCTTGCCGACTACCTGCATTCCTCGTCGCAGGGCGGTAATACCACGCTGACCGTCGACGTCGACGGTACGGCGAACGGCAGCAACTTTGTGGCGCTGGCGACGCTGCAGGGCACCGGCAGCTTCGACGCGCAGGCGCTGGAGGCGGCGGGTTTCCTGATCACGTCGTAACCGCAGGCAACAAACAAAAAAACGCGCCGGTGATGCCGGCGCGTTTTTTTATATGTCTGAAAATCAGTCCTTTAAGACTGGCGGGGGTTCGACCACATGGGTCTGGTAGCAGAGGTTCGGGCAGAAATAGATCTTCTGGCAGCTGGCCTTGGCGTTATCGGGGCAGGGCTGGTCGAGTTTGACGTATTTCTTGAGCGGGTCGACGACGAAAACATAGCGTTCCATCATCGGCTGCCCGTTTTTATCGCGGATCACGACATGCGCCGCGCCCGGTTTTTTGGGAAAGAGCGCGACCGTGCGGGGGCCGTTGGCGAAGGCGACCACGTTGGCGGGGGCCGCGTCCACCCGCACCTCGCCGATATCTGCGTCAAGCTGCAGCAGGCTGGGCTTGCCGAACTTGAGCCGGAGCGGCTGATGCGTTTCCTTGCCGACCGGCAGCGCGTAGGCGTGCATGTCGGCGGCGCTCACGGCAGCGGCAAGGGCCGACGCGGACAATGCCGCCACCAGCCCCAGCGCAGCCATGAAAAGTGCAGGCTTAAACGGCTTGTTTTGCATGACGCAGATCCGACAGCACGCTCTTATAGATGGAAATCGCGCCGCCCAGACCGGGATTTGCACCCTCGGTCGCGCGGTTATAGGCGTCGGCATAGCGCTGGATGTCTTCCTCGCGGCAGGTGCCGGTCTGGCGTTCTTCCACCACACAATCCTCGTTGCTGAGGTTCGCCATGCAGTGGATGGAGCCTGCGGGAACGAGGACGACTTCGCCGGCCTCTGCCGTGATGCGCATGTCGTCGACAATCGCGGTCAGCGTGCCGCTCTTGACCGTCCATTGCTCGGCGCGCAGCTCGTGCGACTGGAGCGAGAGAATCTTGCCGGGCTTGACGACGATGATTTTTTCGCAGTATTCGCCCTCGTCGCAGGTGCCGACGGCGGTGACAATATAATGCCCCCAGGGGCGCATATCCTGATCGTCGACGCGGTAGGGGATGCCGCCGACCGCGCTTTCCATTCTGACTGCAACCGTGCTGTTTTCCATTTTTTTACTCCTTTTTGGGGTTTGCTTCAGTGGCCACTAACTTTTAACGCCCGAAACGGTTCCCTGAGGCCTCTTTTTAAATAGTTCCCTAAAAAAAACAGCCGGAACGAAAATTTTTTTTGGAGAGATAATCGGTTCGCTGCGTTATCCCCTCGCGCCAACAGGGAGGAATCAATGTCATCGCCAAGCATCAACGCGCCTAATCTTCAAGTCGTCCACGAATCAGAAACCCAGCGGCAGCACGTCAGGCTCGCTGTCCCCGGCCGCGCGCTGGTGAACGGCAAGGAATGCGCGCTGCGCAACCTGTCGGCGGGCGGCGTCGCTATAGAGGTCGCAAGCGGCGATTTCAAGCCCGGCACCCCCTTGCGGCTCGACCTTTCGCTGCCGTTTGACGGGTTTTCCCTGATGACGAAGCTGGAGGGCGAAGTGCGCCATTTCAGCCCCGCGTCCAAGCTGCTCGGCTGCCGCTTCGTCAACCCGACCTCGCGTCAGATTTCTTTCCTGACGCATGTCCTGCGCTCCTTTATCTCGGGTGAAGTGGTGACGGCGGGCAACGTGCTGAACGTCGCCGCGCGCAACAATTTCGCCAAGGCGCGCGCGCCGGTCAACCGCGAGAATGTCCCCGGGTTCGCCCGGCAGATCCCCGGCCTGCTGCTGGTGGCGGCGCTGGGCGTCCTGCTGATCATGTTCATCGGCAGCAACCTTTATAACAGCATCTTCGTCGTGCGCTCGCGTGACGCGGTGGTCGCGGGGGCCGCTACCCCCTTGCGCGCGCCGGTCGCGGGCACGGTTCATATGCGGCTCGATCCCGGCCTTGCGATCGTCAAGCGCGGTCAGGCGCTGGGCACCATCACGCCTGTCAATGGCGCGTCCGTCACGATCACCAGCCCCTGCAATTGCTATATCACCAAGACCAATCTGGGCGAAGGCGATATCGCGGAGCAGGGCGACAGCGTCCTGACGCTGGCCCCGCTCGATGCCTCCCCCTGGGTGCTGGCGCAGGTGGAACCCAACGCCGGCATGAAAATAAAATCTTCCAGCACCGCCACGGTCTCGGTCTTCGGCTCCTCCGTCAAGTACACGGGCCGCGTGGCCACCATCGAATCGCCGCTGGTCACGGGCGCGGACGGCGCGACGGTCAAGGTGCTGCTCGACCAGAAACTGCCTATCGACTTCATCAACCGCCCTGCGGCGGTCGATTTCTCAACGCGCTAGAAAGGTGTCCCACCATGTCTAAAATCATCGTCCCCGTTATCCTCTGCGGCGGTTCCGGATCGCGCCTCTGGCCCGCCAGCCGCGAGCAGCACCCCAAGCAGTTCCTGCCGCTGGTCGACGACCGCTCGCTGCTGCAGAACACCATGGAGCGCGCGCTGCGCGTCGCCAACGCCAAGCCCGAGCACCTTGTGACTGTCACGAGCGCGAACCTCGCCGGCATGGTGCGCGAACAGCTGTCGGCGATCGATCCCGCGGCCGCGAAACATGTGCTCTGCGAGCCTTCCGCCCGCAACACGGCCGCCGCCGTCGCCTATGCGGCCGTCTATGTCCGCCGCGTCTTCGGCCGCGGTGCCACGCTCTGGATTCTGCCCGCCGACCACTACATCGGCAACGAGGAGGAAATGGCCACAGCCTTCCGCAGCGCGATGGATGCCAGCAGCGACGGCAGGCTCGCCACCTTCGGCATCAAGCCGACCCGCGCCGAAACCGGCTATGGCTATATCCGCCTCGGCCCGGCCGAGTTCAACGGCGTCCACCGCGCCGAAGGATTCGTCGAGAAGCCGGACCTGGCAACAGCCCAAAAATACGTGGCGGAGGGCAATTACCTCTGGAACAGCGGCATGTTCCTTTTCTCCGTCGATACGCTGATCCTCGAATACATCAAGCATGCGGGCGAGATGCTGCGGCAAGTGGCGGCGGCGATGGACAAAGCACCGGACTTCACGCAGCCCGCCAACGACCTTTATGACGCCATTCCCTCGCTGCCCTTCGACAAGGCGATCATGGAAAAATCCAGCCGCGTCGCCGTCGTGCCCTGCAACCCGCTGTGGTCCGACATCGGATCATGGGAGAGCCTCTGGGAACTGCGCGCCAAGGACGTTGACGGCAACGCCATCGCCGGCGACGCAGTCCTGCACGGCACGCGCGACTGTCTCATTCAAGGCGGCACGAAACTGATCGCCTGCGCCGGCGTCGAGGATCTTGTGGTCATCGACACGGGCGACGCACTGCTGGTGGCCAAGCGCAGCGACAGCGATTCCCTTCGCTCCCTCGTCAAAATGCTGAAGGCGCGCGGCTATCCGCAGACGGCGCATATGCCTGTCATGCCGGAAGTCATCAGCCGGGCCGGGGCGCTATGATCAGGAAATTCGTTTCCTCCTGCGCCCTCGTCGTGCTGCTGGCAGGCTGCGCCGCCGACCTCGACACGGCCGACAACGCCTACAAGCAGGGCGATTACAAAACCGCCCGCGCCCATTGGGACGAACTGGCCCGTCGCGGCTTTCCCGAAGCGGAAACCAAGCTGGGCGAAATGAAGATGACCGGCACCGGCGTTCCCGCCGATCCGAAAGGCGCGGTCAGGCTGTTCGAGCACGCCACGCGCGAGAAATACCCGGGCGCCTATATCGCGCTTGGCAAGGCTTACAAGGAAGGCAAAGGCGCGCCCGTCAACCGCGACAAGGCGCGCGGCATGTTCAGCAAGGCGCTGATGCTGGGCGACCGCAGGTCTTACTACCAGCTTGGCGCGCTCGACCTCGAGCAGAACAATTACGCCGGCGCGGAAAAACACTTCCTGGCGGCGGCCAATGGCGGCGACAGTCGGGCCTGGTACCAGCTGGGCCTGGTGGCCGAGGCGCGGGGCAATACGGCGCAGGCGGATAAATATTTCGGCAATGCCGTGGCGGCGGGCGACACCCATGCCTGGTACCGCCTCGGCAAGCTTTACCTGGCGCGTAACCGCTATGGCGAAGCCGAGCGGGCCTTTACCAAGGCGCTGGCGGCGGGCCATGGGGACGCCAACTTCCACCTTGGCGTCATCCACGAGAAACAGGGCAAGACCGACCTAGCCGTTAACGATTTCACCCGTGCGGCCCAGACCGGCGATATAGCCGCCTACAGGCATCTGGGAGACCTCCATCAGGCCCGGGGCCGCGCCGACCTGGCCGAGGCCGCCTGGACCAAGGGGGCCGCCTTGGGCGACCGCCAGCTGCATTACAGGCTGGGAAAGCTGCATAAGGACGCCGGCAACACAGAAAAGGCTGAATCCGCCTTCGAAAACTCGCTTGCGGCAGGCAATACCAAGGCGGTTTATAATCTTGGACAGTTGCATAAGAAAGCCGGAAAAAATATTGAAGCGGAGAGGGAACTTGTTTCCGCGGCCAGCGTTCATGGCCGCCGCGACGCCTATCTGCCGCTGGGCGACGTGCAGAAAAGACTGGGTAAATATGACACTGCGATGGAAAATTACAACAATGCGCTCAAATCCGGCGATAAAAGGGCCTTGGTTCGCATCGCGGAGATGTATAAAAAGGGTGAAGGGCGACCCGTTGATATAGTTCAGGCCTTGTCGCTGCTTTATCAGGCGCGCAAGGCCGGGGTCGCAGGCCTGGACAAGAAGATTACAAGTCTTGAGAAAAAGCTCCAACCGGAGGGTATTTCCAGAGCCTATCAGATCGCCAATCGCGACTGATCCCCTAACTCGAAAAGGGAGATTTCTGATGGCAGCCATTTCAGGGCAGGCTCGTGTTGCGGCGCTATTTGCATTTTTGATGATGGGCGTTTCGCCCCAGGCCTTCGCGGCGACAGAACCGGTGAAAGAAACGCCGGCCGTGCGCGTCGAAACGGAATTGCGCGCGCAGGGCATCGGCCTCGACAACGGCGACCTCGACACCATGGGCAGCGACACCATCGGCACGGCCGCGCTCGAGGCGCGCTTCAAGGTTTACGCCGACATCACCGAAGATGTGCTGTTCTTCTGGGAGGGGCGCGCCGTCGCCAGCGCCGGCAAGGCGGGTTACGAGAGCAACGACACCGGCTCGCTCTCGCGCGGCGACAGCTTCCTCGAATGGCGGCAGTCCTATTTCCAGTTTGACGATATCGGCGACACGCCCGCAGGCGTGCGCATCGGCCGCCAGAAAATGCGCGATCCCTATGGCGTGTGGTGGAACCGCAACTTCGACGCTGCGAACGTTTACTATGATTCAACGCTCTTCTCCGGCTTTATCGCGGGCGGCGAGAACCTGATGTCCTACCGCACCGGCGGCGACGATTTCGGCAATAACGAGGAAGACGTCACCCGCTTCCTCGGCTCCGCGTCGTGGCAATATTACTACCAGAACTTTCTCGAAGGCCGCATCCAGGTCCAGAACGACCATTCGGACGTGAACCTCGGCGATATTTTCGCCTCAGACGATGTGGACAGCGAAACGCACGACCTTGTCTGGTTCGGCGTCCGCGCCTCCGGCGAGACGCGCCTGCCCACGACGGGCGACAACAAATTCGCCTACCGCGCCGACCTGATGGCGGTGGAAGGCGACGAGGTCGTGACCGGCACGGCGCCCTTCGGCCCCGGCACGCAAATCGTTAACGCGCTCACCTCCCGCGACGTCAGCGGCTGGGCCTTTGACGGCGCGGTCGACGTGCCGCTGCCCAATGCCTCGCCCATCCTGCACTTCGGCTATGCCTTCGCCTCGGGCGACGAAAACCCCGGCACGGCGCAGGAAGACAACGGTTTCCGCCAGAGCGGATTGAACGGGAACTTTAGCCGCTTCGGCGCGTTAACCGAGAACACGGATAACTACGGCACCGCGCTTCGGCCGGAGCTCAACAATATCCATGTTCTCGCGGCGGGGGCGACCATGCCGGTATTCGACGCCAGCAACGCGGGCATTGTCTACCGGTATTACAGGCTTGATGAAAGAGCCACCTCCCTCTCGGCGAACGGCGTCATTACCACGCTTAACGGCGTGGACCGTGACCTGGGGCAGGGGCTCGACCTCCTGTTTAACGTGGATATCCTGAAAGAGGCGGAAATTACCGTTCCGCACGTTCAGGACATGAATCTCCGGAGCAGCATCGGCGTCTTCCATGCCGGTGACGCTTTCGGCCCCAGCGACGGGGAAACTGCCGTACGTGGTCTCGTGGAGTTGAAAATCAAGTTATGATGAAAGGTCACGAGACATGTCCCACGCCCAGATCAAGCCGAATACGGAGGCTTTCGAGCGCGATATCCTGATTTCCCCTGCCGGTTTCCGCGAGTATGACGCGCGCTGGCTCTATCCCGAACAACTGAACCTGCGCGGCGTGCAGCAGCTGGGCCTTGGCATCGGCACGCTCCTCCATGAACTGGGCGTCGAACCTTCCATCGTCGTCGGCCACGATTACCGTTCTTATAGCGCGACCATCAAGCACGCCATGATTTTGGGCCTTGTGGCCGCCGGCTGCCGCGTCAAGGACATCGGCCTCGCCCTTTCCCCCGTCGCCTACTACGCGCAATTCGCGCTCGATTGCCCCGCCGTCGCCATGGTGACCGCAAGCCACAACGAAAACGGCTGGACCGGCGTCAAGATCGGCGCCGAGCGCCCGCTGACCTTCGGCCCCGAGCAGATGGGCCGCCTGCGCGATATCGTGCTGCAGGATAAATGCCAGACGCGCCCCGGCGGATCGTGGACGACGGTCGACGGCATCAAGGAAAAATACCTCGCCGACCTCGCCAAGGACGGCAAGCTGAAGCGCAAGGTCAAGGCTGTCGTCGCCTGCGGCAACGGCACGGCCGGCGCCTATGCCCCGCAGGCGCTGCGCGCCATCGGCGTCGACGTTGTCGAGATGGATTGCGAGCTTGATTACACCTTCCCCCGCTGCAACCCCAACCCCGAGGACATGGACATGCTCCATGCGCTCAGCGCCATGGTGAAGGAAAGCGGCGCGGACCTGGGTTTTGCCTTCGATGGCGACGGCGACCGCTGCGGCGTCGTCGATGACACGGGCGAGGAGATTTTCGCCGACAAGGTGGGCGTGCTGCTGGCCCGCGACCTGTCGCTGGTGTACAAGAACCCTGTCTTCGTGGTCGACGTGAAATCGACAGGCCTTTACCACAGCGACCCCGTGCTGAAGGCGCGCAACGTGCATACCGATTACTGGAAGACCGGCCATTCCTATATCAAGCGCCGCGTTCACGAACTGGAGGCGCTGGCCGGTTTCGAGAAGAGCGGGCATTTCTTCTTCAACGCGCCGCTCGGCCGCGGCTATGACGACGGCTTGCTCTCTGCTGTCGCTATCTGCCGCATGCTTGACCGCCAGCCGGACAAGAGCCTCGGGGAATTGCGCGCGGAACTCCCCGTCACCTGGAGCTCCCCCACCATGTCGCCGCATTGCCCCGATGACCGCAAATACGCGGTGGTCGAGGCCGTGACGCGCCATTACCAGGAACGCATGGAAAAAGGCGTGCCGGTGCTGGGCCAGAAAATCTCGGGCCTCGTCACCACCAACGGCGTGCGCGTCACGCTGCCGGACGGCACCTGGGGCCTTGTGCGCGCCTCGTCCAATAAACCGTCACTGGTCGTGGTGGTCGAAAGCCCGGTATCGCGCCAGCAGATGTATTCGATGTTCACCGAGATCGAGACGGTTCTGGCCGGTTTCCCGCACGTGGGCGATTACGACCAGAAACTGAAGGCGGCGTAAGCTCATGCAGAAGCTCATGACACTGGCCGCTGGCGGCCTTGCCCTTGCCTTGTTCACGACGAGCGCGCTGGCGACGCAGAACCTCGCCGCGCCCTTCGACGTGAAATCGGTGCGGGCCAAGACCGGCAAGAAGGACAACAAGCCCTTCACCTGCGAAGCGGTGCCCGCCGTCATGCGCGACCTGCAGATGCATACCTTTTACAAGGAAGGCGACAAGACCCATTCGATCGTCGACAAGGAGGCCCATGCCGCTTACAAAAAAGCGTCGAAGCCCGCGTCGCAGTTCGAGGTCGGCCTTGCCCATATGGGCAACCGCTACGTGAAATCGAACCCGCCGCGCCCCGATGTCGCGGCCTGCGGCCTCGACTGGATGGCGGCCTGGGCCGAGGGCGGCGCGCTCCTGGGCGAGGTCAACAAGAACGGCGAATATACGCGCAAATGGCTGCTGGGCTCGATCGCCAGCGGCTATATGCAGATCCGCGACGAACCGCAGCTCGACCCCGCCAAGCGGCAAAAGGTCGAAAACTGGATCCGCGAGGTGGCCACCCGCGTGAAATCGGACTATTCGCGCGATACGGAATTGAAGTCGCGCCAGAACAACCATCTTTACTGGGCGGCCTGGGGCGTGGGCGCCGCCGGCCTTGCGCTGAACGATCGGGAATTCCTCGACTGGGGCGTTTCCCGCGCGCGGCAGGGCATCGCGCAGATCAACGACAAGGGCGCGCTGCCGCTCGAGCTCGCGCGCGGCCGCAGGGCCTTCCTCTACCACAATTTCGCCGCCATGCCGCTGTTCCTCTTTGCCCATGCGGCGGAGCGCAACGGCATCGACCTGTTCAGCGAAAACAACCAGGGCCTGAAGCGCCTTGGCGAGCTTTGCCTGAAGAATATCGGCGATCCCGCTTTCTTCGCGGAGGCGACGCAGGAAGAACAGGACACGGCCCGCGCCGCGACCTCGTCCGATCTCGGCTGGGTGGAAATTTACCGCAAGCATTATGCCGACCCCAAGGCCGACGCCGCGCTCAAGACCTTCCGCCCGATGAAGCAGAGCCGCTTTGGCGGCAACATTACGCTGCTCTACGGCGAGATGCTGGTGGCATCGCCCAAGAAGGATAAGAAAGAAGAGAAGAAGGGCTAAGCCGGCGGTACGGGATATTTATACCGGCGGCACGCCGTGAGGCATGAGCAAATAACGCTCCGGAATTTCCCAGACGATCAGCGCCGGCGGGTTTTCTTTCCAGGCCGTGCTTTCAAGATAGGCATCCATGACCGTGAAAGGCCCCTGGCCCTCGTCCGCCATGTTCAGCACGTCAGCCTGCAGCGATTCCTTCAAAAATCCCTCGAAATGCCAGTCGGGATTGGCGCTGTAACTGGTGCCGACCAGCGTAACGGGCGGGGCTGCCGTGCCGAAAAGGTCCTGCGCTGCGCCGGCGGCCGCAACCGTGACTTCCTCCGCCGTCGTGAAGGCGGGGTATTTATCCTTTTCAAAATCCACGCCCGGCACATAGCGCGTCAGGTCGCCCGCGCGTTCTTTCATGTCGCCTGATTTTGTCCGGTAGGCGTGCTTCTCGAACCCTGCGTCGGCGAGCAGCAGAGAGATTTCCTGCGCGGCGATGCGCGCGCCCGCGGGCGACCAGTGGGTGTCTGTTTTCAGGAATACACCGTCGCGCCCTGTCATGGCGGGCAGCAGCTGCGGTGCTTCTATATTGCGCAGCTTCAGGAAAGACATGGCTTCGTCATAGAGCCATTTGCGGCAGGGCGGCATCTCTTTCCCCGTCTGCGCGGCATAGACGCGCGCCTTGGCGGGGATCAGCACGACCGCCACCTTCGCCCGCGCGGCGGTTTTTTCGATATAGGCGAGGTTTTCAGCCAGATTTGTTTCATAGCGCGCGGGGCAGGAAAACTCCTCCGAGGTGAAAAGCCAGCCGTCAAGGCCCGTCACGACGCCCTTGCGCCCGTCATGGAACGCCGCATATTCTGCGCCGCCCCAGAAATTGCGGCTGGCCGTCGCCACGGGCAGCGCCTTGTTCAGCTGGTCCTCGAATTTCGGCGCCCAGGCGCCCTTCAGCAATGCTTCGGCCGAGGGCGTTTCCAGCTGCGCCGTGGTGGCGGGCAGGTGCGACAGCGCCATCGCAAAGGACGCGCCGGTGAACAGCAGGAAGAACGCGCCGGAGGTGAAATTGCTATTGAAGTTCATTCTTGGCCACCTTGTTCTCGACGACCACCGTGCGGGCGTTCTCGCTGATGCCGCGCAGCACGCCGGGATCCGCCGCAAAGAGGCGACCCGCGAAGACCGCGTCGCCCGACAGCAGGTGCACGCCCGACAGCGCCAGGCGCTCCGCGCCGTCGACCTTGAACGCGGGCTTGCCTTCGGCCAGCTTGAAGACCGTATCGGTGAAATCCGCGCCAGCGCGCACGCTGTAGGGGTCCATTTTCAGGTCGCGGTCCTTCTGGCTTTCGGCAAGGCTGGCGGCGTAGACCACGACGGCGACGCGGCCGTTATCGGCGATCTGGTCGTTGAAGAAGCGCAGGTTCCAGCTGTTGCGGATCCGGATGCCGCTCATCTTGTTGCGGTAGATCTGGTTGCCATAGATGACGTTATCGGGGCTTTCGAAAAAGGTCATGCCGTCGCCGCCGTTATGGGCGGAGACGTTGTTGGCGATGATGTTGTTGCGGCTTTGCCGGTCGATCATGATGCCGGAGCCGACGTTGTGGTGGCTGTTGTTGCCGAAGATCCAGCTGTCGTCGACGTCGCGGGAAATGATGATGCCGTGTTTCTTGCCGCTGCCGTAAACCTCGTTGTTGGCGATGATCAGGCGGCGGGAACGGTCGTGCGGGTCGATGCCGTAGATGATGTTATCGGCGTAAGTATTGCCGACGATGGCGATATCGTCGGCTTCATAGGTGTAAAGCCCGTAATAAAGGGCCGTAAACGTATTGCCGACGATCGCGCCGGTCGGGCGCGGCAGGTCGGCTTTCTGGTCAAGGCAGGGCTGGCAGCTGGAATAAGTTAACCCATATGATTTTCCCTTGCGGTAGCCGAGGTGCGAGAAGGACGATCCGGCAAGGTACATGCGCCCGCCCGTCCAGCTGACAAGGAAGGGGCGGAAGCTTTTGCGGTCTTCGAACAGCGCGGGGCCGTTTGTCTTTTCGTCCCATCCCGTAATGCGCGCGCGGAGCACATAAAGGTCGCCTGCATTGGCGATGAAAACCGTCTGGTCCTTCGACAGCAGGTATTCGTCTGAATCCTTACCCGATATCACCAGCGCCGCGCCGTGCTGCACCAGAATGGGCGCGCGGATCAGGTATTTATCCCCCTTGCGCACGATAAGGCCGGGGCGGATTTTGTCCGTTTCCTCCACGAGGCGCCGGAAATCGTATTTGCCGCTTTCCACGACGATGGCGAGCGGGTTGACCTCGCCCTGCGAGAGGCGCAGGCGCTGCACGCGCCCGTCTTTCTTGATGAATTCGCGTAAGCCCGGCAGGCCGATCATGTCGCGTACGTTGATTTTGCCGGGGGCGAAGGCCGGCGCCTCGCGCTCGATGTTTTCGACGGTAAAACCCGCAACATCGGGCAGGGCCGCGACGCCGGCAGGTGCCCGGCCGGACATGACCTTGGCGGCATATTCGCCGGGCTCGACCGGATTGCCTTTTTCAAGAACGATTTCGCGCATGGCCTTCGATCCGGTCTGGATGAAGAAGCCGTGAAACTTGAAGAATACCACCGTTGAAATCAGCGCAAAGACCAGCAGGGCCATCAGGGCGCGGGATGCGAACATTTATTTCTCCGCCATTTTGGTCGGGTAACTGCAGAGCCGCGCCTCCAGCGTGCCTTTCGCGGGTGTCGTGATCATCTTGGCCGACAGGATGCCGTCGTTGTCGTGGCCAAGCTCGAGGAAGTATTTGCCGTTATTGGCCGCGCGGGTGGAACGGGTCAGGTCAACCTGGTCGGCGTCGCCGTTGCTGTAAAGGATTTCCAGCTTGAGGTCGCGGTCGGCCGGCGCGGTCAGGTGCAGGTAAAGATAGGCGTTGCGCAGCTTCTCCGCCGGCAGCTTCTTGAAAATTTCCGATTTTTCCGCGGTGACGGGGCCTTTATAGGTGGCAAGGGCCGCCGTGGGCTCGCAGGCGCCCTGCACGGCGGGGATCATCTGGCGCAAGGATGCCAGCGATTCAGCGTTGTTGTAGTTATGCTGCGGCAGGAATTCCCAGACCACGATCTTCGGCGGCTGCTGGCGGTATTCGTCGGAGGCATAATAGCGGAAGGATGATGACCCGAAACCGCCGCCCAGCACCGCCGCGTTGTACACGTCGGCATTCAGGTACTGGCGCAGGAAACCGGCGAAGTTGAATTTCTGCTCCTCCGAAGAGTTACTGGTGCCCAGCAGCGTGACGCCCGGGGCGGAACCGTCGCCCAGCAGGTCTTCCGCAGCGCCAGCCGTGCCCGTGGATTGCCAGTAGGGCTCGCTCGTCAGCTCGATGTTGACCTTGCAGGTGCTTTGCAAGAATTCCTCGAAAGCGCCGCGGTCGGCGGGGCCAAGGCCGGTGATTTTGGACTCGAATTCCTTTTCCGGCAGGTCGTCGTAGGCCGGCAGGTTCTTGACGGCCTTGGATATCTTCAGCGCCGCGTCGCGTGCGCCGGCGGGGGCCCAGTGGAAATCGCCCTTGGGGAAATAGGTGATGCCGGCGGGGATCTCGGACAGGTCGGGCGCGATGATTCCGGCGTCGTTCAGCTGCTTCAGGAAGGCCTTGTAGCCCTCCTTCTGCTTCTGCGGCGTGTAACCGGTCGGAAGATCGGCGGGATCAAGGTATGCCGCGCTGGCCATGGCTCGCGAGGGCTGGAAGGCGACGACCAGCGTCTGGCCCTTGGACGCCAGCAGGCGGTTCAGGCGCGTAAGGTAGGATAGCGTTTCCTTGGACGCCATGAAATCCGTGCGGAAGTCGATGGTGCGGAACAGCCAGCCGTTCTTGCCGTGGCGCAGCGATTTAAGCTCCGTCTTGTTCTCGTAGGTCGCTTCGTCGCGGAGCGCGGGGCAGAGCGGGATATCCTGCCCGTACCCGATCACCGGCCCGTCATGCGGATAGAGGTTGTATTTGACGGGTTTTTCCTTGGGCGGGTGCAGGCGCAGGAAGGTCTTGTAGCCGTACATCTGCTCCGGCGTCATCTCCGCCTGCGCCAAGGCGGGCGCAGCCAGCAGGAACAGCAGTATGGCGAGTTTTACCTTCACGTGTCCGCTCACTTGCTTTGGGTTTCGTTGAAGCTGACGGTCGCCTTGCCGGCCGCGTTATCATAGACAACGACGGCGTAGCTGCCGCCGCGCTCGAGGTCGCGGGCGGTCAGGTCCTCGATCTTCTTGCCTTCGGTATAGAGCGCGAAGGGCACCTTGACGGCGTTCACTGCGCGCGCGCCCAATGCGCCGGGCGCGACGGGATCGATCACGCTGACAGCGCCGTCGGCCGATTTCAGGGCGACACCCGGACGGCTGCTGGCGTTAATCAGCACGATTTCCGCCTTCAGGGGGCTTTTCTCCGCCGGCTCCTCCAGCACGGCGAGCTTGCCCTTGGCAAGGACGACGCTATAGCGCTGGCCTTCGGCCATCTGTTTCGAGGCGGTAGTGCCGCCAAAGCTCACCGCCGTCTCGCCGGCGGGGACATATATATAACGTGTCAGCTGGCCCTGCTGGGCGTTGCCATAGGCCTTTCCCTTGATGTCGATGGCGGCCGCGCGCGCGTCGGCGTTCAGGAAGCGCACAAAGGCGGAGCCGGGCGGGGGCGCATCGGGGTACAGGCCTTCGTCACCCGCAAAGGCGGGGAAGCAGACAGCCAGCGCCAGCAGCGCGCCAAGGCCAAAAGAACAAATGCGGTACATGGTTTCCTCCATTTTATGCAGGGAAGTGCAGGGGGATAACGTGGCCCCTCCATAAAAGTTTCATGCCGGTGAAGGAAAATATTCGGGAACAAATCTCCCTGCGGGGTGTTTTCAAGCGCCCGTCACGAGGCAACAACCATTTATTCCCACAGGAGAAAAATAATCATGCGTATTAGCGTCTTTGGACTGGGCTATGTCGGGGCTGTCGCCTCTGCCTGCATCGCGGAAAGCGGCTGCGAAGTCGTCGCGGTCGACACCGAAGTGGTGAAGGTCAAGTGCATCAACGAAGGACGCTCGCCCATCGTCGAGCCCGGCCTGGATGAAATGATCCGTAAGAACGTGCAGGCAAAACGCCTGCGCGCGACGCAGGATATCGAAGACGCGATCAAGAATTCGGACATGTCGCTGATTTGCGTCGGCACGCCCAGCAACGCCGACGGCTCGCTGAGCCTCGACCATGTGCGCAACGTCTGCCGCCAGATCGGCGTCGCCCTGCGTAACAAGAAGGGTTATCACCATGTCGTGCTGCGCAGCACCGTGGTGCCCGGCACCGCGCGCGACGTCGCCATCCCCGTTCTGGAGGAAGCTTCGGAAAAAGAGGCCGGCGTCGATTTCGGCTTCGGCAACAACCCCGAATTCCTGCGCGAGAGCTCGGCCATTTACGATTATTTCAACCCGCCCAAAATCGTGGTCGGCGCGCTGACCAAGGCGACGGCGGACGCGATCCTGCAGCTCTACAAGGATATCAAGGCGCCCGTCGCCGTCACGGAAATCGATGTGGCCGAAGGCGTGAAATACGCCGATAACGCCTGGCACGCCGTGAAGGTCGGCTTCGCCAACGAAATCGGCAACATCATGAAGGAACACGGCGTCGACAGCCACAAGGTGATGGACATCTTCTGCCTCGACACCAAGCTCAACATCTCGTCCTATTACCTGAAGCCCGGCTTTGCCTTCGGCGGCTCGTGCCTGCCCAAGGACGTCCGCGCGCTGCGCGCCAGCGCCAAGGCAAAGGGCCTGAAAACCCCGATCTTCGACTCGCTGCTGGAGGCGAACGACGAACAGGTGATGCGCGCCGTGCGCATGGTGAAGGAAACGGGCAAGAAGCGCGTCGCGCTGCTGGGCCTCGGCTTCAAGGCCGGCACCGACGACCTGCGCGAAAGCCCGCTGGTCACGCTGGCCGACATGCTGCTCAAGGATGGCGTCGAGCTGTCGATCTACGATCCGCACGTGCTGAAGGCGCGCGGCATGGACGGCGCCAACCGCCATTATATCGAGAACGGCATCCCGCACATCTCGCGCTGCCTGGTCGCCAATTCGTCGGATCTTTACAGCCGCGCCGACGTGTTCATCATCGGCAACCACGGCGAGGATTTCGGCCAGATCGTGCTGAAAGCCAACGACAATACCTCGATCATCGACCTGGTGCGCCTGAAATGCGCCTCGGGACAGGGTCGCAAATCCTATAGCGGCATCTGCTGGTGAGCGGGACTGAAGTACAGCAAGCCGGGGAGTCCGTAGTATCGGGCGTCCCCGGTTTTGCGCTTTACACGGCGGGGCTCGCGGGCGCGGCGCTGCTGGTGCAGGAAATGACCTTCACCCCCATATCGCTGCAATTCGCGGCGATTATCGGCATGCTGGCGCTGTGGCGGTATTCATGGGGCATGGTGCATTTCTGCCGCTCTATCATCTATCGCAAGATCGCTTTCCCGGCCCTGCGCGCGCAGGCGACGGCGAATGCCGATGTGCTTATGCCGCCCCATATCTACCTGCTTCTGACCAGTTTCCGCATCCAGGCGGATACGACTATCAGTGTCTATCGCTCCGCCATCCGCGAGGCGATTGATTGCGGCATCCCAGCGACGGTTGTCGCGTCAATTGTCGAGCTGGCCGATGAATTCCTGATCCGCGAGCTGTTCAACAATGAAAATCCCCCGCCGCATGTGCAGCTGGTTTTCGTGCGCATTCCCGGCACGGGCAAGCGTGACGCGCTGGGGCAGGGGTTCCGCGCCATTTCGCGCTGCATGCCCGAGCCCGACGCCGTCGTCGCCGTGATCGACGGCGACAGCGAGCTTGGCGAAGGCTCCATCCGCAAATGCGCGCCTTTCTTCGGCCTGATGCCGAAACTGGGCGCGCTCACCACCGACGAGGATTGCGACGTGGAGGGCAGCCGCGTGATGTCGGAATGGCACCGCATGCGCTTCGCCCAGCGCCATATCCTGATGTCGTCGATGTCGCTGTCGTGCAAGGTGCTGACGCTGACCGGCCGCATGTCGATGTTCCGCGCCGCCATCGTCACGCATCCCAATTTCATCCGCCATGTCGAAAACGACGCTATTTCGCACTGGCGGCTCGGCTATTTCAAGTTCCTGACAGGCGACGATAAATCGACCTGGTACCGGGTGCTTAGCCTTGGGTATGACATGCTCTATGTGCCTGACGTGAAGATCCACACGGTCGAGCACCCGCCGTCGGATAACTTCTTCAAGGCGACGTCGATCCTGATGTTCCGCTGGTTCGGCAACATGCTGCGCACCAACGGCCGCGCGGCGGCTCTGGGGCCCGCCCGCACCGGCCTTTTCGCCTGGTGGTGCATCCTCGACCAGCGCCTCGCCATGTGGACGTCGCTGACGGGGCCGGCCTTCGCCCTGTTCCTGTCGGTGAAACATTCCTGGGCCTTTGCGGCGCTGTATATCGTCTGGATCGGCTTTACCCGCTGGATCATGACGCTGATGCTGCTCTCGGCGCGTCCGCGTGTAAGCTGGTATTACCCCTTCCTGCTCTACTACAACCAGATCTGGGGCGCCTGCATCAAGACCTATGCCTTCTTCCGGCTCGACCGCCAGTCGTGGACGCGGCAGAAAACGAAGCTGGAGCGCGATATCTCCCCCTTCCGCCGCGTGCTGCAGGACGGTTCCTGCGTCATGATGCACGGCGTGGCGCTGCTCTGCTTCGTCACGCTGGTGGGGCTGCTCTCGGGCATGCTGAAACTGCCACGTTTCTGATATAGCAACAACAAAAACCGCCGGAGCCACGATGCTCCGGCGGTTTTTTGTTGCCTTCCCTAGAACTGGAAGTAGAGGAAGGGCGAATAGCTCATCGCCAGCAAGCGCGAGACGGCGGCAATGAACAGGGCGCCCACCGCCAGTTGCTGCCAGAGCGGCATAACCGTTTCCATGGCGACGCTTTCCTTCGACAGCATCACGGGCTTGCGGTACTTTGCAAAGAAGGGCTGGGCCGCGACGACAAGGATCCCTCCCGCCAGCGCGCAAAGCGCCGTGCCCTTGATCTGCCAGTCAAGGCCAGCGCTGATGCCCATGCCGTTCAAGCCCGCCATGCCGCGGTAAAAGGCAAATGCGCTCTGCATGTCCGGAGCGCGGAAAGCAACCCAGCCCAGCAGCACCGCCAGCAAGGTATAGGCCCAGCGCAGCGCGCCTGGAACGCCCGACAGCTTGTCATCGGCCTTGACCCCCGCCAGCCGTTCGATGGCCAGCAGGCCGCCGTGCCATGCGCCCCAGAGCACGAATGTCCAGTTCGCGCCGTGCCAGAGCCCGCCCAGCAGCATGGTCAGGAACAGGTTTATATAGGTGCGCACCTCGCCTTTTTTGCTGCCGCCCAGCGGGATGTAAAGGTAATCGCGCAGCCATGTGGACAGGCTGATATGCCAGCGGCGCCAGAATTCGGTGATGCTGCGGCTGATATAAGGGAAGTTGAAGTTCTCGATAAAGCGGAAGCCCATCATCAGCGCCAGCCCCACGGCCATTTCGCTATATCCCGAAAAATCGAAATAAAGCTGCACGGCATAGGCAAAACAGCCCAGCCAGGCATCGGCCATGGTCGGGTTTTCAAGCGCGAAAGCCGCGTCGGCCAGCGGCGCCACGGTATCGGCGATCAGCACTTTCTTGGCGAAGCCCAGCATGAAACGCAAGGCGCCTTCCGAAAACACGTCGAAACCGTGCCGCCGGTTCTTGAACTGCCATGCAAGATCCTTGTAGCGCAGCACGGGGCCCGCGATCAGGTGCGGGAACAGCGTGATAAAGGCCGCGAAATCGAAAAGGTTTTTGGTGGCGGGCGTATCGCGCCTGTAAACGTCGACGATATAGCTGATACCGTGAAAGACGAAAAACGAAATCCCGATCGGCAGCAGGACATCGGCCAACCCCGCAGGCGGGCGGCTTCCGGCTGGCATGAAGATTGCAAAGAAGCTATTAACACCGAAATTCCAGTACTTGAAGTAACCGAGGGCCAGAAGGTTAACGATAACGCCGAGGGCGAGAAGACCCTTCGAATTGCCTGAATTCTGCTTTTTTTCGATTCCCAGCGCGACCAGCCAGTTCCACAGGATAATGGCATAGAGCAGGGCGACGAAATCGACGCGCCACCAGGCGTAAAAAACGGTGCTGCCCAAAAGGATCACGGCCGAGCGGAATCGCTGCGGCGTCAGGTAATAGCAAACCAGGAACACGGGGAGGAAAAGAAAGAGGAAAATAGGAGACGCGAATATCATGCCGGACCCTTGATTTTTAAGCCTAAAGCAATCCAGAGCAATTTAGGCAAGTTGTCTGGATATGAATCAGCGACTCGGGATAGTCTTGGTAATGTATCGCCGCCGGAAAAAACGCTTGATACCGAAAATAGTTCCTTGATTTCATAACCGGCGGCTATATCTAAAACTTGGTGGCCAGTTCGAAGAGCCACCCAACCGCTGGACCCAGTGATAAAGGTTTCCGGCAAACCCAGGTGTTGCAAGCAGATTAACGGCGGTTTTTTAAAACCATTACCGCCGGACGCTGCATCTTTGCCCGCCTCCTAACGCGGCCGCACGAACGGCTAGCGCCTTCAAAAACAAGTCGAGTAAACACAGGGAGTACTCAATGGCATACAATTCGGATAAATTCGACCTTAGCAACTGGAACATCACACTGCCCGTCGACAGCTACGGCGGGTCAACGGGTCTCGCCATCGAGGTGATGGAACTCTATCAATACGAATCATCCTATTTCTACGACGCGCCTGACGGCGCCATGGTCTTCAAGGCCATGGCCGACGGTGCCACCACCAGCGGCACGCAGTATGCGCGCTGCGAGCTGCGCGAAATGATCGACGGCGACACGCGCGCGGCCTGGAAGCTGAGCCAGGGCGGCACGATGACCGCGACGCTCAAGGTCGACAGCGTTCCGACGCTGGCGGGCGGCGGTTCCGGCAAGGTGATTGTCGGGCAGATCCACGGCAAGAGCGACGAGCTGGTGCGCCTCTATTGGGAAGGCGGGAAAGTATTCTTCCGCAACGACCAGGCGGGCACGACCGACAGCGAAAAAACTTTCACCTTCAAGAATGCCGCCGGTCAGGAACCGAGCATCGCGCTTGGGGAAAAATTTTCCTACATGATCGACGCCTACCAGAACACGCTGGTGGTCAAGATATTTGCCGACGGGCAGGAATACAGCTCCGTCACCACGATCAATACTATCTGGCAGGCAGATACTTTCTACTTCAAGGCGGGCGCCTATCTGGGCACCAACGAAACCCAGGGCTCGGGCACTGGCCAGGTGTCATTCTATGGGCTTGATTTCGCCCATGCGCGCGGGGACGGGCTTGACGGCCTCACGCCCGGAACCGGCACAGGCACGCCGCCTCCCAGCGTTCCCGCGGCGGAAGGCACGGCCGGAAACGACATCGTGACCGGTACGCATGACATCAATATCATCCACGGCTATGCCGGCAACGACGTTATTAGCGGCCGCAACGGCGGCGACACGCTCTATGGTGACGACGGCAGCGACCGGCTTTACGGCGAATGGCATGATGACAAGCTCTATGGCGGCGACGGCGATGATATCCTCGACGGCGCAGAGGGCGTGGATACGCTGGACGGCGGCAAGGGCAATGATACGGCCACCGGCGGTTCCGAAAACGACATTTTTGTCGTGAACAAGGGCGACGGCGGCATGACGATTACCGACTTCGCGCTGGGCGGCGACAGGATGCAGTTCAGCGGCTTCACGGCGGCCGAATTGGCCGCAGGGCAGCTGGTGCAGTCGGGCGCGAACGCCGTCCTCACCTTCGCCGACGGCACGCAGGTGACCTTCCAGGGCGTTCAGGTGACGCAGCTGCTGGCCCAGCTTGGCCTCGGCACCCCGCCGGTCGAGCCGGAAGAACCGCCGCAGGAACCGGAAGAACCGACAGAGCCCACCATCCCGCCGCCCGGCGCCACGGCAGGAAACGATACCCTGACCGGCACGCATGAAGCCAATACTATCCACGGCCTGGGCGGTGACGATGTCATCACGGGTCGCGACGCCGGCGACATGCTCTACGGCGACGACGGCAACGACCGCGTTTACGGCGAGTGGCATGACGACATGCTCTACGGCGGCGCGGGCGATGATATGCTGGTTGGCGCGCAAGGCGTGGATACGCTGGAGGGCGGCACCGGCAACGATACCGCCACCGGCGGCAGCGAGAACGATATCTTCGTGGTCAACAAGGGCGACGGCGGTCTGACGATCACCGACTTCGCGCTGGGCGGCGACAGGATGCAGTTCAGCGGCTTCACGGCGGCCGAGCTGGCCGCAGGGCAGCTCGTGCAGTCGGGCGCGAACGCGGTCCTTACCTTTACCGACGGCACGCAGGTGACTTTCCAGGGCGTTCAGGCGACGCAGCTGCTGGCCGAACTTGGCCTTGGCACGCCGCCGGTCGTGCCGGAAGAACCGCCGCAGGAACCGGAAGAGCCGACAGAGCCCACGGAACCGACCGATCCCGACCCGGCTGCCAATACGGTGACGGGAACGGACAGGAGCGAGTATCTCAGGGCGCCTGACGCAAACGACGCGGACCTCTACGGTCTCGGCGGTACCGACAGGCTGATGGGCGATGACGGCGACGACGGCCTTTACGGTGGCGATGGGGACGACGTCCTGCTGGCTTACTGGGGCGACGACTGGCTGGACGGCGGCGCGGGCAAGGATACGCTCGACGGCGCGCAGGGCAACGACAGCCTCTATGGCGGTGACGGCGACGACCGGCTGAAGGGCGTCCTCGGCAACGACTGGCTGGACGGCGGCGCGGGCAAGGATCTGCTCGACGGCGGCGCAGGCGACGATGTGCTGAACGGCGGCGCCGGGCAGGACAGGCTGACGGGCGGCAGGGGGGCCGATACCTTTGTCTTCACCGATATCAGCGCGGCGGATGTCCTGACCGACTTCGATCCGCTCGCCGATATGCTCGACGTCAGCGCGCTCATGCAGGAAGGCGCGAGTGTCAGCATGGCTGCGGTATCAAGCAGGAAGATGGGGCTTTACATCGACCTCGACGGCGCAGCTGGCCCGCAGCAGGCGCAGCTGGTGGCGACGTTCGAGAGCAAGAGCCACCTGCCCGATGACCTCGATGCCGTGCTGATCACGATCCAGCCGGGATAGGACGGCTGGCAGGGAAGAAACGGGGCGTCTTGCTGTGCGCAAGGCGTCCCGTTCTTTTTTAGGGGGGATTATCAGGCAGCGGTGCCGGAAACGGCGCGGCCAGGCAGCTGCGTCAGCGTGCGGCGCAGGATGGGGAAGTCGATGGGCTTGGTCATGTGCTCGTTAAAGCCCGCTTCCTCGGCCAGCTTGCGGTCCTTTTCGCGGCCATAGCCGGTGAGGGCGATGACGTAAGTATCTGAGAGCGCGGGGTCCTGCCGCAGACGCTTGGCGACCTGATAGCCGTCGATGCCGGGCAGGCCGATATCGCAGAGGATGATATTGGGCTTGAAATCATGGGCGGTTGCGATGCCCTCCAGCCCCGTGCTGGCGATGCGTACGTCGTGGCCTTCGCGTTCCAGCACCATGCGCGTCGTCTCCGCCGCGTCGATGCTGTCCTCGATGATAAGAATGCGGTGAATGACGGTATTTTCAGGCAGATCGTCGTCGGCAGCATTGTTGGCCTGCGCGGAGGCGCCTGATTCAACAGGCAGCCGCAGCGTCAGGGTCGCCCCCTTGCCGATCCCGTCACTGGCGGCCGTGATCGTGCCGCCGTGCAGGCCCGCAAGGCCTTTGACAAGCGTCAGGCCAAGGCCGAGGCCGCCGCGGCTGCGGTCGAGCCCTTGTTCGGCCTGCTGGAAGACCTCGAAAATATGCGGCAGCATGGCGGCGTCGATGCCGATGCCGGTATCCTTCACCGCAACTTCGGCTGTGCCGTCCTGCGGGATGCGCAGCGAGACAAGCACTTCGCCGCCCGAGGCCGTGAATTTGTCGGCGTTCTGCAGCAGGTTGCCGACCATCTGGCGGATCCGCGTCGGGTCGCCGTTCGTCCAGACGGGGGTGGAGGGCAGGTCGAGCACCAGTTTCAGCCCGTGGCTTTCGAAAATGCTGCGGTAATCTTCCGCCGTGAATTTTGTGATACGCGCGAGGTCGCAGCGCTCTTTCCGGAGCAGCATCTTGCCGCTGGCAAGGCGCGTTGAATCGAGCAGGTCATCCACCAGCTTCGTCATATGCGTGACCTGCCGGTCGATGATGCTGCGGAGCTGCCCCAGCTGCGGATCGTCGGACTCATACTGCTGCAGCAGGTGAGTGGCGTTGCGGATGGGGCCCAGCGGGTTGCGGAGCTCGTGCGCCAGCATCCCGAGGAAGGCGTCCTTGCGCCTGTCGGCCTCTTCGGCGGCCATGCGGCGCGCGTGTTCTTCGGCCTGATGGGCCACTTGCTGGCGCATCTGGTGGAGCTCGATGAAGACGCGCACCTTGGCCTTTAAAATTTCAGGCATGACGGGGGTGAGCAGGTAGTCGACCGCGCCCGAGGCATAGCCCTGCGCCGCATGCACGTCGTCGACGAAGGCGGTGAGGAAGATGATGGGCGTCTTGGCCGATTTCCGGCGCTGGCGGATCAGGCTGGCGGTCTCGAAGCCGTCCATGCCCGGCATGTTGACGTCGAGCATGATGACGGCGAAATCGTGCTGCAGCACCAGTTTCAGCGCCTCTTCGCCGCTATTGGCGCAGATCAGGTTCTGGCCCAGTTCCTCCAGCACGCTGCGGTAGACGAGGATTTTTTCCGGCAGGTCGTCGCAGACCAATATGTCCACCTTGCGGAGCTCGGGCGAAGCCGGCTCCTCGTGGGCGGCCATCGGGATATCGACGGGTTCCTGCGCCATAGTTCTTTATCCCTTCTGCAGCCATGCGCGCAGCACGGTGATCATCTGGTTGGTGTCGACGGGTTTCGACAGGTAATCCCACGCGCCCGATTCAAGGCATTTCTCGCGGTCGCCCTTCATGGCTTTGGCGGTCACGGCGATGATCGGCAGGTTCTTGAACTTGGCGATCTTGCGGATTTCGCGGATGGTCTGCATGCCGTCCATTTCGGGCATCATGATGTCCATCAAAACAATATCCACGTCGTCGGTCTTTTGCAGGATCGAGATGGCGTCGCGGCCGTTGTCGGCGGAGACGATGTCCATCTTGTATTCCTCCAGCACGCTGGTAAGCGCAAAGATGTTGCGCGCGTCGTCGTCGACGATCAGCGCTTTCTTGCCGGCCAGAATGGGGTCGGCCTCGCGGATATTCTCGATCTTGAGGCGCTTGTCATCCGGCAGCAGGGCGAGGTTCAGGTGCAGCGCGGAGACGACGGCGTTCAGCAGGCGTTCCGGCGCATGCACGCGGCGCACGGGATAGAATTCCGCCAAGCGGTTCCAGACCTGTTCCTCCGTATCGCCGCAGAGGATGACAGGCATGCGGCCCAGAATGAAGGCGCTGGTATCGTAATTGCTTTCTTCGCCGTCGGTGATCATTTTCTTGGCGATCTCGGCGGCTTGCGGGGTGACGATCAGGCAGTCGACATGGCCGTCCTTCAGCGCTTTCAGCGCCGCTTTCTCGTTCTTCACGGCTTCGACTTTCAATCCGTCCATCGTCAGGTCCTCGACGATGCGGGCGCGGAGTTTTTCGTCGGGCTCCAGCAGCAGCGCGGTTTTCTTGCCGGGCTTGATGTGCTGCGTCAGCGCTTTCAGCGTTTCGTCAAGCACGTCGCGGCTCTGGATCGGTTTCGAGACGAAGCCGAGCGCGCCCGAGCTGAGCGCGCGGCCGCGCGCCTCGTCGGTCGAAATCACGCAGACGGGGATATGCTGGGTCGCCATGTCGTTTTTCAGGCGTTCCAGCACGCGCCAGCCCGTCATGTCGGGCAGGTGGATGTCGAGCAGGATCGCGGCGGGCATGTAATCGGGCGTCATCACCAGCGCGGCCGCGCCGAAGGACGTCACAAGGCCTTTGTAGCCGTTCTCGCGCGAGGTATCGAGCAGGAAGCGCGCGAAGCCGAGGTCGTTTTCCACGATCATCAGCGTGCGGTCGCCGGGCTGGATATCGTGGCGGTCGTCGCCGGCCTCGTTGACCAGAATGCCGGCCTCTGCATCGGCATCGGGTTCCACGACGGCGTCGTTGGCGGGTTCCTGCGCGGGCTTGCGGAAGGATTCGATCTGGCGGCTGGGCTCGTTGACCGGTGCCGCGACTTTACGCGTGCGCACGGGGGCGTAGACGGCAGGCAGGTAGAGGGTGAAGGTCGAACCCTGTCCGACACGCGACACCAGGCGGATTTCACCGCCCAGCAGTTTGGAGAGCTCGCGCGAGATCGCAAGGCCAAGGCCCGTGCCGCCGTATTTACGGCTGGTCGAACCGTCGGCCTGCTGGAAGGCCTCGAAGATGATCGCCTGCTTGTCCGCCGCGATGCCGATGCCGGTATCGGTGACGGAGAAGGCGAGCGCTTCGTTGGCGCGGTTGAGCTCCTCGTTGTCGGGGCTCCATCCTGCCTGCACGGGTTCCACCGTCAGCGTAACCTGGCCGTGGTGCGTGAACTTGAAGGCGTTGGAGAGCAGGTTCTTGATGATCTGCTGCAGGCGCTTGCTGTCGGTGAACATCGATTTGGGCAGGCGCTGGTCGAAGCGCATAAGGAAGCTGACGTTCTTCGATTCCGCGACGTGCGTGAAGGTACGCGCGACATACCCTTTGAGGTCTTCGAAGCGCAGGTCGGAGGTTTCCACCATGACCGTGCCGGATTCGATCTTGGAAAGGTCAAGAATGTCGTTAATGAGCATCAGCAGGTCGTTACCCGACGAGTGAATGGTCTTGGTAAAGTCGGTCTGCTTGGGCGTCAGGTTGCCCTCGGGGTTTTTGGTCAGCTGGTCGGACAAGATGAGCAGCGAGTTCAGAGGCGTGCGCAATTCGTGCGACATGTTGGCCAAGAATTCGGACTTGTACTTGGAGGTAAGTGCAAGCTGTTTCGCTTTGTCTTCCAGTTCCTGACGGGCCTGTTCCACCTCGGAGTTCTTGCGTTCCACCTCCTGGTTCTGCTGGGCGAGCAGGTGGGCTTTTTCCTGCAGTTCCTGGTTGGTGTTCTGCAGTTCCTGCTGGCGGGTCTGGAGCTGTTGCGCCAGAGACTGCGACTGGGTCAGAAGGTCTTCCGTTCTCATGTTGGCTTCGATGGTGTGCAACACGATACCGATGGATTCAGCAAGCTGGTCGAGGAGTGCAAGGTGCGAAGGGTTGAAGCCCTCGAACGAGGCAAGTTCCAGCACGCCCTTGACCTGTCCTTCGAAGATCAGCGGCAGGACGAGCACGGAGCGGGGCGCGGCCGAGCCGAGCGCCGAGGAAATGCGGATATAGCTGTCGGGCAGGTTGTCGATGACGATCTTGCGTTTCTCGATCGCGCACTGGCCGATAATGCCGGAACCCAGCTCGATCTGCTTGCCGATGTTGCCGGAGCCTTCGGAGGCGAAGGAGGCCAGCAGCGTCAGGCGCGGGTCTTTGTCTTTCGCGTCCAGCAGGTAGAATTCCGCCTGCTGGGCGGAGACAACGGGGCAGAGCTCGGACAGAATGGTACGGCCGACGTTCGTCAAGTCGCGCTGGCCCTGCAGCATGCGGGAGAACTTCGCAAGGTTGGTTTTCAGCCAGTCCTGCTCGGTGTTCTTCTGCGTCGTATCGCGCAGGTTTCTGATCATCTCGTTAATGGTGTCTTTCAGAACGGCGACCTCGCCCTGCGCTTCCACCGCAATGGAACGGGTCAAGTCGCCCTGCGTCACGGCGGTCGCCACTTTCGCGATGGCGCGAACCTGGGTTGTCAGGTTGGCGGCCAGCTGGTTCACGTTCTCTGTCAGAGCTTTCCATGTACCGGATGCGCCGGGAACTTTTGCCTGACCGCCCAGCTTACCTTCCACGCCCACCTCGCGTGCGACTGACGTCACCTGGTCGGCGAAGGTTGCGAGCGTGTCGATCATGGAGTTAATGGTGTCGGCCAGTTCGGCGATCTCGCCCTTGGCTTCCACGGTCAGTTTCCGTTTCAGGTCGCCGTTGGCGACCGAGGTCACGACCTTGGCGATACCGCGCACCTGAGAGGTCAGGTTGTTCGCCATCATGTTCACGGAGTCCGTCAAGTCTTTCCACGTGCCGGAGACGCCTTCCACGCGGGCCTGACCGCCCAGTTTACCTTCAGTACCCACCTCGCGGGCGACGCGCGTCACCTCGGCGGCGAAGGAGTTCAGCTGGTCGACCATGGTGTTGATGGTGGCTTTGAGTTCAAGAATTTCACCGGCCACGTCGACGGTAATTTTCTTGGACAAGTCGCCCGCGGCCACGGCCTTCGTCACGTCGGCGATGTTACGCACCTGACCCGTCAGGTTACCGGCCATCGAGTTCACAGAGTCAGTCAAGTCTTTCCACGTACCGGCGACGCCCGCCACGTTGGCCTGACCGCCCAGTTTACCTTCCGTACCCACCTCCCGCGCGACGCGTGTCACCTCGGCGGCGAAGGAGCGGAGCTGGTCGACCATCGTGTTAACGGTGTTTTTAAGTTCAAGAATTTCACCGGCCACGTCGACCGTAATTTTGCGCGACAAGTCGCCCGCGGCCACGGCCTTCGTCACGTCGGCGATGTTACGCACCTGACCGGTCAGGTTACCGGCCATCATGTTCACAGAGTCCGTCAAGTCTTTCCAGGTACCGGCCACGCCCTCGACGTTCGCCTGACCGCCCAGTTTACCTTCGGTACCCACCTCGCGCGCGACGCGCGTCACTTCGGAAGCAAACGATGACAGCTGGTCCACCATGGCGTTAATGGTGTTTTTAAGTTCAAGAATCTCGCCCTTCACGTCGACGGTAATTTTCGACGACAAGTCGCCGTTGGCGACGGCGGTCGTCACCTGCGCGATGTTACGCACCTGACCGGTCAGGTTACCGGCCATCGAGTTCACGGAGTCCGTCAAGTCTTTCCACGTACCGGCGACGCCCTCCACGTTGGCCTGACCGCCCAGTTTACCTTCGGTACCCACCTCGCGGGCGACGCGCGTCACTTCGGAAGCGAAGGAGCGCAGCTGGTCCACCATGGTGTTAATGGTGTTCTTCAGTTCGAGAATTTCGCCCTTCACGTCCACCGTAATCTTCTTGGACAAGTCGCCTGCGGCCACGGCCTTCGTCACGTCGGCGATGTTACGCACCTGACCGGTCAAGTTACCGGCCATCGAGTTCACGGAGTCCGTAAGACCTTTCCACGTACCACCGACGCCGGGCACGTCGGCCTGACCGCCCAGTTTACCCTCGGTACCCACCTCTTTAGCGACGCGTGTCACCTCGGAAGCGAAGGAGGACAACTGGTCCACCATCGTGTTAACGGTGTTCTTCAGTTCAAGAATCTCGCCCTTCACGTTCACCGTAATCTTACGCGACAGGTCGCCGTTGGCGACGGCCGTGGTCACGTCGGCGATGTTACGCACCTGGGCTGTCAGGTTCGAGGCCATGAAGTTCACGGAGTCCGTCAAGTCTTTCCACGTGCCGGCCACGCCCTTCACGTCGGCCTGACCGCCCAGCTTGCCTTCGGTGCCCACCTCGCGGGCGACGCGCGTCACCTCGCCGGAGAAGGAGTTCAGCTGGTCCACCATGGCGTTAATGGTGTTTTTCAGTTCAAGAATTTCGCCTTTAACGTCGACGGTAATCTTGGACGACAAGTCGCCGTTAGCGACGGCGGTCGTCACCTGCGCGATGTTACGCACCTGAGCCGTCAAGTTACCGGCCATCGAGTTCACGGAGTCCGTCAAGTCTTTCCACGTGCCCGAGACGCCTTCCACCTGCGCCTGACCGCCGAGTTTGCCTTCGGTACCCACCTCGCGGGCAACGCGCGTCACTTCGGAGGCGAAGGAGCGGAGCTGGTCCACCATGGTGTTAATCGTGTTTTTCAGTTCAAGAATTTCGCCTTTGACGTCGACGGTCACTTTCTTGGACAAGTCGCCGCCGGCGACGGCGGTCGCCACCTCGGCGATGTTACGCACCTGACCGGTCAGGTTACCGGCCATCATGTTCACGGAGTCCGTCAAGTCTTTCCAGGTGCCGGCGACGCCCTTCACCTTGGCCTGACCGCCCAGTTTACCTTCGGTACCCACCTCGCGCGCGACGCGCGTCACTTCGGAGGCGAAGGAGCCCAGCTGGGCCACCATGGTGTTAATCGTGCGGGCGGTGCGCAGGAATTCCCCCTGTAGCGGGCGGCCGTCGATTTCAAGGGCCATGGTCTGGGCCAGGTCGCCCTGCGCCACGGCGCCGATCACGCGCGCGGTTTCGGATGTGGGGTGGACGAGGTCGTCGATGAGGCCGTTCACATGGCCGACTGAATCGCGCCAGAAGCCTTCCATCTCCACCAGCGAGAGACGCTGCGAAATTTTACCTTCTTTACCGACCGACTGGCTGAGCAGGCCAAGTTCCTGCGCCATGCGTTCATTCATTTCGATGACGGCGTTGAAGGCGTCGGCAACTTTGCCCGACAGGCCCGACCATTCGGCGGGCAGGCGCACGCCGGGCTGCCCGCGACGCAGAGCGTGCAGCGCGTAGAGCAGGGCGATCATCTCGTTGTCGTAGGAATGTGCGCCGTTTGTCGTGGGGGGAATGTGTTGTGTTTCAGGTTGCTGTTCAGCCTGGACTGCGGCGGCATTCGACATGGATATTCCCCGTTATTCTGGCAGGTTGCGGGGAAAGGCTCATGTTTTATTCTGCCCCGAATCTCTGCGCACGATTATGGATAATCTGCCCTTTATTCATGAGTCTGGCGCACTTTTTTTTAAAAGGCACGCCATTAGTTTTTGAATCGATGTGGAACAAAATCCGGGCACCGGCGTTCTCCGCCGCCGCGTGCCCGTAAGTGGTTCAATTTTCTCTGGCTTTCGGCCATCCCTTGCCGCTGAACATAACTTCGTGAACGCGGTCGAGATGCAGCGGTTTGCCGACGAAGGAATTCGCCTGTAGTTTCCATGCTTCCGAGGCCTTTTCGCCCGACACCTCGCCCGTGATCATGATGATCGGGATTTCCTTGGTGAGCGGGTTTTCCTTCAGCATTTTCAGGATCTGCAACCCGTCCGAGCCGGGGATGCGGATATCCAGCATGATGAGCGTCGGGATGTTCTGCATCAGCTTGCCGCTGTAATAGCCTTCCCGCTGGAAATGGGCCAGCATGGCGTCGCCGTTTTCGAAGCAGTGCACGTTGTGCACATAGGGCGAGCGTTCAAGCGTCTTCAGGATCAGCAGCCTGTCGTCGGCGTCGTCCTCGACCAGGAAGATGGTGAACTTGTTGCTTTCCTGCATGTTGTGCCTGATATCATGCAGCGCTTTTTCAAGCGCTGAAATGGCGGGATATTCGTTGTTGTCCTGGATGTTGTTTGCTGTGCTCATGGGTATCCCCTTTTTCTAATTGTTAAAAACGTGTTTCTATCTGTTGCGGCCTGCCCCGCAAGGCCTTGATCAGTTCGCCTCGTACCAGCGGCTTGTGCAAAAAACCCTTGGCGCCGCTGCGGTAGGTGGCCAGCATGTCGCGTGTATCCTTCGTGCCAGATACAATGACGACGGGAATGTCGGCGAGCGTGCCGTGCGCGCGCAGGAATTCCAGCGTGCGCAGGCCATTGACTTTGTCCATGTGGAGATCGAGCAGGATCAGCGCGGGCCGTTCTTTTTCCGACAAGGGGTGCTGTAAGTAATTTAGAAGCGCCAAGCCGTTTGAAAAGGAAAGAACGGGAGTTTCGCCGAAAAGAAATTTCAGCTCATGCTGCAACTGGAACAGGTCGTCGCTGTTGTCGTCGACGATGGCGATCGGCCTTTGTGATCCTACAAGCGTTTCTATCGTTCCTGCCGCCATTTCACGCCCCCTGCATGGGAAATGGAAAGAGCTCCACAAGTACACTAACGCAGTAGTCTGGAAATTGTTCGCCCTTCATCTTCTATTTTATCACTTACCCGGCTAACCACCGCTGAAGATTGGATTGCATTTTTCTAAAAATAGAAGCGGTTACGGGCGATTGTTTATTTCGTGTCGTCCGCTGCATTCAGCGCGGTATCACGCCAGTATTTCGAGCCTTTCAGCATGAACTGGGCCATCACGCCCTTTTCGGTCAGCTGGTACACCTTGACGCCGTTCAGGACGCCCTGAACGCCCGTTACGGCCCCGCCCTTGACACCGTCGCTGATGGCGATGTCGGCGTTGCCGGAGAGGTCGAGACCGGTGGTCACGAATTCCTTATAGGCTTCGGGGGTGCTGAAAACGAAAACAACGCGGAAATCCTTGATGCCAAGACCCAGGCCGACGCCGACGGAGGCCATTTCCATGAAGGTCTGGTCATTCGCCTGGCTGCTGCGCGCGATGCCGTGGCCGTAGGAGCCGGAGACGAAGAAAGCGGCAAGATCGGCGCTGGTAAAGACGGCATAGCCGACAGCCCCGGAGATTTCAGCCTGCGTCGAGGGCTCCACCTGATAGAGCTGGCTCAGCGTATCGCCTTCAATTCGCAGGATTTCCTTGCGCTGCTGGTCTTTCGATGCGGGCTCGGCATAGGCTGCCAGCGGCAGCATGAGCACCAGGGCCAGGGTAAAAATCAGGGTTTTCATGGCTATACACCTTATAAGTGCGTGTTGAAGCGCAAACAGGCCACAAGCCATTAAGTTCCCTGCTGAATTTAATGAAGGACGGTATTCATATGGCCCCAGAAAACCAGCAGCATTTTCTGCAGTTCCAGCTGGCGGTACTTGCGCAGTGCTGAAGGATTTTGAGCCAGTTGCTGGCGCACCAACTGCGCCTTGGCCGGGGGCAGCTCGTTATCGAGTAGGGCCTCTATGTCCATGTTTATCGGCATTTTTTTGTATCCCTGTGCTCACTTGGCTTTTTTTTGTTTTTATTGACAAGCCTCTGTATAGCCAATGCCCGGAGGACTCAATGTGTTCCGGGAACCAAAACGGGCCTGCAGCGTTGGGGGCTATAAGTGCTTGAGTTTTATGATCTTTCAAGGAAAGCGCCTTTTTGTTGTTTGGCCCTGAGGGCTCGGTTACATTCATGTCGCATATTCCACTCCGGAAAGCCGTCGGGAACTACATGAGCAAATCATACGCAATCAGCCTCTTGTTGCTGTCTCTGGTGCTGCTGGCCGGCACCGGCATCGCCAGTCGCATGCTGTACCAGAGCAACGCCGCCATCGAGATCAACAGCGAATGGGTGCGCCACAGCTACGAGGTGATCGGCGAGATTGAAAAGCTGTCCTCGCTGGCCGAGGGCATGGTCGCCAACGAGCGCGGCTATATCATGACCGCCAACGACGAATTCCTCGAGCGTTATGACGCCGGCAAAAGCGCCTTCATCGAAAGCGCAACGCGCATCGCCGAATGGGTGAAGGACAACCCGGCGCAGGTGGCGCTTTTCAAGGTGCAGCGCAGCGATTTCGAGCTCTTTACCGAAGCTCTTGAAAAAAATATCGCGAAATACAAGGGTCGCACGGCGACCAAGGCCGACAGCGAATTCGCCTCAGGCCAGAACACCATCGCCGACATCAAGCTGCGGATCATGAAGGCCAATGCCGACGCCATCGCGCAGGAGAAGGCCCTGCTGGTGCTGCGCCGCGCCGACCTCGATAAAAGCAAAAAACTTTTCGTCCAGATGCTGGTGGGCGGCGCCACCGGCACGGTGCTGATGCTGTTCCTGTTTAACGCGGGCCTGCTGCATAACCACACACGCCGCCTGTCGGGCGAAAAATCGCTGAAGGAGACGCAGGAGCGCCTCGCCCTGTTCCTCGAGGGCAGCAACGACGGGATTTTCGACTGGGATATCAAGACCGACACGGTTTTCCTGTCCCGCCAGTTCTTCAAGCTGCTGGGGCAGGACCGCGAGGCCTATACGGGCCCCGGCGAGGAGATCAGGGAGCTGGTGCATCCCGACGACCGCGCGCGGGCCATGCAATATCTCGAGCGCTACCTGCACCGCGAGGTGGCCGAATATTCCAATACCTTCCGCATGAAACACGCCAATGGCGGCTGGATATGGGTGCAGTCGCGCGCGACCGCCGTTTTCGGCCGCAACGGCGAGCCCCTGCGCCTTGTCGGTTCGCACAGCGATATCACGCTCGTCAAGGAATACCAGCAGAACCTGCGGCGGGAGAAACTGGCGGCCGAAAAGGCCAGCCGTGCGAAAAGCGACTTCCTCGCGCATATGAGCCATGAAATACGCACGCCGCTCACCGCCATCAGCGGCGTGGCGGAAATTTTCTCCCGCAACCAGTCCAACCTCGACGACAAGCAGCGCCAGCTGGTCAAGGTGCTGGGGCTCAGCAGTTCGTCACTGAAAGACCTCGTAAACGACATTCTGGACTTCTCCAAGATCGAAAGCGGCGAGCTGGAACTGAAGCTTGAAACCTTCTATCCCGCCGACGTCTTCGAGCAGGTGGCCACCATCATGTCGGTGAACGCGAAGGAAAAGGGCCTTGCCTTCGCATTGGATTGCAGCACGGTGCGCGATTTCAGCTTTTACGGCGACCGTCAGCGGCTCCGGCAGATCATGATCAACCTCGTCGGCAACGCCATCAAGTTCACCGAAAAGGGCAGCGTCACCGTCACCGTCACGCGCGACGACACCGCCGCGACGCTGAACATCCGCATCGCCGACACCGGCATCGGCATCGCCGCCGAAGACCACCAGATGGTCTTCGAGCGCTTCAAGCAGGCCGATTCATCGGTGTCGCGCAAATACCAGGGCACGGGCCTCGGCCTTGCGATTTCCAGCAGCCTTGCCCAGCTGATGGGCGGCCGCATCGCGCTGGAAAGCGCCGAGGGCAAGGGCACGGTCTTCACCGTCATCCTGCCTATCCGGCAGGGCGGCAGCGTTCCCGCCGACGGCTCCGCCGCGCTGGACAAGAAAATCAGCGACCGCATCAAGCTCGACTTCAGCGGTGAAAGCCGCCTGCTGGTGGTGGAGGATTACGAAGGCAGCCGCGTCGTGGTGGGCTATATCCTCGACGAGCTGGGCTATGCCTACGACATCGCCCGCAACGGGAACGAGGCGCTGGCGCTGTGGAAAGAGCGTTATTACGACCTGGTGCTGATGGACGTGCAGATGCCCGAAATGGATGGTTTCGCGGCCACCAAGGCCATCCGCGCCATCGAGCGGGAGAAGGGGCTGCAGCCGACCGCCATCATCGGCATGACGGCCCATGCGCTGGTGGGCGACAAGGACAAATGCAGGGAAGCGGGGATGGATTCCTATATCTCGAAGCCGATCGCGGAGGCCGAATTGAAAGGCCTGATCCTCGAGTACCTTAAAAAGACTAAGGGCAGGGCCGCCTGACGGTGAACCCTGCCCTTTAGCCTAGGGTAATATCTTAAGCGTGGTGGCCGATCTGGCGCTGGTCGGGCGCGAAAGGCACTTGTACGCTTGCCGGAGCATCGTCCAGCATCAGTTGCAGTGTTTCACGCGCGCGCGACAGGCGCGAGCGCACCGTGCCGATCGGAATTTCCAGTTGGGCGGCCACTTCTTCGTAGCTGAGCCCCTGGATGCAGATCAGGGAAAGAATTTCCTGATGCTTGTCCGACAGGCTTTCCATCGCGCGGTGGACGGTTTTAAGGTCCACGATGGTTTCCTGCTGGGGTTGGATCGACAAACGCTCGATGTAGGGATCGGGCGAATACTGGGTTTCGAATCTCATCTTGCGGCGATATTCGCTCACGAACAGGTTAAACATGATTTTAGATGTCCACCTGAACAGGTTTGTACCTGTCTCGAACATGTCCCTTTTTTCAAGGGCGCGCAGAAGGGTCATCTGCAGAAGGTCTTCTGCATTGGCCTTGTTCCGCGTGAGACGCAGCGCGAATTTCCGTAAGTTGGCAGATTCTGTAACGAGAGCGGCGTCGTTGAACATGGGGCAATCTCCTTTTTTGGTTCGTATAAGTCCAATGTAGGCCCCGAATGTAAGGCGGTATTGTCGGCTCTGTCGCAGCGCGGAAAAATCCATGTATCAATTGCGTAACAAATAGTGTAGTTTTTTGGAAATTCGACTGGAATCACTGCATTTTTTCGGGACCAGACAATGCCGAAGGCTACAATTCTGAGTATCGACGACGATCCCGGGATACAAATCACCCTCAAGCAGTACCTTGAGGGCGAGGGTTACATCGTCATCCAGGCCTTGAGCGGCAGCGAAGCCGAATCGCGTCTCGAAGACAGCCGAGTCGATATCGCGCTGCTCGATCTGGGCCTGCCCGATGCAGAAGGCTTATCGATGGTGACGAAGATCAGGAAAAAATGCCCGGTCATCATCGTCAGCGGCAAGAGCGACACGACGGAAAAAATCGTCGGGCTCGAAGTCGGCGCCGATGATTACGTGACGAAACCCTTCGAGCTGCGCGAGCTTTCCGCGCGCATTCGCGCCGTTTTGCGCCGTGGCGAAGAAAAGCAGGCGGTCACGGCAAATGCGCCGAAGCAATCGGGGGCCGCGCCGAAACTCTATTTCTCGGGCTGGTGCCTCGATCGCCTGCAATACCAGCTCTTCGATTCCGAAGGAAAATCCGCCGAGCTCACCGCAGGCGAATTCAAGCTGCTTGAAGCCTTCGCGCTCTCGCCCAACCGCGTGCTCACGCGCGATTATCTTTTCGAGCTGACGCGCGAAACGGAATTCGAGGCCTTTGATCGCGCCATCGATATCCAGATCGGCCGCCTGCGTAAAAAATTGCAGGACGACCCCAAGACGCCGCGAATCATCAAGACCGTGCGCGGCGTGGGATATCTCTTCGACGGCCCCGTCAGCGAAGAGCTGCCGGCGGAATCGAACAAAGCGGTTTGATTTTTTCTCTCACAATATAGATGTAAGCATAGATGTAAGCCGTTTTCCTGCGGAGACGTTTTTCAAAACGTAGCCTGTTACATTCCCGTTACATTCTGTTTTCAACACGCTTTCATGGCGGAATTTTTATTGTTACCGGAAGGGGCCAAGCTTGGACTTGTAACCACGAAGTGAATCAAAAAACCGAATCATTCTTCAAGGAGGAAACCATGCTGCACAGCCCCAAAGAAGTGAAAAACATTTCGCACCCGATGGTGGAAAAAGCCTATATCAAGCGCGAAGTCATGCCGAACGGCCAGGAAGGCGACGATAACGTGCTGGTACTCAAACTGCGCGATTTCAACACCTACGCCAGCCGCACCTCGCGCCGCGACGCCTATATCGATTTCCTGATCAGCCTGTCCGAGATCAAGAAGGAAGTGCAGAAGAAGGCCGGCTCCTTTACCCGAATCGATATCCAGTCGCACCACTAGGCACAGCGGGGCGGGAAGGAACTCTTTTCGCCGCCCGCGGTTTGTCTTAGCGAACTTTTCACAACCACGAAGAAGGAATAGCACTATGAAAACGTCATCTCTCGCATCAGTACTCACGATCGTCCTGGTTGCCAGCTCTTATGCGGCAATGGCCGAAACCACGACCATTAAGGACGGCGCGACCATCCATACCGGCGTGAAAGCCACCACCGGCGGCACCGCTGAAACCCAGACGCATGTCGACAGCTATAACAACGCGTCCGAACTTCCCCAGCAAGAGGGCAAGCGCCGCGCCGACGACAGCAAGGCCACCCGCGAAGTGAAGGAAAACCTTGAACAGGCAAGCGACAAAATGCGCGATACTGCCGACGACATCAAGGCCGTCTTCGTTGACGAAGACAAAACCGCGAAAAAACCCGTGGCCATCAGCATGCACACGACCGCTGAAGGCATGATCGGTGAGCCGATCCTGAACCCGAAAGGCGAGAAAATCGCCAAGCTTAAAGACATCATCATCAATGCTGACGGCAAGGCCACGCATGTGGTCGTGTCCGACGGCGGCCTGATGGGCATCGGCGACAAGCTTGCGGCCTTTGACTACGATAAAGTCGTGACGCAGCAGGCCGACGGCAAGATCGTCATGGCCCTCTCGCAGGACATGATCGACAAGGCTGCCGACTTCTCCTACGACAAGGATGACGCTGCCAAGGCAAAAGTCATCCCCGCCGGCAGCTACAGCCTGAACGACGTTCTTGACGGCGAGCTGCTCGACAGCGCCGGCAAGAAAGCCGCCTCGATCGATAACGTCCTGATCGACAACGGCCGCGCCGACCGCGTGATCGTGAAGTTCAACAAGAAGCTCGGCATGGGTGGCGATGTGGCCGCTGTGAGCTTCGCGGGCCTCACGAAGAACGAGAAATCCGGCGAAGTTGACCTGCAGATGAGCGCGCGTCAATCGGCCCAGTTCGCCCAGCTCGAGAAATAAGCTAACACTACCGATCCCTGAAGACGAAGCGTCCCGGAGACTGCCCTCTCCGGGACGCTTTTTCCTTTTACCGGAACCCTTTGCCCGGAAAAACGTTTGTTAAGCAGGATTATTTTGCGTCCTTAAGCAAGGAGTGCCTCCCATGAAAAGCGGCCTTTTGAAATCTGTCAGCGTCCTCGGGATGCTTGTCTTCTGCTCCGCTGCCATGGCGCAGGTGACAGTCACCGAAACCATCGAGCACGGCGGCACCGTGACGACCAAGAAGGTCATCACTGAAACCGAAACCGTGCCCGTCATCGTGGCGCCCACCACCGTTGAAACCGTCACCACCACCCGCACCGTGCCGGTCGATACGCTGGTTGAAACCCGCGCTGTCGTGGCGACCCCGGGCACGCGCCTTTACACGATCCTCGACTTCGACGCCAATAACGACCTTATCCTGTCGCTGGACGACGTCGGCGTGAAGCTCTTCGACATGTACGACACCGATGGCAATGACGTCATCGACAATATCGAATTCGACCGCCGCGCGGTGCTGACCATGGCGCCGATGCAGCAGAAAACCACTGTCAGCTATGACTTCGACGGCGACGGACGTGCCGACCAGGTCGACACGACGATGGAAGTGTTCCAGCAGCGCACGGGACTCAGCGTCTTTGACCACAACGGCGACGGCCTCTCGGCGCGCGAATTCACCGGTCGCCATTTCAACGAGGCCGATATCAACAACGACCACGCCGTTGACCTGAAAGAATGGCAAGGCAGCTACGTTGCCTATATCGACGCCAAGAACAAGGAAAAAGCCCAGTTTAACTAAGGCTGATTTTTAAACTAGAAGGAGAGAACCCATGAAAACCATTTCGAAAACCGCGAACCTTATCGCCGTCGCCGCCGTCGTGCTGGTGACTGGCTGCAGTGGCATGTCCACCACCCAGCAACGCACGCTTTCCGGCGCCGCCATCGGCACGGGCGTGGGCGCGGCCGGTACGGCCATGACGGGCGGCTGCGTTACCTGCGGCGCTGCCATCGGCGCTGCTGCCGGTGCTGCCGGCGGCTATGTCTACGACCAGCATCAAAAGAACAAGGGCAACTAACATGACCAAGCCCCTGCGTAAAATCGAAGACGTGCCTGCGGCGGCGACCGAGAAATCGGCGCTGCCCCAGGTCGTCAAGGCGCTCACGGGCGTCCTTGGCTCCACCTATGTGCTCTACCAGAAATCGCTTTACTATCACTGGAACGTGCGCGGCGCCAATTTCTACGGCCTGCACAAGCTGTTCGAGGAGCATTACGAAGAGCTGCATAACGCCGGCGACGTGATCGCCGAGCGTATCCGCGCGCTGGGTTACGTTGCCCCGGGCACGCTAGCCGAATTCCTGCAGCTCTCGCTGGTCAAGGAAGACAAGGACCTGCCGAAGGATACCGCCACGATGGTCGCCAACCTGCTCGAGAGCCACGAGATCTGCTCGAAACAGGCGCAGGAAACACTGAAGCTGGCAGAAAAATCCGAAGACCAGGTGACGATGGACCTGATGGTCAAGCGCATGGATTTCCACGCCAAGACCGCCTGGATGCTGCGCGCGATCGAACCCGCAAAGGCCTGACAAGGTTTAAGGAGGACTGCCATGGCAACCCCCACGCTGAAAACCCACCAGGACAAGATCGTTATTCCCGAGGAAGTCTACAGCCAGCCTGCCGAAATCGTGGCTGACCAGAGCCTGACATGGGAAGAAAAAATGACCGCGCTGAAAAACTGGGAAATGGACGAAAAGGCCGCGCTGGTGGCCGACGGCGAAAACATGACGGCCGCGCCCGCGACCGATACCGTTTCGCATGCCACAGTGCTCAAGAAAATCCAGGAAGCCGAGCGCAAGCTGGAGGAGGGAAACCCCCTGCCGGTCAACCCGCACAAGGAAAACCTGATCCTGACGGCCCTGATCGCCATGAACATCGGCGCCTGCATCTTCTATCGGCAGGCGGTGCGTGATTCAGGCGACGCCGAATGTGGCACAAGCTTCCTCGCGCTTGAAAAAATGCACGGGCAGGCCGTAACCGAGCTCATCCACTCTCTCGACCGCAGCGCCATCGGCGGCACCGAGGCCGAGCAGCTGTTCAGGGAGCGCTACGGCGTCTTCGAAAAACTGCGCCTGAAGGGCCTGCCGGAGCTGAGGAAAGGCGATCTTGCGGCCATCGAACGGGCCGAAGAGGATTGCTTCCAGCTGATGAAGGAAAAGATGGAAACCAGCGAGCTTTCCGCCGCCGCGAAAGCCCGGCTTTCCACCGCCATCACCCAGCTGGATAAACGCAAGCCCGCGCTGAACGACCTCGCAGGGCTGGCTGGCATCGAATAATCCCCCCGTACTTGATCTTCAAAAGACGAGTCGTTTGCATTTCCTAGTAAACCGCAGGAAATGCCTGTGGTGCAGCGCTACCGCGTTCAAGAATTTTTATCCAGTCTTGCCAGTACCTTGCACTACCCGTCGCCCTAAAGGGGTTGCGCGGCAGTGCAACATTAGGTAAAACAACCTACCCGTGATTTTACGTAAAACACGGAGCAAATCCCCCCATACATATATAGAAAGAGGTCTCGCATAAAATCATGACAAAGCGCGTGAAAAAATCCGACGTCAAATCCCAGAGAAATGCTGAACAAGTACTGGCCAAAGTCGAAGGCCCGATCGTCATGATCGGTTTCGGCTCGATCGGGCGTGGCATTCTGCCTCTGCTCGAGCGCCACCTGGATTTCGACCGATCACGCCTTGTGGTGATTGACCCCGATGACACGCATCGCAAGCTGCTCGACGACCGCGGCATCAAGTACATCAAGGAACATGTCACGAAAGAGAACTACAAGGAATTGCTGACGCCCTTGCTGACCAAGGGCGAGGGGCAGGGCTTCTGCGTCAACCTGTCGGTGGACGTGTCGTCGCTCGACGTGATGAAACTGTCGCGCGAGCTGGATGCGTTTTACATCGATACCGTTGTCGAGCCGTGGCTGGGTTTCTATTTTGACGACAAGATGGACACTTCCGCGCGTTCCAACTATGCGCTCCGCGAAGCGGTGCTGCAGGAAAAACGCGACAATCCGGGCGGCGTCACCGCCGTCTCGTGCTGCGGCGCAAACCCCGGCATGGTGTCATGGTTCGTGAAACAGGCTCTGGTCAACCTCGCCGACGACATGAAGCTGAAGTATAAAGAACCTGAAACACGCGAAGACTGGGCCAAGCTGATGCAGCAGGCCGGCGTGAAGGGCATCCACATTGCCGAACGCGACACCCAGCGGGCGAAACTGCCGAAAGATCCCGGCACTTTCGTGAACACATGGTCGGTCGAAGGCTTTATCTCCGAAGGCCTGCAACCGGCCGAGCTTGGCTGGGGCACGCATGAAAAATGGAAGCCCGACACGGCGAAGGAACATAAAGACGGCTGTCAGGCCGCCATCTACCTGATGCAACCGGGCGCGAATACCCGTTTGCATACCTGGTGCCCGACGCCGGGCCCGCAATACGGCTTCCTCGTAACGCATAACGAGTCGATTTCGATTGCCGATTACTACACCGTGGGCAAGGGCAAGAAGCCCGACTACCGCCCCACCTGCCATTACGCCTATCACCCGACGAACGACGCCGTGCTCTCGCTGCACGAAATGTTCGGCCGCGCGGGTCAGGCGCAGGAGAAGCACCAGATCCTCGACGAGAAAGAAATCGTCGACGGCATCGACGAACTGGGCGTGCTGCTCTACGGCCACAAGAAAAACGCCTATTGGTACGGCTCGCAGTTGTCTATTCAAGAGACACGCAAGCTGGCGCCATACCAGAACGCAACCGGCATGCAGGTGACTTCCGCCGTGCTGGCCGGCATGGTCTGGGCGCTGGAAAACCCGCGCAAGGGCATCGTGGAAGCGGACGAGATGGATTACAAACGCTGCCTCGAGCTGCAAAAACCCTACCTCGGCCCCGTCAAGGGCTACTATACCGACTGGACGCCGCTCGACAATCGCGGGAAGCTTTTCCCCGAGGATCTCGACAAGAAAGATCCCTGGCAGTTCAAGAATATCCTCGTGAAGCGGTAGGCTTCACGGCGCAATAAAAAGGGCGGCACCCATAAGGGAGCCGCCCTTTTTTTGTTGATGCGCTTAGTAGTACTGCAGGTTCAGGATCTGCGACAGCACAGAGGCCCAGATGTTGTATTCGCCGTCGTTATAGCTGCCGTACTTATAGCTGCGCTTGTACCCGTCGCGGTAGCCGCGCAGGAAGCCCTGGCGGAAGTAGTGGGCATAGTCGTCGCGCGAGATATAGCGGCCGCCATAGCCCAGCAGGGCGTAGCGATAGGCGAAGTGGTCCCTGTAGTCATAGCGCCAGCGGTCGAGCCTGTCGGCGCGGCCGGCCTGGAAGCCTTCGCGGTAGCCGTTGTTGACGGCGGCCTTCAGCAGGCGCGCACCGTAATAGTTGGTGTTGTACCACTGGCTGCCGCGCGTATAGCGGTAGTGAGAGGGCGTATAGCTATAGGGGTCGTTCCAGTAGTCGTAGCGGTTATAGGTGCGCATCTCGTTCTCCTGACGGCGGATGCGCTCCGAATAATCGCGGTAGAGCCTGTAGTTATAATAGCGGTTCTGCTCGCGCAACTGGAGCGCCTGGCGGTCGGCAAGGCGCTGCTGCTCGGCCAGACGCGCGCGGTAATCGGACACGCGGCGCTGTTCGGCTTCGATCGCCTGACGCTGGCGCTCGCGGCTGACGCGCTGGCGCTCGCTGGCGGCGGCGGCGCGGTCGAACTCGGCCTGCTGGCGCTGCGCTTCGCGGCGTTCCTGCGCGGCGCGGGCCTGCGTCTGCCTGTCTTCCATCATGCGCTGGGCTTCGGCCTGGCGTGCGGCGCGGTCGGCGGCGATGCGGCGGTCTTCGACGTCACGCTCGAAACGCTCGCGTTCGCGCTTGTCCATATTGGCGGCCTTGCGGGCGTTTTTCTCGTCTTCCTCGGCGCGCTGCTTGGCGGCGCGCTCGGCCTCGCGGTCGGCCTCAGCCTTTGCCTGCGCGGCCTTGGCGGCTTCGCGCTTGTCGGCGGCTTCCTCGGCGGCTTCGGCGCGCTCGAATTCACGCTGCTGGCGCTCTTGCTCGCGCGCGGCCTTGCGCTGGTCTTCGGCGGTGTCCTGCTGGGCGCGGCGCTGGGTGGCTTCCTCGGCGGCCTTTTGCTGGCGGGCCTCCCTGTCCTGCTTGGCTTTTTCGGCAGCGGCGGCGGCTTCGGCTTCTGCGGTGGCCTTGGCGGCGTCACGCTGCTGGGCGGCATTGGCGCGCTCCTGCTCGCGCTGCTGGCGCTCCTGATCGCGGGCGGCCTTGCGCTGTTCCTCGGCGGCGTCCTGCGCGGCCTGGCGCTGGGCGGCTTCCTCGGCGGCTTTCTGCTGCTGTTCAAGCGCCTTTTGCTGCTGCTCCTGCTGGGCCTGTTGCTGGGCGGCGCGTTCCTGTTCACGCTGTTGTTCGCGCTGCTGGCGCTCCTGATCGCGGGCGGCCTTGCGCTCGTCCTCGGCGGCCTGCTGTTCGGCCTGTTTCGCGGCGCGGTCCTGCGCGGCTTGTTCTTGTTCTGCCTGCGCTTTCTGCTGGCGTTCCTGCTGCGCCTGCTCGCCCGCGGCGTCCTTGGCGTTGCGCTCGGCTTCGCGCGCGGCTTTGGCCTGTTCGCGTTCAAGCCTGCGCTGCTCGGCGCGGCTTAAGGCGGGTTCCTCGGCGGCGGGCGGCTGTTCTGCGACGGCTTCGGCCTGCGGCTGCTCATTCCCTTCCTGTGCAAAGGTGGGCTGCGCGAGCGCGATAAACGCAAAAAGGAAGGCGGCGCTGAAAAGGCTGATATTTCTCATAAAAATGTTCCCTGTCTTTCGGTGGGTTGGACACACTATTTAAACGGATAAAGCTTAAGAAACATTCCCTCTCAGGAACATTTTTTTAAAGCCATGAAAAGGCAGGGGTTTTAGCGGCCCGGTAGTGGCAGGTCGGGTAGCTGGATGGGCGGCAGGGTCGGAATGTCGATCGGCGGGACGTCAACTGTCGGCACATCAATGGGCGGCAAGCCGGGCAGGTCGACGGTCGGCACATCCACGGCGGGCACGTCGACAGCGGGGACATCCACGCCGGGCACTTCAATGCCGGGCGCGCCGCCGCCCGCCAGCAGCGGCAGGTTGACGCCGTCCGGGCCCAGCAGGCCTTGCTTGATCAGCGGGATTTCAATCGCGGGTACGAAGGCCTTCACCTCGGGGATGATGGTTTCGGCGGTGAAAAGCCCTTTGTTGTCAACGATACCCATGATGATGACGCGCTGGCTTTCCTGCGGGCCCTGCTTCACGCTCTGCGACATGCGCACAACCGTACCGTCGGCCAGCGTGACTTTGCCGTCTTTGCCCGCGCTGCGCACATAGCCCTGCACCGAGAAGTATTTGACGCCGCGTCCGAAGAGGTCGCGCGGGCTTGCATTGCGGGCGTGTCTGGCCGAGGTGGTTTTCTCGACATGGCCCGCGACAATGGTGCCGTCGGCGCGGCGCAGGCCGCTGACCGATACATAGTCGCCGTCCTTGAGGCCCTTGAAGACATTCTGGCCCTTGGCCGCGATCACGGCATCCTTGCCCACCATCATCCGGCTGCGCGTTAGATCGGAGACGCGGCCAGCGGCCAGTTGCGTGATGGCGATGCGGCGCGCCCTGAAGTCGCCGTTCTTGTCTTTGTAAGCACGCGCGGCGACGACCTGGCCGATTTTCAGGCCCTTGGTCGAGGATTTCGCGCCCGCATCCGTGACGGGCGTGGTGTTGCCGTATTCGATTTCAAGGCCGTTGACGCAGATACTGCCGAAGGCCGTGATGCGGCCGAAGACGCCGATATCGCCGTCGATACCCGTGCCGCCGATGCCTTTGCGCTCGGTGAATTTCTGGCCGGTGCCGCCCATGCCTTTATCAATGCCGGTGCCGCCCATCCCGCGGTCGACGCCCGTACCACCCATGCCTTTATCGTCGTAAAGGCCGGTGCCGCCCATGCCCTTGCCCGTAAACAGATAGCCGTCAGGCGTGCGGCAGCCTTTTCCGGCAAAAGCCGGTGTGGCCGCGAGCAGCGTAAGGGCGATCAGCAGGGCTGGCAGCAGGCGGCGCAACATGGTTACCCGCCTTTCTTGTCAGGATCGGGATCTTCTTTATCCGAGAAGAAGTATGTTCCGAAGGTGATGCGGTGCGTGGCGTTGACGGCGGTCTTGTCGCGCTCCGACAGGTCGTGGGCGCGGCGGTTGACGGTGCGTAAAGACCGCATCGCGTGTTCGCGCGAGATCTTCTGCAGTTCTTCCACCGAGGCCTTGGTCAGGCCGCTGTAATAGACGGAACGGTCAAGGAAGGGCGGCTGCTGGCTCAATATATTCTCGACGGCGGCTTCCAGATGGTCTTCGCCGTTGCGGCCGAAGTAATAAAGTTTCTCCGCCCAGCCTTCCTGCGGCACGAAGGCTTCGGTATTCAGCCAGACGTTGTCGGTTACTTCGTCGTAGCGCACGATGTTCTGGCGGCGCAGTTCGTCGAGGATGGCGCGGGGGCGCACGTCGGTGGAAACCGATTCCGCCAGCGCCGTGAAGCTGAAACCCGGATTGTCCTTGTTGGCATAGGGCAGGGGGCAGGGCTGGTTGTCGGCGCCCAGAAATTGCGGATTGCCGACCCAGATGGCGATCACCTCCGCGCCCATCGTTACATGGGGCACTTCGCGGCCCGTGTCGGGTTTGTGGTCGCGATATTCGCGCACGTCGCGGCGGTGCACGCCCGTCATCAGGCTGATCTGGCTGTCGGTGGCCTTGATGCCTTCTTCTTTCAGGCTTTCCTCCGCAATGTTGACGTACATTTCCTTCATCAGGTCGATCATGACCTGCAGGGGCACGTTCTTGCGGATAAACAGGCGCACGAGAGGCTTCAGGAGTCTCCTGATTGCCTGGAACAGCAGATTGTCCGCTTCCGATATCTTCATGGGCTCGTTACTGGCAATGCGAATCATTTCTCTCTATGGCCTATTTATATCATGTGGTTTAGAACACGGAATATTTTTTAAAAAGGGATAATATCTCAAAATTTATATAAAGTTTTATCCAGTAATATCAACTATATTACATTATTTTACAATGATTTAGTTAATAAATAGTAAGTTCCATGCGTTTTAAAAATAAAATCGTTGAAGTGGGAAATTATAACACTTATAACGGAAACATGAAGTGGGAAAAAATCCCATTTCATTACTACGCAACAAACGGCATCAAAAACCGAAAAAAGAACCCTAGAAGGAGATACAAGATGAAGAAGCACATCGCTTATACCCTGGCCATCGGCCTCTGGCTCGGCATGCCCGTCACGGCTTTCGCAACGGATACGCCCGCTCCCCCGCTGGCCGCCGCTTCCGCCGGTGCACACAGTGCAACGGCTGCCAAACTGACCGCCGGTTCGACCAGCGTGCAGGCCTCCAACGCAACGGGCGCAGGCGCTGCTGGCGCTCTGTCGTCGGGCAACCTGTCGGGCATGCTCGGCGCTGGCGCAGCATCAAGCACCGGCGTTTCAGCTTCGGGCGGTCCGGTCGATTTCGGCTTTGCCAATGCGACCAGCCTGCAGTCGGTCACGGCTGTGACCCCGCCCTCGATCCCGGTGCCTGCGGTTCCGACCGTCAGCGTTCCGGAAATCCCGTCGGCTGCGCTTGACGCCAGCGCTGCAGCCGACGTGGCAGCCACGGCAGCCGCCGCGGCTTCCTCGGCGCTTCCTCCCTTGCCGACCCTTCCCTAAGGGTATGGCTTGAGAACGGCAGGGCTCCCCCGCGAGCCCTGCCGTTTTTTTAACGCTTCTTTTATTACGCATCTTTCGGTAAAAAAGCGGACAGGAATCGTCATGAAGAAATTAACGATTATTATTGCAGCGCTGCTGCTGTGTTCGACCCCCGTCTTGGCCGCCACCGATGGCGGCAAGGCCACCATGTCGCTTGGCTATAACTATAGCCAGGGCGATTACGGACAGGCGAGCGACACCAAGGTGCATTACGTGCCTGCCACCGTGAAATACAAATGGGGCGAATGGACGGCCAAGCTGATCGTTCCCTGGATTCAAATCACCGGCCCCGGCGTGGTGGTGGGCGACGTGCCCGTCGGCGCGCCGCGCCCCGTCGGCACCGAAAGCGGCCTTGGCGACGTGAACGTCAGCCTTGCCTGGACGCATGTGCTGAACACCAAGGGCACGACGCTGGAAATCACCGGCATTTCAAAAATTCCCACGGCAGACGAGGACAAGCGCCTTGGCACCGGCCTTTGGGATGAAACGCTGCAGGCGGGTTTGATCCAGCCGCTTGGCAACTGGTTCGTGATGGGCAACGTCGGTTATAAATGGAACGGCGACAACGCCTCTTTCCCGCTCGACAACGTGTGGAAGGGAACCGTCGGCGGCGGTTACCGCTTCAACGCCGCAACATCGGCCGGCGTGATTTACGATTACCGCGAAAAGCAATCGGCCATGGGCGACCCGCTGAACCTTGCCACCGCCTTTGTCAGCCATGATTTCGGCGAGGGCTTCTCGGCGCAGCTTTACGGTTCCGCCGGTTTCAGCAATGCCTCGCCCGATGGTGCCATCGGCATCCAGTTCAATAAAGAATTCGACCTGTTTTAAATACTGTTGCCGACTTTGCGCGCGCGGGCGGGCTGGTCGATATTGACGCCTGCGGCGATGCCTGTTGCGGCCAGTAAATTCCATCCGGCCATTAACTGCAGGTAGCCGTTAAAGCCGCCCAGTTCCGGGATGGTGATGGTGGGGAAGGGCGTTTCATCTGCCGCAATGGCAATGATTTTTACGCCTGCGCCTTGTTGCAGTTTTTCTTGATAACTCTGCATATCCTCGCTGAAGGGTTCGATCACCACCAGCACATCGCCCTCCTGCATCACTTCCTCGACGCCGTGCAGGGCATAGGTGCCTTCAAGATATACGGCGCGTTTGCGCGCAATTTCGTTGGCCTTCAGCGTCAGCTCTTCCGCAACGCCATTGTTACGGCCTGCGAAATAAATCGTGGGGGCCTTTGCCATGGCTTCGGCCATCTCGGCCGGAATATCCTGCGCCAGCACTTCGGCGCAGTAATCGGCGGCCTGCGTTTTTTTCTTCCACTCGGGGCCCTGCAGCAGGGATTGAAACACCAGCGCCTGCTCCACCACGCTCTTGGTGGCGGGAACGGCTTTTTCGACGCCGCATTTTAAAATGTGGCAGTCGTCCGACAGCGCGGCCATCTTGCTGCCCTTCGTCGCAATGACGGAGCGGCGGGGCGAGGGCAGCATCTGGAACAGCTCGACCAGTTCTTTTGTCTTCCCGCTGTTGCTGGTGCCGATGACTGTAAAATTCTTCAGCACATATTCGGCGGCCTGCCGCGCGCCTTCGGTGCAGATATGCCAGGGATGGCCGCGGCGCAAAGCCTCGGCGATCAGGTTCTTGGCGGGGAAGATGCGGCTCGACCCTTCGCCCGTCACCATCAATTTTCCGGTAATAGCCTTGGCCCAGCCTGCCGTTGCCGTTTCGTCGAAATTGCGCAGGATGCCGGGGGTTTCCAGCATTTCGGCGACCAGCACATGGGGGGCGTTTGCTTGCATAAAGACATACTACATATGCGCCCCTGTTTCGTATATAATATTGTGGAGGTTCTGAATGACGCGAATTTGCATTGTATCCCCCCATCTTGACGATGCGCTGCTCTCCTGCGGCGTCATGATCCAGCGGCGCGTGGCCGCGGGGGACAAGGTTTTTATCCTCAACATCTTCTCCGAAGGCACCAACGCCGCCAACCGCCAGCAGGAAGACAAGGCCGCCGCCGCCCTGCTGGGGGCGGAGCCGGTTTTTTTGAACGAGCTTGACGCGCCCGACCGCGACCCGAAATACAAGCCGACCGAAAACCTATTCTTCGCCCCGCTGGAACCTGCCGACCGGCCTTTTATCGACAAGGTCGCCTCGCGCATCGACGGATTTTTGCAGCGGCAGCGCATCGACCTCGTCTTTTTCCCGCTGGCCGCGGGCACGCATATTGACCATCGCGTGGCGCATGCGGCGGGCAGGATTCTCAACAGCGCCGCCGTGCTCTTCTACGAAGACCGCCCGTATATATTGTGGCCCGGCGTGCTCCATGGGCGCATGAACCAGATCGACGCCGACGTCACCCTGCCGCCCGTTACGCGGGAGCAGATGCTGGCCAGCCTGAACGATTACCATTACCTGAAATTCTTCGTGCCCAAGGGCCATTATCAGGAACACTGCCTGCCGCTGTATTTTAAAATGCTGGAGGATACTTCCGCGAAGACATTGAAAGCCAATAGCGAAACTGTGCTGGCGAACGAGCAGGAGTTGAAAACCCTTTTCGCCGCGCTGGAGCTATACGAGAGCCAGATGCTGCACATCTACCCCGACTACGAAACCTTTATTAAAGATAGTTATCGCTACGAACGTGCGATGTCGGGGCGCGACGTGTACGAAGAACGCTACTGGTCGTTACACTGATTTTTTCTTTTTTAGGCTATCCACCGTCATCATCACCACCGATTGCGCGGGCGACATGCGCTCTATTTCCTCGAACAGCTGGTGGCAGATATCTTCGTAACTATATCCGGTGATATTTTCGTGCTGCAGCAGGTATTCGACGTAACGGATAGAGCGGTCGATAAGCTTGTTATTGCTGGGCTTGACCCAGGTCATCACGTTACTCTCGAACCGCCCCTGCCGCCCCATGATGAGGGTGGAATGCATGTTTAGCGCCATTTTCAGGTAAAGATGCTCGAATAGCGGGTGCAGGCCCTTCACATTCACAGTATGCCGCAGGCCTGCGAGGTCAAAGACGATATCGTCGCCGTGGCGCGTGATGCTGAAACGATGCACATGCTGCGGCGCGACCAGCGTTTCGCGCTGCAGTAGCGCGTGGCTGGAAAAATCGAAGCCCAGCAGCCGATCGCGCCCCGCAATCGCTTTCAGTTCGTCCCATTCAATCGTGATGGGGTCGCGCAGCAGCACTTCTTTCCACGCCTCCAGCGATGTTTTTGCGGAAGGAAAGCGCAGGTAGGCCAATGACGGCTTGCGCGCCTGGTCGTTCTGGTTTTCAAACGCGCGCAGCGAGAAAGTGGGCGAGCGTTCTGTCGTATCGGTCAGGATGGTGACGCCGTAGATATCGGTTTCATACAGCAGGTAATCGCCGTCGGTGTAATGGCGCGATTCCTCCGCCGTATAGGGAACGAGGAAGCTGAAATCCGCTGTCTTCATAAATGCAGTAAAATCACGCCAATCCGGCTTTGCGATACCTGTGTCGGCCGCCCGCAACAACGCACCGCCCGCGCCCATCATCAGCACGGTGGAGGCCTGCAGGCGCGTGGAACCCGACAGCGCCATGGGGCCGGTGTAAAGGCAGATTTTCTCAATGCCTGCGTCTTCAATCACCTTGCGCGAACGTTCCACCTGCTTGCACAGAACATCATCGGGATTGCAGTATAAAAACCACGGCTTGCGCGATGAAATGCGCGCCGCTTCCTCCGTCGCGCCGATAACAGACGGCGTTTCGCCGCCTTCGGTGCAGCTGACCAGCAGGTCGTGCGGTCCGAAGCCGATTTCGCGCACCTGTCTTGCGCCAAACTCCGGATGATCTTCGAAATTCTCGATCGAATGCACCAGCGCAAGATCGCCGCCGCTCATAAAGCCCGTGACGCGGTCGGCTTCGGCGCGGCCCTTGTGCATAAAGCGCCAGAGGTATTCGATCGACATCGACAGTCGGCCCGTAGCGCCGCAGCCGTAGAAAAACACGCGGTTGCCCGCCTTGAAGGTCTCGCGGATGGCGTCTTCCAGCCTTGCCAGTTCGGGCGCTTTAGCGGCGACGGCCTCGACTACACCGACGTCGATGTCTTTTAGAATTTTATAAGCCGCAGGCAAATCATTGCGCGACAGGTTGGCAAGATCCATCGTTGCAGGGTGACGTTGTTCCGTCGGCAGGCCGCCAAGGCGGAATTTGGCCGCGACCTCTAAAAACTGTCTTGCTTTGCGGGCGGCTTCCGTCGGCATTAGCCGGTGACCAGCTTGCGCTGGTCTTCCATGCCCATGGCGAGGATATAGGGGTCTGTTTTCTGGCGCGTTGCGAAATCTTCCTTCGACGCCCAGCCCTGCCAGTTGATGCCGATCAGGCTCTGCGCCACCGCGCCGCCCAGTGTGGCGCCGGGGCCAAGGATGATGACTCTATCCGGCGCGAATTCTTTCACACCCACCTGCACCGCGCGGGTGAAATCGTAATAACGGCGCACCTGATGGCCCAGCGTGTAATCCCAGACCGAATGGATATCCGCGCCATGCGGCGTCCAGATCGCACCGCGCCCGTCGACCAGCGGCACTTCGGGTTTTTTGAATAAATCGTCGTGCAGGATACCGCGCGCATGGTCGGAAATACCGGCCAGCAGCGGCGTATGGAATGCCGCATGGTTCTGGAGCTTCATCGGGAAGCGGCCTTCGGGCTTCAGCGCCTTTTCAAGCGCGGCCAGCGCGGGCGCATTGCCGCCAAAAACCAGCATGCCGCCGAGTTCAATCGAGGTATAAACCTCGCAATCATCCTTAGCGTTAATCTCGTCCATCAGGCCATGCAGATATTCACGGCGACCGGGAATGGGTTTCCAGTTTTCATCGACCAGCGAATAAATCATCTGCCCGCCGATCAGGCTTTCCTGCATCAGCGTGCCCATGGTGTTGATGATATGCACGGCATTGTCGTTGCGGGCAGCACCCGCGCAAGCCAGCGCGATATACCAGCCCATCGAATTTCCCGTCACCGCCACCACGTCATATTCCTCGCGGTTGATAGACAGGTAATCCGCATAGGCACAGGCATAGATCAGCGGCGAGGCATTATCGCCACGGCTATGTTCCGACAGCGAAAACGCGGAACGGTTATCAAGCCCGCTCACCGTTTCCTGCCCAGCTTTTTCGCGATAGGCGTCGATGGCGGCGATTAAATTCTTTTTATCACTGTGGAAGCGTTTCAGGTAGCCGAGTTCATCCTTGTTATAGGTGCCGCGGCCGGGGGCGATGACGAGTGCTTTCTTTTTCATGCTGTCTTCCTCGCCTTGCTTTGTGCCTTCACCAGTTCAACGGCGGCCTCGATAATTTGATCTTTCGAGGGCATCGTCACCGTCGCCACACGGCCCAGCGGGATAAAGCTGTCTTCGGCCGCCAAGCGTCGCGTATTCGGCGGGGGCTGCAGTTTTTCAGTCACCATACTCATCAGGGTTTCCGACAGGCTGCCGGTGGTGCGACATTCGTCGACGATCAGCAGATTTTTGCAAGGCGCGACGGCCTCGAGGATTTTTTCTTCACTCAAGGGAGCCAGCCAGCGGAGGTCAACCACGCGCAGTTTGATGCTGTGTTTCTCCTCCAGCTCTTTCGCCGCCTGACGCGACAGGTAATAGCCGTTGGCATAGGTGAGGATGCAAAGCTCCTTCCCGTCACCATACTGCCCGATATCGCCGATTTTAATCGGCTTTGCTTCGGCGGGCGATTTGTATTCCGACATCCACAAACCGTCCTTGGGTGCATGCAGGTCGCGCATGGAATAGAGCGCGATCGGTTCCAAAAATACGATAACGCGCTGTTCTTCACGCGCCAAGCGCACACATTCGCGCAGCATCTCGACAGCGTCCGCGCCATTGCTGGGGCAGGCGATAATAACACCCGGAATATCGCGCAGTACGGCGATGGAATTGTCGTTGTGGAAATGCCCGCCGAAGCCTTTTTGATAGCCAAGCCCCGCGATGCGGATAATCATCGGGTTGGTGTACTTGCCGCTTGAGAAGAAACTCAGCGTCGCGGCCTCGCCCCGCAGCTGGTCTTCCGCGTTATGCAGATAGGCCAGAAACTGTATTTCGGGGATGCAGAGGATATTGTTATGCCCCATGCCAATCGCAAGGCCGAGGATGCTTTGCTCGTCCAGCAGCGTGTTGATGACGCGGTGCGAACCGAAACGCTGGTGCAGCTTTTGCGTCACGCCGTAAACACCGCCCTTGGCCGCGATATCCTCGCCCGCGCAGACGATATTGGGGTAATCGAGCATGGCGTCGGCCAGCGCCCAGCTGATCATACGCGATAAAATCTGTGGCTGCTTCATCGCGGCGATATCATCGCCGAACAGTTTTTCGCGCGCCGTCTGTGTCGTGGTTGCGGCGGGCACTTCGATTTTCGGCGGGATGATGGAGGCCATGACGTCCTGCGCCGTTTTCATCTTGGGGCGCTTGATGGCTTCTTCGGCCACGCGCGCCACGCGTTCGCCGGTTTCATTATACAGCTTCAGAATTTCTTCGGTCGTCATCACGCCGTTATTTACCAAAAGCGCGGCGGAATAGAGCAGCGGGTCGTGCGATTCCGTTTCCTCGATCGCGGCCATGGGCATATAGGCATGCTGCGCATCCGCGCCCGCATGGCCGAACAGCCGCACGCAGCCCATATGCAGGAAGGCGGGCTTGCGGTTCTTACGCACGTAATGCTCGACTTCGCGCGCGCAACGGTAGGTGTCGAGAAGGTTAAGGCCGTTGCAGGAGAAATATTGCAGCCCCGGGCGGTGCTTCATCGATGCTTCCACCCAGCCGCCCGGCGTTTGGGTAGAGATGCCGATACCATTGTCTTCGCAGACAAACACGACGGGCAGCGGCACATCCTGATATGCCGTCCAGCCAGCGGTATTGAAGGCGCCCTGCGCCGTGGAATGGTTGACCGATGCATCGCCGAAGCTGCAGATGATCACGCCGTCGGCGGGCAGTTCGCCTTCGTTCTTCAGGCGTTTGTTGAGACCGATGCTATAGGCCGCGCCCAGCGCTTTCGGCGGGTGCGAAGAAATCGTCGAGGTCTGCGGCGGAATAAACAGTTCCTTAGACCCCAGCACCTTGTGCCGGCCGCCCGAGATAGGATCTTCGTTAGATGTCGTGAAGCTCAGCAGCATATCCCAGAGCACCGTCTGCCCCGGCAGTTTTTTCGACCGCTGGATGAAAAATGCCCCGTCGCGGTAATGCAGGAAGGCCATATCGTCGAGACGGAAGGCAGCGGCGATGGCCGCATTGCCTTCGTGGCCGGATGATCCGATCGTATAAAACCCTTCGCCGCGCGCCTGCAATTTGCGCGACACGAAATCGAGGTGGCGGGAGAGCAGCTGGCTTTCGAACATTTCGGCCAGCTGTGCTCCGGTCATGCCGGCGGCGTCCAGATCGGAGAAACCGGGGTCGGGCAAATCGCCCGCCGCAACGCGTTTCAGGAAATTCTGGTGTACGATTTCAGGGCGGTCCTGCATGTGATGCCATCCTTATATAAGGAAGCATATTCTGCCCTCAAACCGCGTTAATTGCACATAAATTTGAGTTGCCAGAGTCCGGCGGAGTGCCGCTAAAAACCCCGTAAAATCAGGGAGGCATAACCTTGCGGTATTTCTGCTTCCAGACCTTGTCGACGGGCTTGTCGTCGCGGACCACCACGGGCGATTCCGGATCGTTTGCGGGGATAACGGCAGGCTCCTCCATCTGCGGCTCCGGCACGGGCGCGGTTTCGGCCTTGGGCGGAACGATGACATAGGGGTCGGGCTGTTTTTCCCGCTCCCGCGTCTTGCGGAAGACTTCGTTGAGGTCGATCGTACCGCCGGGGAAGCTGTTCTCGCGCGGTGTCGAGGGCAGGGGCGAGGCTTCGCCATTGTCAGCGTCTTCGGTCAGCTCGTACCACTCGCGGCGCTTGCCCTCGAGCAGCCTGTCCGCGCCGTAGCCGATGCCGCCGCCGATGGCCATGCCCAGCACGGTCAGCAGGATAACGTCGAGCCACTTGAAGGGATGCACGTCAAAGCCATTCTCGTAGTTCTGGTCGTAGATGGCGCGGGCGGTTTTCATGATGTCGCTGCGCAGCTTGTCGGGGTTGCCGTGCTTGGCGTGCAGCACGACGTCGACATATTCCTTGATCATGCTGTTCAGCTGCGGAACTTTCTGGCCCGAGAAGTGCATGCCGTCGATGATGCCATGCGCCGCTTCGCGCAGTTCCTTGATGCGCACGGCGGTTTGCTCGGCGGTCTGGTATTCCTTCGGGCCACTGTCGTAGTGCGAATAGGTGCGGTAACGCGTGCTCTTCGACGTATTCTTGTGCGCGTTCCACTGGGGGCTGAGGCTTTCGAGCACGTTGTGGTTCTGCTCAGCCTTGCCCTTGTACTTGAGGTAGTTCGAGCCCTGCGCCCAGGTATTGGCGAATTTCAGGTATTCGTCCTGCGTGGGCGTGCGGCCTTCCAGCTGGCGCTTCATGCTTTCGCGCATCGCGGTTTCGTTTTCCGCATGGGTTTCGCGGGCGAGTTTCAGTACTTCGTCCAGTTTCATGTCGGGGTGACGGGCGAGGTATTCGTTCAGCAGGCGCGACGCTTGTTCGCCGTATTTCGCATTATAGGTGAAGGTATGCCAGGTATAGTCGTAGACCTGGCGGGTATGTGTCTGCGTCGTGCAGTTGTTTTTGGAATCGCAGCTGGTGGTCGTATAAAATTCCGTGTGGTAAACGTCGTCGTGGTCGGCGGTCCAGGCCTTATTGAAGGCGTCCTGCACCGCGGGCAGTTCGGCAGCGGCTTGCGACATCTTGTCGACCGATTGGAGCGCGCTGCGCGCGTCCTGCGGCATTTCTGCGGCGTATTCGGAGATCAGCTTGTGCTTTTTCAGGAACGCATCGACGCGCGTCTGCAGTTCATGCGCGAAAATTTCGTGGCTCTTACCAGTTTTCAGCGCGATGTTGTTCGATTCAAACACTTTCATCGTCACGTCGTTGTTGCCGGCGTAGAATTTTGTCAGCGGCGGGACTTCCATGTCCTTCGCGCGGTGTTCTTTTTCGATCTGTTCGATTTCGGAGAAGGCGAGAGGAATCTCGCCTGATTTCGCCGCGTTGTGGCGGTATGACAGCCCGCCGAAAATGGAGCCCAAAATAGCAACGCCCATCAGGATTTCTGCGGGCGTTTCAAAGAAGATCTTCTTCAGTTTGCGTTTCAGTGTTTTAGGCGGTTTCTGGTCCCAGGATCTATACATGCCATCCTTTACTCGCTGTTATTCTCAATTTGAGTATAACAAGCTCTTAACAGCTGTCAAATTGTTTTCATATAAAATTAGTAGGAATTGATGAAAACCGTAATATTACCAATGGCTTATTTGCACCTTGCGATAGGGTGACATTATCATTATGTATTACCCATTATTCACATGGATTCTCGACATGGCTAAACCGAAGCGTTATTTGGCAGGTTTTCTGGCGGCGGCATTTATATTGTCGGCGGCTCCGGCGCAATCACAAACGCCCGTGCAACAGGCAGCACAACAAGTTGCCGTGACCGATTCCGTGCAGAAAAAACCCGATGTCGCGGCTATGACCGAATGGCGCCGCGATTTCCACGCGCATCCCGAAACCGCTTACGAAGAAACGCGCACGGCCGCGAAAATCAACGAGCTGCTGAAAAGCTGGGGGCTGGAAACACATACCAATATCGGCAAGACCGGCGTGGTCGGCATTTTAAAGGGCAAGCCCGGTGCTGGCGCCATCTGCCTGCGCGCCGATATCGACGCGCTGCCGATGACGGAGCAAAACGCGGCCATCGATTACGCCTCCAAGACACCCGGCAAGGCGCATGGCTGCGGCCATGACGGCCATGCGGCGATGCTCCTGGGCGCGGCGAAATATCTGGCCGAGACGAAGAATTTCGAAGG
>JBGGMV010000096.1:0-2733 GCA_041287865.1 Alphaproteobacteria bacterium | reverse complement strand
ACGCGGCGGAAGTTGAGGGAGATTTTCTGCGCGGCCTGCGTCATGGCCCCGCCATCGTCATTTGATTGATGCTGATCTGCACGACTTTGGAGGCCAGGGTGCCGAAGTTCATCTTTACCGCGTTAGAGGCCATCGTCAGTTCATGGAATTGCTTGCTGCTTTCCTCGACGGCATGTACCGATGAACGCAGGGCGAGCGCCATTTCCGGCGAAATGTTGCCCTCCGGCCCGACAACGTCAAACGCATCGTCGAGAATTTTCTTTTGTTCCTTCATCGCCGCCCGAACCCCTTCGAGCGAGCGGTCGAGCTCGTCCACGGCGTCCTTGCAGGTTCCAGCCAGGTGCCTGATATTGTCCATGGCTTGCTTCGCGGCATTTCCCTTGCCCATGATCCGCGCGAGCAGCGAAGGCTTCGCGGGCTGCCGGGCAAGTTCATCCAGCGCCTCGGACATAGTGTCGTAGGTCTTGTTGACTTCTGTAAGATAGGCGGCTCCCGCCCCCATCATCTCGGTGCAATTCTTGTGGCTGTTCGCCAGTTCGTCGAAGCTGGCTTTCAGCGAGGACATGCGTCTTTGGAATTTTTCTTCCGCGTCCGGATCGGCGCAGGTCGCCGCCGCCATCTGCTGCACGCTGTCACCGGCAAGACCGTTGAAATTGAGTGTGATTTTTTTCACGGGCGGCGCGGCGATGGCTTCACTCGCCATCTCGTCCTGCACTTCTGCCGTTTCAATCCCGCCCATAAGCATCGCTTTCCCCTGCTAACAGCTTGAAAGATAATATCATTACCTCTCCTTTCTGTCAAATATTATGGTAAATAATCAGCGCCGCTATCGCTTTGATTTCATTTGAACAATCGCCCGATTTCGCCGTCAGGGGGGATTTTCAAGGGGGTGCGAATCCTTTACGGTAAGAATATGACCCGCCGTTCCGACCAAACCTCCGCCCCCCTGCCCGGCGCAAAGCACGCCGACAAACGCGCCGCAGCCTTGCGCGGCAACCTCGGCAAGCGGAAGGCCCAGACGCGCGAACGCAATTCGAAGGAGAAAACCTGATGGGCATTATGCCAGATACATGGATCCGCGAGCAGGCGACCGAGCACGGCATGATCACTCCGTTCGAGGAACGCATCAAGCGCGACAACGTGATTTCCTATGGCCTGTCGTCCTATGGCTATGACTGCCGCCTGTCGGATGAATTCATGATTTTCACCAACGTCGACAATGCCATCGTCGACCCGAAACAGTTCAACCCGCAAAGCTTCGTCACCCGCAAGACCGATGTCTGCATCATCCCGCCCAATTCCTTCGTGCTCTGCCGCACGGTGGAAACGTTCAAGGTGCCGCGCGATGTGCTGGTGGTCTGCCTTGGCAAAAGCACCTATGCGCGCTGCGGCCTGATCGTCAACGTCACGCCGCTGGAACCCGAATGGGAAGGCCAAGTGACGCTGGAAATTTCCAACACCACGCCCCTGCCCGCCAAAGTCTACGCCAACGAAGGCATCGCGCAGTTCCTGTTCTTCAAGGGCGAAGGCGTCTGCGAAGTTTCCTACGCCGACCGCGCCGGGAAATACATGGGCCAAAAAGGCGTCACCCTGCCGAAGATGTAATGAAACTCCTTATCATCCTTTTCACCCTGCTGCTGGCCATCGTCTACGCCCTGTCGCGCGTCAGCAAAAGCGCAACGGTGCGTAAAACGGCGCGCGTGATCATACGGATCGCGGGCTATGCGCTGGCCGCCCTGTCGGTGCTGATGGTGGTGCTGTCATTCAGCAACGAAAGCGGCACCTTTACCCTGCTGCTGGTGGCGGCCGCGCCGGCCTTTGCGTCGTGGTTTACGTTCAGGCTTTACGAGCGCAGCCTTGCGTTGGATCAGGGGTGAGAATTGGTGTATGCCGAACCGTTTGATTCTGGAGATTGACGCAAGTAATTGGAAGTCAATGAGTGACTATTGTGCGGCCATGTGCGCTGCACTTGGTTCTCCAGAGGGGCACGGCTGTAGCGTGGCCGCTTTTATTGATTCAATGGTTTATGGCGACATGAATGCAGTTGAGCCTCCTTATACCATTCGAATTAAGGGTACTAAGTTATTACCCACAAATATTCTTGAAGAGATCGAAGCGCTGAAGCAAGCCCTCCCTCGCCACTGTACAAAGGGCAACGAGTGGCACGATATTGTTATAGAACTTGTGCCGTGAGATCATCGGGATTAAACGCCCGAGATCAAAGACGTCGGAGTAAATTGATTTAAAAAAAAACACGCTGCGCAGCCTCATGATTTTGACTGTGCATTGCTCGCGGTTGTTCTTGTTTTCGTTGTTCACTGTTTTGATGTATCAGCCGCGCAGCGTGGAGTTGTAAAAAGTCTTCCGGCGGAAACGCTGGTTTTCCGCTTGGTAGTCCTGAAATATTCACCCTGTTCAATAACCCTGCGGACGCATAGCGCCCACGGTTTAATTATACCAAGGATATTAGAACAAAACAAGAACAAACACCCTAAACCCCTGATATTTACATATTAACCACTCCTTAAACGCGCCGTGCTACTATGGCCCTAGTTTAGAAACCGGGGATTGAATGGCATCCAAAGACGGAAAGCCGCTGATTGTCGTCTACCATGCGAATTGCGTGGACGGTGCCGCCTGCGCCTGGTGCGTGGCGAAGGCGCATGGCGTCGATACGCCCGAAGGCAAAAAAGGCCAGGATGTCACCTATATCCCCTACGCCCACCATGACCG
>JBGGMV010000095.1:0-14535 GCA_041287865.1 Alphaproteobacteria bacterium | reverse complement strand
AAGGACTTGTCGAATAAGGCCTCAAGAATCTTGCCATGCCCTGATTCAATAAGATGTTGCTTAACTGCCTGATGGTCAAGGCTTATCTGCTCATTTTCTCGGGTATCGTGATAATGCGTCAAAAAGCGCACGACCTCCTGCCGGAGCCTGTCATATAGCTCGTTCGGCACGGAAAGCATCCCGAACTGCTCGCTGAATTCTTCAAACAGCTCGGGGTAGTTGATGATGGTGGCGATCAGCGCCTTCTCCGGCAGCAGGCGGGAGACGCGGTTCATCGGCTCCGGTTTCTTGGCCAGCGGGCGGTAAGGCGTGTTCAGGCCCGGCGGCTTTTTGGGCCATTTGCCATGGGTATCAGGGCGGCGATAGCCCGTTTGCGTGCCTGATGCAGAAGTTAAATAAACGTCGTTAATCTTCTGATTTATCTCATGAATAAAGAATTCCTGCACCGTCATATCGGCGATCTGGCGCGCGCGGGTCATCAGGCCGGAGCGGAAACCCGCCTTGGCCTCCGGCTGGCTTAAATTACGGCCCTTGCTCTCCTCCAGCCACATCATGTCGAAGAGACCGATGGCGTTATCGAGCACGCGCTGCATGGCCGGAACACCCTCTTCCTTGACCAGACTATCAGGGTCGTGTTTTTCGGGCAGGAAGGCGAATTTAACAGAATAATCCGGTTTCAGAATGGGCAAAGACCGCTCTAACGCCCTCGCCGCGGCCCGCTGGCCGGCGTTGTCGCCGTCAAAACAGAGCACCGGATGGCGCTTGCCCTCGGGCATCACCTTCCACAATTCCTCGATCTGGCTCTCGGTCAGGGCCGTGCCGAGGGGCGCGACGGCCGCTCGGAAGCCGGCCTGCGCCAGCGCGATGACGTCCATATAGCCCTCGACCACCACAACAATCTCCCCGTCGCCGATGGATTTACGGGCGCGGGACAGGCCGTAGAGCAGCTTGCCCTTATGGAAGATGTTTGTTTCGGGCGAGTTGATGTATTTGGGCGCGGATTTGTCGGGCGGCCCGCCATGGCTTTCGGGCATGACGCGGCCACCGAAGGCCACCGTGCGCCCCTGGAAATCCTGCACCGGAAACATGACGCGGGCGCGGAAGAACGGGTATATCTCGCCCTTCTTGCGCTCCGAGGCCTTGAACAGCCCCGCTTCGATCATGTCTTCAATCTTATATCCGGCTTTTTCAAGGTATTGCTTTAACGGCCCGTCGTCCGGCGCATAACCCAGCCTGAATGCTTTGATCGTATCTAAAGTAAGCCCGCGTTGTATCAGATATTCCAGTATTTTTTTGTTCTTCGGATCGTGCAGTTCGGCTTCATAGAACTTGGCGGCGGATTCCATGAGATCGTACATGGACATCTGCTTCTGGAACTTCTGCGCTTCCTCTTTCGTGGGCTTCGGCACCTGCATCCCGGCGAGGCCCGCCAGCTGCTCCACCGCCTCCATGAACTGGAGGTTGTCGTGGTCCATCAGGAAGCCCACCACATCCCCATGCGCCCCGCAGCCGAAGCAGTGATAGAACCCCTTGGGGTCGTTTACGGTAAAGGACGGCGTTTTTTCTTTATGAAAAGGGCAGCAACCCTTGAACTCCCGCCCCGCACGCGTCAGCTTCATCCGCTTCCCGATAACAGAGGACAGCGGCACACGCGCGCGAATTTCATCCATAAAGGCTTTAGGGAGTGTCATAACCGCTGTTTTATAGGGCTTTCGGCGATGTTTCAAGGGCGATATAACAACCCCATATGACATCCAACACGCAAAATCCCCCTCGCCTCGCCCTCGGCATCCTCTGCGGTATCGGGGCGGGGATGCTGTTTGGCACGGATTTTCTGCCCGCGCAGATCCTCAAGGATTTTTCGTCGCTGGAATTTTATGCGGGGCGGGCGTTTTTCTTTGGTCTCGCCAGCCTGTTTTTCTGCCGCCCTGCGTTCAAGGCGTTTATGGCGTTTACTGCGCGGGAGAAAGCCTATGTCGCCTGCCTGAACGCGGCGGGCTTCTGGCTTTATTCGCTGATTTTGTTCTGGTCGCTGCAGAACGGCAATCCCGTCATCGCCACCATGATCGTCGGCACAATGCCCGCCACCATCGCGCTATTCTCCAAGAAACCGGCGGAGCTGGGCGTGCTGTTCCTGATCGGCCTGCTGCTGATACTGGCAGGCTTGGGCGTATTGCATATGGATAGTTTGAGCGAGATGAAACAAACGTGGCTGGCATGGGCAATGCCCTTCGGCAGCCTTGCGCTCTGGACATGGTATGGCGTGAAGAACGCGGCCTTCGTGCAGCGCCACCCGCAGCTGAGCAAGACGGATATGGTCAGCATCATGGGCATGATGACGTTTATTGTTATTGGCAGCCTGAGCCTCGCGCTGGTCGACCTGCCGCGCATTTTGCACCACGAGCAATTCGGCGCATATGTTTTATGGTCGGCGGTGCTGGGCGTGGGGAGTTCGTGGCTGGGGTTCTGGCTGTGGAATATCTGCTCGAAACACTGCCCGCCCTCTATCGCGGGGCCGCTGCTGGTATCGGAGACGATGTTTGGGCTGCTCTATACTTTCCTGTGGCAGCAACGCCTGCCCAAGACGACCGAAACCGGAGCGATCGTTCTGTTCGCCATCGGCGCGCTGCTGGTGGTTTATGCGGAATCAAGACAAGAGTCACCACCCCCGCCTTGAGCGGGGGTCCAAGCGCACGCGTGAGCGTGCCTTTATGAGTCATATGACGGCTGGACAGCCTTTTGGATGCCCGCGCAAGGCGGGCATGGCAGCGTTAATAGTTGGTGATTAAAAGTTCCCTCACCGCTCCGCGCTTGCCCGGTGTGGCGTTGATGCGGCGGGAGGCTTCGACGCGGTGGATGTTGAAACCGCTGTAGAGGGTATCGAAGAATTTATCCTCGCCATGGTTGGTGGGGTCGGAGTTGCTGAGCATCTGCAGCACGCCGCGCTCGTTCAACCGCGCATAGGTGGCCTGCACGCGCCGCTGTTCGTCGTCGCTGAAGACTTCGGTGGAATATGACGTGAAGTATGACGTCGAATTGATGGGCCGGTACGGCGGGTCGTAATACACGAAGGTATCGGGGCCGCTTGCGAATTGTTCGGCCTCGGTAAAATCGGCCAGATGTATTTCGGCCACCTGCAAAGCCGCCGAGGCAAGGCGCGTGCGTTCCTCGTGCAGGATGCGCGGCTTGGCGTAGCGGCCCATGGGCACGTTGAAACGGCCACGGCTGTTGACGCGATACAAGCCGTTAAAGCAGGTGCGGTTGATAAACAGCGTCTGCGCCGCGCGTACGGCGTTGACGGGATCGAGGCGCGCAGTGGCGACTTCGTCGTTATATTTTTCGCGGATGTCGTAGTAATAGGCCTTGCGGCCTTCCTCCTGCTGGCAGAGGTAGCTGTTCTCCATCACCTTCAGCTCACGTATCACGCCCTCGATATCGTCGCGGATGGAGGTATAGAGCACGCGGATTTCGGGGTTGGAGTCGAACAGGTGAGCCTTCTTGATCGCAAACCGGCGGCGCACGTCGAAGAACACGGCAGCGCCGCCGACAAAGGGTTCGATGTAAGTGGAAATCTTCCCGTCACGCAGCGCCTGCGGATAATGCCGATCGATCACCGGCAGCAGCTGCGACTTGCCCCCCGCCCATTTCACGATCGGCGCGCGGGCCAGCGGCTTCTCGCCATCAATACGGAAGTAACGCGGCCTGGTGGGCGCCGTTTTGGCAGGATCTGATAAGTGCGGCAAAAGGTGGGCAAGGCGGTTCATGCTGAAAAGATCATAACACCCGCCGCAGGGCTAATACAATAACCCTGCAATCTAAAGCATTTAGAGTTGTTGCGAATCGATCTTAACTGGAAAATGCCCCGCAAACTGTACCCCAAAGCTCCGTAACGAAATTACAAAGCGGCCCCCCGCGCAATCGTAAAACATCAAATCGCGCCCCCACGATTATCTAAAATTTTAATTATCGGCGAAATGTTGCGCGGTAAACCGGCGTTAACCGGAATAGCGTTATTCTGGAGATATACAAGCATGAGTTCCACACAATAAAACGAGGACTTAGCATGTCAGGCACAGATACCATACCGGCGCGGGCGACCGCGACCGCACAAGTTCACCCGAAACGAAAGAGGTGAACATGACGGGCACAGGCACGTAACACAACATATAGCAACTTTCCCGCACAAAATCAGAGCGGCAGCCGGGCGTATGAGGCACAGGCCCGGCTGACCACTCGATTGTTCAAAATTCAAGGCAGCGCCGCGTAAATGCAGGCTGCGCCAACCGATACCCCTGTCTTTAAAAACAACAAACTTTCACGAGGAGTGCACAAGATGACACAAGAAACGATGGAAAGCGCGCGGATGGACAAAGCCAAGAAAACAAAAAAACGCCTGCGCGGCGGGACGGCGCTGAAAGTAATTTTTGGACTTATGGTCCTGCATGCGGCGGCTGTCTTCTTATTTGGCCATTCAAGCTACTCGCCGTCCACAAAATCATATGGCGGCTGCCCCATGGGGTCATGCAAAATGATGTCACAAAACGTTATCTCGGCATCATCCGGTTTCAGCAACCTCAACAGCCTCAACCCCATCGTCGCTGTTGGTAGCATGTTTCAAAGCTCGATGCAGGGCAGTATCAGCAGCGGCAGCCCGACAAAACTAAACGGACAGGCCCTGCTGATGGACAGCGTGACGATATTCGAAGGCGGCGGTTATGGCGGCACGATCCCCTATACCCCGCCCGCGCAGGTCGCGCAGAATTACTATGCGCCCCCCGCCTATACGCCCCCGCCCGTCTATACGACATCGGAAACGCCGCAGCCCAACACCTATTATAAAGACAACGGCCGCGACGCATTTCCCGGCTATACCGAAAACGAAGTCAAGGCAGTGAAGGCCGAGCCTGTCTCCACTTTCTCCATCGACGTCGACACGGCTTCCTACAGCTTCGTGCGCCGCATGATCAACGAAGGCGCGGTGCCCGCCAAAGACTCCGTGCGCATCGAAGAACTGGTCAACTATTTCCCCTACGACTATGCCGTGCCGGATACGCGCGAGGTGCCTTTCCTGCCGACCGTCGCCGTCTACCCCAGCCCCTACCGCGAAGGCGCGAAGCTGCTGCATATCGGCATCAAGGGTTTTATGCCCAAGGAAAAACCGCAGTCGAACCTGGTGTTCCTGATCGACACCTCCGGCTCGATGAACAGCCCGGATAAACTGCCGCTAGTGGTCAATTCGTTCAAGCTGCTGCTGGAAAGCCTTGCGCCGGAAGACACCGTTTCCATCGTCACCTACGCGGGCACCTCGGGCATCGCGCTGCAACCCGTCAAGGCGTCGGAGAAAAAAGCCATCCTGCGCGTGCTTGACGGCTTGGCATCGGGCGGCGGCACGGCGGGACAGGCGGGCATACAGGCTGCCTACGACCTCGCCGCGCAGAACTTCATCAAGGAAGGCAACAACCGCGTGATACTGGCGACCGACGGCGACTTCAACGTCGGTCTCAGCAGATCGGAAGACCTGACGACCTTTATCGAAGGCAAGCGCGAGAAAGGCATCTTCCTGACCGTGCTGGGCTATGGCGCGGGCAATTACCACGACGTCACCATGCAGGCGCTGGCGCAGGCCGGCAACGGCACGGCCGCCTATATCGACAACCTGAACGAAGCGCGCAAGGTTCTGGTGGAAGAAGCCCCCGCAGCCCTCTTCACCATCGCGAAGGACGTGAAGATACAGGTCGAATTCAACCCCGCGTTGGTCCAGGATTACCGCCTGATCGGCTATGAAACCCGCAAGCTGAAGCGCGAGGATTTCGCCAACGACAAAGTCGATGCCGGTGAAATCGGCGCGGGCCATGCGGTGACGGCGATCTACGAATATACCCCCGTCGGCGCGACCGCACTGGTGGAGGAAAGCCGCTATAACAAAGAAGACAAGCGCACCGCCGGCGGCGAAACGACGCCGAAGGCCGATGAAGTCGCGCACCTGCGCATCCGCTACAAACTGCCTGACGGCGCGAAGAGCAACCTGATCACCTACCCCGTGACCACAGCCGACGAACAGCCGCTTGACCAGCAATCCGACGATATCCGCTTCGCCGCCGCCGTGACGGGCTTCGGCCAGCTGATGCGCGGCAGCAAGTTCGCGGGCGATACGAAATGGGATGACATCATCGATCTGGCCGCCAGATCGCGCGGCAAGGACGAATACGGCTACCGCATGGAATTTTTAAACCTCGCCAAACTGGCGAAAACAAAGGAGCGCTAACCCACCCCTCAGGCACTATCCCACGCACCCCACGCGGCAGGCCGGATGCACCCCCATCCGGCCTGTTATTTTATGTAAATTATTTTGAACTCTTGTCTTTTTCCCGAATCCAAATAGAGTGACGCCAATTTCAACGGCCTTGTTACGGAGAACCCCATGACCGACATGAAAGTCACCCTGCGCAAACTGAAAAAAGACGTGATCGTCTCCGTCCCCGACGGCGGCGACATGACCGAAGCCTTCAACGAAGCCTCGCGTTTCGTGCGCACGCTGGATCACAACGACAAGATCCGCGACCGCGAAGCCGGCGTGAACCCGCCCGGCGCGACGCATGAAATCGTGAAAGACGTGAAAGGCGAATACCGCCTGCAGCGCTTCCGCTTCTCCTAAAAGGAAGAAACCTTGGCCGACCCCGACCTGACGAAAGCCTTCAACGACCCCGCAAACCGCAAGTTCCGCAAGATCTGGACGCGCGAGGCGGATATCGCGGAGGAATTCGAGCTGGGCTGCAACTGGTTCCAGAAATGGAGCACCGACCGCGACGCCTATGCGGCCAAGGGCGATGACGCGCGCGCCAAGTTCTGCAATGATCTGGTCGATTTCTGGGATCGCTATCTTGTGAAAGCCGCCGGACACCTTGCGAAACATCAACGGCACGTCGGCGCGGGCAAGGACGACGTCACCGCCGCCTTTACCAAGGCGCAGCTGACCACGCTGCAGCCGCTCTATGATGTGCTGACGAAACTCGATGAAACGCAGCGCGCCAGCGGCAAGGCGATTTTCGAAGCGGTGAAGCCCCTGCTGATCGAAGAATCCGCGACCGCCAAGCCCGCCCCGGCGCAAAAACCGCCGGCGCCGTAATCTATCCTATTGATTTTACTACAAATACGGCTCCATTGACAGAATTATGGTAAATCTGTAGACTATTCACTTGTTCAAGGGGATAGCCATGACACTTTACCTCGCCCATGCGACCGACACGCCCGCGCCGTCATCGATCACGGAAAAGCCGGCGTTGAGCCTTGCCTGGGTGAACGCGCATGCGCCCCGCAAGCAGCATATGGGTTTCACGGCTGAAGAAGTTTACGCGCAACTGGGCACGCATGCCCGCGACGTGCTGGCCGCGCAGGCGCGCATCGATGCGCAGCGCAGGCAGCAAAAACCAGCCCGTCATCTGAAACTGGTCGGCAAGGAAGTTGGCGGTACGCTGTTGCCCGCCGGTCGTCACAACTGGTATCCGCACTCATGAAAATCTCCCTGTCAAAAAATCTCCGTAAACTGGCGCTCGTCTTCGCAGCCGCCGCAGCGCTTGGCGGCTGCCAGCGTTACGAAGAACCCTACGAGAAATGCGTGCAGACGTCGGACGCGCAAGGCTTCCAGCAGCAATTCCCCGACCTTTACAATTCTTTCAAGAAGATCGAATCCCTGCCCCATTCCGGCCGCCATCTGGCCGCGCAGATGAAAGATCCCGCCAATGCCATCCCGACCTGCGTCGCAAACGACGTCGACGGCGGCGCGGCGGGCGAATTCATCCCCGAACTGGTCAAGCTGCGCATGCGCAGCGGCGAAGTCGACGCGCGGGCCTATACCCACGAAATGTTCCACGCCGGACAGCATATCAACGGCGCGCTGAAACTGCTGGGCTCGCCCAGCCTTGCGATCGAGGATAACATGGCCGGCAATATGCTGGTTGAGGCCTCGGCAGTCGGCTATTCATTTATGGTCTACAAGGAAATGGACAAGGTCGAACCCGGCGCCTATGCCAATTTCACGAAGACATGGTACAGCTTCGACATGAAGCCCCATTTCGACGCCGCCTATGCCAAGGCACTGCCGCGCGGCGAGGAAAAAGCGCTCGAGGCCGGCGGCAAGGCCGTTGTCGAAGCGCTGCTGAGAGGCGTGAACGAGGACTGGTCACACACCTATGCCGTCCGCTCGGCGGAAAACAGTTATCAAAGCACCCTGCCCGAAGTGCGCCAGAACGCAGGCTACAGCGAAGCGCGCACCGAATACTTCCGCCAGGCGGGCAAGGTTTCGCCCACCGTGAATATCACGCCCGACTGGATGCTGCAGAAAAATCCCGAACAAGGCATCACAACGCACCTCGCGAAATCGGGCATCGTCATCACTTATAAATTCAATTAAGCCTTCGGGGCAGCGCGCAGGCTGAGCGGGCGCAGCGGCTTGACGTCGTTTTCAAGGCGCGTGGCACGCTGGCTGATATCAACGACCTGTTCTTTCCACCATTCCTTCACGCCCTCCACCACCGGGGCGAGATTTTTGTGGCCGTATTCGATGCCGGCATCGGTGGGCGTCTGGCCGTCGTTGCTGACCGCGTTCAACGGCACGCCCATCGCGACCAGCATTTTCAGGATCTCGGGATTGTTGCTGGTGGCGGCATGGTGCATCATCGTCTTGCCGTCGCTGAAGACATGATGGGGGTTGGCGCCGTTGTCGACCAGCAGCTTGACAAGCGCGGGGTTGGTTTCCTGGCAGCTCACCGCGAGGCAGAGCGCGGTATATTCGCCTTCCGTCATCACTTCGGGGTCGGCATGGAATTCCTCCAGCAGCATTTTAACCATCGGTATATCGCGATCGGTGACCGCGTACATAAGGGCGGTGCGTTCTCTGCAATCCTTGATATCGACAGGCACGCCGTCCTGCAGCAGCTTGCGCACGGTATCGGGATCGCAGCGATAGTCGGCGCTGCCGCCCTGCGGCTCGTGCCTGCCGCTGACGGCATAGACGGCCCTGAATTTCTGATACGCTGCGTCGACCATTGCAGCGATTTCGGGATCGCCCTCTTGCGCTACGACGAAATCGGGCACAGCCACTTCGCGCTTCTTGCCTTGAAAGCCCTCGCCGACCGAGCAGAAGCCGGGATCCGCCCCATGCTCGAGTAACAGCCTGACGCTTTCCTTGCACTGGTTCTGCAGCGCGAGGCGCAGGGCTGAATCCACGGAATAAGGGGAACGTTCAGCCACATCCGCGCCCGCATCCAGCAGGATACGCACAGCCACAGGATCATTTGCCTGCAGCGCAAGGAACAGCGGGGTGTTATTTTCCGCATCGGTCTGGTCGGGCGCATTGCCTGCGGCCAGATGCGCGCGCAAGGTGTCGTGGTCCTTTTCACGCACGGCGGCAAAGAGCACCTCGTCAACCGGCGCATCGGGCTCCATCATGTCGCGCGGCATTAATTTGCTCATGACGGCTTCCTGTCATTCGCCCTGGGCGCCCGCTGCGGCGGCTTGGCCTGCGCGAGGATCAGCACCGTCGCCACTTCGTCGCGGCCGTTCAGCACCGCCATCTGCAGCGGCGTGTAGCCGTCGGGTGTTTTCCATTGCAGGGCATCGGGATTTTCGGCGAGCAGTTCTTTCACGCGCGGCGCTTTGCCCATGATGATGGCGACAAAAAATTCGTCGTATGCGGCGGGTTTTGTCATGTTCCGGGCGCCTTGAATTTCAGGGATTTCATCGTCTTCACCGCGCCGCCCAGATGCGTCGCATGTTCGGCAAGGTCTTGCATCTCGGTCGAACGCTGCGCCCTCACAAAATCATACATCTGGGCGTTTGGCGAAGCTTCCGCCAGCGCAAGGCAGGTTTTGCCACTCGCGCCCGGTACTTCCACTTTCGCCCCCTGCGCAATCAGCAGATCGAGACAGGGGATGCTGCCGCTGCGGATCGCGGCATGTGCGGGGCAATCGCCGTCCTTTGTCTGCAAATCGGCCTTCACGCCCAGCTCCAGCAATACCCTTACCATCGCGTCGTTGCTGGCGGTGCAGGCCAGCAACAGGGCGTCGTCACCGTTCAGCGCCACATCGGGCAAGGCGCGGGCAACAGCGCGCACCGAATTCGCTTCGCCGGAAACAATCGCGCTTTCGAGTGCTGTCAGGCTGGGCGGCACGATGATATTCGCATTCGCCTTGTTATCCAGCAGCAGTTCGACAACTTCCCACTTGCCGGCAACGATGGCGGCGCCGAGCGGCGTCCAGCCCTTGCTGTCGGCGAAGTCGACCGGCGCGCCTTGCGCCAGCAGCCCCCTCACCTCCCCGACATTGCCGCTCTTCGCGGCGTCGATCAGCGAGAATTTGGCCGCGGCTTTTTCGACGAGTGCCAGATGTTCCGGTTTTACGTGGCGGCGGGCATACTCAAGATCGCTGCACCAGCTTTTGTTCTTATCTTCATTGTCCTGGCTGTCTGCGCGGGTATCCGCGCCGGCGTCCAGCAAGGCTTGCAGCGCCGTTGCATCATCGCGGATGCTATGCAGCGCCTCGCGGAGCGTTGTGTAGCCGTTCTTGCTCTTCCGGTTCGGATCGGCGCCGTTCTTCAACAGGAAGGGCACGACCTTGGGCCGCGTCCATTGCAGGCATTCGTTCAGCAGGTGATTGCCATTCTTGTCAGGCGCGTTCAGGTCGGGATGGGTCAGCGCGTAGAAAACCTCGGCGCTGGTCAATTGATCGAACTGCAGCGCGTAGGTGAAAGGCGTGCGCTGGTATTGGTCGGCAAGAGTGGGGTCGACGCCTGCGTTCACCAGCGGCTGGATGCATTGCACATGGCCGTTGTTGATGGGCGCGAAAAGCAGCGAGCAGCCGTAAACGGTTTTTTCCTGCATATCCGCGCCCAGCTGCGCCAGCACGGGAATGCAATCGGCATAGCCCTTTTCCACGACGGTATAAATCAGCGATTTGCCGTCCCCGATCGTGGCGTTGGCGACTTTTTCGCCGGGCAGCTTTTCGTGAATATCCGCGCCTGCCGCCGCCAGCAGCTCGATCATCCGCGCCTGCCCCCATTCGGCGGCCAGCATAATCAGGGTTTTCCCGTTAGCAGTGCGCTGCACGATATCCGTGCCGGCATCGATCAGCGGCTTGGCGACACCTTCGATGCCGCGCGTGACGGCATAAAGGAGCAACGATTTGCGTTCTTTTTCATTGCAGGCGAGTGGATCGGCGCCGCGCGACAGCAGCAGATCCGCCAGGGAGCGGTCGTGCAATCCGACGGCGTGTGACAGCGCCGTCTTGCCGGTTTCATCGACCGCGTTTATTTTCGCGCCCATATCGAGCAAACGGGTGGCGACGGCGGGCAATTGCGCGCGGACGGCGTCCATCAACGGCGTGATGCCGAAAAACTTCGTTGCATTCGGGTTCGCGCCGTCGTCGAGCGCCTTCAGCGCGCCAGCCTCATCCCAGTTGCGAATCGCGGTGTGGAGGGCTTCATCGAGCGTCGTCTGCCTGCCCGTTACCCTGTTTGCGAAGTGTTCAACCAGCTTCATGCCTGCACCGGTTGTTTTATTTTCAGCGTCTTCATCGCGCGCACGCCCTCGCCCGCCATGGTGGCGCTGGCGGTGAAATCTTTCATGGCCTGTTCAAGCGCGTTGACCATGGGTTCGTTGCCCGCGCGTTGCGCAATTTCAAGCGCCGTATCGCCGCGGCTATCCCGCGCCGTCAGGCGCGCGCCGCCGTCGACCAGCACCTTCACCATCGCGGGATTCTTGCATTTTGCCAGCACATGGATCGGCAGATTGCCGTCGCGGTCGGGGAGATTGGCATCGGCCTTGTGCGCAAACAGGATGCGCGCAGATTCCGCATAGCCATTTTCGCAGGCGAGGATCAATGGGGTCTTGCCGTAGCGGTCGATTGTGTTGGCCGAGACCTCGCCAAGGCTGAAGCGCAGCTCCAGCCCCTTCACGTCTTCGAAATTCTTGAAGCGCACAATCTCGTTGACAAAGAAACTGTCGCTGACCTTGGCCACGGCAATGGCGATATCCCAATCGCAGGTAATGGAAACGGCGTTGTCGCTCGTTTCCCTTGATTCCTTGCTGTCAAAGCTGCGGTTGTAGGGATCGGCCCCCGCCTGCACCGCCAGTTCCACGCATTCAAGGCTCTTGGCGCGCAGTGCGTAGCGCAGCACGGAATGGCCGTCATCGTCGCATTTGTGAATATTCGCGCCAGCGTCCAGCAAAGCCTTCATCGCTTTCGGCTTACCCGTTTCGGCAGCGATGTGCAGCAGCGTCATGTTCCCGTCGCCGGGCTTGCGGAAATCGGCGCCCGCCTGGATCAATGCGGTGACCAGATCGCCGTTATCCTCGCCGATTGCCTTGCTCAGCTGGTTGTATGCATCGGCCTGCCCGTTGAATTTGACGATCAGGCTCATGACGGCGCCTTCGGCTTGAATTTCAGCTTCTTCATGCCGCTAGTAGAACCGGTGGTGCGCACGGAATCTTCGGCCCAGTGGTTCAATTCATCATCGCGGCGTGCGGCAACGGCTTCGAATATCTCGTAATTCTTCTTGTTCGCTTCGGCGCAATCGAAAGGCGTTTTATTTTCCCCGTCTTTGGCGAAGGTGGTGGCACCCGCCGCGATCAGCAGCTGCACGCTTTCAAGGTTGCCGCTCAGGACAGCCGAGTGAAGCGGCGACCGCCCGTAAGGGCCTGCGCCAAGATTGGGGTCAGCCTTTGCAGCCAGCAATAATTTGATGCATTCCGCATCGCCATGTTCGCTGGCCTGCATCAGCGCCGTGCCCACGCCGACATCGCAAACGGTATCCGGCAGAGCGCCCTTGGCCAGCAGCGCTTCGACAAGTTTCGAATTCTTGCTCAACGCCGCGACCAGCAGCGGCGAAGATGTCTGCTCGGCGACGATGTTCGGGTCGGCGCCGTTTTCCAGCAGCAGTATGGCGCATTTGCCCTCATCTTCAGCACTGCAGGCGGAGAGAAGCGCCGTCTGCTTGTTGAGACAGAGGTCGACCTTCGCGCCAGCCGTGATCAGCGCCGACATGGCGTCGAAATCTTCGGTGCGCGCCGCAATGGCCAGCGCATAGTCCCCCGTTTTGTCAGGCAGGTTCGGGTCGGCCTTTGCATCACACAGGGCCTTGACGGTCGCGCCCGCGTTGCCGGCGTTGTCCAGCACCGCGCCCGTCAGGGGCGAGCGGCCCTTGCCGTCATATGCGTTCGGGTCGGCGCCGCCGACGACCAGCACAGGGATATTCGCTGCCTCGCCTTCTTTGGCAGCATGGGTCAGCGGTGTTCTATCGTCGGGCCGTAGACGTTTTGGGTCAGCGCCCGCATCGATCAACGCCTTGATTTCAGCCGGCAGGTTGAAACCCGACGCGTATTGCACGGCCGTATAGCCATAGCGGTCGACGGCATCGGGCGCGACGCCCTGCTGCAGCAGGTTCGTGATGATGTTGCCGACGCCTGATTTAGCCGCACGCGTTATCTGGAATTTCTTGTCGGCCGCTTCCACCGCCGCCCAGATGTCGCCGCCCAGTTCCTGCGCGAGGTTATAATCGACATGGGTTCTGCTGTTCGAGTGCTTTTCGGCCTGTTCGCATGACGGGTCGGCCCCGCCCTTCAAAATCAAGTTGATGCAGTCGAGGTATTGCGCGGCCAGGGCCGGGTTCTGGTTCCACATCGCGCTGCGCAGCGGCGTGACACCCTTGGCCGTTGCCTGGTTGGGGTTGACGCCCAGATCGATGAATTTTTTCACCAGCGCGACATCGCCCGCCTGCGCCGCAAGGTTCAGCAGCGTTTCGGAATTGGTGTTGACCACCGTCGGCTTGATGCCCGCGCCCAGCAGCGCATCGACAGCCTTTTCATTTCCGGCGGTAACCGCATGGAAGATCATGTTTTCGCGCTTGTCATTGTCGTTAATCACCAGCGGATCGGCGCCGACACTGAGCATCAGGCGCAGCATCTGCACGCCTGCATTGAAGGCGACATGTAGCGCGGTCTCGCCCTGCGCATTCACCGCATGGATATCGGCGCCCCGCCCCAGCAGCATGCCGGCGATCGTCAGGTTACTGTCGCTCCGGACAGCCGCCATCAGCGGCGTGTTGCCTTTTTCGTCGCGGACATTGGGTGAAACGCCTTCTTCGAGCAGCTTGCGGACGGCTTTGCGGTCGACAGCGGCAATGGCGGCAAACAGCTGTGCCGCCTTTTCGACCGGCAGCAAAGCTGCGTCATCAGGCAGCTTTGCTGCCTCGGTGCTGAAAACTTCCTGTAAAGCCACGATATCCCCTCAAAAAATCCTGCAATAACTGTACCTTAAGGGCTCGTTGTAGTCAATTATTATGTTAAATGATAAACCTTGACATTTCCATAACCAATTGGTAGTTTTGTCTCATATCGGAGATGGATTTTTATAACGGAAGGCCAGGAAAAACCTGGCCTTCCCCATTTCTGGGTACATCCAAAATATTGAAATATCAGGGTAATATTCGAGCGAGGCCCTGCTTCGCCTGCGGCTGATTTATTGATGCCGGTGGCCGATTGAT
>JBGGMV010000094.1:0-5198 GCA_041287865.1 Alphaproteobacteria bacterium | reverse complement strand
CCCCCCTCCTCTCCCAAAGGAGAGGAGGATTTTAAAGCAGCGCCGACGGCTCGGGGAAATAGGGATGCTCTTTCCCTTCCGGCTGTGCGGAATAGCCGTCGAACTTCGCCAGATCGCCCTGAAACAAATCCCATGCTTCCTGCGTCATGGCTTGAACATGCAAATGTTCGTACCAGCCGCCGTTTTCATGGCAGCGGCCGATTGTTCCCACAACATCGCCAACGCGAACGGCATCGCCTTCTTTAAACTTCACCGAACCCTTGGCAAGATGCGCGTAGAGGAAATGCGTGATTTTGCCGATGGGTTTATCGAGACGGAACATGACAACGCCGCCCCAGCCGCCATCCTGTTCGGGATCGTGAACGATCTTCGTCACGGTGCAGGGATATTTCACCGTCAGTGTTGTATCCGCGCGCACGTTGACGTCGATGGCGACATGCACGGCCTTTTCCGGTTTCAGGTATGAACCGCGCCACAGGTCTTTCCGGTCCTCCAGATACCCGCCGTAGGAATAGGATACCCCCCAGCGGTGATGCAGGCGCGACAGGGCGCGGTCGGTCAGGTCGGCGTCGAGGTAACGGCTGCGCGGCGGCTGCTTTTTCGACAGGCGCACGCAGTCGTTCATGTTGATATAGCCGGCCTTCTTCCCCATTAACGCGGGGAAAATGGACATCGTTATTGGCTGGTCATTCGCGATCACCGGATTCTCCATAAAGCGGATTTGGCCTGTATTGACCCTGCGTAACATAAGGGATAAAAAAATAACATACACTTCATGCACCAAGATCATCACGCCCATGCATTTTCATGGAGGCTAAAAGATGAAGGACAAATTCAACCCGAATGCCAGGAAGCATGAGGTCGTCATTATTGACGACATTGATGATCCTGTTTCCGCCAAGCTGCTGAAACGCGCTTACAACGAAGTTTACCTGCCCGCCTTCCCCATCGCGTCGGAGCGCGAAAGCCTCGAGCAATGGTGCGCACGGCTGAAACGCGGCAAGGACGATATCGTCATCGCCGGCGAAAACCTCGCCGACCCCGAGAAAGCGAATATCAAGGGCATCTGCGTCGGCGTTTATTTTGCGATTTCGGACGTCGGCCTGCTGTCGTATTACGCCGTCCACCCCAAATGTCAGGGCCAGGGCATCGCCAAGCTGATGATCAACCGCGTGAAAGACCTGATGCTGGAACGCGCCGAGGGCCACGGCGGCATTCTCAAGGGCGTCTTTATCGAGGTCAACGACCCGAAAAAGGTTGCGGCCAATCAGGACAGCTTCGACCCCGCCACGCGCGTGACTGTCTCCCAAAAAATGGGCGCACGCGATATTCCGGTGACTTACGTGCAGCCGCCGCTGCAGCCGGGCGCCGCCAAGTTCGCCAATTTGAAATTAATGGCCTATTCGCATCCGAAGACGGGGAAATATCCGGGGCCAGACGATGTGGTGGCGTTTCTGGAAGCCATGTACCAGTCGCATGCCATCGACACGAAAACCGACGCGGATTTTTTGAAATCGATGGAAGATATCGAAAACTGGCGGAAACAGCCGAAGCCCGCGCCGAAGGTCAAGCCGCCGAAACCCACATAACTCTTATCCCCTCTCCCCTTGTGGGAGAGGGTTAGGGTGAGGGGTCCCGCGCGGGCGCGGATATATTCCTCTTGGCAGAAAATTTATATGACGCGCGGACGCGCTTACCCCTCACCCCCCGCTGCGCGGGTACCCTCTCCCCCAAGGGGAGAGCGAACTAAGGGATTAATGCAGCGTCGCATCCGGCGGGCGAACGTTTTCAACTGGAACGTCCGGCGTGATCATCGTGCCGTAACGCTCCGAATGGCCCAGCAGCCTTGCCCTGAAATGAGCGAATTCGGCGTCGGTGATGACGCCCTGCCCGCGCAGCCATGCGAATTTTTTTAATTCCGCCGGCACGGGCTTGCCGGGTTCGATGCGCGCGAGTTTTTTCAGGCCTGCACGGCGGCGTGATTCAAGCTCCGCAATAATCTTTTCATGCTGGCCGTCCCGCAGCACCAGCAGAATATTGTCGCGCAAGGGCAGCGCAGTGAAACACCGTTGCAAAAATTTCCGTTGCAATATAAGCGTGCCGCCAATCAGCAGTAGCGACAGGGCTGCCATATTCAGCAGCACTTCGCCCGCCGCCTCGGGAAAGGCCGACAGCAGCGCGATCGTCATCAGCGTCAGGACAATCCCCTGCCCCGTGACCAGCGATAATTGCGGCTTGATGATCTTGTAATCGCCCTTCGCGGGCAGGTCTTCGTAGGCGACAGAGAACGACGCTTTCTCGCCCTTGCCGTTGATAACGGCATAATCGAGCCGCGCCGGCCAGAACCGGAGGCCGATCACCGTGCGAAAAGCCTTTTGCTCGAATGTTAAATCAGGGGTTTCAGACATATTGCGCTTCCATTTCCATTATATCGCAGCCCGATAAGGCTGAAAAAGGAAAAACCCTTTCGCCTTGCCGGACAAGCAGTTAGCGCATATCCCTGACAACGAAAAAGCCGCCCGTTTGACGGGGCGGCTCTTCGTTGAATTCGTCGCGAAAATTAACGCGAATAGAATTCGATGATCAGGTTGGGTTCCATCTGGACGGGGTACGGAACGTCTTCCAGTTTGGGGCCGCGGACGAATTTGCCGGTGCCTGCCTTGTGGTTGACTTCGATGTAGCCCGGCACTTCGCGGTCGGGCGCTTCGACCGAGAGGACGACGAGGGGAAGTTGCAGCGATTTCTCACGCACTTCGATGGTGTCGCCGTCTTGCAGTTGCAGCGAGGGGATGGTCACGCGCTTGCCGTTCACTTTCACGTGGCCGTGGTTTGCGAACTGGCGTGCGGCGAACATCGTCGGCACGAATTTCATGCGGTAGAGAACGGTATCCAGACGACGCTCGAGGAGCTCGATCAGGTTCTGGCCGTTGTCGCCTTTGCGGCGGCGGGCTTCTTCATAGTAGCCGTAGAACTGGCGCTCGCCGATGTTGGCGTAGTAGCCGCGCAGTTTTTGCTTCGCGAGCAACTGAATCGCGTAGTCGGTCGGCTTCTTCTTGTTCTGGCCGTGCTGGCCGGGGCCGTATTCGCGTTTGTTGAAGGGCGACTTTGCGCGGCCCCACAGGTTGACGCCAAGGCGGCGGTCGATTTTATGCTTGGCTTGTGGTCTCTTAGCCATGTGATTTATACCTCAATGTTTTACATCGTTTTTACAATTGTCCCGGTAGTTCGGCCCTCTTGCGAGGCGACGTGGTGAAAGCACTACTGGCAATCACCCTCATTCCCGGGAATGCAGGCAATATAAGGGTTTCGGCAGGTTTGTCAACCTGATAATTATGGCTAATTCGGGGGATTTCAGACGGTTATATCAAGGCTGCCGCCGCTGCTGCTATCGGCGGAAACGGTCAGGGGGGCAACGGGCGGCGCGTCGAGGGCATCAAGGCCGGCCTGTATCTCGTCGAGGTATTTGCGCGTCTGTTCCATGTTGACGTTATAGAACTGGCCTTCGTTGCGCAGCAGGCCTTTCAGCGTCAGGACAAGGCCTTTGTAGCTGGTGTGGAGGGCCTTCACCGCATTGGCAAAAGCGGTGTCCTCCGCCGCTGTCGTCTCGCCGGCATTGCGGGCGGCATTGTATTCGCTGACGGCGGTGCTGAGGTCTTTCACGATGGCCGAAACCGCGTTAATCTGCGTCTTAGCCGTTGATTTTCCTTCACTTCTCGATGTCTTGAACAGACGCGTCGCATCGCGCGCGAAGGCAAGGCGGGCCTCGGCCGCGGCTTTGTCTTTCTGCCCGTCGGTCATGGTGGTCGAGGATTCAATGTTGTTCAGGGCCACGATTTCGCGGGTACGGCTGTTTTTAAGGGTGGAAAACAGCAGCTTGTCCTTCACGACAATACCCACGCGCGACAGAACCAGATCGGTTTCGCCGGCGATCTTGTATTTATACTTGGCCTGGAAGCTGTTTAACGACAAAAGCGTCGTCATGACCACAATCCTTGTTAACCTTCAGGGACCTTCTGCCCCATCTTTAAGTATAGGGCCTGTTTGTTAACAATTTGTTACCCCGCCTTTATTTAACGTAATATGTTAATTATTAACGCCTTCTTGGTAGAATGAGATAGTTTTCCAGGGAGCGGATATGGCCGAACCAGTCGAAAATGCGTCAGCTTCAGAGATCGCTGCTTTCTTTGAGGCAATAGACAAAGGCGATCTCGCGGCCGTTAAAAAGACCGTCGAGGAAAACCCCGGTGCCGTGAACTGGGAAAAAGATGAAATCGGCCCCCTGCTCGCGGCTATCACCAGCTCCGACATGGACCACAGAAAAGAAATTGCCTTCTTCCTGATCGACCATGGCACCAACCTTAATGCGCGCCAGCCTATTCCCGATGGCGAGCCGATGATCCCCTTTTCCCTACACTGGTCGGGCGAAGATATCGCCTTAAAGCTGGTGGAAAAAGGCGCCGACCTGACGTGGAAATCACCGCCGGGCGGCGAAGAAAAGATTAAGGAGATCTGCGCCGTCTTCGAGAACACTTTCATTCTAGGCACAGGCATTACGTTCCTGATGACGGCGGCGAGCAGCAACGCGTTACGTCTGGCGGCGGCGCTGCTCGACAAAGGCGCCGATATCAATGAAAAGGATTCCCGCGGGCAGACCGCGCTTATGTATGCCGCAGACAACGGCCATACCGCAATGACCGATTTGCTGATCAGCCGCGGCGCGAGCCTCGCCGGCTGCGGCGAGGACGGTCAGGACCTGCTCACGATCGCGCAAAACGGCCTGAACCAGCAAGCCCTGCCTTCCATTACCGAAGCCTTCCGCCAGATCAAGGAAGAAATCGTTCCGGCCATGCATGCAGGCACCGAAAATCCGATCTCGGTTTCAGGCCCGCTGAAGCTGAAGCGCAATACGCCTTAATATTCCGGACTGTCCAGCATCTCCGGGTCGCGGCCCGGTTCCCACAGTAAATCCTTGCGGATTTTCAGGTAGTGCTGGATGCCCTTTTCCTTGTCCTCTGGCTTGAACAGCTGGTCGAATTCGACAAGGTTCTGCGCCGCCGTCTTGTCGCCGTTTTCGGCGGCGAGTTTCAGCCAGGCGTAGCCTTTGTATAAATTCTTTTCGGGCACGCCCCAGCCGTGTTTCAGCATCGCGCCGACGTTGTTCTGGCTCATGGCGACGCCCATCTTCGCGCCGCGCAGGT
>JBGGMV010000093.1:0-23473 GCA_041287865.1 Alphaproteobacteria bacterium | reverse complement strand
TCATCGGGCCAGATCGTGCCGCCCTGCTGGCGGAATGCGACGCCGGTCAGGCCGAGGATGACGAGGACAGCCAGGAGGCCGAGGGATGCGCCTTTTAATTTCATGATGAAATCTCCTTATTATTTGCTGCGCTGATGATAGCCGATTTTGAAGGCGTTTAAAGGGGCGGGTACGTGTTATCCATAATGCCAAACCTCTGCCATCCGAGACATTTTGTGCGCTGCAGCAGACGGAACGCCCGTTGCCAGCGGATGGCCCTCCGCTGGGGCAGAGGAAACGGCAGAGCCCGGCCCGTAAGGCGTTGTTTCATCACGCGATTCTCCCATACACTCGGGGCAGAACAACAAACTGTGCCCCTTTAGGAGAATTGAAATGAACACCGCAATGAACATGATGCCCCCGATGATGAACAACATGCAGCAGCCCATGCAGGGCATGATGCCGCAAATGATGCCGATGATGATGGGCATGAACCCCATGATGATGAATCAAATGGGCATGATGCCCCAGATGATGCCGATGATGGGCAATGGCATGATGATGAACCCCATGATGATGATGAATCAAATGATGGGCATGCCCATGATGATGTGCAAAATGAAATGCACCATGACGGCAACCGGCATGACCTGCGAAATGATGCCGATGGACGCCGCTTCGAAAGAAATGTTCATGGAAAGCTGCAAGCGCATGAGCAACATGATGATGGGCGGCATGCCCATGATGATGGGCTGCGGCGGCATGATGATGATGTGCGGCGCTTAATAGCTGCCTGCACTACCGCTAATTAAAAAACCGCCCGGTGCATAAGCCGGGCGGTTTTTTCTATGGCGCGGGGGAAAGGCCCCTAACCACCGACAGTTTCTGTGTAAGTCATCACGAGGTATACAACGGCCTCGGTAGTGCCGAGGTTTTTGTAATGGTGGGCCGCATCGGCCTTGAACAGGATCGCGTCGCCTTCGCTGAGCGCCTGGTTCGCTTCGCCCTCGATGCCGATTTCCACGACACCCTTGGCGACAAAGAGGTTTTCGAACGTGCCGTGCGCATGGGCTTCGGCCGTTTCGGTATGGCCGGGCGCGATGCGCAGCTCGTAAAATTCGACTTTCCGCTCTTCATCGAACGGAAACAGCGCGCGGGAGCTGAATTTGCCGTCGCTCGCCTCTAAAACTTTTGCTTCGCTTTTGCGCAAAACTACAGGCCCGGTCGCTTCCGCGCTTGCAATCAGCGTCGCGAAGGGCACCTGCAGCGCGTTCGCGACCTTCCACAGCACGCCGATGCTGGGCACGCTTTTGGCGGTTTCGATCTGGCCGAGCATCGCGCGGCTGACGCCGGATAATTTTGAGAGGCGTTCGAGGGAGTGGCCGCGCTTGGTGCGCAGGCGGCGCAGGTTCGCGCCCACCAATGCCGAAAGCTCTTCGGTCGATTCAGTGGGTGCGCCGATATCGTCAGTAATTTCAGTGACTTTAGACAAAGGGTTGCCCATTAATCAGAAACCGGAAGCCACATAGATAGCAGGAAAAAAGACCCAGTAAACGGGCCAAACGTTGGGTTGGGGAGCGATTTCGGGGGCGGGGGCGACCGCTTCGACCACGGTGAGGCGCTGGCGGGTGGCGCGGAAGGCTTCAAAATCGAGGATTTTTGCAGTGTTTCCAGACATTTAATGGCTTCCCCGGCGGTTGCGGCGATGTCTGCTATAGTGCGACTCGCCTCTGTTATCTATTCACTTCATCTAATATAACAGACGAACATCTGTTTTGGAAGCGGAAATTTCAATTATTGAAAAGGCCGTGAGAAATCAAGGGCGAGAAGCCCTTCTGATGCGGCGGAAAGGGCGTTCTGATGCCGTTCCTGATGGCGTTCTAACGCGGTTCCAGTGCTGCGCTGATGCGCTTCTAATGCCCTCCTAATGCCCTCCTGATGCGGCGCGATTGCGGCGGAGATGCCGTTCTTCACCCGCTGTGCAAAAGGCAATATCGGCTTATACTGTGCCTATGAACGCCCAGCCGCCATCACCGCCCGAAATCTGCAAGACCTGCGAAAAACCGCCGGATCTCTGCGTCTGCGAGGCGATCAGCCCGATTGATAACAATATTGCGGTCGTCATCCTGCGCCACCCGCAGGAGCAGGATAGGGTGCTGGGCACGGCCCGCATCGCGACGCTGCAGCTGCAGAACTCGCTGCTGAAAACCGGCCTGTCGTGGCGAAATCTTGATAAAGTGCTGGGCCAGCCGGCCGACCCCAAGCTCTGGGGCATCCTCTACCTCGGCACGCAGGAAAGCGGCAAGCGCCTGCCCGAAGACCAGCCCGTCGTGGTGCTGACGAAAAAGGGCGGCGTGGCGGAGGAACAGGACGAAGTGCTCGACCGCCTGCAGGGAATTATATTGCTCGACGGCAATTGGCAGCAGGCGAAGGCGCTGTGGTGGCGCAACGCCTGGATGCTGAAATGCCGCCGGATCGTGCTGCAGCCGCCGCGCCCCTCGCTCTACGGCAACCTGCGCAAGGAACCGCGCCGCGAAAGCGTCTCCACGATCGAGGCCGCCGCCTATACGCTGGCCGCGCTGGAGAACGACCCGAGGCTGGCCGAACGCATCCTCGTCCCCTTCAACGCGCTGCTGGAAAAGGCGCGCAAGCGCGGGAAATAAATCCGCTTCAGCCTATTTCATGTTGCCGATAATGGCGGCCTGCGTCTCGCTCATTTTCTTCATGATGTTCGACAGCGTGGCGATCAGCTTGCCGCAGCGGTCCTGAATCGCGCCTACCTTGCCCTTGTCCTTCATGGGCAGCGCGCCCATGGCGTTCAGTTTCGCCTCGATATCGCGCAGCTGCTGCTCGATCTGCGCCAGCTCCGCCGCGCGGGAGCGGGGGGCGAGTTTGCCCTGTATATCCTTCATCCCGGGTTTCAGCCCGCCCTGCACGGCGGGTGCGGTCGCGGGGCCGGGCTGCAACCCGCCCTGCTGCAGGCCGAGGCCCGTCCGCTGCTGCTGCACGCCCTGCAAGGCATGATTATTCGCGTTGCCGGCCTCGATCTGGCTGCCGCTGTTCATCTGCCGCATGCCGCCGCTTTGTATCTGCGCCATGGCGGGCGTGGCAGCGAGGAGGGCAGCAAGAAGAAAAACAAAAGCGCGCATGATATATCCTTTTCGGGAGGTTCTAGTTCAATTTATTTCCGGCAGCGCGCGGCGATGATCTTGCCCTGCCAGTTGACGTCGATCGCGCAGCGGCCTTCCTTGGGCAGGCGCAGGTAGAACATGGCGATCTGCCCCTCGCGGATGTCATAGAGGAAATCCTTGACCACTTTTTCGGTCCTGCCGAAACGCATGATCAGGTCGTTGCCGCGCCGCGTCGTTTCCGGCAGGCCCGACGGCAGGCTTGCCGCTTCGGCCGCCGCAGCCAGCAGGATGATGGAAAGGATGGTTGCGGTGAAGATGTGTTTCATACTGTTGGCTCCTGTGTGCTGGTCGGTGATGGGGTGTTGAAAAATTCACGTTAATCCGGCGCCTTTAACGGCGATTTCATTTGCAGGCGCGGGGCGGTTTTCATTTCAGGCGCGCGGTTGTCGGTCTGGCTTGAAATTTCGCGTATCCTTGCCTCGATCGCGGCGCGCTGGGTCTGCAGTTGATCGATCTGCGCCCTTGTGGCGTCGATCTGGGCCTGCAGCGCGCGGCGCTTGGCTTCGTCTTCCTCAGCAGCCAGTTTTTGCTGCAGCTGCGCCAGTTTCTGGCGCAGGGCCTGTTCCTGCTGGCGCAGCGTCGTTAGTTGTTGCGACAGCTGCCGCAACTGGTCGGCCCTGTCGCCGCTGTTCAGCTGCGACGCCTGACCGATGACCGATTCATATCCGCTTTCATGGGTGACAGAGGGCACCACAACCACAGGCTTCACCGGCGCCGTGGGCGCGACAATCGCCCCCGTATTCGGCCGCGTGCCCAGCCCGCCGCCCTGGCTATCCGCCAGCGCCGGCGTCGCGGCGAGGAGCAGGAGGCAGAGGATAAAAACACGCATGGGGTGAAGCCTGTAAAAATTCATTGTCACTTACTCCGCGCCCTTGTTGCGCTTGGTGTCGTCGGCGCGGAACATCTTGGCCGAGGCGACGGTGTCAAGTTCCCTGAACCTGTCCCGCGCCGCCATGGCTTTTTTCTTGTTGCTGTATTCGTGCAGTTCGACGGCATCCGTCTTGAAAGTCACCCGCACGATAAAACCGTCCGCCATGTTTTATCTCGACATCTGCGCCACCAGCGCTTCGCAGGCTTTGTCGCGCTGGTCCGAAGGCGTTGCCTCCCACGATGCCTTGACGGCCGCGCGGGCATGGGCCAGTTCGGCGCGCAGGTTTTTCTTTGCCTCGTCGCTTAAGGACGCCTCGAGCGCGTCCGTCGCCGCGATATCGTTCGCAAGGATCTTGTCGGCCTCGTCGCCGTCGACGCCGCAATATTCCAGCATCGCCCGCTTCGCCTCGAACCCCGTCAGCTGCAGTGTCGCAGCCCGGTCACGCATTGCTGTCGCATCATCCGCGGCGTAGCCCTGCGCGGAGAGCAAGAGAAGGGAAGTGACGATGGTTGCGAAGATAAGTTTTTTCATGTGTTGTTGTTCCTGAATTTTAATTTATTTCGACCGGATTGTTCTTTAATCGTATAATTTTGACAATCTTAAAGCAGCATCTTTTCGCATGTCGTCATCTGCATCACGGTTGGCTAATACATGATTAAACCAATGGCTAGCCTCAAGACGGTTTAATTTTTGGTAGTATAATCCAAGGCGGTATTGAGCTTTTGGGTTACCATCATCAGCATAGTGTCTCAACATAATAAGACTAGTATCGTCATTAATTTTATCGTTTGGCGTAGTTAAGGGTTTTTTTCGGTGACCACGTAGTATATTTTCTACCTCAGTAACTTCTTCGAGATTGGTTATGGCATTATTCATGGGGTCAGAATCGCGGTGATCTATATCCATACCGTCTAATGGCCAGCGTTCATGGGCAACAGCCCAAATCATGCGATGTGCAGAGATTTTAACCCAAGGAGCCGTTTTATCTGACGGATCAGGTACTTGAACTTGTCTATACCGAGTATTTGAATCAGACCTAAAATGGTGAATTTTATCGGCTCGATTACCGTTTGATTTTAGGAATATTTCTCCAGTTTCAAAATGGAATTCATATCTCTCCAAGAGATATTTAATAGAGAGTAGTTTTTCTACTTGTTTACTTTTTTCTTTCGACAAATTTCACCGCTTACAAAATAGCTTCAATCAATTTACTCCGACCCTTTTGATGATGAAAGGGTAAGCCCTTTAGCGCAATGCTTGGCCACTTCGGTGGCAGACTCTGTAACCTTTTTAATAATTGCAGAAGTATTAGGCTGGTCGCCAAAGGCGCTTTGCTGTCGTCCTTTGAGGATACCAAAAAATGCTTCTCCCGAGACTTCATCGGCATAGCAACTGCAAAACTTTTGTGTCGCTTCTTGATCTAATTGAGAATCCTTAATGCATGATTGTGTAATCTTGTCTTTTCCTTCGAAATATTCGTTACTAAAGACCATCGCCGCAATAAAAAGAGCTATTAAGCCGGCTTTAATCTGTCGTCCTTTATGCTCAGAATTGGGGAGTTGATTCAGCTTACGAAGGTAGAGCCAAGTTATTACTAGTATTGGTAAAGTGGCACCCAACGAGCCCGCAGCTCTATGATCCCATTTGTTACTTTCATCTAGATATAGGTAGAATAGTAGCCAAGTTAAAAGAGAGATTGTTAATAGTGTTTTCCATTTTTCTGAAATCGCTCTCATTTAACTTTACGCCACCTTCTTCTTACCCACGCGCTTAACCGCAACCGGCTTCTCCACCTCGCGCTTGATTTTCAGGGCGTCGTGGTGGGAGGTGAAGGCGGGGCGGTTGACGTAGCGGCCTGCGCCGCGAACGGTGCGGACGTCGCCGTCTTTGTAGACGATTTTGCCTTGGCTGATTGTGACGGTGTTTGCGCCCTGGATCTCCATGCCTTCGAAGATGTTGAAGTCGACTTTCTGGTGGTGGGTTTTGGCGGAGATGGTGCGGGTTTTCTTGGTGTCCCAGACGATGATATCGGCATCTGCGCCGACGCTGATATTGCCTTTGCGCGGGTAGATGTTGAAGATTTTTGCGGTGTTGGCGGAGGTGACGGCGACGAATTCGTTCGGCGTCAGTTTGCCGCTGTTCACGCCATGGTGCCAGAGCGCGCCCATGCGGTCTTCGATGCCGCCGGTGCCGTTGGGGATCTTGCGGAAGTCGTCCTTGCCGGCCGCTTTTTGCGGGGCGCAGAAGCAGCAATGGTCGGTGGCGGTGGTGTGGAGCGTGCCGGATTGCAGGCCTTTCCACAGGGCTTTCTGGTGTTCCTCGCTGCGGAAGGGGGGCGACATGACATGCGCGGCGGCGAATTCGAAATCGTCGCTCTTGTACACGCTGTCGTTCACCAGCAGGTGGCCCGCCAGCACTTCGCCGAAGACGCGCTGGCCGTCGGCGCGGGCGCGGGCGATGGCGTTCAGGCTGGGGATGCAGGAGTTGTGCACAATATATAAGGGCACATTGAGAACGTCCGCGATGCGGATGGCGCGTTCGGCCGCTTCGCCCTCGACGCCCGGGGGGCGCGACATGGGGTGGCCTTCGGGGCCGGTGATGCCCATGTCGTAGATCTGTTTTTGCAGGTGCGCGACAAGCTCGCCGTTTTCCGCATGGACGGTGGCGATGGCGCCGAGTTCGCGCGCGCGGGTGAAGGAGTTCACCAGCACTTCGTCGTCGCACATGATGGCGCCCTTGTAGGCCATGAAGTGCTTGAAGCTGTTCACGCCGTGGTCTTTCACCAGCGTGCCCATGTCGCGGCTCACTTCGTCGCTCCACCACGTAATGGCGACGTGGAAGGAATAATCGGTCGCCGATTTCTGCGCCCATTCGCGCCACTGGTTATAGGCGCTGATGATGCTGGTCTTGGGGGAGGGGATGACGAAATCGATGATCATGGTTGTGCCGCCGACGGCGCCGGCGGTGGTGCCGCTGAAGAAATCCTCGGAGGCGACGGTGCCCATGAAGGGCAGCTCCATATGCGTGTGAGGGTCGATGCCGCCCGGCATGACGAGCTGTCCGGTGGCGTCCACCACTTCGGCTTTGGTGTTATTTTCCAGATTCTCGCCAATCTCGGCGATGATGCCGTCTACGGTGAGGATATCCGCCTTCCAGGTGCGGTCTGCCGTAACGATTGTGCCGCCTTTGATAAGTAAGGAATTATTGGCCATGGGGCGCTCTCCCGATGTTTAAAAAAAGCTTGAAACTGAATGATAAACAATGTCTATTCCTTTTCATAGAATAGTGTCAAGGGTACTTAAAACGCGTCAAAAACGCGCATTTTTGATTTTTGAAAGGAAGCTTCCATGGCCCGCATTGTTAAAGCCGGTTTGATCCAGATGAGCCTGAAGGGCGACGCCGCGAACGACACGCCCGAACAGATCCGCGACAAGATGATCGCAGCGCATATTCCCCTGATCGAAAAGGCGGGCAAGGCGGGCGTGCAGGTGCTCAGCTTCCAGGAAGTTTTCACCCAGCCTTACTTCTGCCCCTCGCAGGATAAAAAATGGTACCGCGCGGCGGAACGCATCCCCGATGGCCATACGACCAAGCTGATGCAGGAATACGCCAAAAAATACAACATGGTCATCGTCGTTCCCATCTACGAGGAAGACATGACGGGCGTGTACTACAACACCGCCGCCGTGATTGACGCCGACGGCAAGTTCCTCGGCAAATACCGCAAGACCCACATTCCGCACGTCGGCCCCGGCTTCTACGAGAAATTCTTCTTCAAGCCCGGTTTCAGCGACTGGCCGGTGTTCAATACGGCCTATGTGAAGATGGGCGTGTATATCTGCTACGATCGCCACTTCCCCGAAGGCTGGCGCGCGCTGGCGCTTAAAGGGGCCGAGTACGTGGTCAACCCCTCGGCTACCGTCGCGGGCCTGTCGCAGTATCTGTGGAAGCTGGAGCAACCCGCTTCTGCAGTGGCGAACGGCTACTACGTCGGCGCCATCAACCGCCCCGGCGTTGAGGCGCCCTGGAATATCGGCAAGTTCTACGGATCATCGTACATCTGCAACCCGCGCGGCGAGCTGCTGGTCTGCGCGTCCGAGGACAAGGATGAATTGGTCGTGGCCGATATGGACATGGATATGGTGCAGCAGGTACGCGACACCTGGCAGTTCTTCCGCGACCGCCGCCCCGAAACCTATCCGGTGCTCACCGACATCGCGTCTTAATCAGCGCACTTCGAAACGTAAAAGCGCCGCAGCCAGGGCAGCTGCGGCGCTTTCGTAGGTCATCGCCATGTCAGGGCAGAGAGGGCGATGAGGTGAAGAGCAGTATTAGTTGTTGTAGCGATAGCGACGTTCGTTGCTGTCATAGTAGCCGTCATTGTCGCGGTCGCGGTCATAGTAGCGGTCGCTGCTGCGGTTATAGCTGCGATCATTCGGGTCATAGCGGTCGCTGATGCCGTCGTTGTCATCGTCGCGGTCGCGGCGGTTGCTGATGCCGTCATTGTCGTAGTCCATATCGCGCCAGTTACGGGCGTGGACCCAGCGGTTGCCGTCGCGGCGCCAGCCGTAGCGGCTGTGGTCGTTGTTCCAGCCATAACGCGCGCGATAGAAGTCGCGGTCATAGTAGTTGGTCGACCAGTAGGTGCGCTCGTCGTAGGTCACAATCGGCAGGCCCAGGACGGAACCCAGCTGGATGACGTTCGAGGTGCGGTTGCGGTGACGGGTGTTCAGGTTCTGGCCCGAGACCCAGCCGCGGAAACCTTGCGCCGAGACATCGCACCATTTCATGCCGCCGGTGCAGCCTTTGATATCGACTGCCGTGCGTGACGAAAGGCGGCCGATCACAGGGTAGTTACCCCCCGGGCCGGCGCGTACGTTAAGGGAAGTTGCCGTATAAGCATCGGTCGCCGCTGCGGCAGGAGCCGACAGTGACGCCCAGGCAGCTACGACAGCTGCAAAAAGGACAAGTTTACGCATAGGGGGTTTCTCCATTGGTTGGAATTCATCAATCGAACAACACACGGCCCCTAAAGGCGGTTCCCTGCGAAGTATAAATTTTTAGGTAATTTACAGAATAGCGCAGGGTTTGGATGGGGTGCATCGGTGCCGCTAATATTATTCTCTTAACTCGCGGCGGTGGGCATGGAGGTCGGCGCGGTTCCAAATGTCGACGAAGTGGTCGTTATCCTTGTCGAGGTCGCTCTTGTCGCGGATGCCGTCGCCGTCGTCGTCGTTATCCGTGGCATCGGGAATACCGTCGCTGTCAAAATCGCCGTTGCTGAAATTGGTGGTATAGACCCAGTGGTTGCCTTCGCGGTACCGGCCGCCGTATTCAGCGCGCACGCCGTATTCCTTCAGGAAGAAATCGCTGGTGGCGTAATTGCCGCTCCAGTAGGCGTATTCGTCAAAGGTCACCTCGGGCTGGCCCTCTGTTGCGGCGGAGTCGAGTTTTCCGCCCGAAATCCAGCCGCGCAAACCCGCGGCCGCCACGTCGCACCATCTTTCGTTATTGGTGCAGCCAACAATGCCGATGGGCGTTCCTTCGGGCAGGCGGGCGACCAGCGGATAACCACCGCCAGGGCCTGCGCGCAAGGTCAGTTCTTCGGAGGCGTAAGTGCCGCTTGCAGAAAACACCGGCTTGGCCGTCAGGAGACAAACCGCGAGTGCCGCTGCGAATATGAAATTGTGGCGCATGGAATGGCCCTCCATTGTGGAGATACGTCATTCCACCAACGGATGCGCGTAAAGTGCGGTTCCGCTTGATTTATCTAGTATTTATCGCGTAATGCCCTGATTTCCGCCGTGCGCTGCTTCGCGCGGGGTGTGCTGTCGGCGGGGCGCCAGCCGTCGCGCCAGCGCGAGAGCTCGACGACTTCGGCGGGCTGGCCGTTATCGTGGAACCAGCTGTCGAGCACGAATTGCTTGCCGCTTGAAACTTCCTCGATCTGCACGGCCATATGCGGCCAGCCGGTCACGAAGAAACCGCGATGCGCGCGGCCCGACAGGCGGTGGCGGCGGATGAGGCCTTTTTCAGCCATCATCGTGAAATATGTCGCGGTGTTCAGCATTTCGTCTTCGCAGTCGAGCTGCCCCGATGACATCGCGCCGTCGAAGGTGCCGGCGACATCGACGGCCGTGTCTGTTTTCGGGCCGACGATTTTTTCCATGATGCCGATGGCGCGGCGCAGGTTGTCGCGCTCCTGCTTCGGGCTGCTGCCGCCCGGATTGAACTGTGCCGCGATGCGCGACCATTCGCCCGCTGTCAGCGAGACTTTATTCTTCAGCCGGCAGCCGTGCCCGTGGCAGACGATGAAGCTGGAGGGACGGGGATCGACGTTGCCGCTTTTCGCCGCGACCTGCGCCTGCAATTGCGTTGCCAGCGCCGCGCGTTTTTCCGGCGCGGGCGCGCAGGCGGCGAGGAGGAGGGCGATCAGGGCAGGGGCGAGAAGCTTCGTTTTCATGAGGAAAAGATAGCGCGGCTTTTTGTGAAACTCAATAGAAACGGCGGCGGCCCTGTAAAAAGCCGCCGCCGCGCATTCTGTCAGCCGTTATCAGTTATTGATGCGGACTGTGTTGTTCGGGACGAAGCGCGCATCTCGCCATGTCGTAGTGGTGGTGCGCTGCTCGACGACGACGGGCTGGCTGTGGTTAAGGTCTTCCACGTAACGGGCATTTTCGACGTAACGGGGGGAGGTGACAACGCGGGCGCGAACGGGTTCGTGCATGCCGTAACGCTTCTTGTAGAAGTAGGTATGGGCATAGTGCGTGCCCCAATAGACCCGTTCTTCAAAGGCGATTTCAGGAATGCCCATTTTGGAGCCATAGTTGATGACGCCGGCGAGGTTGTTTTCGTAGTTGCCCAGCAGGAAGCGGGCGGCCATCCAGCCGCGCTTGTCGCTGGTTTTCACGTCGCACCATTCCCAGGTGCGCGAGCAGCCGATGATGTGCAGTTTCGCGCCGCTGCCAACCTTGCCGATGATCTCGTATTTGTCGGAGGGGCCGGAACGGACGTTGGCCGCGCCCGAAGCCTGGCCGTAGGCCGCTTCGTAGGCATGTGCCGGAACCGTGACAACTGCCGACAGGGCCATTACGGCGGCGGCGATGAATAATGCATAACGCATGGGGTACTCCTGAAGATGGTTATAGGGCCTTGATTACATCTGCGCCCAGCATATCTTACGGCGGGACAAAATAGTAGCCGCCGCCCGTTTTTTTGCAGGAGGACATAATGCCGGATAAAGCCAAGCTCAATATAGATGTCTATGCGGATATCGTTTGCCCCTGGTGCTACCTCGGGCTCGTCCGGTTGAAGAAGGCGCTGGCCCTGCGTCCGGGTGTTCAGGCTGACATAAGCTGGAAGCCCTTCCAGCTGGCACCCGACCTGCCCGACGCGGGGGTCGACTACCGCGAACATATGGCAAAGAAATTCGATCCCGCGAAAATGAAGGACATGCAGGCCAATATGACCGCATGGGCGAAGGAGGAGGGCGTGGATTTCAACTTCAACGCCATCACCCGCGCGCCCAATACCAATGCCGCGCACAGGCTCATCCGTTGGGCGAAGGAAACCGGCAAACAGCATGAAGTTGCTGAATCAATCATGCGCGCCTATTTCGCCGAGGGCAAATTTATCGGCGATACGAACGTACTGGCCGATATCGGCGCGGCAGCGGGCATGGACCGCGCGGAGCTGCTGAAAAAATTCGCCGCAGGCACCGATAAAGACACCGTGCGCGCCGAGCACGAAGCAGCCAAGGCCGAGGGCATCACCAACGTGCCTTTCTATAACTTCGGCGGCAGCGTGACTGTCGAGGGCTCATACCCCGAGGAAGATCTCGTGCTGGAGATAGACAAGGCGCTGGCGGAGCCGGTGCGGAAGGTGCATTGATTTCTGAAAAGCGGTGGGATCCTCTCTTTTGGGAGGGGACTAAGGGGAGGGCACTTTCTTGGCCCCTTTACCGCGTTGCACTTTGGCAATTTGTGCGGGAGTCATTTTTCTAGTCACGCTCCTAAGTTCTCTTGCTCCGCCGTCATCATCCTTTGCAGTTGCAAGGCTTAACCAAAAATAGGCTTTAACCAAGTCCAGTTTTACGCCTCTGCCTTTTCTATAGCTTTGTGCCAGATGCCACTGAGAGTTTATGTCGCCCCGTTTGGCCGCTTTCCGCAGCCACTTAGCCGCAGCAGCATGGTCTTTTTTAAGTCCGCCGCGCCCCGTGCTATACATGACGCTAAGCATTCTTTGGGATTCAGTGTCTCCTTGAGCGGCAGCTTTACGATACCATTTAACCGCTTCTGCATAATTCCGTTTCCCGCAAAAACCGGTTTCATACATGTAGGCCATCCATTTCTGCGCGTCTATGTATCGCTGATCCGCAGCCTTCCGAAACCAATTCATGGCTTCTGCATAGTCCTTCTTTACGCCCTTACCTCCAGAGTATAAAAAACCAATCAAGAATTGCGCTTTAGCGTTGCCCTGCATAGCCAGAGGTCGCCATATTTTCAGCGCGGTTTTATAATCGTTGCGGCGACAAGCGGTATGTCCGGCTTTGATGGCTTTATCGGCTTTCATTTCTGCCTCTTTGCCGAGGGGCTAAGAAGATATGTAGCACGAGATAGGCAAGGCGCTGGGGCCGAAGAAAGCCGTTACTTCGGCTTAGGCTTAAACGCGGCGCTTGCCTTTGACGCCTTTCCCGGCGGATTCACCGGCTTAAAAGCATCGAGCGCGGCCTTCATGTCTTCAGGCGCGATCGGGTCTTCGCCCTTGAAGAAGTGCTCATACACCGCCTTGATATTCGGGTCGGGCTTCGGATATTCCATCTTCAGCGCTTCCAGCTTGTCGACGACGACTTGCGAGATGATCAGGTCGCGCAGCCATTTCTTGTCGGCGGGCACCACGATCCAGGGCGCTTTTTCGGAATTGCAATTGTTGATGGCGTCGGAATAGATCTCCATGTAGCGCGGGAAGAAGGCGCGCTCTTTCAGGTCGCCGGTTTCGAACTTCCAGTTTTTCTCGGGGCGTTCGAGGCGTTCGCGCAGGCGTTCCCACTGCTCGTCGGGGCTGATGTGCAGCCAGAATTTCATGATGGTGACGCCGCCCGGAATTTCGGGATTGCTTTTCGGGTTGGCCAGCCGGGCTTCGAATTCGTTGATGGTTTTGAAGCGTTTTTGCGCGACGGCATCGGTGATCATGTCATGCACGCGCACGACACCGACATCTTCGTAATGCGAGCGGTTGAAGATGACGACCTGCCCGGGCTTTTTCGGCTCGGCCTTTTCGATGCGCCACATGAAGCCGTTGTCGATTTCTTCCTGCGTCGGGCGCTTGAAGGAGGTGACAGTGACGCCCTGCGGGTTCATCGCGCCGCCGATGCTTTTCACCACGCCGTCTTTGCCGCCTGTATCCATGCCCTGCAGCACGATCAGCAGGCTGTGTTTTTGTTCGGCGTAGAGGAGTGTCTGCAGCTCGGCGATGCGCTCGAGGTTTGCCGCGGTCTGTTCCTTGGCTTTTTCCTTATCCCAGCCGAAAGTGTCTGCCGTGGGGAAGGTCGAAAGATCGACTTTCGTGCCCGGCGCAATAATGCATTTTTTCTTGAAATCTTTCGCCATCTGGGGAGCTCCTGTTTGCAGTATTTACTATGCGGCATTTGCCTTAAATAAAGGTGAATAGATTTAACATAATAATACAGCAGCAGGCAAGCGAAAACGGGGGCCGTTAAGCCCCTCATTTCGCTGTCTAATTATAAGCTTAGAACATGCTATTGGGCAGGAAGATCATCGTGAGCGCGACGAGACCGCCAATAACGGCGGCAATCACGAAAGATGCGCTGACGGAAATCTTGTGGTTTTCGATTTTGTGGGTTTCCATGGCGACTCTCCTTTCACGACATGACTTACGCATGAAGCAGGCAATCGTTCCACAAGGGCGCGCGGTAGCCTTGTTTTTCAAGGCATTGCAGGCATTCCGCCAGAAGGTCAGGTGCCGATGAGCGGGTGGAAAATGACCATGATCGCGATAAGACCGCCGATAATGGCGGCGATCAGGAGTGCGGTGTTGGGTGTTATCTTCATGCCCATGACGGGAAACCTCGCTTTGTACTGTTACTATTAAAACATGAATCAGCTTATAGGCGCTTGATGAATATCAAGATTACACGATTTTACGCGCGATCACCTTGATGCCGGGCTTGAAGGCGGGGCGGAATTTTTCGACCGTCAGGCCATGGCGGCCCAGCAGTTTTTTCATGCCCGCGCGCGAGAAATACGTCAGGTGGTTGGGCGGGCAGACCATCGGCCAGTTGGCGAAGTTTCTGGGTACCGTAAAATGCGCGCCGTCGGGGCAGGTGAGGTACAGGACGGCGTCGGGCGACATCACCGTCGCGATACTGCGGATAAAGCTTTCGGGGTCGCGCACGTGTTCGACGACTTCGGAGGCGTAAACCATGTCGAACTTATCGCCGCGCGCGGCCAGATCCTCGATCGAAATCGCCTCGAATTCGCCGGCGGAGCCGAAGTTTTTACGCGCGATATCGATGGCGACGGGGTCGATATCGATGCCGTGGCCGCGCAATCCCATGCGCTGCGCCGCTTCCACCACGTAACCCACGCTGCAGCCGACATCGAGGAATTTATCGCCCGGCACGCCCTGATGCATGATGAGTTTCACGCGGCCCAAACTGCGGCGCACCTTGCTGTCTTTCTTGCGCAGGTAATCGCCGGTCTTGCCGTAGTCACGATAAAGCTCCATCAGCTCGGCGTCGGTCGGGTAAGGGTTGACGACAACCGTCTTGCAATCCGCGCAGCGCATCAGCGCGAAGCCGTCTTTCTCGCCGATCTGCGACAGCGCGCGGCCTTCGCAGGCGCGGCACCAGGCATCGGATTCAACGGGTTTTCTGAGCGGCTGTGTCATGGGCTATATTCATAACCCAATAGGGCGCTAAAGTGAAGGATAAAAAGGCCTTATTTTTCAGGCTTTTCCCACAGCACGGGTAGCTGGATGGTGAAGGTGGTGGAGAAACCGTGCTTGCTGTCGACGCGCACGGTGCCGCCGAGGCGTTCGACGGCGGCCTTCACGACGTTCATGCCGATGCCGCGGCCGCTGTTGATGTCGATATCGGCCTTGGTGGAGAAATCGGCGTCGAAGATATGCTGTATGACCTGTTCGTCGCTTTCGTTGCTGGTATCGACGGGGGGCGTGTGGTGTTCGAGTTTCTCGCGCACTTCGTCGGCGGAGATGCCCTGGCCGTCGTCGGAAATGACGATGGTGAAGCGTTTTTTGGTGGCGTCTGTGAAGAGCACAGTCATCGTCACATGCAGCTCGGGCAGCTTGCCCAATATCTCGCGCATCGCGGGAGGCTCGTAGGCATGATCGATGATGTTGCGCGCGATATGCGTCAGGCTGTCCAGCACGGGGCCATAGAAATCGGGGAAGATGCGCACATCGTCGCCATCTTCGCGCCTGAATCTCACCTGACGGTCCGCGACTTCGGCGAAATAGCCTACCTGCATCTCGAAGAAATTCAGCAGATCGGCCACGGGAACAGAGGCGATGGTGTGGAAATAGCTTTCAATCACCTTGGCGGGCGAGGCACCGGTGCCCAGCATTCCCGACAGTTCGCGGCTGAAGGCGTATAATTTTCTGGTGTCGATGCTGACGATCTGCTTGCCGCTCTCGAATTCATAGCCCCAGATCTCGCGGCCCAGCCAGCGGGCGTATTCGAGCATCAGGTCGAGGCGCACGCGGTAATCGGCCATCACCTCGGCCATGGGGTCCTGCCAGTTGTCCGGCTCGAAATCCTCGATGCGGTCTTCTATTTCGTGCAGCAGTTCGGCCACGGTCGAGAGGTAGAAAACGCGGGCCATGCTTTTGAGCGTATGCAGGTCGCGCTTTACGTCAAACAGCGAATTCGAATTTTCGATGGTGTTGAGGGCAAATTCAAAGCTATGCAAGTAGCGCACATAGCCGCCGCGGTTGCCCGCGATGCGCAGCGTGCGCTGCACCTGTTCCTCTTTCGCCTTCAGTTTTTCGCGCGCTTCCATCTTCAGCGTCACGTCAGTGGCGATCAGCAGAATGCCGCTGCGGTTACCGTCGGTGTCGAGGATCGGGCGGTAGGAGAGGGCGATGCGCAGGTCTTTGGAATGGCGGAAACGCTGCGGGGCGAGCAGGATCAGTTCCTCGAACGGCATGGCCGTGGCGTCACTGTCGAACAGCAAATTCAGCAGCGGCAGGAAACGGTCGCGCTGCATGGCATCCAGCTTCAGCACTTCGGAGAGGGGCCGCCCGCGCGGATCGGTTTCCAGCAGCGTGAGGCAGGCGCGGGAACAGACGGGGCCGCAAACGCCCTGCCGGTCAAAATAGAGAATGGCCTGCCCGAGGCTTTCGAGGATGGATTCCATCGCAATGTCGAGCGGCTGCAGCGGCTGTGAGAGTTTTCCGGCGATGGATTCCCGGGCTGTCATGACGTGGCGGCCTTTTTCTCCGACACCAGGTAGTTGACGACAAGGCCGTTGTCGCCGTTCTGGTTGAAGGAGAAATGCACGCGGATGATGTCGTCGGCGACGCCGCCCTTGCCCTTGGTGACAACGAAGGGGATGCCCATGTCGAAATCATAACCCTGCCGGCCGAGGAAGGTTTTCACGCGCCCGCCGACGATATTGGCGACGGCGCAGGCGATGTCTTCCTGCACGAAATCCTTGCCGCTGAGTTCTTTGGAGTAAAAGGCCTCCGCCGTCATCAGCAACAAACTGCGATCAAAACTGAAGAAGAAATCGGCGCTGGTGTTTTTCTGGTCGAGCCGCACGCAGGCATAGACGGCGGCGTCGGGCCCGGGTTCCGGCGGGTGTTTCGAGGCGATGGCAGTAACGTGCTGGCGCAGCATCTGGTTGAAAGTCTCGACCACCGTCGTGACCACAACGCCGGAGATCTGGCTTCGATATGCCGCCATCATGTCCTTCATACGGACGCGCTCCCTTAAGCCTTCGCCTGCTTTTGCCGTTTCTTGCCCAGCCAGTCGATGACCTTGTTTATTTTCTCGGTGAATGCGTTTGGCGTCACGGGCTTCATGATGTATGAAGTAGCACCCGCTTTCAGCGCCTCGATCATATGGCGCTCGTCTGTTTCTGTCGTCACCATCACGAAGGCGGTGTCGTCGAATTCGCGTTCCTGCCTGCATTCCTGCAGCAGCACATAGCCGCTCTTGGTGCCCGGCAAGATCCAGTCGACCAGCAGCAGGTCGTATTTCTTCTCGCGCATCTTGTCGCGGGCTTCCTGATAATTGGAAGCGGTGTCGATCTTTGTAAATCCCATCCCGCGCAGGTTCTGCTCGAGCACCTGCCGGATAATCATGTGGTCATCGATAATGAGAACCACGAGATCAGCGCTGTTGATACCTAATGACATGGCTAGTCTCCCCTACACTGAGGTTATACTAACAAAACATTAAGAACCATTTAACGACGGATTATCTGAACTCTGAACGCCTGTTTATTACAGGGTTGCGGAAAATCAACTATCCAGCTGCGGCGCGCCTGATATAGCCTTCAATATAATATGCTCGGCCAGTATGTCGAAATGGGTGTTGATGATAGCGCCTTCGACCTGTGCGGCGGAGCTGAGGTGCGCGCGCGGCGCGTCGGCGCGGGCGAAGAGGATGTGGTGAATGCCGCCATCCACCCAGTCTAGCGTGATATTCTTCATGGCTTCGTAGATGGCGAAGGGGTTGTGGTTTTTCTTGGCCTCTTCCTCGGCCTTTTGCAACCTGTCGGCCAGCTTGTCGTCGAGCGTCAGGGCGCGGGGGCCGAAAATTTCCTCGATGCGCTGTTTGGCGGGGCGCATGTGGATGACGCCCACCCGTTCGACGTTCTTGTATTTTTCCTTCAACGCGTCGGCAAGGCGCACAATGCTCCGCCCCAGCACTGTTTCGATGCCGTCATGAAATCCGATCATCGACATGCAGGGCATGGCGAGGAAGTGGCATCTGGCGGCGCCGACCAGTGTCGCGTCGGCGGCGACGGCGGCGCACAGTTCTTTCCGCTTCGCTTCGTCCTTCAGTGCTTCGGCGCGCAAGGGGCGGCCGGGTTCGGATTCGCCGCGGCTGTTGGGATAGGGGCCGGCCGATATCAGGCTCACGCCGATATCATGCTTTTCGGCATAATGGCCCATGCGCTCGGAAAAAACGTCATAGCTGTCGGTGTTCAGCGCGCCGAAGGCGGCAACGGTCAAGGCCATGGTGAAATACCCCCTGCCTGTATATTAGGCGGGGAGGGGGCCGGATGCAATCGGGCTGATTTTTATGCCGGTTTATAAACTTTCAGCGATTTCGGCAGGATTTTGACGTTCAGCGGGTATTGGGCCTGCTTCACCTCGCCGTCGAGGATGATGGGCAGCGATCCGCCGCTCTTGTCGCCGGGCTGGATGACCAGTTCAGGCGCGGTCTGCACCTTGACCGATTTCGCTTCCGGCCAAGTGCCATCCCAGAGCTTGGGCACCAGCATGGTGAAGTTGACCGAACCGCCCCTGAAAGCATAGAAGCCCAGCAGGCCATCGCTGTCGCCCTTGGCGAGGATATTTTCGATCACGGGTTTCATTTTATCGGGCGTGGGCAGCAGCGGCGGCAGGCCTTCGTTGGCGCGCGGCTGGAACTGGTTGTTCGTCACGATAAACACGCGGCCTTTTTGCTCGGTGCCGGAAACATCCAGCGTTGCCTTGCGGCCCGCCACGATGCCGAAGACGGAGGCGATGAATTTGCCGCCGGCCTTCACCAGTTTCTTGTCGCGGTGCAGTTCGCGCGCTTTGTAGAAATCGACGCTGTTCTGGTCGATCATCAGGCCGACGAGGAAGTTTTCGCCGTTCACGTTGCCGACGTCGACTTTATCTGTTTTCAGGCTTGCGTATTGCTTGGCGGCTTCCTTGAAATCGGCCGAGAAGCCCAGCTGGCGCGCGAAGAGGTTATGCGTGCCGAGCGGCAGGACGCCGAGGGTAATATCGTCGCGGTTCATGAAGACTTCCGCCGCTGCGAGGACAGAGCCGTCGCCGCCGCCCAGAATGAGCCCGCGGCCCTTGCCGGCCTGGTCGACCGTCCATTGCTTGACGGTGGAGATGATATCCTTGCCCTCGACGAAGGTGATTGAGCCAAGGCGTTTCCCCAGCGATTCTTTCAGTCCGGCCTCGACGGCCTCTTCGCCCACGCGTAGGACGGTGCCGGAGCGTTTATTGACGATAACGTCAATAACATCAGTGTTTTCAAGCTTTTGGGGGGCGGTGGCGGTTGCTGTATCGGTGGGGGTCATGACATCCTCTTGCCTGTTCTCAGGTCTGTTATTATGAATAATCTCATTTGTCATACTACGGAAAGGGAAAGCTGGCAACCCCCAAATTTTTGAGCCCTCGCCTACGAAATAACTGGAATTTACCGGCCCGATACATTAACTATCATAGCCTACTTACCACGCGTTCCCTGGTAGCTCAGTGGTAGAGCAAGCGACTGTTAATCGCTTGGCCGCAAGTTCGAACCTTGCCCAGGGAGCCATTTTTTCTTTAAGCTTGGATATGTCACATGCGGCGTTATATGCGCCTGCGTCGGATATTGGTTTGGGCCGGGCATATCTTTGAAAAAATCCAGGGCTGATTTCCGGACAGTAACGGGCGGTGTTCTTGCCGTCGCGGCGGCCGGCGTTGCAGCATTCCTGATCTATGCCGCGACGTACAAAGTCGACGAACCGCAAATAGACAGCGCCGCCGCAAAACTTTCCGCCATCCCGAAGCCCCTGCTGCGGGGCGATTTTTTCGGCCGCCGGCCGATATCGCGGGTGGAATACGTCAATACTGTCGTGGCGGATTTTTGCCGTCTAGGCAGGACGAAAGAGTCGCTTGACCAGAAAGACATCGATGCGCTTGCGCAATCCGCGCCGCCTGCACGCGTGCTTGCATACATGCGGGATTACCTGAAGCTCGACCCCGACAAAGACGGGACTTTGACGAAGTACGAGGTTGCGGAGATGGCAGGCGTGGCCTTCGATGCGCTTGACTTCGATCATGACGGGCAGATTAAAGACAAGGAAAGAATGCGGCTGGAGGGCCTGGCAAAATCGGCTGCCTTCCGCGCGGCCTGCGACATTGCGCCGCCTGCGCCTGATGAAAAACTGGTGGTGGTCAGCGCGGGGCGCGGGCGGCTTGTGTCCTCCCTCTCAGTTGCGGGGCAGGACAGGACGACGACCGCTATCTCACTTATGATTGCGCCCGGCAAGGAAAAAATTTACCTCGCCGTGGCGAATGATAATTCGGTCATATGGCTGCTGTCCGGCGATGTGAAGCGCGTGTCGAAAATGGTCGTGGCGGGGCCGTCGGGGTCCGTGGGTGGCAAAATAGAGGCGGGCGTGATTGGCCTGCCTGCGGTAAAAATAAGCTTTCATGATCGCTGGACATGCCTGCCAAAGCTAGGCACGCCCGCGACAATGTACACGCGGGAGAGCGCGACGCCCGACCTGCTCTGGCTCTTCAAGCGCGACGCCGATGTCTTCGGCGGACAGCGCGAGCTGTTCGGCATGAAGCTGGAGGGAGACGCGCTGGCGGTTGTCCCCGATGAAAAGCAGAAGGAAGCGCCCGCCGGCTTCGATGCGCAGACGTGGAAGTCTTTCCTCTATGGTTATGCGGGCGTGATCGACCTGCCGGCGGCGGCCGTCGTTTCGGATGCAGCGGCCGCGCCTTATCTGGTTTTGCCGGGCTGGGCGGGCCTGTCGCAACTGGTGGCGCGCGGCCAGCTTGTCAGCTCGCCGCCGAGCCGGCAAAAGCCCGAGGTCGTCGCCAGCAATGGTATCGTGGTGTCAGAGTTTTTCCCGCAGCGGTTCTGGATCACGGCCGACCTTCCGGCGCTGCCTGCCGATGTTTATGGGACAAAATTCATCTTGGCCAAGGGCAGAAAGCTGCCGGAAAAAACCCCGGACGCCTGTGTCATATCTCAGGAAACCGGTCGCGCGCTGACAAAGGGCCTGGGCTGCGAGATCGAATCCTTCCCCATCGAACCGGCGGGTGCTGCCGGTGACTGCGCCTATAAGGGCGTTCCGGGAATGAAGGAAACCCTGCGCGCGCAATTCCTGCAGGCCAGAGGGCAGGGGCTCACAGGCATTGCGAGGGAATTCAAAGGCACGACGGGCAGCGACAGTTTTTTCGTGAACGACAAAAACGACACCGCCACTTTCACCGGGCTGGGCGGGCAGGATTTTTACTACCTGCCGCTGAAAAAGGGTAAATACACTATCTCCGAGCAGGCCGTGGCGGGGGAAGCCAATACGCTTATCTTCTCCGACGTGCCCATGCGCGAAACGCCGGATTTGAGCGTTAGCAGGCCCGACAGCACCAGCCTGCGAATAAAACTCAGGACCGAAGGCGGGCCTTCGATCACCATCGCCGACTGGTTCGGCGAAAAAGCGAAAATCCGCAAGCCCGTCGCCTGCTTCGTCTTCCTGCCCGATTACGAGATGCTGAGCGCGAATGACATCGAGGCCTGGGGGCAGCGGGAGGCGCTCGACATGCCGCTGCGCGAATTCAAGCCGGGCATCATCAAGACAGGCGAGCCGCATCTGGCTATCAAGGCGCTTCCGCAGGGCACGGCGGTGCATTATCTGGGTGTCGATGGCAGCGCGGAAGGCAAGAAACCTCCGCCCGGCATCAAGGGCGATTCATACGGCAGGGTCGACGTGCGCGTCTGGCCGACCATGGGGCCCGTTTTCCTCGTCCTCGCGAGTTTTGATCCCGTGCATTGGGCGATCTTTGCCGATCCGCGCGCCAAAATCGCGGGCGTGATGCTGACGGGCTTTTACAGGCAGTCGGTCGAAAGCAACCTGCAGGGCATTCCGGTCTATAACTTCTCGGCGGAGGCAATCGCGGAAAACTATTTTACAGGCATGCACGAGAATATTGCGGCCAAGAACAGGGACGCGATACTACAAAAGATAACCGGCGCACCCCGTGGAACCGTGCGTTTCCAATATCAGCATCTGGGCACGACGTTCGAGGTCAAGTAAGCGTTAAAGGGGACCCGCGAAGCGGGCTCTCCCCAAATTACCCATCCATCGCTTCGGCCAAGGCATCATTGGCGAGCGTGCGCAGGCCGAATTCCTCTTTCAGGCGGTTGCGTCCGTACCAGTCGGCAATGTCTATTTCCTTGCCCGTGTAGCGCAACATGATCAGCCCGAATAACGGATGCGCCTTGTTCTGAATGGCAAAGGTTTTGCGGTCGAGGTCTTTGCCGGCTTGGTACACGCCGTCAATCTCGTCAAGAAGGGCGGTGAGGGCGTTCTTCAGGCGTGTTTCTACTTTATTCACTTCGCAAAGATCGATGCCGAGCTCCGACAAGGCGCCTTTCACGTCATCGAGATTCTGCTCGAGCGCAAGCCGCGCGATGTCGCGCTCGCGCAGGAAGCTGACGGCGCTGTGGAGACGGGTGTACCAGGGGCACTTGACCTTGGCCATGTCCCCGTTCGCAAACTGAATAACGTATCCTTCCCGTTCCTGCATCGTTTCAAGGGATGACAGCAGATCTTTAACCGTCAATTCCTCGAACCGCTTGACCAGGGGGATTTCGAACCGCTCGATCAGCTTGTGAATGTCATGGGCTGCATCGAGCATGACATAGGCGCCGCTCGTATTATCGCGCACATGCAGAAGGCGCAGGCGCGGCCTGTCCGGCGCAACGATGATGCGGGCGCCGGGGTGCGTCAGTTCGAAAATCGCGGTCATGCCTTGCCGTGCGACTTCGGTCGCGAAATTTGCGATACCGGCGTTCTCCGGTTCGGCCAGGAAAGCGTTGGTCAGCTTCACGACCTCGGATGCGAACGACTGCTTGGAACGCCATACCAGCTTGCCGTCTATCCAGGCTGTTGCCAGCATGCTGCCGTCAAGCTTTTCAAAAATAGCAGCGATGTCGTCACGCGCCATGACCTGCTCGGGCATAAGCCATTCTTTCTCCCCCACATTGAAGAACTTGTGGAGAGGTCGCGAAACGACTGTGCCCGAAGGGCCAAAGCAAATGCCGCGGCACTCCAGTGCCTCGGGAACATCGAAGGTATCGCGGTCCATGAACAGGTAGCAGCCAAGCATGATGCCATTCGGCTGCCGGAAAAATTTGATTTCCTTCTTGTGCGCCACTGCGGGCTGTATATCGGATATATTATTTATCTTCTTGAACATCTAAATCATCCAATTCGGTTTTCGTCACATTTTTCTTGCCGTTCTCTTAAACGGCGTGGTATATTAGTGAAATGAAACACAACGTTAAAAAATTTACCGGCCTCTTTACAACTCCCTCGTTTGATCGCGAGGGGAGTATAGCGGGCTAGTGTAAATTTCACAGGTGTTATTATACACAGGGCCCGCTTTATAAGCGGGTTTTTTTATTTTGGGTCCGTAGCTCAGCTGGTAGAGCGGCACGTTGAAG
>JBGGMV010000092.1:0-82033 GCA_041287865.1 Alphaproteobacteria bacterium | reverse complement strand
CGTAGCTCAGGGGTAGAGCACGACCTTGCCAAGGTCGGGGTCGAGGGTTCAAATCCCTTCGTCCGCTCCATTTTCTCCTCCCATATTCATCACTGCCGTCGCTGCTTGTCAGCACCATGCTTTTCACCTAGGCTGAAAAGGCATTTTTGTTCCAGATTTCCTTACCTTGTCGTTTCAGCCAAAGAGGTTCCCGATGTCCGCCATCAATCCCACCGACCTGACTGCGCTGGTGATTGACGATCACGCCATCCTGCGCGATATGGTGGTTCAGAACCTGCGCAAGATGGGCTTCGAAAACATCGACACCGCCGGCACCAGCAACGAAGCCGCCGCGCTGATGGCGAAAAAGCTCTACGACATCATCTTTATCGACTGGGTCATGCCCGGCAAAAGCGGCTATGCGCTGATGCAGGAATGCCGCCAGGACAGGCAGTACGACCGCGTCGCCTTCGTGATGGTTACTGCGCAGCCCGAAGAAAGACTGATGGTCGAAGCGATGAAGGCCGGCGCCACTGCTTACATCGTGAAACCCGTTCTGCCGAAACCCTTCCAGGAAAAAGTCAAAGGCGTGCTGGAATGGATCGAGCGCGTGAACGCGCGCGCTCAACAGACAGGCGCATAAAAAAACCATCTTTAAAAAAATCCGCCGGCTGCCGGGGTAGCAGCAGCGCGGCGGAAAAGCGAAGGGCATCGCTAAGAAAGACGCTATCATAAAAATATGAACATTAAAAGAACATTTTAAGAACAAATAGCGGATATCACCAGAAAGATCGTTGACAGAAGATGCAGGGCTTCGCATGATGCCCCATCACGATTTTTCGAGCAGGATTCTAGATTTGCGCGGCTGGCAGGAGGGTGTTCCGACAGCTCACGTCAAAGCGTGAATAGTATTGTGCGCAAAAGGATGGTTCGCCATGGGTATTATCAAGAAAATCCAGGAAATGAAGCAGGAGATGACCAGGTGGCGGCAAAAGCTGCACCAGGAACCCGAGCTCGCCTTCGAGGAAAAAAAGACCATGCGCTTCGTCACGCGCACGCTCGAAGATAACGGCATCGACTGCTTCCCGCTCGCCAAGACCGGCGTCGTCGGCGTCCTGCACGGCAAGAACGGCCCGGGCGGCAAGGCGATCATGCTGCGCGCCGATATGGACGGCCTGCCGATCAAAGAAAAAAGCGGCGTCGTGCATGCCTCACGCAACGATGGCGTCCACCATGCCTGCGGCCACGACGGTCATATGGCGATGCTGCTGGGCGCGGCAAAATACCTCGCGCAGACCAAGGATTTCGACGGCACTGTTTATTTCGTGTTCCAGCCCGCTGAAGAAGATATCGGCGGCGCGCAGGAAATGATCAAGCAGGGCCTTTTCACCAAGTATCCTGCCGATGAAGTTTACGGCCTGCACAACTATCCGGGCCTGCCGCTCGGCACCATGGCGACGGGAGCGGGCCCGCTGCTGGCCGCTTCCGACGATTTCAAGATCACCGTGAAGGGCAAAGGCGGCCACGCTTCGCATGCCGAAGTCACCACCGACGTGCTGGGCGCTGCTGCTGAAGCCGTCGTGCGCATCAAGGAACTGGCGAAAAAAGAAATTCCTGCGGGTGAGCCCGCAGCACTGTCGATCTGCGTGCTGAAAACGTCGGGCGATGCCGATAACGCGCTGCCCGAAAGCGCTTTCTTCAGCGGCACGATCCGCACCTTCGATGCCGCCCTGCAACTGAAACTGCAGGATGAAATGGTCAATATCGTCGACGAGATTGAAAAGAAATACGGCGTCGTCGTCGATTTCGAAATGAAGAACGGCTACCCCGTTCTCGTCAACGAAGCCAAGGCGACCGATTTCGCCATCGAAGCCGCGAAAGACACCGTGGGCGACGCGCAGGTCATCAACCCTGTGCCGCGCACGCTCGGCACCGAAGATTTCGCCTATTACCTCCAGCACAAGCCGGGCAACTACATGGCCATCGGCACCGGCAAGCCGGGCGCGAAGGAATATAACGACATCCACAGCGCGAAATACGATTTCAACGATGCGGCTCTGCCCATCGGCGCGTCCTATTGGGCGAACCTGGTGGAAAAGAAGCTGCCCTTGCTGACGCCGCCTGCCGCGAACGACGACGGCACGCTGGTGCCTTCGGCCCCGCCGCCCGCAGGCCCGAAACCCTAAAGGGTTTTCCAAAACAGCACCTCTCGCCAGCTTAAGGCTGGCGGGGTATGCTGTTGCCTATGAAAGTCATCGAACAATTCACTGCCGGCAAGGCAGGCCCCGACGCCAATGAAGACGCGATTGCCATCAGCGAGAACTTCATCGGCGTTTTCGATGGCGTGACTTCGCGTCAGGGGAATACGCTGCGCGGTGTTTCCAACGGGCGCTTTGCCTCCGGCTTCCTGTCCGATGCCTTGACGAAGCTGCCGAAAGATATCACCGGCCCCGATGCTGTCGCCTCCCTGAATAGGATGCTGCTGGCCGAAGGCAAGAAAGCCGCCGCAGAAGAAAAAAAAGAATTCACCGAAATCTGGTCTTATCCCGCTGCCGCGCTGCTGGTCTATTCCCGTGCGCGGCGCGAAATATGGCGCGTGGCCGATTCAACCTTTATCCTGAAAGGCAAGGCGCATTACCGCAGCTTCCCGCAGGAAGAAACATGGGCGCAGCTGCGCCGCGCTTTCATTCACGCGAAGCTGGCCAAGGGCATGACGGAACAGCAGTTGCTGGACGAAGATCCCTCGTGGCACCTGCTGACGCCGATTATTTCAGAGCTGAAAGTTTTCGCCAACCATAGCGGGCCTTTCGGTTACGGCGTGCTGAATGGCAGCGAGGTTCCCGCCATGCATATCGAAGTTTTCGACGCAAAAGGGGCAGGGGAGATCGTGTTTGCCAGCGACGGCTATCCCGATGTTTTCCCGACTCTGGCCGAAACAGAAGCGCATATAACAAAGGTGCTGGCCGAAGACCCGCTCATGTACAAGCTTTATCCGCAGGTGAAGGGCGTCAAGAAGGGCCATGTCTCCTTTGACGATCGCGCCTATATCCGCTTTACGGGAGAATAATCCATGAAAAAATTCCTCGTTATCGGTCTTGTCGCACTGCTCGCTGTTGCAGCGGCGGGCGGCTATTACTTCCTCAATGCACCTGGTTGCGCTTTCAAGCCGGCAGCAGGCAAGAAATACCGGCCCCTGATCGAGGGCGTGAAAGACGTGAACATTGTCGTGCATGTGCTGCCCGACGCCTACGAAAAACTGCTGGCCTGCCATGAAGAGAAAAAAGAGAAATGCGAGGAGAAGCAGTATGTCTTCGACAGCTTCTCAGGCGGCAAGGTCGCGCGCACCGCGCAGGAGTTTGACGGCGAATACCCGGGCGCGCTGAAAATTTCACCCGTCGCCAAGATGGTGAAAAGCGAGGTCGACAAGGTTTTCCGCGAGGCGCTGCTGGGTACAAGCTGCAAAGCGCCCGAGGCGGAGGTGCTGACTCAGCATTTGCGCGACGCGACGAAAGAAGACATAGAAGAACAGGAAAAGAAGATTGCCAAAAGAAACACGCTGACCGTCTTCGTAAACATCATCAACTTCGACGGACAGGCGCAGCGCAACGTGCAGGTGGGGCTGGATTACTACCGCCCGGGTCTCGGCTTTGATCCGGCCGGCGGCTTCGAATCGCGTCCGCAACTGACACCGCCCTTGCCCTTCAGCCTTGCCACCGAAGAAACGGCCAAGGCCGTTTTCGATTTTGTGCATAGCAGTCTCTTGAACCTGACGGCGCCGCTTTAAGCGGGATTGAAATTAAATATTAAATATGGGAAAACGATCCCATGACAAGCGAAGCCCTTAAACTCATTCCGACCCCCGACCCCCTCGCTTCCAAATTTGCCGAGATGGGCATCGAAACCACGACCTATGAACACCGTCCGGTGTTTACGGTCGAGGAAGGCGCCGATTTCAAAAAACTGATCCCGGGCGGCCATACCAAGAATTTGTTTTTAAAGGATAAAAAAGACAAAATCTGGCTGGTGACCGCGCTCGATGAAACGCAGATCGACCTCAAGAAACTGCCCGCCCGCATTAACGGGGCGCGCCTGTCCTTCGGCAATGCCGAACTGATGGTCGAGGTGCTGGGGGTGACCCCGGGCTCTGTGACGCCGTTGGCCCTGCTCAACGACGTGAACCGGCGGGTAACACCGATCCTCGATCAGGGAATTCTGGGGCATAAGGTCATGAACTGCCATCCGTTAAGGAATGACCGCACCACCTGTTTAAAGCCCGAAGATTTGGTCAAATTCATGAAAAACCTAGGTTATGATCCTTTGATTGTTGATTTTTCACGGATATAACCTATCTCAGTGTGATAGCTTTGTTGGGCGTAAAAAGCAGATAAAAACATGATGGATCTTACCTTCGGACAGAAAACCAGACCTCCCGAACCGGGCGCGTTTATCCGCGATACCGATGCCTCGCGCTTTGAAGAAGACGTGCTGGCCGTGTCGATGTCGAAACCTGTGATTGTCGATTTCTGGGCGCCGTGGTGCGGCCCCTGCAAGCAGATGATGCCCGCGCTCGAAAAATCCGTGAACGACGCCGCAGGCGATGTGCATCTGGTGAAGGTGAACGTCGATAAATCGCCGGAGCTCGCCGAAGCCTTCCGCGTGCAGAGCGTGCCCACCATCTATGCTTTCTTTCAGGGCCAGCCGGTCGACGGTTTCATGGGCGCGAAGAGCGAGCCCGAGCTGAAGGCCTTTATCGAGAAACTGAAAAAACTCGCAGGCGCTGCGCCGAAGCCCGCCGAAAACCCGAACACTGCGAATATCGCCAAACTGCTGGAGCAGGCCGAAGGCTTTTTCAAGCAGGACAATTTCAACGACGCCATCGCGCTCTATAGCACGGTCTACGATGCCGCCCCCGACAACATGGATGCGCTTGCCGGCATCGGCTGGAGCCTTGTGGGCATGCGCGAGCTGGAGGGCCTTAGCGAAATGCTGCAGCCTCTCACCGAAGATCAGAAAAAACACGCCGGCATCAAGGGCCTTGTCGCGCTCTCGTCCATCGTCAACGATGCCGCTGGCACCGATGCTGGCAGCCTGCTGGCCAAGCTGGACAAGAACCCGAAAGACCATGCCGCGCGCTACGACCTCGCCCGCGCACAAGTGGCGGCAGGCGATGTCGCTGCCGCGATCGACTCGCTGATCGAACTCACCCGTCGCGACCGCGAATGGCAGGATCAGAAGGCACGTAAATTATTGCTGGAGCTGTTCGACGCGATGGGCCCGAAACACCCGCTCACCGCTTCGGGGCGGCGCAAGCTTTCATCCGTCCTCTTCTCGTGAGGGTGTCATGACCGGCAGCTTCGAGATGCGGTACGAGGACCTGCCACAGGAAATCCCCATCTTTCCGCTGCCGCGCGTCATTCTGCTGCCGCGCATCCAGCTGCCGCTGAATATCTTCGAGCCGCGCTACCTCTCGATGGTCAGCCATGCGCTGTCGAACGGGCGCCTGATCGGCATGATCCAGCCGCGCCCCGACGGCGACGGCGAAAAAACCTTCAAAACCGGCGGCGTGGGCCGCATCACGTCGTTCGAGGAAACCGATGACGGGCGTTATCTGATTACGCTGAAAGGCGTCTGCCGTTTCGACATCGCCGAAGAACTGCCACTGGCCAGCGGCGGTTACCGCCGCGTCAAGCCCGACTGGAGCGCCTACGCGCAGGATTTCACCGCTGACAATGAAACGAATGTCTGCCGTGACACGATGATGGCAACATTGCGCAGTTACCTCGATAAAATGAATATGTTCTGCGACAAATGGGAAACGATCCGCGATATCGGCTGCGAGAAACTGATCTCGACGCTCAGCGTCGTCTGCCCTTTTGGCACCGACGAAAAACAGGCGCTGCTGGAGGCGAAGACGTTACCGGAACGCGCCAAGGTGCTGCAGGCGCTTCTCGAGATCGCCGCTAAAGAAGATTGCACGCCTTCCTGCCATTGACGGAGTAAGCGAATGCCCACCAACGCCAAGCGCGCAGATCCCAAACTTCTCGAAATCCTCGTTTGCCCCCTGACCAAGGCGCCGCTGGAATACGATGCGGCGAAACAGGAACTGGTGAGCCGTCAGGCAAAACTGGCCTTTCCCATCCGCGAAGGCATTCCCATCATGCTGGTTGACGAAGCAAGGAAGCTGGATTGATGAAACGGATATTTTCGCTTGCCGCGCTTCTGCTCTGCCTTTCTTCTCCCTCCTTCGCTGCCTGCGAAGGCGCGCGCGGCGTGCCTGTCGACCCGCTGTTCAAGGACCTGACGCATGTGGCGCTTTATGTGCAGGTTCCCGCCGATTACCGGCAGGCATGGGAATGTCACGGGCATGAAAACGAATGCGCGGTCGATACTTTCTCCGACAAGCCGCCCGGCACACTTAAGGACGAACTGAAGAAGAAATACAAATCCTATCCCGTCGCGTTGCATCCCGATGAACTGACCAAAACCTTCGTCACGCGCCTGCGCGCCGAAGTGCTTAGCCTCAGCACCCCGGGACAGGCCTGCCGCATCCCCGAACTGGTGATACTGGCCCCTGACCTTGCCGACAGGTTCACCGGCGTGCCGGGGGTGCTGACCGTGCTGGTTAAGGTCGATATTACCGAGGGCAAGCCACGCGTGGCCGTGCTCAGCCAGCGCTTCTTCCGCCTTGATGTGCCGATCAGCCCCGTGGCCGAGGCCAAGCGTGAAAAGACGGCCGCCATTACCATCGACGGCTTCGGTACCGGCACCACCTCGGCCGTGCAGAAATTCGCCGAGGATCTGAAGGTCGAAGCCCGCTAAAACGGGGTAGAATCTACTGGAAAACAGGCCCTCAACTGCTATTATGGGCCTATCAGGGATAGTATATTAGGGAAAATAAACATGTCCAACCGCGTCTTTATCTTCGATACGACCTTGAGGGATGGCGAACAGTCCCACGGCTATTCGATGAACCTCGACGAAAAGCTCAAGATGGCCGAGATGCTCGACCAGATGGGCGTGGACATTATCGAGGCCGGCTTCCCCGCCGCATCAAAGGGCGATTTCGAAGCGGTCTACAAGGTCGCCGAAATGTCCAAGGAAGCGACTGTCGCAGGCCTCTGCCGCACGCTGCACAAGGACATCGACGCTGTCGTCAACGCCATCCGCCCCGCGAAGCGCAAGCGTATCCACACCTTTATCTCCACCTCGCCGCTGCACATGAAGCATAAGCTGCAGCTGGAACCCGCCCGCGTGCTGGAAATGATCAAGGAAAGCGTGACTTACGCCCGCCAGCATTGCGATGAAGTCGAATTCAGCGCCGAAGACGCGACGCGCACCGAACATGACTTCCTCTGCAAAGCCATCGAAACGGCGATTGCCGCAGGCGCATTGGTCGTGAACATTCCCGACACAGTTGGTTACTCTGTGCCCGAAGAATACGGCGCGATTATCCGGATGCTGAAAAACCGCGTACCGAATATCGACAAGGCCATTATCTCCACCCACTGCCACAACGACCTTGGCCTTGCGGTAGCAAACTCGCTGGCCGGTGTCGCCGCCGGCGCGCGCCAGATCGAATGCACGATCAACGGCATCGGCGAACGCGCAGGCAACGCCTCGATGGAAGAAGTCGTCATGACCTTCCGCACGCGCCCCGATATCCTGCCCTACGAAACGGGCATTATCTCCGAACGCATCATGCCGGCCTCCAAACTGCTGACGCAGATCACCGGTTTCTCGGTGCAGCCGAACAAGGCGATTGTAGGCGCGAATGCTTTCGCGCATGAAAGCGGTATCCATCAGGACGGTATGCTGAAAAACGCCTCGACCTACGAAATCATGACGCCTGAATCGGTCGGCCGCGACAAATCCGACCTCGTGCTGGGCAAGCATTCGGGCCGCAACGCCTTCCGCACCAAACTGGTTGCGCTGGGCCTGACGCTGAACGATGAAGAACTGAATGCCGCGTTCGAGCGCTTCAAGGACTATGCCGACCGCAAGAAAAAGGTTTCCGACGATGACCTGATCCTGATCGCCACCTCGAAAGACGGCATGCCGCGCGAACGCATCGTCTTTATCTCGATGGGCGTCAAATCCGGCTCCTACGGCCCGCAGGAAGCCGAGCTGGAAGTCGACTTTGACGGCGAACGCAAAAAGGCCAAAGCCACCGGCAAGGGCCCCGTGGACGCCTGCTTCAAAGCGATGCGCGTGCTGGTACGCCATGATGACGCCGTGCTCTCGAACTACGAGCTTAAGGCGCTCACCTCCGGCTCCGACGCCAAGGGCGAGGTCAACGTGAAGCTGACCGAGCACGGGCATAGCTACACGGGCGTCGGCGTCGATACCGACGTCATCGTCGCTTCCGTGCGTGCTTATATCGATGCGCTCAACCGAATGCTGGCAGGTCGCGGTGTGGTTCCGGCAAAAGCCAAAGCCAACTGATAAAACCGTCATCCCTGCCGATTTGGGCGGGGTGCGCGTGAAACCTGCGCCGCGCGCAAGGCGGCTTAGCTTGCGCGTCGATGTGCGCATGGGAGACGTGGTGCTGTGCTGGCCGCTCAAAAGCCGTATCTCCGCCGAAAAGGCGCTTCGCTTCATCGCTGAAAACCAGGGCTGGATCGACATCCAGCGCAACCGCGCCATCCAGCGCAAGCCCTTCGGCGCGGGCGATATCGTGCCTGTCGCGGGCGTCGACCACGTCATCGAGCACCGCCTGGGCCGCGGCGTGACACGGCTGGAGCAGGGCAGGCTGATTGTCCACGGCCGCCCCGAGCATATGAGCCGCCGCGTGCGTGATTTCCTGAAGGAAGAGGCGGAACGCGTGCTGCAAGAACTCTCGAACGAAAAAGCGACGCAGATTGATCTTCCTCCCGTCGCCGTGCGCATCCTCGATCCCAAATCGCGCTGGGGTTCCTGCGGGCCCGACGGCAAGATCATGTATTCGTGGCGGCTGCTGCTGGCGCCTTACGAAGTCATGGATTACGTTGTCGCGCATGAAGTCGCGCACCGTGTCCACATGAACCACAGCAAGAGGTTCTGGACGCTCTGCGCGGAGCTTTCCGAGGGTGATTACAGGGCCTGTCGGAGGTGGCTGCGCAGCCATGCGCGGCTGCTCCAGTCCTACGGGTGAATCTCTATTTCGCCAATATCATATTAAAGCGCTCGGATTTGAGCTGATCTGAACGCTGACAGAAAAATTTTTTAACAGCATTAACTTTTAAAAAATTCAACAAGCAGTTGATAATAATTCGATATTTATATTTACATAATAGCGAGAACGAATATTACCCTAAAATCGCTGTAAATATTTTGAGACACTGCTATGAATCGTTAGGCACAAAAGCACCACCAACAAGGAGCCCGCATGGGAGCTGTTTCTGGTCCAAAAGTAGAGCTGCCCAAACCGACCGGCTGGCAAGTGCCGGTCGCTCTGACTAAGGGGGTTATTCTTGACCCCGGCATCGTCTATACCAGCGCTGACGTGCTTCTGTTCGCAGGCACAAACCCCGTAGGTTTCGGCGCGATGCTGACGGCCACGGGCATCGCCGCAGGTCTTAAAACCACGGCTGTCATGCAGCCCAAATTCCTCGACAAGCATCCCAGGCTCAAGGCTTTCGTCCATGATGACCGCACGCCGCTTCGCGCGGGCGCTGTGGCGCTGGTCGTCGTCGCGGGCGCCGCTTTCTCGGGCGGCCTGATGCTGCCGGCAGCGGCTTCGCTGCTCTTCGCCGTCGCCAATTATAGGCTGGCTGAGAGTATCTCCTCCCACCATCACGCGGCCGAAGCCAAAAAAGTCGCCGAGAACGATGGCAAGCCTAAAAACAAGGCCAAGGAATTCGCCAAGGCGATGTTTACGCGCCCTGACCTCTACCTCAACGCTGGCTTCGCCTGCGCGGGTCTGATGGCGGGGGGTGCGTCGCTCTTCGTGCTGCCGCTGGTGGCGCTGGCCTTCGGCGTTTCAATCCGGAACGCGCTGAAGGGCAAGCCCGAACATGCCGGCCACCCGAAAATGATTACCGGCACGGCTGCAGGCGTCTTCGCCGGCATCGGCCATGCCAATCACCACGGCCTGATCGCCGCGGCCCATGCGCTCAATGCCATCGTTTTGATGGAAATGGAACGCCGTGTGACGCCGGGCGGCTATAAACAAATTGCAAAAGACATGGCGGAATCGAGCCTGCGCTTGTTAAAGATGAACAAGCTGGCTGACATGATCAACAAGCCGCAGCCCGCACCGACGGTCGAACCCGAAAAGGCCCAGCCGATCCAGCAGCCGCTGCCCTTCGAAGCCCCCAAGGTCGAAGCGCCGAAGGCGGAAGAGAAGAAGCAGGTTCTGACCGAAGCCGAACTGGCCCGTGCCTTCGGCATGAAGGCCACTCCTGCGAACGAAAACAAGCCGGCACCGCAGGTGGAGGCCCCCAAGCAGGAACGCGGCCAGCGTCCCCCGACGCCATAGAAAACGCCCGCCCACGGCCTTAATAAGCAGGTCACCAGACAATAGAAAAACCCCCGGCCATCAGCCGGGGGTTTTTGCTTGGACGGCTTAACGCCTATTCGTAGCGGATCGTCGAGCCCTTGAAGATGCCACGGCAGACGATGCCGTCCACCTTCTCGCCTTTCTCGTTCACGGCCGAGAACTTGGTGCGGTACATGTCTTCCTTGCCGCAGCCGAAGATCGAGCGTTCGTCCTTGATCGTGACGTCTTTCAGCGAGGTAGTCTTTTCAACCGTCGCTTTCGCGCCCTCCGCGTCGCGGTAGGGGAAGGCGGCAGCACCCGAAAGCGCAATGCCTACGGTAAGAAAGGCGATCTGGATCTTGCTGGATTTCGACATCATGTCTCCTGTTATGTGTTTGCGATGCAGAAGTTGACCATATCCGCGGCAGGCTTTGAGGAAAAATAATCTGTTCACTATAAAGACTGAATACAATCAGTCATTTAAGATAAAACCGCCGTTTTCATAAGCTAAATAAACGCGCAAACAAAAACCCCCGGTATTGCTACCGGGGGTCTTGTTGAAAACCTGAAGATTACTCTTCGGATGTTTCTTTTTTGGCCTTCTTGGCTTTCTTGGGAGCTTCTTCCGCAGCAGCTTCAGGCTTTGCGCCTTTCTTCTGCAGGGCTGCGCCCAGGATGTCGCCGAGCGAAGCGCCCGAGTCAGACGAGCCGTATTCCGCCATCGCCTGCTTGTCCTCGTCGATCTCGCGTTGCTTGATCGAGAGTTCGAGCTTGCGGCTTGAGCGTTCGACGCGCAGAACCTTCGCATCGACTTTTTCGCCAACGGCGAAACGGTCGGGGCGCTGTTCGGAGCGTTCGCGGGAAAGGTCGCCCTTCTTGATGAAGCCCGTGAGCTTGTCGTTCACGGAAACTTCGATGCCGCCCGGCGTGATTGCTTTCACGGTGCAGGTGACAACGGCGCCTTTGGCAACGCCGCCCATTTCCTCTTCGAACGGGTCGCCGTCCAGTTGCTTGATGCCCAGCGAGACGCGTTCCTTCTCGGGATCGATCTCGAGGACTTTCACCTTCACGGTGTCGCCCTTTTTGTAGGCTTTGATCGCTTCTTCGCCCTGTTCTTTCCAGGACAGGTCGGACATGTGGACCATGCCGTCGATCTGGTCGCCGATGCCGACGAACAGGCCGAATTCGGTCACGTTGCGGATCTCGCCTTCCAGGGTGTCGCCGGCCTTGTGAGCCGAAGCAAACTTGCCCCAGGGGTTTTCCATGCACTGCTTCAAGCCGAGGCTGATGCGGCGCTTGGTGAGATCAACGTCGAGAACCTGCACTTCCACTTCCTGGCTGGTCGAAACGATTTTGCCGGGGTGGATGTTTTTCTTGGTCCAGGACATTTCCGAGACGTGGACAAGGCCTTCGATGCCTTCGCCCAGTTCGACGAATGCGCCGTAGTCTGCGATGTTCGTGACGCGGCCGGTGTAACGCTGGCCGATCTTGAACTTGCCTTCGACGCCCGTCCAGGGATCGCCTTCCAGCTGTTTCATGCCGAGCGAGATGCGCTGCGATTCCTCGTTGAAGCGGATGATCTTCACGTTGACCGTTTGGCCGACGGAAAGAACTTCAGAAGGATGGTTGATGCGCTTCCACGAGATGTCGGTCACGTGCAGCAGGCCGTCAACGCCGCCGAGGTCAATGAACGCACCGTAGTCGGTGATGTTCTTGACGACGCCTTGCAGCTCCTGGCCTTCCTTGAGGTTGGAAACCAGTTCGCTGCGTGCTTCTGCGCGGCTCTCTTCGAGAACTGCGCGGCGCGAGACGACGATGTTGCCGCGCTGCCTGTCCATTTTCAGGATCAGGAAGGGCTGCGGGGTGCCGAACAGCGGGCTGATGTCGCGCACGGGGCGGATATCAACCTGCGAGCCGGGGAGGAAGGCCACTGCGCCGTTGAGGTCAACGGTGAAGCCGCCCTTGACGCGGCCGAAGATCGTGCCGGTGACGCGTTCGTTGGCTTTGTGTTGTTTCTCGAGGACGATCCACGACTCTTCGCGTTTCGCTTTTTCGCGGGACAGGACGGCTTCGCCTTCCTTGTTCTCCATGCGCTCGACGTAAACTTCGACCTTGTCGCCCATCTTGACTTCGGACTTGCCGCCGGCGGGGCTGAATTCGCGAAGCGCGATGCGGCCTTCGGATTTCAGGCCGACGTCGAGGGTGATGAATTCATCATCGATGCCGACAACGGTGCCTTCGACAACGGAGCCTTCGAAGGATTTAACGCCTTTGAAGCTTTCATCGAGGAGGGATTTAAAGGAGAAGTTTTCCCCCGTGATTTCTTTCACGGTGGTCTCAGGGATTGGTTTGGCTGCTACTTTTGCCATGATTGTAGTACTCACTTTCAGGTGGAATACGGTCAAGGGGCTGCCATGCGGCACCCGGGCCCATTAACCGTTACCGATTAAATAGGGGTTTTGACCCGCAAGAGTCAATTAAAATGGGCTAAAAACAGGGGTAAAAGACCCGAAAAGGGGCTTATTTTGCCCGCATTTCCGGATTTTTGGGGCTTTTGCCGGCCTTGACCAGGTTGTCGTTAGTTTCCGACAGGAATTTGGCGCGGATAACCCCGATGCCTTCCTCCAGCGTCTGGGGGGCGGTCAGGCGGGTGGTATCCAGGATATAGGCGTCATCCGCGGCCTTCATGGGGGCCACGGCGCGGGTCTCGTCGCGCAGGTCGCGGGCCTTCAGGTCGGCCAGTACGGCGTCATAGGTCACGGCGTTATGCGTGCCCTGCAGCTCGAGGAAACGGCGGCGGGCGCGCTCCTCCACCGAGGCTGTAATGAAGAACTTGATATCCGCTTCGGGGCAGACGACGGTGCCGATATCGCGGCCATCCACAACAGATCCGCCGACCATGCCGGGCGGGTTTTTGCAGAATTCACGCTGATAATCCAGCAATGCGGCGCGTACTTCGGGAATAGCAGCCACTTTCGATGCGGCAGCCGCCACTTCGGGCGTACGGAGCGCAGGCGATGCCAGCAGCTCGGGTGTCAGGTTGCGGGTGATGATTTCAAGCGCGGGTGCGACTTCATTGAATTTCGAGGGGTCGGCGCCGATTTCCAGCGTTGCCATGGCGACCGCGCGATACAGCGCGCCGGTGTCGAGGTAGGCATAGCCAAGGCGCTCGGCCATTTTCTTGGCAAAGGTGCCCTTGCCGGAAGCGGCAGGGCCATCGACCGCGATAACCACTTTTTTCTCAAGGGCCGACGGCTCCTGAGAGGGGACGAAATCCGACTTGCGGAAGTTAACAATAGTCATGGTTTTTCCCCCTAAACGGCTGGAATTTATTAACATTCCATTAATAAGATATTAACATAATGTTAAAGATTTTTCAAGGATGGAGACTTGTACCACGAAAAACGCGGCTTTTTCAATCCGTTATCGCACACGAAATAAAGCGGAAATATCAGCTGGAAAGTTAAAATCCGTCCGGAAACCTATGAAAAATAACGACTCGGGTTTTCTACAAGGTTAGGCCTTCGCGGGTTAAACGGCGGAAATAGAGGCCCCAAGCCCGTTCATCAGCCCCGCGAATCCGGGGAAACTGGTGTTGATGGTTTCAGCATCGTCCACCGCCACGGGCTCCTTGGCCGCCATGCCCATGACAAGGAAGCTCATGGCGATGCGGTGGTCGAGTTTGGTGGCGACGGTGCAGCCGCCTTTGGGCGGGTGGCCGTTGCCGGTGACGGTCAGGTCGTCTTCGCCCATTTCACAAGTCACGCCCGCGCCCTTCAGCCCTTCGAAGATTGCCAGCAGGCGGTCGCTTTCCTTCACGCGCAATTCGGCGAGGTCGGACATGTAAGTTTTCCCCTCAGCGAAACTGGCGGCGACGGAGAGGATGGGGAATTCGTCGATCATTGAGGGCACGCGCTCTTTCGGCACCGTGACGCCCTTCAGGCGACTTGATCTTACACGGATATCGGCAACACCCTCGCCCGAAGCCTCGCGCGGGTTTTCAAAGGTGATGTTCCCGCCCATTTCGATCAGCGTGTCGTAAAGGCCGGTGCGCAGTTTGTTGGTCAGCACGTTCTTGATCGTGACATCTGAATCAGGCGTGATCAGCGCGGCGACAGTCAGGAAGGCGGCGGAACTAGGGTCGGCCGGCACGATAATGTCGCGGCTTTTCAGCTTCGGGAAGCCCTTCAGCTTGATGACGTTGGAACCGTCTTTCTGCGTTTCGCAATTAATTTCAACGCCGAAATAGCGTAGCAGGCGTTCGGTATGGTCGCGTGTCGGCTGTGGTTCGATCACCGTCGTCTCGCCATCTGCATGCAGTGCCGCCAGCAGGATAGCCGATTTCACCTGCGCCGAAGCGACGGGCAGGGTATAGGAAATCGGTTTCAGCTTTGCGCCGCCGATCACCTTTAACGGCAATTTATCGCCGACCGATTCAAAATTGATGCCCATCTGCGCCAGCGGTTTCGTCACGCGCCCCATCGGCCGCTTGCTGAGTGAATCATCGCCCGTGAAAACTGCCTGCAGCGGATAGCCACCCGCAAGCCCCATCAACAGCCGCGCCGAAGTGCCACTATTGCCGAGGTAAATGTTGTTAGCGGGTGTCCTGAGCGTGCCCGCGCCCGTGATCTTCCAGGTGCCGCCCGCTGTTGCCGGTTTTTCGATACTGACGCCCATGGCGGCGAGTGCGCCTGCGGTGCAGATAACATCCTCGCCCTCTAAAATCCCCGTGACCTTCGTTTCGCTGTCGCCCAATGCGCCGAACATCAGCGAGCGGTGGGAAATGGATTTATCACCGGGCGCGGCGGCGCTGCCCTTCAGCGATTTTACGGGTTTTGAAACAAGGCCATTCATGGGGAAATGATAGCGGAACGGCAGCCGGAACTCTAGACTTTCCGCTCGCCCTCGATCACGACGGTGGCGAGCTTGGTCTTCTTGGCGACCTCGCGGTTGTAGTTGATGGCGTATTCCTTGAATTTTTCGGCGTTGATGGGCTTGGTGTATTTAAAGCCCTGCACTTCGTCGCATCCTTCTTCTTTCAGGAAATTCTCGTGGTCGACGGTTTCCACGCCCTCGGCGATGACTTTCAGGTTCAGCGAGTGGCCGAGGTTGATGATGGTCTTGGTGATCATGCGGTCGTCGGGATTGACCAGCGCGTTCCTGATAAACGACTGGTCAATCTTCAGGCGGTCAATCGGAAACTGGCGCAGGTAGGACAGTGAGCTGTAACCCGTGCCGAAGTCGTCAACCGCCAGCTCGACGCCAAGGCGGTGCAGCTGGTTCAGAATGTCGATGGTGGTCTGCATGTTTTCCATGAACACGCTTTCTGTGACTTCCAGCTCCAGCAGTTTCGGGTCGAGCTTGGTTTCGGCGAGAATTTCCGACACCAGTGCGACAATGTCAGCCTTGTGGAACTGCACGCCGGAAATGTTCACGGCGATGCGGAAGGGTGGCAGGCCCTCGTCCTGCCATTTTTTGTTCTGCGCGCAGGCCTCGCGCAAGACCCATTCGCCGATCTGCACGATCAGGCCGGACTGTTCGGCGATCGGGATAAATTCTGCGGGCGAGACGAAATAGCCCCCTTCCTTTGAATTGTCGGGCAGCCACCAGCGCAGCAGCACTTCGGCACCGATCAGGTAACCGGTGCGCAGGTCGAACTGCGGATGGAAGTGCAGTTGCAGCTGTTTTTCATCCATGGCCGAACGCAGGTCGCGCAGCAGCTGGAAGCGCTGTTGCACGGCAAGGTCGAAGTCTTGTGAATAATAACGCACCGTATCGCGGCCCTCTTCCTTGGCGCGGTTGAGGGCGATGTCGGCGTTCTTCATGATCTGGCGCGCTTCCATGCCGTCATCCGGGCAATGGGCCACGCCAATGGAAACACGCACCTGGAAGCGTTCCTGCAGGATGCTGACCGGCTCGCCCATCGCGCTGAAGATGCGGTCGACGAGGATCGAGCTATCCGGGTATTCGGGTTTCAGCACCACCATCAGCGTGAATTCGTCGGCCGAAGCGCGGGAGATAATGCTGTCTTCGGGCAGGGCCTTCACAAGGCGCTTGCCGATTGCTTCCAGCAGCTTGTCGCCGAATTCATGGCCCATGGTGTCGTTGATATCCTTGAAATGGTCAAGGTCGACGGACATGACGGCCAAACGGCGGTCTTCCTCCACCACCTTGTGGCGGATGTGATCGTCGAGCTTTTCAAGGAAGTAGGTGCGGTTGGGCAGGCCGGTCAGTGCGTCATAATAAGCGAGCTTGTGGATCTTGTCTTCCGCCTGTGACCTCAGGCGTTTGAGGTTGTTCGCGTTCTGGCGGATCAGGTCGTTCGCAATGCGGATGGCGACGCCGATCTCGTCATGCGTTTCTTTTTTCAGGCGCAGCAGCTCGGGCTTTTCGGGGTTGCGCGCGGCGTTCAGAAGGTTCTGGCGCAGCACCATAATGGGTTCCAGCAGCCATTTGCCCATCATCAGCATCATCACGCCGGTGACGAAGGCCGACATCAGCAGCAGCACGGCCAGCGTCAGGTTGATCTGGTGGGTGATCTGTACCTCGACTTCCGACGCGCGCATCCGCGCCACGATGAAGAAGGGATAGCCATGGTCGGCCGTTTTGAAGACGACTTCATAATGCCGCGTATCGGCCGTGCGGTAGGACTGGATCTGCCCGGCCTTCGCGGAGGGGAAAAGATGCGTGGCGTCGCCGAAGGCTTGCCCTTCGATCGGCTTGAATTCCTTGTCGTAGACCGTCAGGCCCTCGACCTTGGTGGAATCGAAAACGCGCTGGGCCGTTTCCTTGGTGAAGGGCGTGGCGGTGTTTTTTGCCACGCCGCCCAGTGTGGTGAAGATGGCCGCGCGCGCGGTATCGCGCAGGCTGTTCAGCTTGTCTTCTTCATAGGTGCGCACGGTGAAGAACAGCACCGCGCCCTGCACCAGCAGGATAGTCACGAAAACGGTCAGGGTGATGCGCCATGAAATCTTGCTGCGCCACAGGCGGGCGGAGGTAGGAGCCGACAGGCCGAAACGTCCCTTCTTCCCCGCGTCGCCCTCAGGCGCGAAGTCTTCCGGTTGGCCGGACTTGATATCGGCATCTTTGTCCAAAAGTAACCCCTAAATTACCCGCTGAAGATGCGGTTTTGCAGTGCAGCCGTAGAAGGCTCCCCCGAGCCTTGTGCATCGCCTTATTTATAAGGAGACACATACCTTTTATTTTAAGCGAATTCGTTTAAAATTTGATGTATCTGCCCGTTCTAAAATTCACCTTGTGTTAACCGGGCCACAAAATAATCGTAACCCGCTGTTAATACAAGTAAATTTATTTACTTAGCAGCACTCTATTTTTGCGGCAGCGACGGTCTCTGTCATAACATTAGTTGACGGAATCAATAAATCGGCAAATTCGACCGGTTTGCCGCGTGCGAGTCGGGAGGTGGCGGCCTGCGTGATTTCGTCGTCCCACATGACGACCTGTCCGCGCAAAATCGTGCCCTTCACCCAGCCCTTCACTTTCTTGCCGTCGAAGGGCGACCAGCCGCAGCGCGACTTGATCCATTTATTGGCGATGGTCTTTTCGGCCTTCATGTCGACGATGGCGAAATCCGAGTCATAGCCCGCCGCGATGCGCCCCTTGCGCGCGATCTGGTAGACGCGCTGCGGCGCATGGGCCAGCAGGTCGGCCACGCGCTCCAGCGGCAGTTTGCCCGCGTTCACGTGGTCGAGCATGATGCAGAGCATCGTCTGCACGCCCGTCATGCCGGACGGCGAAGCAGGATATTCCTTCGCCTTTTCCTCCAGTGTATGTGGCGCATGGTCTGATCCCAGAACGTCAACCGTGCCGTCGATCACCGCGCGCCAGAGCGCGTCGGTATGTTCCTTGGTGCGGATCGGCGGGTTCATTTGCGCCTTTGTTCCCAACCGTTCGTAGCATTCGGGCGCGGAGAGCGTCAGGTGCTGCGGTGTCGTCTCAATCGTCGCAATGTCTTTGTGATCGCGTAAAAACGCCATTTCATCGCCCGATGTCACATGCAGCAGGTGGATGCGACGGCCGGCTTCGCGCGCCAGTTTCACCGCGCGCGTGGTGGCTTTCAACGCGCATTCCGCATCGCGCCAGACGGGGTGGTCTTTTACGTCGTGGCTGCTCTCGGCGATATGCTTGCGCGATTTCAGACGGTCTTCGTCTTCGGCATGTAGCGCCACGCGGCGCGTGCCGTTTTTCAGGATCTTCAAAATCACTTCGTCCTGTGCAGCCAGCAATGCGCCGGTCGATGATCCCATGAAAATTTTCACGCCGCAGCAGCCGGGCATCTTTTCCAGCTCGCCGATGATATGCGCGTTCTCCGCACAGCCGCCCGCAAAGAAGGCGTAATCGCAAAAGGCTTTTTCCGCCGCGCGGTGCAGCTTGTCATGCAATGCGCCGCCGGTGATGGTCAGCGGGTCGGTATTTGGCATTTCGAACACGGTGGTCACGCCACCCGCGATGGCCGACAGCGTGCCGGTGGAAAGGTCTTCTTTATGCGTCAACCCGGGTTCGCGGAAATGCACCTGCGTGTCGATCACGCCCGGCATCACATGCAGGCCCTTGCAGTCCACCACATCCTTAGCGATACCGCTGGTAAAATCGCCCAGCGCGACAATCCGGCCACCTTCCACCGCGACATCGGTCTCGACAATGCCGCCCGGGGTTACCACCCGCCCGCCCTTCAGGATTAGGTCGAAATGTTTGGTCATTTTAAGCCCCGCCTGTTGAAATAAAACCACTTGAGGCGCAAGTTACAGGGGCCTACCGATGTTGTAAAGAAGCGACCACTGGGCTAGCATGGCAGCGGAGAAAAAGATGAGTATTTTCGACCAGATGAAGGGCCCGGCGCCGGAAGGCCTCGATGCCGCAGAAGTAAAAGTCGACCTGCGCGGCATGGAGCGGCAGGACGCGTTGCATACGCTCGACCATACGGTCAAATTCTGCAAGAAAACCTCCGCCAAAACCTTGTACGTGCGCTTCGACCCCGCCAAGCCGGGGCAGGGGGAAACGCTGTTCCAGCCCGTCGCGCGTTACTTCAAGATCGAAAAGCACAACGGCTATGTCGAAACCGCCGTGCCGGTCATGCTGCCTGAATCGGGCGGCTTGTTCGTGACGTTCAAGTTTGTCGGGAAGCCGCACTGAATGGCGCTGCAGCTTTTCAATACGCTCAACAGGCGCAAGGAAGATTTCAAGCCGATCGACGCCGCGAACGTGAAGCTCTATTGCTGCGGGCCCACGGTTTATAACTTCGCCCATATCGGCAACCTGCGTACTTACGTTTTCGAAGACCTGCTGCGCCGCACGCTCGCGCGTTCGGGCTTCGGCCTGACGCATGTGATGAACATCACCGACGTCGGCCATTTGCAATCCGACGCTGACGAGGGCGAGGATAAAATGGCCATCGCCTCCGCCCGCGAGAAAAAATCGCCCTGGGAAATTGCGAAGTTCTATGAAGAAGCTTTCTTCGACGATTGCCGCAAGCTTGGCATCTTGCGCCCGCATATCGTCTGCCGCGCGACGGAACATATCGCCGAGATGCTGGGCATGGTCGAAACGCTGGAGAAAAAAGGTTTCGCTTACAAGGCCGGCGGCAATCAGCCGAACGTCTATTTCGATACGGCGAAATTCCCCGCTTATGCCGATTTCGCTCGCCTGCCTGAAGCGCAGCTGGCCGAGGCGCGCGTCGATGCGGATGCCAACAAGCGTAACCCGACGGATTTTGTCCTGTGGTTCACGCTGCAGGGCTCGAAATATCCGAACCAGATCATGAAATGGGCAAGCGCCTATGGCGAAGGCTTCCCCGGCTGGCATATCGAATGCTCGGCCATGGCCACGAAATATCTGGGTGACCTGATTGACATCCACTGCGGCGGCATCGACCATATCCCCGTCCACCACACGAATGAAATCGCGCAAAGCGAAGCGTGCCATGGCCACAAATGGGTCAACTACTGGCTGCACGGCGAATTCCTGCTGATGGACGAAGGCAAGATGTCGAAGTCGAAAGGCGACTTCATGACGCTGCAGCGCGTGATCGATGCAGGTTATAGCCCGCTACATTACCGCTATCTCTGCCTGACGGCGCATTATCGCGGTTCGCTGAATTTCAGCTTTGAATCGCTGGATGCCGCGCGCAACACTTACGATACGCTCTGCCACAAGGCGGATGAATGGCGTGCCCAATATCCTGTCGCCGCGCAGCTCTCGGCCACGGCAAAGGGCATCGTCAAGAAGATCGACGAAGCGATGCAGGATGATTTAAATTCCCCGATTGCGCTTTCGGTGCTGTGGGAGGCCTTGCGCGATGAAACGCTGCCCGTGCCCGACAAGCTGGCAGTGCTCGATGCCGCCGACAGTGCGCTAGGCCTTGGCGGCGCGACGCTGGCGAAACCGGAATTGACCCGCGCGCAGGAAGAACTGGTGATCAAGCGCGAAGTGCTGCGCCGCGAGAAAAAATGGCAGGAAGCCGACCAGATCCGGGACATTCTGGCGCAGGACGGCCTGTTGCTGAAAGATAGGCCCGAGGGAACCTCGTGGTACAAGAAAGCTGTTTAAGGAGACGACAATGACAACCAAACACCCCGAAATTCTGTTTGTGCCGAAAGAACTGCACCAGATTTCCTGCAACGGCGGCTCCGGCGCGCTGGGGCATCCGAAGGTCTATTACACGTTTGATGGTCAGGAAGAAGTGACCTGCGGCTATTGCGACCGCCTGTTCACCAAGCACAACCAGATCGGCGCCAAGCCCTATAAATCGCGCGGTGCGGCGTAAATGGATTTGGGTGACGACAGCGCCGTCGCCTTCTACAACGAAGAGCTAATCAAGCTCTCCGGGCAGGCAGCGCTGCCCAAGCCGCTCGACAATCCGGACCGTGAAGCGAAAGCCGTCAGCCCCATCTGCGGCAGCGAAGTTACCGTGCAGCTGAAGCTGGATGGCGACATCATCACCGGCTTCGGTTTCGAGGTCGAGGCCTGCGCTCTCACCCGTTCCGTCGTCGCTGTCATGGCCAAGGCCATCATCGGCAAAACGCGTCACGATGTCGCCATGGCCGGCGAAGACCTCGAGGAAATGCTCGACGGCAAACCCGTCATTCCGACCGGCGACTGGGAAAAACTCATCATCCTCGCCCCCGTCAAAGATTACAAAGCCCGCCACAACGCCATTATGCTGCCGTTCGAAGCGGTGGAAAAAGCATTCAACAGCAAGAAATAGGAAGACACCATGGACCGCAAATTCCGCGAAGAACGTAACAATGCGCTGGAAGAAATCCAGAAAGCCCTCACCGAAAAGATGCGCGAGAAAGCACTCTGGAGCCAGGAATTCGTCAAGGGCAAGGAAAGCCCCATGAGCCTGCCCGACTACATGCAACTGCAGGAAACCTTCCGCGCCCCCGCTTTCGCTATCTATGCTGTGACCGATTTGAAAGACGATAAATCGCTGAAAGAAGTTTTCAGCCGCGTCAGCGGCAGGTATCAGGCGAAAGACCCGCGTCAGGTGCTGGGCGTGGCCAGTGACCTTGTGCGCTCGCCGGAAGCAAAGACAGACGGGCGTCTTTCTGCCTTCGAAGACGTGCTGAAGGTGCTGGAAGTCGCCGAACGCGATTTTGATGCGACCTATAAACCGCTCACGCGTGAATCGCTCGACTACTGGCGCAAGAAACATCCGATCGATGATCAGAACCTCGAAATCGCCTACCGCGAAAACCAGCGCCATTTCATGACAGAATCGCTGAAGGAAATCCGCCAGCTGGTTCTTGACTTACGCGATGCAAAACCTTCGCCCGGCGCTGCGCCAAAGACTCCAAGGCCTTAATATAAATAGGCAATTCAGCCTTTCTTGCTTTCGGCGCAAAAGCACATATATCATGGCTGTATGAGCATCGCCCATCAGGGGGTGTTCGACACTGACGCTCGCTTGTTTGAGGAGCCTTTATGACCCGCCGCGTTTCCATTTTTGACAGTCCCTTCATGCTGGGCTTCGACCAGTTCGAACAGGCACTTGATCGCGTCTCCCGCGCCTCCGAAGGCTATCCGCCCTATAACATCGAACAGATCGGCGATACGCAGTTGCGCATCACGATTGCCGTTGCAGGATTTGAAATGGATGACCTGACGGTGCAGCTGGAGCTCAATCAATTGGTCATCCGCGGCCGCAAGGCAGGCGAGGAAGAAGAGGGCAGGGTTTATCTGCATCGCGGCATTGCCACACGCCAGTTCCAGCGCACCTTTATCTTGAGCGAGGATATCGAGGTGGTGGGCGCCGCGCTCGATAACGGGCTGCTTAACATCGATTTGCGCCGGATCGTTCCGGAAACCGTGGTTCAAACAATTAAAATAAGACCTGGAAAAGACAAGGGAAAAACCAAGTCGATAGATGTTTCCGGTGACAAAGACGGCACAAGTACGGTAAAATGACAGGGCGAGGTAGATAGAACATGAACAGCAGCTTTATGCCTGAAAATATGATCCCCTTCCTCATGACGCAGAACGACCTGCGTGAACTGGGGCTGGAGGAAGTCGCCTATGTGAAAAAGCACAAGGTGAACGGCAAGCCGACCTGGGTGCTGCATGCGGCCGATGGCACGGCATTGGCTGTGCAGACGGACGTCGATAGCGCCGTCGCCTCCGCCCGCCATCACGAGCTGAGCCTCGTCTCGGTTCACTAATCTTTATTTCGGGTGAATTTGCAGCGGCTTCTTGATCTGGAGCGGCGTCTCTAATCCGTCCTTGAAACCGTCTTCGCTTTTACGCTTCGCAGCGGCTGCTGCTTCGAAAGCGGCCGTGATATCCGCTGCTTTCTGCAGCAGGTAGATGCGGGCCATGCTGCCTTCCGCTGCGTAATCCACGGGTTCTTTCCCGCCACGCGTCTTGGCGTGAATATCGGCGCCGGCCTTCACCAGCGTTTCCACCATGTCGTTCTTGTTCGCAATCACGGCTTTGTGCAGTGCGGTCGCGCCATGCATATCGGTGGCGTTCAGGTCGGCTTTGTGCTCGATGAGCACGCGAAGGCAATCCTCCAGCCCGCGCTGCGCTGCGCGGTGGATCAGCGTCTCGTTCATGTCGTTGCGCTCGTTGACGTTCCAGCCGCCCTGCAGCGTCGAATGCAGCTCGCGCCAGTCGTCCATATCAATGAGCTCGAAAGCGTTGTGCCACGTCATGGGAATAAAGCCTTGTTAAACAGGCCGCTACCTTACCGGAATATTATGGAATAATCAATGGAATCGAGAAAACCCAGAAGAATCAGCGACTTTTAAGCTGCACAAGCCGCGTTGTTACGCGGCTTGTTCTTTCAGCCACTCATTCAGCAGGGTTTCAATCGCATCCCGCTGGTTGCAGGCGCGCAGGCGCTGGCAGGTTTCGTCGTCCTTCAGGAAGCGCGAGACATGCGCCAGCATCTTCAGGTGCTGGGTGGTTTTGTTTTCGGCCGGGGCGACCAGCATGAAAATCAAATCAACAGCCTCGCCGTCCACCGCGTCATAGTCGACGGGTTTTTCAAGGCGCGCCAGCACGCCATAGAGCCTGTCCACATGGCCAAGCTTGATATGCGGGATAGCGACACCGCAGCCGATGCCGGTCGAGCCGATACGCTCGCGGTCCATCAGCGCGGTGAAGACTTTCTCGGGGTCGCCCGGGAACAGGCCCACGGTCGCCTCCGCCAATGCGCGGAAGGCCTGTTTCTTGCTCGTGGCAGGCAGGCTCGGGATGATAAGGTCGGCGTTAATCATATTCGTTTTCTGGCTCACGGGTGGCCGCCTGTACGGGTCGGCCCTCAACACAGCACTCACTTTCCATCCCCTTTTGTACGCGCCTTATTTCTTTTTGGCTTTGCCGGCTTTTTTGACGGCTTTGACGGGCGCGGGTTTTTTGGCAGCAGGTTTAGCTGCCGGTTTTGCAGCGGGTTTCGCCGCAGATTTTGCAGGCGCAGCAGCTGGTTTTGCAGCTGCGGGCGCAGGCGCTTTTTTCGGCGCGCTGCCATCGGGATCGATCCAGCCGATGTTGCCGTCCTTGCGGCGGTAAATCATGTTATAGCCGCCGTGTTTCGGGTTGCGGAACATCAGCGCGGGCAGCGTGCCCAGCTCGAGGCGCAGCACGGCGTCGGAAACGGCCAGCGTCGGCACCTGCGTCTGCATTTCGGCGATAACGGTGCCTTCCTTGCCGCCTTCGGCTTCGTTTTCGTTGCTGCTGCTAAAGGTGGTGTAGCTTGCGGCGACGACGTCGGCCAAGGGCTCGCGCTTGTGGTGGTCTTTCAGGCGGTCCTTGTATTTGGACAGGCGCTTGGCGACGCGCTGCGAAGCGCCGTCGAAAGCGGGGTAGGGATCGTCAGCCTCGTTCGAGGCTTCCAGCATGATGCCGTGGCCGACATGGATCGAGATATTGGCGCGATAGCGGTGGTTCTTTTCCTTGGTGAAGGTCACCGTCGCCTCGATCGGGTCGCGGAAATACTTGCCTGCCGTATGGGTCAGGTTCGTGAGCACGTGTTCACGGAGTGAATCGCCTACGTTGAGGTGATTGCCTTTGACTGTCAGTTCCATTTTTATAAACCCCTCTTGAGATGCCGGATTGGTAGCCCATTTTAGGCCCAAAATCCTTAAAGAACACCTCAACAAACCGTTTTCACGGCCTTTTGTTGCACCACACAATTATATGTTTTCCTTGCCGGAGTCAAATACCGGCCTGATTATCATTTAAATACAGGTATTTAGGTGTTTTTCTGGCGGCGGCGCTGGACAGAAGAAGGGATTTTCATAGCTTCCCGGTACTTGGCCACGGTGCGCCGCGCGATGTCGATGCCGTCCTTTTTCAGGAAATCGACCAGGTCGTCGTCGGAGAGGATCTTGTCTGCAGCCTCTGCGTCGATCAGGTTTTTCAGCCGCGCCTTGATCGCCTCCGACGAAAATTCCGTCGCGCCGTCGGCCGAGGATACGCCCGAGGTGAAGAAGTATTTCAGCTCGAACACGCCGCGGGGCGTGCCGATATATTTGTTCGATGTCACGCGCGAAATCGTGCTTTCGTGCATGGCGACGGTGGCGGCGATATCCTTCAGCACCAGAGGCTTCAGATATTCCACGCCGTAGAGAAAGAAGTTTTCCTGCTGCAGGATAATTTCCGATGCGACCTTCAGGATCGTCTCGGCCCGCTGGTCCATCGCCTTCACCAGCCAGTTGGCGGTGTTCAGCTGTTCGGACAGGTATTCCTTGTCCTGCTTCTGCTTCGCGTTCTTTGAAATTTCGGTGTAGTAGCGCTTGTTGACCAGCACGCGCGGCAGTGTGTCGTTGTTCAGTTCCACCGCCCAGCCGCCGCCCTTGCTTTTCGGCAGCGGCTTCATCAGCACGTCTGGAATGACGGTCTGCGAAACGAAATGGTCGAATTCCAGCGCCGGTTTCGGGTTCAGCGATTTCAGCTCGGAAATCATTTCCTTCAAATCGGCATCGTCGACGCCGCAAAGCGCTTTCAGCTTTTTTAGATCGTGGCTGGCCAGCACGTCGAGGTTCTTCACCAGCGCCTGCATGGCGGGATCCAGTCTATCCTGTTCCCGCAATTGCAGCGCAAGGCATTCGGACAGGTTGCGCGCGAAAAGCCCCGCAGGATCGAGGTTCTGGAGCTTCTCCAGAATTTCTTCAACTTTTTCTTTCGAGCAGCCAAGGCGCGCGGCCAGCTCTGCTGTATCGGTGCGGAAATAGCCGCTCTCGTCAAGGTAGTCGAGCATCACCAGCGCAATGCCGCGCTCGCCAACTTCTAAAAACTCCAGCCCGATCTGTTCTTCAAGGTAATCGCGCAGCGTGGCGACTTTCGCCATCGTGTTTTCAAGGCTGAAATCGGGGTCTTCGAATTTCGCACTGCCGCCCTTGCCCACGCTGGCAAAGCTGTCGGTCGCAAAAGCGTCATAGCCGCCCGGCTGTTCAGCCATGCTGCCGCCGGTGAAGACGTTTTCGAAATCGGTATCCAGTTCGCGTTCTTCGGGGCCGTGCACTACTTCTTCGTGCTCGCCGCCTTCAACGGGGGCAGCCTCGCCGCCTTCGCCGCCTTCTGGCGTGTCAGAGACAGGCGCATCGTCATGCGGCTTTTCGCTCGACATGCTTTCGTCGCGCTCCAGCAGCGGGTTTTTCTCCAGCTCGGCTTCGACGAATTCGGACAGTTCAATGTTGGACATCTGCAGCAGCTTGATGGCCTGCTGCAGTTGCGGCGTCATGGTGAGGGTCTGCCCCTGCTTTAAATCCAAACGCTGGTTGATGGCCATGATTTCCCCTGCCCCTACAGAGAATTATAGCATTTTTCGGGTAAAAGACCAGTTTCGGGCTTAATCAATGAGGAATTTACGCTCCGGCGACAGTTTTTTGGCCGTATGGCGGTACAGTTCCCGCGCCCAGAGCGCATCGGCATGGCAGTCATGCGCGTTCTCGGGCGGCGGCAGGCGCTCGCCCGTGGCCCGCGTCAGCTCTTTCAAATCGCGGAATTCGGGGCGGGGCAGGCCGGCCTCTTTGAATGCATCCCGCATCGCAGTAAGGCCGCCAAAGAAATTGGCCATGACCACCTGATCCGTCGCGCCGTTGAAGGCCCAGATCTCCAGCTTCGTCACCGCAGGGTCAGCGAAGGTTTTAAGATAGGCGATCATATCGTCTTTAATTTCGGCATTGCTGCGTCGTTCTACCTCGGGTGGCAAATGGCGCACGACATTCTGCTGCAGCCATGGCGTAATCGCCGTCGCGTTGAACTCGCGGCTCACACCATAGTAATCCGGCTTCGCGTCGTTATCGGGCACCAATGAAATGCTGATAGGGTCGAGCGCGTAGGGCCGCGCATGCTCGTTGAATTCCGAGTCGAGGAAGAATCGCAGGATTTTCTGTTCTGTCATGATATTGCAGGATAGCAATCCAGCGGAATATGTCAACTCCGGCCCCGTTATTGACTCCATACCATAAACATGGCATTCCCATAGCCATTAGGGAAAAATTAGTTCAGTTATTTACAGCAAGGAGCGGCCATTGCCGCCCTCACAGGAGAATTCCGCATGAAAAAGAAACAGCACGCCAAATCCGGCTTCAACGCCAAAGCCCCGCGCCCCACCGGCCTCGTGACCGATTACGCCGATGCCGCGCCCAAGGTGAAGAAAAGCATGGAGCAGGTGATGGAGGCGATCGACAAAGCCCCCGACAGCTTCGAAGCGGTGATCTCCTACGGTGCTCCCGCGATGGAAAAACTCGCCAAGATCATGAATGGCGCGGGCGAGCTGCAGAGCAAGGTCAGCGATAAGGTCGATGGTTTTGCCGATACGCTGCGCGGCGTGGAAACCAACCTGAAAGGCATGAACCTCGATGCCTTTGGCGATGCAGCGCAGAAACTGCACAAGGCCTCCGCACAGGGCCTCGAGGATCTCAAATCCGCCCGCATCGTCGGCAAGGGGCTGGCCAGCCTACCCAAGATGCACAAGAAAGTGGACAAGATGGCTGACAGCGTCGCCAAATCCGGCAAGGGCCTGAAGAAGACCCTGAAAAAAGTCGGCGAGCTGAACGACAGCCGCGCGCTTGCCGTGGAGGAGATCAGCCTCCATATCGGCGCCGCCAAGGAAGTCCTGCGCCGCTATAACGAAGTCTATATCCCCGAAGCCGCCGCCCGCTTCAAGGCCAGCCTCGGCCCCGAAGACGAGCTCTATCTGCAGACCGTCATGAAGCGCAAAGACGATTTCATCGAGCGCATCACCACGATCGAGGGCGCGCGCGTCATGGGCGCGGTCGTCGGCCAGCAACTGCAGCAGATGGCCGAACTGGTCGAGGACAAGCGCAAGCAGGCGCAGTCGATTCTCGACAACAGCCAGCATGAATTCAAGGCGATGATCAACGCCGCCGCCCTCGCGGGCTCGACGCTGGGCGTCAAGAAGCAGAAGCCGCCGAGGAACGGGCGCTAACAGCGCGGTTGATTACAGGCTGAATTTTTCGCCGAGGTAAACGCGGCGGACGTCCTTGTGATTGACGATTTCGGCGGGCTTGCCTTCCATCAGCACCTGTCCGCCGTGCAGGATGTAGGCGCGGTCGACGATGTCCAGCGTGTCGCGCACGTTGTGGTCGGTGATCAGCACGCCGATATTGCGGTTCTTCAGGTGCTTCACAAGGTCGCGGATCTCGCCCACGGCAATCGGGTCGATGCCCGCCAGAGGCTCGTCCAGCAGGATGAATTGGGGATGTGTGGCAAGGGCGCGGGCGATTTCAACGCGGCGACGCTCGCCGCCCGACAGGGCGACGGCAGGGGTGAAGCGCAGGTGCGTCACCGAAAATTCGGCCAGCAGTTCTTCTAGCATATGTTCGCGGCGGTGATGGTCTTCCTCCACCACTTGCAGGACGGAACGAATGTTGTCTTCGACGTTCAGCCCGCGGAAGATCGACGATTCCTGCGGCAGGTACGAAATGCCGAGCCGTGCGCGGCGGTACATGGGCAGGGTGGTGATGTCCTTGCCATCCAGCTTGATCGACCCGCTGTCGGCGTCAATCAGGCCCGTGACGATATAGAAGCAGGTGGTCTTGCCCGCGCCGTTGGGGCCCAGCAGGCCCACAGCCTCGCCGCGCTTCACGTTCAGCGACACATCGCGGAGCACAGGGCGGCGCTTGTAGCGCTTCATCAGGCGTTCGACAGACAGGCCAGCAGCCCCCGGCACAAGGCGGGGCTCGTTTTTCTTTTCCGGCGTTTTGTCGTCTGATTTAGCCATTACTGCGCCGCTTTCGGGTAAAAGACACCTTTGACGCGGCCTTCGGTTTCGGCGTTGCCCTCTGCGAATAATTGGCTGATTCCGGTTTTCAAGTCAATCTCGGCCCTTGTGCCCTCCAGCCAGCTTGCGCCCTGGTAGATTTTGACCTTGCCGGTCAGCACGGCCTTTTTCGTGCCGATATTGTAATCGCCATGGTCGCCGGTGACGGTTTCTTTCTCGGTCTTGATGGTCACGCCGCCATCGGCCGTGATGCGGTCGACCTTCAGCGTCCCTTCGGGGTTTTTCTGGAAGAAGGCTTCCATCTTCTCGGCCTTCAGGGTGTCGGTGCCGCGCTCGGCCGTCGCACCGCCCGAGGCCACCATACGGTTCTCTTTCGAGAAGAATTCGACCTTGTCTTTGGCGGTCAGTTTTTCGGTTTCGGTCACGATGCGCAGGTCCTGCCCCGTCAGCACGGCGCGATCCTCCGCCACGTCATAAACCGCCTTGTCGCCATAGGCGGTATAGGGCGGGGAGACAATGATGACGTTGTTGAGCGCTTCCATCTGGAAGATGTGCGTCGCGCCCTGGTTGTCGTTATAGCGCGCGGTGATGGTATCGCTGGAGAGCTGGAAGTTGCCCTGCTTCGCAACCGCGTTCTGGCGCGCGGTATAGGTCTTGGCGCGCCTGTTCCATTCCAGCGAGCGGGACGCGGAAATTTCCACCGGCTCTTCTTTTTTCGCGGCGGGCGGCAGCGCGGCATAGGCCTGAGTGGTGGCGCAAATCAGCAGCGCGGTCATAAAGGTGCGGAACATCATCCCGGCCCCTCTTTCTTCATCTGAAGCTTGCCCTGCAGCACCAGTTTCGCGGGCCCGCCGAAGACGATCATCTGGCCCTGGTCGGTCACCGTCATGCTGGCGGCCTCCAGCGTGCCGGCAGGGCCCTGCATCGAGACGGGCAGCGCTGTCTTGGCCTCGCGCCCCTGAACCTTGATATCGGCATCCTGCAAATGGAGCTCATAGCCTGAATCGTGGAAGGCATCGACGCCGCCCGTCAGCTTCAGCGTGCCGGCGGTGTTGTTGTAAAGCCCTTCGGCCGCGTGGACGCTCAGCCAAGTGCCGTCTTCCATCGTGATATCGGCCTTGGGCTTCGACAGCGAGATGACGGTATCGGCGCCCATCACGCGGTGCGCTTCGCTGGCGGTGATCTTGTAAGCGCGGCCCTCGGCGTCGACGCCGCTATACGACGCCTCGACGATATCGACCTGCCCCGGCGTGGTTTTTTCCTGCTTGGGCAGCTCGGCAATCTGCAGCTGCTGCGGGTCTTGCGACATTTTGGCGATGACGATGCCGACCAGCACAACGGCGGCGATCGGCAGGGCGAATTTGGTGACGCGCACGAACCAGCTATAGCCGGCCCCTACCGCCTGCGCGCGCTGGCGCCGGCCGATATTATCGCGTGAACGGGCAGGGGTTTTGCGGCGGGCGGTCAAGCAAACCCGGCGCGCAGGCAGTCATGCAGGTGCAGCAGGCCGACAGGCTTGTTGGCGCTGTCCACGACGATCAGCGCGGTGATCTTGCGCTGGCTGTCCTTCAGGCCGTTCATGATCGCCATGGCCTCGGCCACCAGCAATCCGTCGCCCGCAGTGCGCGGCGATTTGGTCATGATGGTGCTGGCGGGTTTATCCAGCAAACCATCGCTGAGATGGCGACGGATATCGCCGTCGGTGATCAGGCCCGACAGCGTGCCTTCGGCATTCACCAGCGCGATGCAGCCGAAGCCTTTTTCGCTGATGATCTTCACGGCAGCGGAAACGGGAATAGTGTCCGAAGCGACGGGCAGAGCTTCGCCCGTATGCATGATTTCGGTTACTTTCATCAGCTGCTGGCCCAGCTTTCCGCCGGGGTGATAGATCTTGAAGTCTTTCGCGGTGAAGCCTTTTTTCTCCAGCAGCGTAATCGCAATCGCATCACCTAATGCCAATGTCATGGTGGTCGAGGTCGTGGGGGCCAAGCCGTTCGGGCAGGCCTCGGGGCAGTGGGGCAGCAGCAGAACGACGTCGGATTTCTGACCCAGCGTTGAATCCGGGCGGCTGGTGATGCCGATCAGCGGAATGGCGAAGCGGCGCGTGTATTCGATCAGGTCGAGCAGTTCTTTCGCTTCGCCGGAATTCGACAGTGCCAGAACCACGTCGCCGCGCACGATCATGCCCATGTCGCCATGGCTGGTTTCGGCGGGATGGACGAAGAAGGCGGGCGTGCCGGTCGAGGCCAGCGTCGCTGCGATCTTGCGGCCGATATGGCCGCTCTTGCCCATGCCGGTCACGATCACGCGGCCTTCGGCGGCGGAGATGGTGCCGATAGCATCGTCAAAGCTTGCGTTCAAGAATTTGGACAGTTCGAGGATCGCCTTGCCTTCGGTATCCAGGACACGGCGCGCGGTGGCGAGGTTGTCTTCGCCTACACCCGTGCTGCGGGCATTCTCGGAAAGCTTAACGATGGTCATGGTCTTATCCTCGCGGGCAATTGAAGTGCCTATAATAACGGCACCGACGCTCTGCGTCATGTGAATTGGCGCGGTGCGTCATGCGCCGATTTGCGGGGAAATATCTATCAAAATTATGGCTTTATGTCAATTTTTGAAGATTAGACATAATGCAATTGACGGGAAGAGACTCTCTCGATAATATGGCAAATCTTTAACAGGGTAAGACTATGGGCTCAGTAGACTTTTCCAAAGCGGCCATGCCGAAGAAAAAGGCGATCGACCTTGTCGTCGCCTGCCAGCAGGGCCTGCGTGACGAGTTTCGCGCCATCCTTGATGCCTATCCGGATTCGCCGCGCTGGGTCGAACCCGTGACGGGCGGCGATGCGCTGCGCAGCCTTATCCTCTATAACCGGCTGGACGAGGAGGAGGCGCAATTGCTCCTCGACCGTGGCGCAAACATCAACCATCAGGATAACGGCGGTGTGACAGCGCTGATACATGCGCTGGAATGCCGTAACGGCGCCAGGTTCCTGCCGCTGCTGCTGGCCGCCGGGCCAGATCTTTCAATCGTCGATAACAAGGGCCGCAGCGCGCTTGGCCTCGCGCGCGTCCTGCCGCATCCCTCGCTGCCCTTGCTGGAACGCTATCAGGCCGAATGCGCGGCGCGACAGTGCGTGGAGGGTACCAGCAAGCCTCTCCAGGTACGAAAGCCCCTCTCATGGAAATAACCGATGACATCATGCTCGATTTTATGATGGCGTCGTGGGGCGGCAACGCCGAACGCTTAAGCGATTTTATCACCCGCAATCCGGAAGCCATCCACTGGCGCGACGAAGACGGGCGCACGGCCCTGATCAAATCCATCGCCCATGGCACGGGCCATATCGACGTCATGGAAATGCTGCTTTCGAGGGGTGCCGATATCAACGCGGCCGACGATGCCGGCATGACGCCCCTGATGTTCGCAGCGCTGCATAATAAGTCCGACTGCCTTGCCCTGCTGATATCAAAAGGCGCAGATGCCGATATGAAAGATACACGCGGGCTGACTGCCATCGGCTATGCACGCAAATTAGGTCATACAGGCATCGTCGAGGCGCTGGAAAATGCGGCGGATTTGAAACGCACAGCGGCGGAAGCGGCGCGGCAGCTGGAACTGGCGGCGGTGCAGGCACCCGCGCATGACGGCGTCGATCACCGCGTCAATGTGCGCAAGCCGATACAGTATAAACCCTGATTACCACCAGTGCTTTTGCCGCGGCATCGCGCCGCGGTCGAGATAGGCCTTCAGCAGTTTCTTGTACCGTGCCTTCGACGATTTCATCGGCACGTGTTTCAGTTTCATCAGGTATTTTTCCGCCTTGCGCACGCTACGTTTGCTGTCGCGCCAGTCTTTCGCGCAATCGTCGAGGCTCGCCACCTGATAGGCCTTGATCTTGCCGGTATCGTCGACATAAGGGTCGTAATAACTCCAGGCTAGCGCGCGCAAAGATTTATAGATCGGCGGGCGGCCATGCAGGCCTTCGTCGCGCGAGCGTGCGACAGAGCCCCAGCGGCCCTTTTCCTTGAAAACGAAAATAACGTGGTCGAGCTCGTCCTTACTTTCAAGGCTCATCACCAGCGGCGGATAGCCGTGGTATTCCAGTATCGCCGCTGCGGCAATCGCGGCTTCGAAACAATGCATGCGCCCGCGCTTTAACCCCTGCTGGGCTGCGTGCAGCGTCTGCTTCTTCTTTTCGCGATTGTAAGGAATAGTGCGCAGGAACTTCTGCACCTGCTTCGGCGTCTTCAGTTTTTTTGAAAGACGTTTCGCGATTGTCATCAGTGCGTGAAAATATCTTCTTCGGCCCAGCCGGCGAGGTCGAGCAGTGCGCGGTGCGGCAGGAAGTCGAAGCAGGCGGCGGCCAGCTTGTCGCGGCCCTCGCGCACCAGCGTTTCATCGAGGATCGTGCGGATTTTATGGAGGTACAGCACGTCCGTCGCGGCATATTCGATCTGCTCGGGGCTTAGCGTCGCCTGACCCCAGTCGGTCGTCTGCTGCTGCTTGTCGATATCGATCAGCAACAGGTCTTTGACAAGGTTCTTCAGGCTGTGGTGGCCGGTGAAGGTCCGCGCGATGCGCGACGCGATCTTGGTGCAATAGACAGGCGCGGTCACGACGCCAAGATAGGCATGCATCACGCCGATATCGAAACGCGCGAAGTGGAAAAGCTTGGTCACGCCAGGATCGGCCAGCAGTTTTTTCAGCCGCGGCGCGCTGTAATCCTTGCCGTCGAATTTCACCAGATGCACATTGCCGTCGCCCGACGAGAGCTGCACAAGGCAGAGGCGGTCGCGCTGCGGCTTCAGGCCAAGGGTTTCGGTATCGATAGCCACGACCTTGCCAAGGTCGAGCCCTTCGGGCAAATCGCCGTGATGCAGGGTAACGTTCATGTGGCTGCTTCTCGCAAAAGGTTCATGTCAGGAAAGGGTATCTCATGAACACCCGCCATGGAAGCGGGATTGGTCTTAAGAAAAAATGGTGCCCAAAATAAGACTCGAACTTACACGGGTTGCCCCACAGGTACCTGAAACCTGCGCGTCTACCAATTCCGCCATTTGGGCACGGGTTTGGTGGAAGAAGTAATAATGGAAACAGGGGGGCTTTGTCAAACAATATCAAGGAATAGGGAAAAGAAGCGGTTTTTATTTGGTTTAGCTGTTGTATTGCGGGGGCTTGGCCCTAAAATTAACGAATTGGATGAGGGGGCTTCCATGGAAATACTGGTAATCGACCGCGAATCTCTGACCAACCAGCTGCTGACCAGCAAGCTGGGGGCCAAGGGCCATCACGTGGTCTGCGAGCCGAACAAGAACGCCGCCTTCGACATGGTAAAGGGCGGCACCTTTGACGTCATCATGGTCGACCCCGCCCCGCTGGCCGAGGCCCGCCCCGTCGTGATCGGCGTCTGGAAGAACATCCGCACGGCCGTGAAGCCCTACATCATGCTGCTCTCCAAGACCGCGACGACGGAAGAAGCGATTCTGGCCGGCACGAACGACGTCATGAACAAGCCGCTCTCCTCGCAGGACCTCGAGACCAAGATCCTGAACGCGCAGCGCCTGATGGAATTCAGCCGGATGCTGGCGAAGGAAGACAACGTGCATTCTTCCGGCGGCATGATCGGCAAGGCCGCCTTCAACCAGCTGTTTCTTTCCGCCATCGACCGTTCCTTCCGCTATGCGGAACGCAGCCTGATCGTGTTTGTCACCATGACCAACCACGAGGAAGTGCTGCAGGCGGTGGGGCAGGAAGGTTACGAGGAAACGGTCAAGAAGCTGACCGAAAAAATGACCTTCATGCGCCGCCAGTCGGACGTCATCGGACGTCTGGGCCAGAAAGATTTCGCCATCCTGCTGCAGCGCCCGCAATATGCGTCGGAACCCATCGACGCCATCAACCGTTTCTCCGAAGTGCTCGACAAATTCTACCAGACCTTCGACAACAAGGCCGCCGCGCCGCGCCTGAAGCTGACGCTCTTCGAGTTGCCGATGGGCGCGCAGCACCGCGAACGCATCGTCCCGCTGTCGGAGCAACGCGCCGCCGATGACGCCGCTGAAGCGGAAGCCGAGGCGCGCGCCGCTGAAAAATCATCTTCTTAAAAACAAGGACATCCCATGGCAGACCCGAACAAGGCGCAAACCCTGCAACTGCTGGAAGATATCCTGAAAAAAGCCAAGGCCGCAGGGGCGACCTCCGCCGACGTCGTGCTGTCCGACAGCACCTCGGTCGCCGTCACGCGCCGCTTCGGCAAGCCCGAAGCCTTGAAACGCTCCGAAGAAGCCGAGATCGGCCTGCGCGTACTGGTGGGGCAGAAGCAGGCGATCGTGTCGTCCTCTGACCGCGCACCCGACACGCTGGCCGAAATGGCCGCCCGCGCCGTCGCCATGGCGAAATCGGTGCCGGAAGATAAATACGCCGGTATCGCCGATCCGTCGGAGCTTGCGAAAACCTTCCCCGACCTGGACCTCTATGACGGCTCCGAGCCCACTGCCGATGAAATGGCCAAGATGGCCGACGCCGCCGAAAGCGCGGCGCTGGGCGTCAAGGGCGTCACCAATTCCGACGGCGCGGAATGCTCATCCTCCCGCGATATCACCTATTACGCCGCCACCAACGGTTTTAACGGCAGCTTCCCCTCCAGTGGTTTCAGCATCTCGGTCTCGGTCATCGCGGGCGAGGATACGGGCATGGAAACTGATTACGATTTCGACAGCGCTTCGCACCTGAAAGATTTGAAAGATCCCGCGTCCGTGGGTAAAAGCGCGGGCGAGCGTGCGGTAAGGGCGCTCGGCCCCCGAAAGGGCCCGACGAAGGAAATGCCGGTGGTCTTCGACCGCCGCATCTCGGGCGGCTTGATCGGCAGCCTTGCCGGCGCTGTTACGGGCACGTCGGTCGCGCGCGGCACAACGCTGCTGAAGGATAAAATGGGTGCGCAGATTTTTGCCCCCGGCATCACCATCGTCGACGATCCCTTTATCAAGCGCGGCAACCGCTCGCATCCCTTCGACGGCGAAGGCGTCGCGCCGCAAAAGCGCAATATCATCGACGACGGCAAGCTGACCGGCTGGCTGCTCGACCTGTCGTCGGCGCGGCAACTGGGGTTGAAAACCACCGGCAACGCCGCGCGCGGCGCCTCAAGCCCGCCCTCGCCCCGGCCCGCCAATTTTTACATGCAGCCCGGAAAAATGTCGGTCGACGAACTGATCGCGGATATCGAGGAAGGATTCTTCGTGACCCAAATGATGGGCTCCGGCGGCAATATCGTGACCGGCGACTACAGCCGCGGCGCGCGCGGTTTTTGGATCGTGAAAGGCAAGATCGCCTATCCGGTCGCGGAAATGACGATCGCGGGCAACCTGAAAGAAATGTGGCCCTCTGTCACGCCCGCCAATGACCTTGAGCTGAAATACGGGGTCGACGCGCCGACACTGCGCATCGCCAAAATGACCGTGGCCGGCGCGTGACGGTTTACAAAACCGTTTTCGACGTAACGGAAGCGGGCTGGCAGACCTGGCCCATGCCGGCGCTGGGCCTTTCGATGATCGCGGCCGGATTTTTCCTGTTGCTGAAGAAAAAGGCCAGTAGCCGCCTTGCTGTCGCCTTTCTCTGCTTCGCCTTTCTCTGGACGGGTCTTACCGGCTGGTTCACTTACGGTGAATACCATGCCGTGCGGCTTGCGATAGCCGAGGGCCGCACCAAGTTCACCGAAGGCATTGTGGAACGCTTCACGCCCATGCCGAAAAGCGGCCACGCGCTGGAAAGTTTCTGCATCGGCGGCCGCTGCTTCACCTATTCCGATTTCGTCGTGACAACGGGTTTCAACAACGCGGCCAGCCACGGCGGCCCCATGAAAAACGGCATGAAGGCGCGCGTCACCTACGTCGGCATCGACCATGCCGTGAAGCTGCGCAATGTTATCATCAAGCTCGAAATCGAGGATAAAGACAAAAAAGAAAAGGAGGACAAGAAATGATGTTGATTTTCTCCGCGCTTGATCGCGGCATCGTTCCCTGGTGGCCGACGATTTTCGGCGCGCTGTTCATGGTCGCCACGCTTGCAGTTTACCTGCGCCGAGAAAACATCATGTTCGACCGCTCGCCCGGCGGGCGCATCGCGGTTTGCGTTTTGCTGGCGGTTCTTTCGACCGTGCTGTGCTTTGGCTCCGGCATCAAGGTCTATCTGGAACAGAAACAGGTCGAGGAAGCCTTGGCCAACAAGACCTACAAAATCGTCAACGGCCTTGCCACTAAATACAAGCCGCCTTTCAAGGACGGCAATATCCACGAGCGTTTCTGCGTCATCGACCAGTGCTTCAAATATTCGGATTACATTCCCACTTTCGGCTTCCATGACACCAAGATGGGCAACGGCCCGATGCGCGAAGGCGTGCATGTGCAGGTACACTATGTCGGGAATATCATTATCAAGCTGGAAATGGCGCCGCAGCGTCAGGCGCCGGCAGCTCCTTAAGCGTTCGCGCGGACAGGCACGGTGCGCGGGCGGAAGGGAATCACGACGCCCCATTCTTCTTTTTTCGGCAGAGGCTTTTGCGGTGCAGACGCGGCGGCCAGCTTGCGCATTTTCGGCGTGATATCGGCCGACGGCGGCGGGGTTAAGATATCCTGCTTGTTGAAGACCTGTTCCACCATGCGCACCGAAATATCCAGCGCGCGGGCGTGGAAGACGGAAAGGCCCAGCTCCACGATCGCCTTCTGCGGCTGGCTGTAATCGTCGCCGTCGAGCGAGATTTTAGTGACGCGGTAATGCGCGGGGCGCGCCGTGCGCTCGGCGTGGAAATAGAAGCTCTCGGTGTATTCGGCGTGGGTGCGGCCGTTGTCGTCTGTATGGTTCTCGCGGATATGGCGCATTTCAGCCACCAGCCGCTCGCCGCCTGCTTCCAGCCTGATTTCGGCGAAGCCCGCCAGTGCGTTTTTCTTGCGGTCGAAGTAATGCCATTCCATGCGGCCCTTTTCGCGCGCCTCGGGGGCGCCCATTTTCAGCAGCAGGTCGTGCAGGGAATACATCATGGTGGATACCTCGCCTTTCATCTTCGAATTTAGGGCAAACAGGTTTATAAATCGTTGCGCCGTCTTTCCGTAATGCTGCATTTGTAGCGAAGGGCGCAGTATGTTACTTTTTCTTATCCACAACAGGTAAAGGCGTGCGATGAAAAACCCCTTCAAAGGCCTTGGCGAAAAGCTGAAAGATCTGGGCGGCAAGCTGAAAGGCAAGCCCGAAGACAAAGGCGTATTCCGCAAGGAAATGGTCAGCGGCATCGGCGACGGCGGCCTTGTCGGCGGCTTCATGCTGATCGGCGCTTCCGTGATCGTGCCGGGCGTGGGCGCTGGCGCTGCGGTCCTGGGCGCTGCCTTGGTGGTGGGCGGCTCGGTCGCCAAATACGGCGCATCGAAAATGAAAACCGGCGTGCCGCCTGTAACCGATCCTTCGGTCGCGGCCCCCGATATCGACAATCCCGCACCGCCGGTGAAAAGCGTCGCGCCTGAATTCAAAATTTCGTCTGAACCGAAAGTGGCCGCGAAAGCAGCGCCTGTCTTCAAGCCCGCGTCGCCGAAGCCTGTATTCTAGACTTTCTTCACAAAGCAGGTTTTCAGCACAAGGCCTTTGACCTTGTCGACGTTCGCCTCGATCTCTTCCTCGTTATAGGTCAGGCGGATTTTCTTGACCATCGTGCCGCGTTTCAGCGTCACGTTCGCGCCCTTCACATCAAGGTCTTTAATCAGGGTGACTGAATCGCCGTCCTGCAGGCGCGTGCCGTTGCAGTCCTTGACGATGATCTCGTCTTCTTTTTCTTCGGACATTACTTCAGCTCGCTTTCAATTTCGCGCAGCACGGTTTTCAGTTGCTCGAGCGCCCAGTCGATATCTTCCTTGGTGATGGTCAGCGGCGGGGCGAAGCGCACGACGGTATTGTGCGTGTCTTTCGACAAAATGCCCTTCATCATCAGGCGCTCGCAAACCACGCGGGCCGATACTTTATCGTAATCGAAATCGAGCCCGATCCAGAGGCCGCGGCCGCGCACGCCGGTGATCAGCGGGCTGTTGATGCCGCGCATCTGTTCCAGCATATAGGCGCCCAGCTTGGCCGAATTGGCGACCATGCCTTCTTCCTCCAGCACTTTCAGTGCTTCAAGGCCCACAGCCGCCGCCAGCGGGTTGCCGCCAAACGTAGAACCATGGCTGCCGGGCTTGAACAGGCCCATGACTTCCTTTTTGCCCACCAGCGCCGATACCGGCAGCAAACCGCCGCCCAGCGCCTTGCCCAGAATAACCGCATCGGGCAGCACGTTTTCATGCTGGTAGCAGAACATCTTGCCGGTGCGGCCAAGGCCCGATTGAACCTCGTCCAAAATCAGCAGCACGCTCTTTTCCGTGCAGAGCTTGCGCAGTGCGCGCATAAAGCCTTCTTTCGGCACTTTAATGCCGGCCTCGCCCTGGATGGGCTCGAAGATAATGGCGGCGGTATTCGGCGTGATCGCCGCTTCCACGGCCTTGATATCGTCAAAGGGCACAGCCTTGAAGCCCGGGGTGAAGGGGCCGAAATGCTTGCGGTAGTCGGGTTCGGTCGAGAAGGAAATGATGGTCGTCGTGCGGCCGTGGAAGTTGCCTTCGGCGACGATAATCTCGGCCTGATTTTCAGGGATCTTCTTGACGCTATAGCCCCAGAGGCGCGCGGCCTTCACGGCGGTTTCGACCGCTTCCGCGCCCGTGTTCATGGGCAGCGCGATATCAAGGCCCGTCAGCTGCGTCAGTTTTTCAAGGAAGGGGCCCAGCGTGTCGGTATGGTAGGCGCGGGAGCACATCGCCAGCTTGTGCACCTGATCGGTCAGTGCCTTGACGATGCGGGGGTGCGAATGGCCGTGGGACACGGCGGAATAGGCGCTCATCATGTCGAGGTATTTCTTGCCCTCATGGTCCCAGAGGTACACGCCCTCGCCCTTGTTCAGTACCACGGGCAGCGGGTGGTAGTTCGCGGCCACATAGCCCTTTTCATTCTCGATCAGCTGGGCGGTTGCCTTGGAGGAGGTGAAATTACCGGTGATTTTATTTGACATAACATATCCCTTGAATTGCCTATGGCGGAGGGATAGTATGACGGCAAATTTTATAAGTCGAGTCTCAGGAGAAAACCATGCTCATCGGCTGCCCCAAAGAAATCAAAACCAAAGAATTCCGCGTTGGCCTCACGCCCACGTCGGTCCGCGAATACGTGCGCAACGGCCACCAGGTGGTGGTTGAAACCAACGCCGGCGCCGGCATCCAGGCCTCGGACGACGATTACGTGAAGGCGGGCGCGAAAATCCTGCCCACCGCGAAAGACGTGTTTGATAAAGCCGACATGATCGTGAAGGTGAAGGAACCCCAGCCGCAGGAATGCAAAATGCTGCGCAAGGGCCAGATCCTCTTCACCTACCTGCACCTTGCCGCTGATGCGACGCAGGCCAAGGGCCTGATCGACTCAGGCTCGGTTGCCATCGCCTATGAAACCGTCACCTCCGACAAAGGCGGCCTGCCCCTGCTGGCCCCGATGTCCGAAGTCGCCGGCCGCATGGGCGTGCATGTGGGCGCTTACTTCCTGCATGTCGCCAACGGCGGCTCGGGCATTCTGCTCGGCGGCGTGCCGGGCGTGAAGGCAGCCGAAGTCGTCATCATCGGCGGCGGCGTCGCCGGTACTCACTCGGCCAAAATGGCCGTGGGCCTAGAGGCACGCGTCACCATCATCGAAAAATCGCTGGAGCGTATCCGTTACCTCGAAGATCTCTTCGGTAGCCGCGCGAACATCGTCTATTCGACGCAGGACGCGGTGGATACCTACGTATCGCAGGCAGATCTGGTGATCGGCGCAGTGCTGATCCCGGGCGCTCTGGCCCCGAAACTGATCACCAAGGCACACCTGAAACAAATGCGCCCCAAATCGGTGATCGTCGATATCGCCATCGACCAGGGCGGCTGCGCTGAAACGTCGAAAGCCACCACGCACGACAATCCGACCTACGAAGTCGACAACATCGTGCATTATTGCGTCGCCAACATGCCGGGCGCGGTTCCCCGTACCTCGGCCTATGCGCTCAACAACGCCGTCCTGCCCTATGGCATCGAAATCGCCAACAAGGGCTGGGTCAAGGCGCTGTCCGACAACAAACACCTGCGCAACGGCCTGACCGTCTGCAAAGGCAAAATCACGCAGGCCGAAGTCGCCCGCGACCTGAAACTCGACTACGCGAAGGCAGAGGAGCAACTGGCAGCATGATGTCATTCCTGAAAAACTTCCTGCAGGGCGGAAAATCGCTCGAAGAAAAAGCCATCATCGCCGCGCAGGCCGAAGAAAAAGCCCGCGACGTTTTGACAATCGACGCCTACGCGATGGCAGAAGACGACGGCGAAGAAGAAACCGAGTGCTACAGCGCCCCCTGCTCGGGCTGCGCCTGCCGCGGCTGATTTTAATTCAATAAAAAACGCCCCGGGTTGAACCGGGGCGTTTTTATTTGTCTGATTTTAAGCCGCCAGCGACTTCATATCGATCACAAAGCGGTACTTCACGTCGCTTTTCAGCATGCGTTTATAGGCAGCCTCGATATCCTGAATCTTGATCATTTCGATATCCGACACAATGTTGTGCTTGCCGCAGAAATCTAGCATTTCCTGCGTTTCCTTCAGCCCGCCGATCAGCGATCCCGCTAGGCGTTTGCGGCCGAAGATGACGTTGAAGGGCGCCACGGGCGGGTGGTCGGTTTCGGGCACGCCGACAAGGCAATGCGTGCCATCACGCTTTAGCAATTGCAGATAGGCGTTCAGGTCATGCGTGGCCGAAACGGTGTCGAGGATGAAGTCGAACGAACCCGCATGTTTCGCCATGTCCTCGGGGTCTTTCGACATGATGACTTCATGCGCGCCCAGACGGATCGCGTCATCCTTTTTGGAAGGCGAGGTGGTGAAAACCACGGTATGCGCACCAAAGGCGCGGGAGAACTTCACCCCCATATGGCCAAGGCCGCCAAGGCCGACGATGCCGACCTTCTTGCCGGGACCTGCGCCCCAATGTTTCAGCGGCGAATAGGTGGTGATACCGGCGCAGAGCAGCGGCGAGGCGGCGGCGGGGTCGAGGTTCGCAGGCACCTTCAGCACAAAGGCGCGTTTGGTGACGATAAAGTCGGAATATCCGCCCTGCGACAGCGTCTTGCCGTCTTTTTCGTAGCTGTTGTAAGTCGGGATCATGCCGCCCTGACAGAATTGCTCCAGGCTGTCCTTGCATTCGGAACAGGTGCCGCATGAATCAACCAAACAGCCGACGGCGACCAGATCACCCGCCTTGATATCTTTCACGTCCGATCCCACCTTCACCGCGCGGCCCACAATTTCATGGCCGGGCACCATCGGGTAAACGGAATTTTTCCAGTCGTTGCGCGCCTGATGCAGGTCGGAATGGCAGACGCCACAATACTCGATGGCAATCTGCACATCGTCGGGGCGCGGTTCGCGGCGCTCGAAAGAATAGGGGCCGAGGGGCGTCGTGGCGTTCTGGGCGGCATAGGCGCGGGTTTTGATCATAACTGGCTCCTGTTTGTAAAGACTGGGGTGGAAATAGGCCGCGAGGCCCGCTGCGTCAAGGCCCCGTCTTCGCTTTCGGGTCAAACCGTGACTGCAGCGCATCACCAAGGTAGTTGAAGGCCAGCACCGTCGCAAAAATCATGATGCCGGGGTAAAAAGTCATCTCCGCATGCTCCCATATCGTGCGGGCGGCATGGGAAAGCATATTGCCCCAGCTGGGCAGCGGCGGCTGGATGCCAAGGCCAAGGAAGCTCAGGACCGATTCCGTCAGGATGATATTGCCGGTCGCAAGGGTCGTGGCCACGACAATCGTTCCCAGAAGATTGGGGAAGATATGCCGCAGCAGGATACGCGCGTGCGAAACGCCGAGCGCCTTTGCGGCGCGCACGAAATCTGTTTCCTTTAGCACCAGCATCCGCGCGCGCGCAAGCCGCGCCACAGTCGTCCAGCTGAGCAGCGAGATGATGGCGATGATCTTCCACAGGTTCGTGTATTCGCCCGCCGGAATGCCCAGCTTTGAAAGGTCGACGGCGGACAGGATGATCAGCAGCGGCAGCGCCGGCAGCGAGATCATGACATCCGTGATGCGCATCAACAGCGCGTCCCATTTGCCGCCCGCGTAGCCAGCCACCATGCCGACGGTTGTACCCACGACAGCCGCCAGAAGCCCCGCAATGGCGGCTACCGCCAGCGATACCTGCCCGCCATAGAGCAGCCTGACGAATACATCGCGCCCCAGCTCGTCCGTGCCCAGCAGGTGCGTAGATGACGGTTCAAGGAAGCGGCTGCCAAGGTCGGTTTCCTCGGCCTGTCCCGAAAACAGCCCCGCCGAAAAACAGGCGGCGGCCAATAAAGCGAGAAAGATTGCAGGGATGTATTGTTTGAAAGGCGGGCGCTTCATTTCTTCACCGCATATGACACGCGGGGATCGAGCAACGCATAGAGCATATCCGCCAGAAAATTCGCCGTTAAAACAAAGGCAGATAGAATCAGGAATCCCGCCAGCGCTAGGTTGTAATCGTTGCCCATCACCGCGTCGAACATCAGCTTGCCCATGCCGGGAAAGGCGAAAACGGTTTCGACGGTCAGCGCGCCCGAAAACAGCGTGCCAAGGTCGAGCATGAAAATAGTGATGACAGGCGGCAGCGCGTTCTTAAACGCGTGGTTCCATGTCACGCGGGCATCGGAGCAGCCCTTGGCCCGCGCGGTGCGGATATGGTCGGCCTTCAGCGCGTCGCCCATCGCCGCCCGCAGGTGGCGGACGTAAACGGCAAGGCCTGACAGTGCCAGCGTCATGACCGGCAGCACCATCGATGCCGGCTCCAGCTCCGCGCTGGCGGGCAGCCATTGCAGCTTTACCGCAAACAGGCAGATCAGCAGCAGGCCAAGCCAGAAATGTGGTAGTGAAATCCCGGCAAGGCAGAAAACGTTGATGGCGCGATCAACCCAGCTGCCCTTTTTCCGCGCCGCCAGCACGCCCAGCGGCAGTGCTGCCATGGCGGTCAGCAGCAGCGATACGCCCAGCAGAATACCGGTATTGAGAAACCTTGGCCCGATTACTTCCAGCACCGGCAGGTTGTAAACGCGGCTATACCCCAGATCGCCGCCCAGCGCCGCCGCCAGCCACCGGCCGTAACGTGCAACCAGCGGCTGATCAAGGCCATAAAGCTCGCGCAACCTTGCCGCATCCTCCGGCGTCATACGCGGGTTGCCCATGGCCATCAGGTCGACGGGGTCGCCCGGCATCAGGCCGATCAGGATATAGACAAGGAAAGATACCGCCAGCAGCGTCGCCAGCGCCTGCAACAGGCGGTTCATGGCATGCGCGGCACCCATGGCTTAACGCTCATTCTTCTTTTTCAGGCTTTTTCTCTTCTTCATCTTTTTCGGGCGCGGACATTGCACTGTTGATGTCGCCTTCGTTGATTTTGAGCTTGGGCATCTCGATGATGCCGCGCCCGCCGCGTTTGATGTCGTCTTCCATCAGCCCGACGAAGTAAGCGGATAGCTGGCGCAGCGTATTGTGGATGCCGCCCCAGTCGCTGCGCGGCACCATCCTGAACTTGCCGGTCTCCAGCGACGTCAGCTGCTTGCAGAGGTCGTAAGGGTTATTCTGCGGCGGCGGGAATTTTGCGTCATATTCCAGCGTCCAGGTGATGCTTTTCGGCAGCAGCGAGGGGTTGCGCTCCATCAGCTGCTGCAGCTCGTCGCGCGCGGAGATGTCAATGATGCTGTTGAGGTTGTCCCCCGCGTCGTTCGAGCCGCAGCGCAGCGCGTCGAACCGCGCGCGGAAACGCGCGTACTGACGCCAGTTGAGCGCTTCCTCAAGCTTGCCAAGCTGGTATTTCCAGTTCGAATAGGCAAGGAAAGTGGTGGAGGACAAATAGGGCGTGCAGGGCTCCAGCGCGGCAATGATGACGTCGGCTTCTGTCGCGTTGCGCGCCATGATCCAGTCGACGATCTTGTCGGGGGCGGGGTCTTTCCCTGTCGCGTATTTCTGGCAGAGCCGGCCCGCATGTTCGGGCGGGTAATGTCTGTTCCATTTTGTGGTGGCCCAGCTGTAGGTCATGGCGGAGCCCAGCGCCAGATAGCAGAGGAAGGCCAGCACATAGAGCGCCTTGAAGCTGAAGACGAATATCTTGAACACGATGCCGCGGCGCATCTTGGTGTTCCAGTCGGCGTTGCGTTCCCTCTCTACCCGCTCGCGGTACTTCTTGCCCATCTTACGGCTCCACCCGCCAGTTTTCGATCCAGAGCGTCGTGGGGTTCAGGTGGCCGGTCGGCTCGACGCCCTTCAGCCAGACAGGCATGAAGAAGCTGTCGGCGCGGTAATAGAGCGGCAGCGCGGGCAGGTCTTCGGCGTATAACTTCTGCAGGCCGTGCCAGAGCGCGAGGTTTTCCTTTTCACCGCAGACGGTGTCGAGGTCGTCGATGATCTTGTCCATCGTCTTGCTGCGGTAGCCGGAATAATTCTGGCCCGCGTAGTTGTTTTTCGCGTCGGGCACCATGGTGGAATAAAGCGTGGTTTTCGGGATGTTGCGCGGCGCGCTCATCCAGGCGTACATCACGCCGCCCTGGTACACGCGCTTGCGCATCACGTCGCCGAACAGCACGCGCGCCTGTTTCATGTCCAGCGTCGCGTCCACGCCGATCTTCTTCCAGCTCGATTTCAGCGCCTGCGCGATCACTTCGCGCGTCTGGTTGCCGGCGGTGGTGGAAAGCGTGATGTTGAGTTTCTCGTTCTTGGCGTTGCGGCGGAAACCGTCGCCGCCCTTCGTCCAGCCGGCCTCATCCAGCAGCGTCTCGGCTTTCGCCGGGTCGTAGGGGTAGAGCGGCACCTCGGTTGTGTAAACGGTGTCCAGCGGGTTGATGTCCGATATCGCCACCGGCTGCTTGCCGCCGAAAATCTCGCGGTTCAGCTGCTCGCGGTCGAGGCCCAGCAGCAGCGCGCGGCGCACGCGGATGTCGTCAAAGGGCGGCTGGTCGAGGTTGAGGTCGATGTGTTCATACGTCAGGCTCGGCTTGTAGACGGCGGTGAACTTGCCGGGCTTGGCCGACATCAGGCGTTTTTCGAAGGCCAGCGCCTCGTCCAGCATCATGCCCAGCTCGCCCGCGATATAGTCGATATCGCCGGCCAGCAAATTGGCCTGCAGCGCGGCAGAATTCTCGATCGCGCGGAAGGTGACGCTGTCGAACCAGGGCACGGTGCCCTTCCATTGCTCGTTGCGCTCCAGCGTGATGGCCGATCCGGCGGCCACCTTGCCGATGCGATAGGGGCCGAGGTAGAGGCCCGCGTTGGTGCTGTCGGTGTTATAGGCCGTGGCGGCCTTGTATTTTTCGGGATCTTTTTCAAAGATCGCCTTCTCGATATGCGACGGCAGGGGATAGAAATCGTTGATCGGCGCGAAATCGCATTTTTCCTTGTCGAAGTGGATGGTGAAGCTGCGCTCGTCCTTCACATCGATGGCAACGATGTCCTTGGCGAAAAATTCGCCGTTGCCGACGCCAGACTTCGGGTGCTTGCCGACTTCCCAGGCGAACATGATGTCTTTTGTCGTGACCGGCGTGCCGTCGCCCCAGAAGAGGTCATCTTTCAGGGTATAGGTGGCGGCGATTCCCTTCTTGCCGTCCTTGCGCGTTTCTTTCTTGGCGCGACCGTTGTCATAAGTTGGCAGCTCCGTGCAGAGCATGCAGGCGGCTTTCCAGTCGGGGGTATTAACCGTGACGGGCCGTATCGTACCCCCCATGACAAGGCTTTTCGCCACCATCTCGTCAAAGAAAGGGTGGAGCGTCGAGGGAAACTGGCTCATGCCGACCTTCAGATCCTTGTACTCCTCGGCCCGAACGGACGGGGAGAGGAGGAGGAAGGCGGCGAGGATGATTACAAAAGCTTTTGCCATTTTGATGCGGTTGGCGTTGAATGTCGGATAGGGAACACCAGCAGGGGGCCGGAACTCCATGATAGCCTACATACTTTACCTTTTCGTTGTCTTTTTGGTGATAACTTTATTGCTGGGGCTGCCACTTTTCCCATTCTGTAAAGTGTGGAGCCGCGTCAAGAACTATCACCCCGATTTATGGGTGTCGAAAGGCCCCTTCGGCATCATGGATTTCATGAGCGGTACGGGCGCCATCGGCAACTTCGTTTCCTTTCTGGGCGAAGCCGCGCATGACGAGGCGCTGAAGAAAAAAGACCCGACGCTTGTCAAATGGGCGCGCTTCTCGCACGAACTGGTGAAGATGCTGCCGAAATCATTCCTCGGCCAGATCGGCGTCGCCGTGATCTTCGTCTATTTCATGTGGTGCCTGACGTCGGGCGTGATGGGCGCTATCGGCTCGCTGCTGCTGCCCACCGTCGCCGCCGCGCCGCCGGGCTGACCGATGGGACAGCAAGCAGCCCTGCCGCCGCAGAAACCTATCCTGCCCGAGCACCTGGTCGACCTGAATACTTTCGTCGGCAAGCATCCGGTGAAGGTTGACCTCGTCTATTCGAAGCCCGATCACCCCGACAATATGTTCGGCATCGGCGTCTACCGGCGCGATGCGAAGATGTGGTGCCATGTGGAACTTGCGCCGCTGGTCATGCGCGCCGCCGATATCTGCTTCGCCAAATCGAAACTGATCTTCGAGCTGAAAGACTGCCTGCGCCCCTATGAGGCGCAGCTGCTGATGCTGGAAACCGATATCGTGAAAGCCAATCCACGCTGGCTGGAAGAACCGGGCCGGCTGCTCTCGCCGCCCGGCAAGGGCGGGCATCCGCGGGGCATGGCGATCGATATTATCCTGCTGACCGAAAACGGCGACGAAGTCGATATGGGCACAAGGTTTGATTACCTGACCAAAGACCCTGCCGTGAACCCCGCTGCCCGCAACTATACGACAGGCTTCAGCGCGGAAGTGCTGGCGAACCGCAAACTGCTGGAAGACTGCATGCTGGAAGCGGCGAAAGAACTGGGGAAAGAGATTGTGCCCCTGCCGCAGGAATGGTGGGATTTCCGCTTTAAACCCGACTATTCAAACACCTTCGCCTTCATCCGCGATTTCGGCCTGCCGGTCGAAATGCGTATGGTGATGCCCGAGGGTTAATCTCCGGTTAGCGCGGTTTCAGCTTTATCGGCTTTTGCACAGTAACGTCTTTTTTCGTGACGGTGTCGGCAACCACGTCGCGGGTTTTGTTTTCATCGGCGAATTGTTCCAGCAGCGCGTCGGTCGCAGCCTTGATTTCGTCCTGCGTCGCCAGCCCTGCGCGGGCGCGGCGCAAAAGATCTTCGGCGCTCTCTGCCATTTCCAGCGTTTTCTCGCGTTGCGCGTCGGTTAACGAAGCCATTTCCACCCCGTCTTTTTCTGTCCCAGTCGTATCGGTTTCATGATGTTGATGGATCCTCCTGTTTGCACGTTCACCTCGGGGGCGGGTTCCGGTTCAGGTACCCTCCATGCGGGCGGCGGGCTGTCCTTGTGGAATTGCTCCACGCGGGAAAGGAATTCCATCAACATTTTTTCCGGCAGGCGGCCGGTAACGCCGAAGGAAGCCTTGTCACCGTGAAAACCAACCATCGCGGGGATGGAGTTGATACCAAAGGCGCTGGACAGCTCGGTGTATTTGTCGATATCGATCTTGACCAGCCGGAACTTTGCGCGCCCCGCCTTGTCGGTTTGGGCCGCCACCGCCTTCTCGACTTCCGGCACCGCTTCCTTGCAGGGGCTGCACCAGCTGGCATGGAACAAGATCACGGAGGGTTTATCGTAGCCTTCCAGCAGTTCATGCCCGGGAATTTCCGTCTTTGCGGCTGCGGCGGTCATGTGGCGGGCTTCTTCAGTTTCAGCGGCTTGCCAACCGTGACGGGTTTGGTGACGGGGCAGCCCTGTTTGCGCCAGTCGGCTTCGCGCTTCTTCTCCTCGGCCACGCTCATGGCTTTTTTCTTCTTGTCGTCCAGCATCTGCTCGGCGGTTTTCAACAGCTCCTCGGAAGAAGCCTTAAGTTTTTTGCTGGTTTCTTCCAGCTCCTTCATCCGCTTGTCGCGCTCATCGTTTTCCTTTTCGATCAGCTTCTGCAGCCGCTCGGAGGCCTCGATCAGTTTCTGCGGATCGACCGTCGGCGGTCTCGGATTTTTAAGGCTCTGCTCGTGCGCCTTTTCGATCATCTTCATCGTATCTTCGTGCATCCGGTCGGCCAGGTCATCGGCTTTGCGGATGATCTGCGCGGCTTTCAGCGAAGAACCGGCGATGCCGGCGGCGGCGATCATCGCCTTCAGCTCTTGCTGTTCCTGAGGGGTCATGGTGCTCTTGCCACTGGCGATATCGTCCAGCTGGTCCTTGATAGCCCTGCCGAGCCTGTCGACCTCGTCCTGCGGGGCATTTTTCTTTCTGAACACGGCTTCCCCCTAGCGCAGTTTAAGTTTCAGAGGCTTGCCCACCGTCACCGGTTTCATGACGGGACAGCCGTCCTTGCGCCACGCGTCGTCTTCCGTGCGCGCGGCGGCGGGGTTGGCCGGCATGGCGGCAATCGTCTCTTTCAGGCGGTTGATCTGGTCCAGCAGTTGCTGGGGATCGGGGGTGGGCGCCTTCTGGCGCGCGGCGCGCGTCATTTCATGCGCTTCCTCGATCATCTTCATCGTCTGGTCGTGCATGGCGTCGCCGAAGGCATCCATTTTTTTAATGGTCTGCGCGATCCTCAGCGACGAACCGATAATGCCCGCCGCAGCCGTCAGCCTTTTGAGTTCGTCTTGTTGTTCGGGCGTCAGCGTCGCCTGCGTCTTCATCAACTCGGACAGGCCTTCAGTCACGTCGCTGCGCAGTTCTTCCCGCGCTTTCGCGGCGGCCTTTTCGGCGGCTTTTTTCTTTGAGTTCCAGAACATGAAGGTGCTTCCCGGGAATCCTTAATGACGTTCGGGCCACCCTAGCAATCTGTAGATGTTATGTCAATTTAATATATATTAAGATATTGATATCAAATGGTTTTTCTTTTCAGCCCGCGGAAAATAAACCGCTCCGGCAGCAGATGTTCCAGCAGGCTCGCAGGCACGGGGCAGGGGTCACCGGAAATTTCCGCCGCAATAATCTCTCCCGCCAGCAGCGCCCCTGTCATGCCATGCGCGCCGAAACCGGTCGACAAATAGACATGGGGGATGAGCGGCGTGGGCGCGCCGATTACTTCCTTGCCTTCGCGCAGCGTGGCGAAATCTTCGCGGCAGCGCTCATAGTCGGGCAGGGGGCCCGCCATGGGCAGCTTGTCGGGCGTGGTAGCGCGAAAACCCCAGCTGGCGCCTGCGACGCTATCCGCCGTGAAGCCGAACTGCGGCAGGTGCTGGTTCAGTTTCGCCAGATTCTCGGCATCATCCTCCGCATGGAAACTATCGTCGGTGCTGCCCTTCTGGAAGGTCGCGCCTGCGCCATGCAGCCCCTTCACCGGCGGGGTGAGGAAACCGTCATGACAGATCACATGATCAAGGTCCTGCGAGTGCGGCGTGGGTTTCAGCAGGCTCATCTGCCCGCGCACCGATTGCAGCGGCAGCCAGTCAAGGCCCGCAAAGTTTTTTGCCGCTGTTCCGGCCGCAATCACCGTGACCTCCGCCGCCAGTGATTTAATATCATGGCCATACTCCACCGGAATATCGCGGGTAAGGCACTGGCGGAAATCGCGCGGGTCGATCATCCCCGCAATCGGCTGGAACATGCCGCCATCGCCTGCCTTGCAGAAATCTTCGGGATATTCGCCCGATTGCAGCAATTTTTGCGTGCGGGTGCGCTCATCTTCGTCGAGATCAAGATGCAGCACGCCGCATTCCTTCCACGACGGCACTTTCAAATGCCGCGCCACCATCCGCGCATATAAAAACGCATGGATGTGGTAGCGGCACATGGGCGATGGATCGACCGTCAGCTTGGGGTAAACAACCGCGACCGGATGGCCGATGGTATCGGCATCAGGTTTTTTCTCGTAGATCACGGGACTGTGTCCGCGCCGCGCCAGCGCATAGGCCGTAGCCGCGCCCGCGATGCTGCCGCCGATGACGGCGACTTTGCGGCGCGGATATTCCTTTTTCGCCCCCGCCATGGTGGCGACGGTCATGTTCCATTTGATGCCATAGCCGGTGATTTTCTTGACCGTAAATCCCGCGGCCTTCAGCCCGCGCCGCACATGCCCCGCCGACGAAAACGTCGCCAGCGTGCCGCCACCCGCCGTGCGCGCCGCGATATGCGGATAAAGCTTTTCTTCCCACATATCCGGGTTTTTCGATGGCGTAAAACCATCCAGAAACCATGCGTCGAATTCGCCCTTTATTTCCGGCAGCATGTCGGCCACATCGCCGAAGATGAGCATCAGCCTTGCGCCGCCGATATTCAGGTGATGAAATCCCTCCACCATCGGCGGGTACTGGTCGATCAATTCCTCGGCATGCGGCAGGTTGAAGAAGGAATGGATTTTGCGCAGATCATCCTTGGGTATCGGGTGTTTTTCGATGCTGGTGAAAAACAGCCTGCCCGCGCCGCCGGTTTCAGCGAAAGTTTTCAGCGTCAGCAGGAAATTCAGCCCGCTGCCGAAGCCCAGCTCGCATATGCGGAATGATTCGCCCTTGCCCAAATTCCGGAAACGGGCGGGCAGGTTGTTGTTCTCGATAAATACATATTTCGACTCCGGCAGGGCCTGCCCGCGCTGGAAATACACATCATCGTAATCGAGGCTCGCGAGCGAGCCGTCGTCAGACCATTGCAAACGGGCGGGTTTCAGTGCCAAACTATAGCCCTCCGGGGCTTCCACCCCATTAAATCACAAATTAACCGCCCAATGACAAGACCCGCCTTACGAGTCCTTTTCGTCTGCACCGGCAACATCTGCCGCTCCCCGACTGCCGAGGGCGTCTTTCGCCATCTGGCCGCGGAAGCGGGATTGAACGATGCATTCCATATCGAGAGCGCGGGGACGGAAGATTATCATGAGGGTGAGCCGCCCGACCACCGCACTGTTAAAAAAGCGCTGGAGAAGGGCGTCGACCTCAGCCGCCAGCGGGCACGGCAGGTGAAAGACGCCGATTTTAGCGGTTTTGACTATATCTATGCCATGGACAGCGGCCATCACCGCATTTTAACCAAACGCGCACCCAAGGCGTCGAAGGCGAAATTATCGATGTTCCGCGCCGATGGCGAAGATGTGCCCGATCCGTGGTATGGTACCGAAAAGGATTTCGAAAACGTCTATGTCCTCGTGCATGAAAACGCCGGGGCACTGCTGAAAAAATTGCGTGAGGACCACAAGATATGATCACCGCTACCGTCCAGTCGGAAATCGAAAAGCACCTGAAGGCGCGCATCCAGTCGATCACGCCGCTGTCGGCCGCGAACAACGCGCAGATCTACCGGCTGCTGATGGAGGGCGGACGCACCTTCGTTGCCAAAGTTGCGGAGCGCGGGCTCGATACCGAAGCCTGGATGCTGGGCTACCTGAAGCAAAAATCCCAGCTGCCTGTGCCCGCCGTGCACTACAGCAACGAACACGTGATCGTGATGGATTTCGTCGAATCCAGCTATGGCCTTGAAGACCCCGGGCAGACGGGCGCGGCGGAAATGCTGGCGCAGCTCCACGCCATTACCGCCGACAGCTATGGACTGGAGCGCGACACGCTGATCGGTTCGCTCCGCCAGCCGAACACCCAGAGCAAGGACTGGCCCGCCTTCTTCGCCGAGCACCGTCTTGGCTTCATGGCCAAGGAAGCGCTGAACGAAAAGAAAATCGATGCGAAGATCATGAAGCAGGTCGATAAACTGCTGGGCAAGATTCCGGCGATACTGAAGGGCGCGGCCCCGCCGTCACTGATTCACGGCGATATCTGGGGCGGCAACATTCTGGCCCGCAAGGGCCGTGTTGCGGCCTTCCTCGATCCCGCGATCTATTACGCGGATGCCGAGATTGAACTGGCCTTTATCCGCCTGTTCAGCTCCTTCAACGACAGCTTCTTTGCGAAGTACAATTCCCTGCGGCCCATACGCGCGGGATTCTATGAAGAGCGGATGGATATCTATAACCTCTATCCGCTGCTGGTGCACACGCGTCTCTTCGGCGCATCCTATGCGCGCAAAGTGCAGCGTATCCTGGAAAAGTTTGATTAACCGATCTGGTCTGCGAAAAGGCCTGTCACGCGGCTGACAAAGTCGGCGGTGTCATTGCTGCCGAATTTGGCGATGTCGATTTTTTCCTCGACGATCAGCGTGGTGAGGCCGTGGCAGAGACTCCAGATAGCGACGGTCAGGAAGCGCACGTCGCCTTCCTGCTTCGCCAGCGCCGCCGAGAAGAGCGCGTAGCTCTTGCCCGCCGTCATGGCCAGCGTCGGGAATTTTTTCAAATCTGCCAGCTCGCGGCCGAACATGATCTGGAACAGCGGGCGATTCTCTTGCGAGAAGCGGATATAGCTGCCGATCAGGCGTTCGATGCGCACGCGGGCGTTGGGTGCGCCGGTGGCGTCCTCCGCCATTTGCAGCGCGAGTTTCTGAAAGCCGCTTTCCGCGACGGCGGCGAGGAGATCATCCTTGCTGTCGAAATAAGTGTAAGGCGCTGCCTGCGTCACGCCTGTAACGCGTGCCAGTTTGCGCAGGCTCAATTCTTCCAGCCCTTGCGTGGCGAGAATATCGAGCGCGGCGGCGAGGAGCGACTCGCGCAGATTGCCATGGTGATAGCGGAATTTTTTCTGTAAATCTTCGTGCCGTACAGCCGTCATGATGAAAACCCCTTCAATACATGATCCCCGTAGTGCCTGTGGATTATCCTCTCATCGTTCAGATATGCGGTCAATAGGGGGTTGAAGTTCTTTCGCCAAAAGAGCATCATCGCGATACCGCATTATGGAGTAAGTAATAAAATGTCCGGACAGAAACCGCGCAATAGTCCCGTCTCATACCCGAAAGAGACGCGCGGCAGCAATTTCTTCGACAGCGACATCAATTTGCAGCGCACACTGCAGCGCCTTGCCCCCGATATGCTCTCCCGCAACGAAACCCGCTTGAGGGAATTCGGGGAATGGACGGGCGGCAAGCTGGACGAACAGGCCAGCTACAGCGACCGCATCGCCCCGCCCGAGCTCGAAACCCATAACAAGGCCGGCGAAAAGAAAAGCCGCGTTATCTTCAACCCCAAATACGAAGAATGCCACGCCGAGGCCTATAAAAAGGGCGCGATCGGTCTGGCCTTCGCGGATAAAGACCCCGAACCGCATCTGCTCAGCTTCACCATGGGCTATATGTTGTCGCAGGTCGATATCTCGGTGCATTGCCCCGTCACCATGACGGGTGCTGTGGCTTACGTATTAGATAAGTATGCGCCCAAGCAAGTGCGCGACGAATACCTGCCCGAACTCACCCGCATGGATGGCCTGTCGAAAACCGGCGGCACATGGTGCACCGAACTGCACGGCGGATCGGATATCGGCCAGACGACCACCAAAGCGGTCTATGACGATAAAGGCGGCGTGAAGCTGCACGGGTTGAAATGGTTCACCAGCAACGCCAATTCCGGCCTTGCGCTCGCCACCGCCCGTCCCGAAGGCGCAGCCGATGGCAGCAAGGGTCTGGGGTTGTACCTCGTCCCCAGCCACAAGAAGGACGGTTCGCAGAATGACTATTCCATCCGCCGCCTGAAGGACAAGCTGGGTACCAAGGGCCTTGCTACCGGCGAAATCGATCTGGAAGGCGCGGAAGTCATCGAAATCGCCGCCCCGCCGAACGGGTTGAAAATCATGATGGAAGCGCTGGAATATTCCCGCATCCACAATGCCGTGGGGGCCGCCGGCGTCACGCGTCGTGCGTTCCTTGAAGCCGCCAGCTGGGCCGCGCACCGCAAGGCTTTCGGCAAGGAAATCGTGAATTACCCGATGGTGCAGAACGAGCTGGCCGACCTGATGCTGCGCTCCGAAGCCGCAACGGCGCTGGCCTTCGAAGCCGCCAAAACATTCGATACCGCACTGGCCGATCCCGCGCAGAACACATGGCTGCGCCTCTCGACCGCTTTGGCTAAATACCGCACAGCCGAAGACGCCGTGCAATCATCCAAGAAGGCCTTGGAAATCGTCGGCGGCAATGGTTATACCGAAGAATATCCCACCGCACGCCTCTACCGCGATTCAATGGTGCTGACCGTCTGGGAAGGCCCCGCGAATATTCAGGCGCTGGAACTGCTGCGCATGGTTGCGGGCCGGGAGCCGGGCGATCAGGTGTTTATAGACCGCATCCGCAAGGCCTCGGATTCGCTGCCCGCCGAAATGGCGGCGGAAAAAACGCTGCTCGACGAAGGCCTGCGCCAATCCGTCAACGCGCTGCTGCACCTCCGCAACAATCCGAAAGACGGCGAACGCTTCGCCCGCAAACTGATGGACAATATGTCCGACGTGCTGGGCGGCGCGCTGCTGGCCGAGGAAGCCGCGCATGACCTGACACTGGGCGATGCGCGCAAGGCGCTGGTGGCTAAAACCTATCTCGAAAAGGCTTTTGGTGACAAAAAGTTGAAAGTGGACAGCGACCTCGACCCCGTGCATGTTCATTTCGCGGCGCTGGTCGGATATGCCCCCATCGCGCCGGAAAAACTTGGCTATACGGCCGCGCAGCCGGAAGCCCCCGAAGTCATCAAGCCGAAACAAAAACATTTCAAGCCGTAAGACATGGAACTGAAACAGGCAAAACCCGAAGACTGGCCGGAAATTCTCGACATGGCGCGCGCCTTCCATGCGGAGGACGGCCATGCGCTTTCCCAGCGCGGCGAAATCGCGCTCCGCAACGCGCTGCATGCTTCGTCGCCTTTCTCTCCTTACGCGCAGGTGCTGACCGTCAAGGCGGGCGGCACAACGGCGGGCTATGCCGTGCTCTGCTTCTCCTTCAGCATCGAATTCGGCGGCATGACGTCGTATCTCGATGATTTCTACGTCAAGCCCGAATTCCGCGGGCAGGGCATCGGCACAAAGGCACTGGAAGAATTCGAATTCATGTCGCGCGCGCGCGGCTGCTGCATCTTCCACCTCGAAACCGAAGCCGCAAACGACAAGGCCAAGGCCTTCTATATCAAGCACGGGCTGGAAGACACCGGCCGCCGCCTGCTGATCAAGAAGCTCTAGAAACTATCCGTATCCGGCAGCTTCCCCGACATCAGACAAAAAGTAAAAAACAATGTTCCCGTCGCCGCCAGCAACAGGGCAGGGAGCAGCTTATCTTTTTTGCGCAAAGTCAGTGGCAGTATGGCTGTGATCCACAGCACAAGGAGCGGAACACTCGTATAAAGCAGCAGCCAGCCGCCGTAGACGTCAGACCATTGGGCGAGGTTAAACACCCGTTTCGTTACAAAAGAGCCAAGCCCGCCGTTGGTTAAAGCCAATATGTAGATGCAGGCGGAAAAAAACTTCGCCTTACCCTCTGCATCTGTCATCGGCAAAACGCCTTGATTGCATTCCACTCGCGGTCATTAATAATGCGCGCGGGCAAACGTTTCTGCTTCTTGTCCAGCTTGGCGATTTCGGCCTGCAGTTTTTCGATACGGCCGTCGGTGACGGGGTGGGTGCTCATGAATTCGGGCATGTCGAGGTCGCCGTGGCTTTTCTTGTTCGCGGCCTCGGTCTTGCGGAGGAAGGTGGCAAGCCCGCCGGTGCCGAAGCCGTTCTTCGCCAGCACTTTTACCGCATAGGCATCGGCCGCCAGCTCGAACTCGCGGCTGCCCTGCAGCATCAGCAGCGTATTCGCGGCGTCGGTCGCGGTGGTGATCGCGCCCGCATCGCCGACGATCAGCCCCAGCAGCACCTGCGCCCCCACCTGCCGCGCGAAACCGCGGAAGGGATGTCGGTAATGCGCATGGCCGACTTCATGGGCCAGCACGCCGGCGAATTCGTCCAGCGTCGTCGATTGATCTATAAAGCCCCTGAACAGCAAAATCCGCCGCCCCGGGAAGGTCAGCGCGTTCACAAGCCCGTCGTTGACGACGGTGATTTTATATTTCCCCTTGTCTTCGTCCAGCGCGGTCGCGAGGCGGTCGAGCGCGTCGGTCGCCAGCTGCGATCCTTTGCAGGTGCCGCCGGTTTTAAATGACTCGGAGGCAAGGTCGCCAACCGGTTCTTCCCAGCTGCGCGGCACGGCCCGCACGGCAAGGTCGAGCGCCGCGGGTGCCCCCCAGATCAGCGCCGCCAGCACGGCAAGCGCGCCAAGCGTCAGCGCGATGTATCCGCCCATCGGCGGCAGCGGGTTTTTGGCGGGCAGCTTCATCGCGATCTCGCGCGCCCAGACGCCCTCGTCGATCACCAGCCGGCATTCGGCCTGCACGCGGTGCGACAGCACGCCTTCCAATCCCCCTTCGGGGCGGCTCATGACGACGACTTCGTTCCACGGCCATTTGCGGAGCGGTGTGCCGTCGTTGCCCGTCATGATGACAAGGTCAAGTTCCTGCGCGTCGATCAGCACGTCGATGGGGCGCGCCTGCTTGCCGTCGTATAGTTTTGCGCGTGACATGGGGTTACCCTGCAATGCCAAGGTCGACGTCGAAGACATCGGCGAGGCCTTCCGCGTCGCCGGCGCCGCCCAGCGCCACCTGTTCGGCGTTGAAGGCGGCCAGATCGCCGCCCAGCGCCATGTGTTTTTCAAGGAAATGCATGTTGCGGTTCATCACCAGCGGCGCGCCGAAGCCCAGCGTGATCAGTATCAGGCCGAAGTTGCCAAGCGCCAGCCATATATAATCGCCGGCCTTGGCTGTCAGGCGGAAACGCACATGGGCGAGCGCAAGGCCGCGCATCTTTTCCCGCTCCAGCGCCGCCTTGTACCAGAGCCGCGACATGAAGAGCGTCGGGATCGCCAGCAGCAGTGTCGTGATATTGACGGCGCGCAGCTTCGCGGGATCGCCTTTGAAGCGGAAGGGGACGGTGCCGAACTGCATATGCGACGCCTGGTATTCCCAGCGCTTCAGGTCGACCGACGGCGCCATCAGCCCCAGCGTGAAAAGCTGGATAAACATGCCCCCCAGATATTTGCCGCCATAGGCGAAGGCCGACCCGCCCATGCGGCTCCTGATGCCGCGCCATTGCGTGCGGTTCACGCGATAGCGGTAGCCCGAATACATGAAGACGGGGATGAGATAGATGAAGGGGATAAAGACCACGGAGCCCAGCCCCGGGTGCTCCGAGTTAAGGTAGGCATAGATGCCGACGACGACCAGATAGCCCGGGATGATTTTCAGGATGCCCATGAAAAGCTCTTTGCCGGTGCCAAGGTATTCGAAACGGTCGCCGTCCAGCTCCGTTGCGGCGAAGAGGTAGCGGCGGATGTTCGTCTTGCCCCAGCAGCGGTAGATGCCGAGCGTGATGATGGTAAGCAGCAGCTGCTTCACCCAGACGCCGTAAAGTGCGCCGGTCTTGCCGCAATAGGTCAGGCGGTTGACCTTCAGCGCGGGTTTCGCGGCGGGCGGTACCGTGGCCGGTGCTTCTGCTGCCTGTTCCATAATCTGCCCCTGTATAAAAATAACTTTAAGGGGCGAAATGCCCCGATACCCCGCTAAAGCCTAGCAAAGAATGGTTAAAAAAGCAGGAATAGTTTAATCTTGGACGTATCGGGCAGGGGGGATTTTCAATGCGGGCCGAAATGGTGAAATCGTTTTTACGCTTCCTGGTGGTCGGCCTTTTTACGGCGGGCATCGGCGAATGGTGGTTTTCGGGCGGCGACCTGTCGCGCTTCCTCAACGACATGGCGATCGCGGCGCTTTACCTCAGCGTCGCCTGCCTTGCCGACCGGCAGCTCTCCAAGGTGATTTATCCCCATTCGCGTGCGGCCGTGGCGAGTTATTGCCTCTTCGGCCTTTTCGGCCTTGTGCTGTTCAGCTGGCTGCTGCTGCGGCATGATCCGTGGCGCAGCCCCGATACCAGCCAGGTCAGCCTCTTCTGCTACTGGGCGGCCATTGTCTTCCTGCCGCGCAGCTTCAACGAGCTCTCCGCGCTGGCGGCGCAGTACCGCAAGCGGATGCTCTATTACGGTTTCACGATGGCCGCGATCACCACGATCGGCGGTTCGGTGCTTGATTCTCCGGTGCGCGAAATGTTCTTCGACCCCGGGGTCTTCTTCACCTATGGCGGCGTGAACCTTATATACTGGCGCTACCTGTGGAAGCTGGACCGCGCGGCAATCCAGACACCCGCCGATGTTTCCCCTGAAAAACCAGCGTCTTAGGAATAAGAACGCCCGTTAATCCAACCTTTACCGGCTTCGGATAACATAATATATGTCCCGAATCCGGAGTTTCCCGCATGGCTGAACATACCCGCGACGGCAAAATAGTGGTCGACCTGACAATGGGTGGCCGCACCAGCTGGACGACGACGCGCGACTATTTCACCAAAGATGATTTCGTCGCGCTGCGCGACGGGATGAAAAAAATCGAAGGCTCGTCGGCGCTCCAGCATTTGAAAGAAGGCAAGCCGCTCTCTGACGCCGAAAAGGCGCTCCTGAAAACCAACCTCGGAAAATTCTCCGAAGATAAAGGCGCGGTCAATTTCGTCGCCGACTTCATGAAGGGCAAGCCCGCGAACGCCGTTCCTGAATCCCTTGTGCGCGAAGGCGCGCATGCGCTGGCGCAATCAGACATCCGCGAGGCCGCCGCGCGCCTTGCCAAACAGGGCGACAAGGCCGGCCCCGCAGTTGAAACCATGCGCGATATCGCCGCCGGAAAAACGGTTGACCCCGCCGCGCGCACCGCCGCCACCAAAGTATTCAAGGAAGCGGGTCTGCTGAACGGCCGCGACGAAGTCTCGATCGTCGGCAGCTACCTGCTGAAACAGGAAGGCAAAGCCGTGCTGGCAGGCGCGGGCGTCAAGGCGGCGGCAACAGCTGTAGATGCCGGCATCGACGCCTCGAAAATAGCGTCCGGCGCTGTAAAAACAGGCGTTGTGAAGGCCGTGGGCAGCTCCTTCGCCAAGAAAATCCCGCTGCTCGGCACCGCGCTTGGCGTGGTGACGACGATGTCGGCGATGTCGACGGCGGCCAGCGCCGCAGAAATTCCCGCTGTCAGCGGCCAGACGCCGCAGGAAATCGAGCGCGCCGAAACGTTGAAAGGCCTTGCCGAAATGAAACGTACCGCCGCCGTGGTGAAGGAAGGCGTGATCGGTGCCGTCGGCCTGCTGCCCCTGCCGGGCGCCGACCTTGTGCTCCGCGCGCAGATGGACAGATCGGAAGCGCAGCTGCAGGCGCAGTATGATCACGCGCAGAATCCCAACCGGCGCGAGACGATCGACTACGACAAGCTGATCTTCACGCCCGAAGAGCGGGGAGGGCTTTCCGGCGATTTCAACGCCGCGTCGCCGCGCATCAAGGTTGTGATGGCCCAACCCGAACATGCGCATTTGCCTGCGCCTGTCGCAAAAGTGCATCACGCACCCGGCGCCAAGAAATAGCTATTACCATATGATTTTTGACAGGGTTGACGCGATCGGCTAGTCTTTAGCTATTCATGACGCAGCCGACTGTTACAGCCGACCGCCGCCCCCGCCGAATTTCCGGCAGGGGCTTTCGTATTTTTGCTTTCTCCTTTTCATCACCGCAGGAGGCCGCCAAGTAGTTTTCAGCAGCCTTGTCGTGCCGGGTAACATATTGAAAAGGATTCAGAATGAACGAGTTGAAGAAAGTTTTTAACAAGACGTCGGCCCCTGTGGAAAAGGCGCTTTTCAAGGCAAAACTGGGGCTTTTAGAGCATGGCGGCCACGTTGCCGACGATACTTTCGCCAAGGCTGTCACCCGCGCGAGGGCGGATTTCGGGGTCGAGGAAAGCGCCTTCCGCGACGCTTTCGGCCTGTCATCCGGCGCTGTCGCGCGCTGGAGCAACGGCAAAAACCTGCCGCACCCGATGGTGCGCCCGAAAATACTGGCGTGGCTCCGCCACCAGATATAGTGCATAAAAGTGCAGATTTAACGGCATAAAAGTGAAAAACCGCTTGGGTGTTTGCAAAAAAACAATATAATGGCTGCAATATCCTTTAAAAACGCTAACGCTCTAGAAAAGAAAGTGCATCAACATGGCTAAGAAATCCTCCGCTAAAAAATCCGCTAAACCCGTTGCAATCACGCCCGTGAAGGGCCAGCTCACGAAGTCGGGCCTCATCGGCCTGCTCGCCGAGCAGAACGAACTGAGCCGCAAGCAAGCTGCTGGCGTCCTCTCGACGCTCGAAAACACCATGCTGGGTTCGGTCCATCCGAAAGGCAATGGCATCTTCATCCTGCCCGGCCTGATGAAAGTCACGCTGCGCAAAGTTCCCGCTCGCAAAGCAGGCACGCTGATCCGCAACCCCGCCACCGGCGAAATGATGAAAGCGGCTGCGAAGCCCGCTTCGGTGCGCGTGAAGATCCGTCCGCTGAAAAAACTGAAATCGGCAGCTCTTTCCTAATCGGATAGAACTTTCGACAAGAAAAAGCCCCGTGCGCAAGCGCGGGGCTTTTTTCTTTTAATAACTTGGACCCGATCGGGATCGAACCTCACGCGCTCCGCGCGCAAATAAAGACCGTCGGTTCGGCGGCAAAAACAAAAACAGCGATGTTGTGAAAAACTTGGTGGACCCGATCGGGATCGAACCGACGACCTCCTGCATGCCATGCAGGCGCTCTCCCAGCTGAGCTACGGGCCCTCCGTAAAAGAATCCGGAAGTGGGGGAAACATAAACTGCCTGCCAGCGCGATTCAAGGGGATTCAGGGGTGCAAAGGCTTAAACATTGAATTTAATGCCTAATTCACCTCGCGCCGGCGGTAAATCGTGGAGGGCGCAACCTCCAGCAAGGCAGCGGCGCGGGGAATATTGCCGCCGCAATAGTCGATGGCGGCCTCGATGGCTTCCTGCTCCAGAAGGCGTAAGGGGCGAGGAGCCGTTGAAACTTGTATAGCTTCTGCCTGTCGTGGCGGCGGCAGATGCGACGCTGCCAGCACCGGACCTTCGTGCATCACCACCGCGCGGCGGATCAGGTTTTCCAGTTCCCGCACGTTGCCAGCGAAAGCGCGGGCGGATAGCGCGGCTTCGGCTTCGGCTGAGATACCTGTAAAATTCTTGCCTTCCTCCGCCGCAGCAAGTGTCAGGAAATGGCGGGCGAGCGGCGCGATATCTTCCGCCCGCGCGCGCAAGGGGGGCAGCGTTATCGTCAGCACCGACAGGCGGAAATAAAGGTCTTCGCGGAAACGTCCGTCGCCCACGCGCAATTCCAGCGGCTGGTGGGTGGCAGCGATCAGCCGCACATCGGCGCGTTTTGCCTGTGTTGAACCGACGGGCCGGTATTCGCCCGTATCGACGAAGCGCAGCAGCTTCGCCTGGAGTGCGGGGGCAAGCTCGGCAATCTCGTCCAGAAACAACGTGCCGCCATGCGCCGCTGCCGCCAATCCGTCATGCGCGCGGGATGCGCCGGTAAAGGCGCCCTTCGCATGGCCGAACAATTCTGATTCCAGCAGTTCCGGCGACAATGCCGCGCAGTTAAGCGCGACGAAGGGCGCAGCCGCCCTGCCGCTGCGAATATGGATGTAACGGGCCAGCATATCCTTGCCCGTGCCGGTTTCACCCAGCAGCAGCAGGCGCGCGCGGCTCTGCGCGGCTTTGGCCGCAAGATCCAGCGTTTCCATCCAAACAGCCGATGTGCCGATCAGTTGCATAAATACTCCTGACGCAATTATAGGTTGTAGACAGTTAAAAAAGAGTAACCAAACAAAAACCGCGCCTTCGGCAAACAAAAACCCCGCCTTTTAAGAGGCGGGGTTTTGTTCAGTGACGTTGAGTATCGCTTATTCCCTGTTGCCGCCCATCAGGTGCAGGATCATCTGGAACAGGTTGACGAAGTTGAGGTAGAGGCCCAGCGCGCCCATCACGGCCATCTTGCTGTTGGCTTCGTGGCCGTTGGTTTCGGCATAGGTCTGGCGCAGGTTCTGCGTTTCCCATGCGGTCAGGCCTGTAAACACCAGCACACCCGCGCAGGAAATAACAAACTGCATCAGGCCGGAGCCGAGGAAGATGTTCACAATCGACGCGATAAACACGCCCAGCAGGCCCATGAACAGGAACGAGCGGAAGGCCGAGAGGTCGCGCTTCGTTGTATAGCCGTAAAGGCTCATGCCCGCAAAGGTGCCGGCGGTGACGAAGAAGGCGCGCGCGATATCGGCGGTGCTGTAGACGAGGAAGATGGAACCCATCGACACGCCCATGGTGACCGCGAAAGCCGAGAACATGAGCAGCAGCTGCGAGGCCGACATGCGCACGATGCGGTTGTGCGTGAAACCGAACAGCAAAAAGACCAGCGGCGCAAAGGCGGCCACATAGAACAGGCCCGAGGTGTAAAGCGTCTCGCGGATGCCGTCGATCTGCGACAGGGCATAGGCCGTCACGCCCGTCAGCACCAGGCCGACGCCCATGGTGTTATAGACGTTGCGCATAAAGGCCTGCAGGCCGGGGTCGATCGCGCGGCCCTGTGCGCCTGATTGAACGGCGTCAAAACGGTTGTAAGACATGGTTTTGGCTTCCCTTGATGTTAAAACACTAACTCTTAAGGCTTATACGTAGCATCGGATGAATTGGATGACAATATTATTAAGCTTTTGAATTATCTGCGTTTTTTAGCAGAGCCGGTAAAACCCCAGAGCATTTCGAACAATCCCATGAACCCCATATACATAATAAACGCCCCGGTAACCGAGAGCCGCAGCGGGTCGTTCATATCCAGCCCGTGGTCATAGGTTTCGTGCAATATATGCTCCTCCCATGCCGCGATGCCGATAAAGGCCACCAGCACCAGCGCGCAGGCGATGATTTGGATGACATCCAGCCCCATGCGGCTGACCAGCGCCATCACCAGCACCCCGCCCGTGGCCGCCATCACAAGGAAGCTGTCGAGCTTGCCGATATCGCGGCGCGTCAGCTGCCCGAACAGCGCCGCGGCGGCATAGGCGATCGCGGTGATAAACAGCATCGGCCCCATCATGCCGCGCACGAAGATACCGAAGAGCGCCGTCAGCGACACGCCCATCATGGCGGCATAGGCGAAATAACTGATGGTGATTTTCTGCGCCTCCATCCGCTCGATGCGCTGGCGGCTGAACCCCAGCCAGATAAAAACCAGCGGCGCCATGATGGACAGGAAGATCAGCGGAAAGCCGAGGAACAGGTTGCCAAGGAAATAAATGTTTTCGACCCCGAAGGCCAGCATGGCGGAAACCGTCAGCCCCAGCGCCATGGTGTAATAGGTATCGCGCATGAAATGCTGCAGCGTCGCTTTTTTAGCCTTTGCCATGATGCGCTCCCCCTGCATTCAGGCTAGGGGAAAGCTTGCGCTTAATCAACTGTTGCGAAGGTAGGTCGCCGGCTTCTGCCGCAGCGCCGCGAAGGTGCCCGAAAAACCCGCCAGCAGCGTGATGGTGATGCAGAGCGTCGCCACGCCCAGCAGCGACAGCAGGCTGAACTTCCACGGCAGGTCCATAATGAATTTCACCGCGCCCCAGGCGGCCGCCGCGCCGATCAGCGACGCCAGCAGCGCGGCCGACAGGCTCAAAATGCCGTATTCCAGCAGGAAGGCGGTAAAGATGCGCCGGCGGCTCGCGCCCAGCACCTTCAAAATCACGGCGTCATAGGCATGACGGCGGCGCGCGGCCGCAATCCCGCCCGCCAGCACCAGCGCCCCCGCCAGCAGCGTCACACCCGCACTGATGCGCACGGCCTGCGCCACGGCGGCGATGATGGTGCCCGCGACTTCCAGTGCGTCCTTCAGCCGGATGCTGGTGACATTGGGGATTTCGGTCGCCAGTTTTGCCATCAGCGCTTCTTCGTCTTTCGCATCGGCAATCGCCGTCGCCATATAGGTCGCGGGCGCATCCTGCAACGCGCCGGGGTTAAAGGTCACGGCGAAATTCATCGTGAAGCTTGACCAGTCGACGTTGCGGATGTTCATGACCTTGGCCGGTATCTCGATGCCAAGGATGTTGGCGGTGATGGTATCGCCCACGCCGATATCAAGCGCATCGGCCACTTCGGTTGAAATCGACACCACCGGAGCGCCGCTGTAATCCTTCGGCCACCATTTGCCCGCCGTCATCTCTCCGTGCGGGGGAGGTTCGGCCATATAGGTGAAGGAACGGTCTGAACGCGTCACCCAGTCGTGGCGCTGCCCTGCGGCGGAACCCTTGATCCTGTCCTCCGCCGCCTCGCCGTTCACCTTCACGATGCGGCCGCGCAAGACCGGCGTCATGTTGATTTCGCGGGCCGAGGGGAAAGATTTGACGACCCTCTCGAACTCCGCCACCTGGTCTGGCTGCACGTCGGTGAAGAAGAACGACGGCGCATGCGCCGATAAATCCTCGTTCACAAGGCGCGAGAAGTTATATTCCACCAGCGCAATCGCCACCAGCACCGAAAGTCCTAATCCCAATGACAGCAAAATGCCGGTCGATACGTTGCCGGGCCGCGTGATATTGGCAACCGCCATGCGCGCCTCCGGCTGGCGTGGCTTGATTTTCGACAAAATCGTCTTTACCAGCGTGGAGAGCCCCAGCAGCAGTACGAAGGCGGCTGCCGCGCCGCCTGTAAACCAGATGGCGAAAAATTTATCAGCCGAAGACGCCACTGCCAGCAGTGCCAGCGACAGGCCCGACAGCGCGATAACTGTAATGATAGCGGGCGAAGGCCGCTGCTGCGCATGGGCCACCGCATCCCTGAACAGCCCTGCGGGCGACACCTTTACAGCGCGGCCCAGCGGCCAGAGCGTGAAGGCAAGGGCAGCCAGCAATCCGAATGTGGCCGACAGTGCCAGCGCATCCGGATAAAAAGCCTTCAAATCTGTCAGCGACAGCTTCGCCGTCAGCAGCCCAGATGCGTAATAGGCGGCTCCCGCGCCGATACATAGACCGATAACAGTGCCCAGTACCGCAATAAAGGATACCTGCAATAAAAAGACCCGCAGCACAAAACCAGACGACGCGCCAAGGCATTTCAGCGTCGCGATATGCGCCATGCGCCCGTCAAGGTATCCGCGCACGGCATTCGATATGCCCGCGCCGCCGACCAGCAATGTGGTGAGGCCTGTCAGCGTCAGAAAGAAAGCAAGGCGGTTGATATAGCGCTCGATGCGCGGCGACGAACTGGTGTAATCGCGGATGCGCCAGTTTTGCCCGGGGAATTTGGCGTCCAGCATTTTCTCCGCCGTCAGCGCCTTGTCCGTCTTGATGCGCTGGCTATAGGACGCAAGGTTGCCTTCGTCCATCAGCTTCGTCGCCGGCAAATCGTCCCAGCTGATGATGATGCGGGGCGCCAGCGAAAATCCCTCAAGGCCGATACGGTCGGGCTCGCGCGTCACGACGCCGGTGACGGTGAAGTCTTTCTCGCCGATAAAGATTTTATCGCCAAGCTTGATGTTCAGGCGCGCCAGCAGGCCGCTTTCGACGGCAGCGCCGCCGTCCTTGGTGATTTCCTGCGGTGTTTTGTCCAGCTTCACGCCCGCCGCATCGGAAAATTCCGCCGTACCGTAAAGTGGGTACAGGGCGTCGACGGCTTTCAGTTCCGCCATCGTGGCGCGTGTGCCGTCGGCTGTCCTGACCATTGTCGACAGGTTGGCGGTGCGGCTCACCTCGCCCAGTTCCTTGCGCATGAAATCAAGCTGTTCCTGTGTCGCGGGCTGGTAGAGCGTGCGCACCGCGACGTCACCACCCAGAATATACCTGCCGTCATGAAGCAGGCTTTCCTGCATTGCGCGTGATAATGACTGCACGGCGGCGATGGCCGCGACGCCCAGTACAAGGCAGGCGATAAAGACGTAAAAACCCGCAAGCCCTGCGCGCATTTCACGCCGTGCATAGGTCAGGGCCAAGCTCATGCGGCGATACGCCCGTCGGCGATCTTCACCGCCTGCTGGCAGCGCGCCGCCAGTTTCGGGTCGTGCGTGACGATCAATAATGTCGTGCCGCCCTGCTCGGCAAGGCCGAACAGCACTTCTAAAACTTTCTCGCCCGTCGCGGCGTCGAGGTTGCCGGTGGGCTCGTCCGCCAGTATCAGGCGCGGCTTGGTCGCAAAGGCGCGGGCGAGCGCGGTGCGTTGCTGCTCCCCGCCCGACAGCTGCCCAGGGTAATGGGTCAGGCGATGACCAAGGCCGACTTGTTCAAGCGCGGCTTTGGCTTTTTCGAACGCGTCTTTCTCCCCGCGCAGCTCCAGCGGCACGGCGACGTTCTCAAGCGCGGTCATAGTGGGGATCAAATGAAAGTTCTGGAAGACGATGCCGATCTGGTCGCGGCGGAAGGCGGCAAGCCCGTCCTCGCCCATGGCGGACAAGTCCTGACCCGCAACGGTGATTTTCCCGCCCGTCGGTCTTTCCAGTCCGCTGAGCACCATCAGCAGCGATGTCTTTCCCGAACCGGAAGGGCCGGTGATGGAAACAGTGCGCCCCTGCTCTAGATTGAGGTTTATGTCCTTCAGGATATGCACTTCGCCCGCGTCGCTTTTCAGTTTCAAATCGACGCCCTGAAGCGTTACAATAGGGGAATGATGAGGGGACTTGTTCATGCCTGCGTTTTTCTCCAATCCGCTTAAGAATAAAGCTAATTGGGCCGTCTTCAAGGCCGCATTGATTTTATTGATGTTTATTGCCGTATTCCCTGCCTATGCGGTCGATCCCGCCCCGCCGCCCGCGGTCGCCAAAGAAAAAGTCATTATGTTCTTCGGCGACAGCCTGGTCGAAGGCCTGGGCCTGGCGAAAACCGACGCCCTGCCTGCGCAGCTGGAGGCCAAGCTGAAAGAACATGGCTTGCCCGTGCGGGTGGTGAACGCCGGCAATTCGGGCGAGACATCGGCGGGGGGCCTGCGCCGCCTTGAATGGCAGCTGAAAAACGTGAAGCCCGATTACGTCATCATCTGCCTTGGCGGCAACGACATGCTGCGCAATATCCAGCCCGGCCTGACGCGCGAAAATTTGCGCCAGATGATGGAAATTTTGAAAGACAAGAAGCTGCCTGTCATGATGGCGGGCATGCGCCATGCGCGCAGCAAGGTTTTCGACGGCGCCTATATTAAAATGTACGCCGACCTGTCGCGCGATTATAACGCGGTGCTCTATCCCTTTATCCTCGACGGCGTGGCGCTGAACGCCAACCTCAACCAGCGCGACGGCGTGCACCCGAACAAGGAAGGCGTCGCCGTGATCGTGGAAAAGATGCTGCCGACTGTCGCCGACCTGCTCGTGAAAAAATCCCCGCTGGAATAACATGCTTCGCCTTTTCGCCGGATTGTCCCTGCCCATCCTGTTGCGCCAGCGCCTGACGCTGCTGCAGGGCGGTATCGAAGGCGCGCTCTGGACGGAGCGCGACAACTTTCACATTACCCTGACCTTTATCGGCGAAGTGAACGAGGCCGATGCGGAAATGGTCGATGAAGCGCTCTCCGGTATCCGCATGGAGCCCTTTAAGGTGGAATTAAAAGGCACCGGCAGCTTCGCGCAGGGCGAATTCCCCAAGGTTCTGTGGATCGGCGTCGAAAAAAGCGAACCGCTTCACAGACTGAAAGAAAAAGTCGACCGCGCGCTGGAAAAATACAAGCTGCCGTTCGAAAACCGCAAATACATCCCGCACGTGACGCTGGCAAGGCTGCGCCATGTGGAGGAAGACAAGGTCGGCCAGTTCATGGCCGCGCATAACCTCTTTTCCGGCGACGCGTTCGAGGTGGAAGATTTTATTCTCTACCAAAGCCGCAGCACCAAGAACGGCCCGGTTTACGAAGAATTGCAGCATTACCCGCTGGAGAAATGAAAATGAAAAAATCCGCCCATATCGCCGCCGCCGTCGTTCTTGCCGCCGGCTTCATTTATTTTGTAACGGTGCAGAAGGATGATGCGCAGATGGTGGATTTCAAGGCGAAAGCCGCCGCTTTCGTCCGCAGCGATAAAAAATCCGCCTCCTTGCGCGACGTGCTGGGCCGTGGCGGCGACAAGATATGCGTCAAATACGACGACACGGACGGCATGGAAATCACGATACAGGATTACAAGGTGCTGACCGTCATGAAGGGCCGCCGCGATGTGATCGTCGACGGCAAAACCTACGCCATCAAGGCGAGCAGCGATTGCGTCAAGTTCGGGGCCGCGGCGATTGCCAAACAGGATGGCACCCTGCTGATCGGCGGCAGGAACGCCGCTGAAGAAAAACCCAAAGCGGCGCCTAAAAAGAAATCCGCACCAGCGCCCGAAAAGAAAAAACCGGCACCCCGCAGCTACGGCTATTAATGCAACGTCTTCCCGTCCTTCACCACCGGCGTCAGCTGGGGGTAGGGCAGTGGCACGCGGAGCGCGGCGAAGTTCGACGCCCAGGCCGCGTGCAGCGCGTCGGCGAAATTGCCGGGCGGGGGCGAGGCGATGATGCCGGGCATAATGGCCTTCATGGCTTCGGCCACCGTGACCGCATTCACGTTGCGGGCGGCGTCGGGCTTTTTCTCGAAAAACGCTTTATCGGCCTTGTCGCAGAGCACGATGAAATCGAGCCCCTGTTCCGGCGTAAAGCCGCGCCGCGCCATATAGATCAGCGTGGCGTTGAATTCGCGCCCCGCTTCCTCGTCCCATTTCTCCTCGCCGGGCAGGTAGGGGGTGGGCGTGATGCGCGTTATGATCATCCCGCCGTCGCGTGAAATAATCTGCCGCAGGCAGCCGTTTTCGTGCTGCGCCATCAGCATCACCCAGCGCGACGGGGGGCCCTTGCGCGGCAGTTTCGCCGCCAGTTCCGTCGCAAGGCTCAGCGATTCCAGCGGCAGCGTGCCGCAGCCGCTGGGCTTGATTCCCGCCGCGTTCATGGCCGCCGCCATGCGCAGCATCGGCGCGGTTTTGTCGATCCCCACCATCAGGTAGACAGGCGGCGCTTTGACATCGGGGTTGGCGGGCTGGCGCATCCAGCCGCGCGTGACGGATTCCGGCAGCGCCATTTCCGCCTTGCGCTTCACAAACCTTGGCGCGTCATACCAGCGAAGTGAAGCGGGCGTTTCCTCCACGAAGTATTTCTGGTTGCTGCCATTGAACAGCAACAGCGGCGCGGGCTGGCCCTTCAACCCTGACAGCGCTTCCTGCATCGCCGCTTCAAATCCCGGCATGCGCCACGGCAGTAGCGCGCGCCGTTCGATGCTTGCCATGGGGCCCGTGCCGCCGCGTGAATAGATAACGGCCGCGTCTTCGCCCATGATAATCACAGGCCCGCCCTTGGGTAGCGTCACGCGCTCCTTGTTCTTGAAAAAACTGAAAAGGCCGTAAAGTTGATCGAGCATCGACTAGCCCAGCTGCGCCGTCATTTCCTTGATGATATCCTCGATCGTCTTGCCTTCGGCGCGGGCCGAGAAATGCAGCGCCATGCGGTGGCGCAGGATAGAAGGCGCCAGCGCGACCACATCGTCGAGCGAGGGCGAGTAACGATTTTCCAGCAGCGCCTTCGCACGCGCCGCCAGCATAAAGGCCTGCCCAGCGCGGGGGCCCGGGCCCCAGCTGACGTGCTTCCTGACGCTCTCGAGTTTTGATTGGTCGGGGCGGCCCGATTGCACAAGGTTCAAAATCCCGTCGACCACTTTCTGGCCGATGGGCAACTGGCGGATAATGGCCTGCGCCGCCGTGATGTCGGCGGGGCTGAAAACCTTGTCGGCCTTTTCCTGCTGCATGCCGGTGGTGACCAAAATCATTTTCTTTTCGTCGGCCAGCGTCGGGTAACCGATATCAATCTGCATGATGAAACGGTCCAGCTGCGCTTCGGGCAGCGGATAGGTGCCTTCCTGCTCCAGCGGGTTTTGCGTCGCCATCACGTGGAAGGGGCGCGGCAGGTCATAGGTCGTGCCGCCGACGGATACCTGATATTCCTGCATCGCCTGCAACAGCGCGGATTGCGTGCGCGGTGAGGCGCGGTTGATTTCGTCCGCCATCAGCAGCTGGCAGAAAATCGGGCCCTTGATAAAGCGGAACGAACGCTCCCCGCCGCCATCGGTCGAGAGAATTTCAGAACCCACGATATCGGCGGGCATCAGGTCGGGCGTGCACTGCACGCGCTTGGCATCAAAGCCCAGCACCGTGCCCAGCGTTTCGACCAGTTTGGTTTTGCCAAGACCGGGCAGGCCCATGATGAGGAAGTGGCCGCCGGAAAGAATGGCCGTCAGGCACAAATCCACCACGCTCTGCTGGCCGATGATGACCTTGTGCACATTCTCGCGCGCGGAGGTGAGCTGGCGTGCGAGCACGGCCACTTTCTTTTCAAGGTCGGTCGAGATTTCCGCCGAAGCGAGAGGTTGAATTGTCATTTTTTCCTCATTTTTTCCTGTAAAACCGCGTTGCTATAAAAGTAGCACCGCCCAAGCCGAAAGCAAGCAGGATTACCTGCCACAAAGACATCTCGGGCGCGAGCCCGTGCGAAAAAACACCCAGCACGCCCATCACAAGGGCGGAGAGCGCGATGCCGATAAAGGCGACGATCAGCGCGCCCAGTTTCTTGCTCTGCAGCGCGGCGATGCGCTGCACGGTGCGGCTATGGGCCTTGTCGAGCATCTGCACTTTCTGGTCGATGGCGCGGAACATGTCATCCATAATCCACGCCTTGCGCAAAAGGTTCCATATCTCGATTGATTGCGGGTCGAGCTGGTTGTCGTAGTCGTCATAGACGGATTTCAGGAAATTCACGCGCACAAGGCAGTCCGACATATACCGCGCGAATTGCTCCAGCTGCTGGATATCCTCCGCGCCCGACAATTGCCCCACTTCGTTGTTGAGGTAAAACAAATCGCGGTCAAGGTCTTCCAATGCCGCATAGAAAACGTTTTTCGCCCGCACCGTGGCGCGGAGCCGCGCCGCGTTCCATGCCGGCGTGACGCCTTCGGTATAGACAACGCATGAATTGCCGTGGCCGGGGAATATCGCCATGTCGGAACGCAAACTCATATCCTCCATCACGTCGGTGCGCGACGAATAGACCAGCGCGCGTGCCTCGGTTTTTTGGCGGATCAGCTCGACCTGGTTTTTACAGGGCACGGCAAACAGGCGATGCACCCAGAACAGCTCGCCGATATGGCGGCGCAGCGTGGTATGCGGCCAGTGGTCTTCGTCCAGCACGTCGCCTTCGTGGAAACTCATCACCACGAATTGCTTCGGGATCACCTTGGCGATTTTGGCGATGGTGCTCTGGAAGAGTTCGGTATAGTCCGACAGGGCGGAGCTGATCTGCTCGACGCTTGACCGGTATTCCTGAATGGTCAGGTCTTTGTGCGCCGTCACATGGCCGCTGATGACGCAGGACGCATAGCCATAGTCGTACAGCACCACGTCCATCCGCTCGATGGCGAAACTGGCGTCGATGCGTTTTTTTTCGGGGCGGGGACCGCGGCTGCGCTTGTCATGCGCGGGGACGGATGTTTCGAATTCGGGGTCGGGGCGGTAATCCTCCGCCTTTTCGTTTTCCTGCGGCGCGCCCGGGGTTTCCAGCTGCTCGGGCGGCGTCAGCTCGTTCGGCAGGTGGAATTCGGACAGGATATTCTGCATATCCTCGCCCTCGAAAATCCGGTTGATCAGAAATCTCGGAATGATGGTTTCGCCCTGAAAACTGTCGACGTCGAAACTCATGTTGTTTTTGCGGCCGCGGAAATCGGGCGTTTCCCAGCGGCCCACATACCGCTCGCGCAGCATCTTCGCCAGCTCGGCCTGAAACTTGCGATAGCCTGCGTTCAGCAGCGCCTGTGAATCGAGAACGATGCCCGACCGCATGGGCCCGTTAAAGTGCATCTCCATCTTTTCCTGGGCGGCCAGAAAGACAGTCATTTTAAGCGTTTACCCCTATTGCCGCAGGTGAGTTCCTACGTCTCTATTATATAGAGCCAAGATTAAGAAATTCCTGTGAAGGCTGCTGGGCTTCTTCTCTGAACGCCGCAGCGCTTAGATAGTAGCCATAATCTCACATGGCTCTTTTGCGGCTGAGCTAAGGAGATCGTCTTTTGATTTATCGATCGGTGCTGCTTGACTGAAAGACGGGGTCCATATAAAATCAACTCCGACTGGCGTCACCGCATGCTCAGTCATTCTGTAACCCAAGCCGCATCGTCGGCATTGCAAAAGGAGAACTACAATGGGCAAATCCGTCCATCGCGTCCGCGTATACCAAATGCGCAAAATCTCTCACCCTATCTTCCCCCAAATCGAAAAGTACTGGCTGACTGTCGCTGCGCAGGATTTTCCTGCGAACATCAGCGCGGCTGCTAACGCACGCGAACCTGTCGGGCTCGACAGGCGCGTGTACAAGGATGTCAGGAGCAGTCTTGATGGCGAGACAGCCACACCGGGGACATTCGACCTGATGAATAAGGGCATCACCATCCTCGCAACGTCGGTCAAAATGATCGAGAAAGATCTCTTTGAACTGACGGTCGACAACGAGGAGGGTGGTATCGTCGATGGCGCTCATACTGCAAAGATCATCGAGCAAGCCAACAGTGACAAGACGACCCCCAAAGAGCAATTCGTCGAAGTCTACATCCGCACCGGTGTCACGGAAGAAATGATTAGCGACATCGCAAGGGGCCTGAACACGGGCATTCAAGTCGCACCGAAGTCCATCTACAACATTGCCGGTGTTTTCAATTGGCTCAAAGCTGCAATCGAAGGGGAGGCCTACGCGGACAATATCTCGTGGAATGAGAGCGACGATGCTGACTACGACGTCCGCGATCTGATCAGCGTTCTCGAGGCGTTCAACGTGTTTGATTTCCCCAACGACATTAACAGCACTAAGCATCCGATTTCCGCCTATGAGAAATGGAGCACTCCGCTCAAGAAGTTCGCTGAGGACTACGAGAAGAATAAGGACGACGTCAAAAATAGCACATATTTCAAGTTGAGCCCGCTGCTCAAGGACGGCTTGAAGCTCTACGACCTCATCCGCCATGACTTCCGCGAAATGCACAATGAGTCGGGCGGGGCCGCCGGTAAAATGAAAATCATCGAAGACGCTTCCGAAAGGAAAAAAACCTTCGATTTCCCGTTTGCCGGCCTTACGGGCGGGAAATACCGCCTCACCAAGGGCGCTACTTTCCCAATTCTTGCAGCCTTCCGCAACTATGTTCAAATTAATCCGAAAACGGGGAGGGCTGAATGGCGTGGTGGTTTCGAAAATGTGGTGCAGGTCTGGAAAAATACCGGCCCCATCTTGGTAGACGAAACCTACCAGCTTACGCGCGAAGGCGTGCGTAACCCCGATCAGGTCGGCAAAAACCGCAAACATTGGGGCAACCTCTACATGCGGCTGCAGGTCCAATTGCTGCAAGAGCAGCTGAGCGAGCAAAAGAAAACAACAGCTCGTCGTTAACGGGATAAAAATAGTGCGGAGTCGCTCTCCGCACTATTTTTTTATTACTTCGAGTTTAAGCCCCTTCAACCTTAGAAACTCTATGCGACCTGTTGATTCAGAAGAATATTACGGCATTAAAATCCTGCGCGGCGGGCAGTGGATCTATAACGGCACGCCGATCAATAGACATAATCTGGTAAAGCTCTTCGCTTCTGTGCTAAAAAAGGACGATGCGGGCGATTACTGGCTGATCACCCCCTATGAAAGGGGGCGCATCGAAGTCGAAGACGTCCCCTTTATGGCGGTGGAAATGACGGCAAAAGGTTCCGGAAAATCGCAAGTGATTTCCTTCCGCACCAACCTTGACGATTGGGTGACGGCGGGTTCTGATCATCCCCTAAGGGTGACGAGTGGTGAAGAACCGTCGCCCTATGTGCTTGTGCGCGATGCGCTCGAAGCGCGGCTGACACGTGCGGTCTATTACGACCTCGTGAAGCTCGCGGTCGAGGACGCGCAGGAAAAGGGGCTATACGGCGTATGGAGCTCAAACGTGTTTTTCCCGATCGGCAGGATCGGCGGGGCCGCGTCATGACTGTTCCCACTTTGGAAGAAATAGAATCGCGCCTGAAATCCTACACGCCCGCGCCCGGCAACGGCGACCATGCGCTCAACCCCGGCATGAAGCAGAAGGAAGGCGCGCTGCGTGACGCCGCCGTTCTGATACTGCTGCTGAAAAAACCGGATGGATCGCTTTCTGTTTTGTTCACCGAACGCACCACGACGCTGAATTCCCATGCGGGGCAGATCAGCTTTCCGGGCGGCGGGGTGGAGAAGAAAGATAAAAACGAAATTGAAACCGCGCTCCGTGAAGCTTCCGAAGAAATCGGGCTGAACCCCGACAACGCCCGCGTGCTGGGCCAGCTGGAAGATTACGTGACGCGCACGGGCTTTCGCGTAAAGCCCGTCGTGGCTGTACTGGAAGTTTCGCAGGAATGGCAGCCGCAGCCGTCGGAAGTCGCCAAGATTTTCGAAGTGCCGCTCGCCCATATCCTCTCGCCGCAGGGCCTGCATGAAGAAAACCTGACTTTCGAAGGCGGCGAACGCCGCTTCTACGCCTGCGATCACGACGGCCACCATATCTGGGGCGCCACCGCAGGGATGCTGAAAAGCTTCGCCAACGCGATAGACAGCAATAAAGGGAACCCCGGCAATGACAACCCAGCCCCTAAAAAGAGTGATCCCGCCGCAAAGGGCCCGCAGTAGCATGAGCTTCAACAAAAGTCTCGCGCAGCAGGCCTGGATGATCGCCCCCGATACGGTGCGGGTGATGGAGGCGCTGGACGCGCAAAAGGGCATGGCGCGTTTCGTCGGCGGCTGCGTGCGCGACGCGCTGGTCAACCGCGACGTGATCGACATCGATATCGCCACGCCCTTCAAGCCCGACGAAGTGATCGACAGGCTGCGGGCCGCGAAAATCAACTATGTGCCCACGGGGCTGAAGCACGGCACCGTCACCGCCATCGTCGACGGCAAGCCGTTTGAAATCACGACGCTCCGCATCGACGTCAACCCCTTCGGCCGCCATGCCGAGGTCGCCTTCACCGACGACTGGAGCAAAGACGCCGCGCGCCGCGATTTCACCATCAACGCCATGTCGGCCAACATGGAAGGCCAGATCTACGATCCCTATAACGGCATCGAGCACCTGCGCACCGGCTCCGTCATTTTCGTGGGCGAGCCGGAGGAACGCATCAAGGAAGATATTTTGCGAATCTTGCGCTTCTTCCGCTTCTACGCGCATTTCGGGCAGGGCGTGCCCGACGCCAACGCGCTGAAGGCCTGCGCCAAGATGGCCTCGCAGCTGCACAAGCTGTCGGGCGAGCGCGTGCGCCGCGAAAGCTTCAAACTGCTGGAATCAGACCGCTGCGGTCTGGTGTGGAAAATCATGCTGCGCGCGGGCGTGGTGACGCATTTCCTGCCCGAAGCGACCAATGCCGACGCGCTGATGCGCCTTGTCGCGCTGGAACAGGGGCAGCAGCACAAGGCCTATGTGCTCCGCCGCCTGGCCGCGCTGCTCGACGTGACGAAGGATGGGCTGATCTCGGTCGCCAAGGCGCTGAAACTGTCGAACGAACAGGCCTATACGCTCATGACGCTGGTGCTGCCCGTGCAGCGCGTCGACATGGGGATGCTGGACCATGAGGTCAAGCAGCTGGTCTTCCGCACCGACGGCGACACGGCGCGCAGCCTGCTTTTGTTATCCGCCGCCCGCACGGGGAACAAGGAAAACCTCGACCGCCTTTACAATCTGGCGACGTCGTTCAAGCCGCCGCGCTTCCCCGTCATCGGCGACGACGTGATGAAGCTGGGCTGGAAAGAAGGCCCCGAAGTCGGCCGCATTCTGCAAGAACTGTCGGAATGGTGGATGATGAAAGATTTCATCCCCGGCCGCGGCGAATGCCTTGAAAAGCTGAAAGAAGACTATCCGGCGCCGGTCGACACCAAAAAATCCCCCGCCTGGATCACCGGCGGCCGTAAAGAATAACAAGCGGGGAGTAACCCTTGTCCGACGCCGCCGTCAACGATGACGCCCCCAAAGCGAAAAAAACGCTGAAGGAACGCTTCGCCCCCGTGCAGCGCATGTGGATCTGCGCGAAACTGGTGGTGGCGATCGCGTGGAAAACCGACGCGGGGGTGCTGAAAATCTACTACGCGGCCTCTTTCTTCCGCGCGCTCATCCCCCTTATCACCGCCTACGCGATGAAGCTGCTGATCGACTCCTTAAGCGTCGCGCAGGCCGCGCCATCGACCGTTATTCCCGTCGTGGTGCTGGGCGTGTTGTCGGCTCGGTATCTGATTAACCTCTTCGACAACGTGGTGTTTTTCTCCTACGTGCAGTCGTATCTCGACGCCGTGTTCCGCTATAAATACCAGAACGCACTGGCCCGCACGTTCCATACCAAGATGATGAGCCTCGATCTCTCTCACTTCGAGGACCCGGGCGTGCAGGATACTATCAGCCGCGCGCGCGAAAGCCATGTCTGGCGGCCGTCGGAATATTTGCGCACGATGGGCATCACGGCGGTCGACCTGATTGCCTTTACGGCGGCCTTTATTTCGCTGATCCCCTATGGCTGGTGGCTGCCGCTGCTGCTGACCGTTATGTCCGTGCCGCGCCTCTGGGTTCAGGCGGTGTCGGGCAACCGCCAGTGGGGCATCTGGAGCCAGAACACGCCGGAGTCGAAGAAACTCTGGTACATCATGCACATCATGGAAGACCCCATGACAGTGCGCGAAGCCCGCATGAACGGCACCGGCCCCGCCTTCATGTCGCGCATGAGCAGGATACAGGATTTTTTATTCAACAACGCGCGCGTCGAACTGCGCCGCCAGTTTTTCCTCTCCCTGATCCCGCCGCTGATCGAGGGCGTGGTTTTGTTCGCGGTGGCATGGCACTTCCTGCCTGCCGTCACCGCCGCGACGCTGTCGATCGGCTCCTTCACGCTGCTGCTGACGATGCTCGACCAGCTTGGCGCGCGCGCCTCCGGTGCTTCGACCCAGATAGGCCGGTTGTATGAACTTAGCCTTTACGTCGACAGCTTCGATGCTTTCCTGAAACTGCCGCAGGTGCTGCCGCGCCGCGATACGCCGGTGGTGTTTGAACAGGTCAAGCCGCCCTCTATCGTTTTTGAAAACGTCACCTTCACCTATCCCGGCGGCGACAACAAGGCACTGGATAATGTGTCCTTCGCCCTGCAACCGGGCGAAAGCGTCGCCTTCGTGGGTCTGAACGGTGCTGGCAAAACGACGGTCATCAAGCTCCTCTGCCGCTTCTACGATCCGCAAAGCGGTCGCATCCTGATCAACGGCGTCGATCTCCGCGATCTCGATCTTGCGCAATGGCACAAGCACCTTGGCACATTATTCCAGGAATTCATGCGCTATCACTTCACGGTCAAGGAAAACATCGCGCTGGGCGGTCTGGGCGAGGTCGACGATGCGAAGATCGAGGAAGCGGCGAAAAAGGCCGGCGCCGCAGGCTTTATCGAAGGCTTCAAGGACAAATACAATCAGCAGCTGGGCAAGGAATTCAAGGACGGGCAGGAACTGTCCGGCGGCCAGTGGCAGAAGCTTGCGATTGCGCGTGCCTTCTACGCCGCCCCGCCGGTTTTAATTCTGGACGAACCCACCAGCGCCATCGATGCCGAAGCCGAATTCGAGATTTTCAACAACCTCGAACAGCAATATACCGACAAGACGCTGATATTGGTCTCCCACCGTTTCTCCACCGTCCGCAACGCCGCGAAAATCATCGTGCTGGAAGGTGGCACGCTGAAAGAACAAGGCACCCACGAACAGCTGATCGCGCAGGACGGTCTCTACGCCCGCCTGTTCGCCTTGCAGGCAAAGGGTTACCAGTAGTGCCGGTCATCCTGCGCGAATTGTCCCGCTCCCGCACCGTCGTCGATGTCGATCACAGAGTGGCGCTGTATAGCATGATTATGCCCTCCGCGCCTGATGGAACCCGCCCGGTCGTCAACATACAGGAACTGGAATTGAGCGGATTCGAGTCGACCGTGGAAGCCTTCCTGATAACGCTGTTTTTCGGCGGCCCCGTCACGGAATTCAAGTCATGGCCGCGTCAGGTGGTCGTTGTCGACACAAACGCCATGACGCGCATCCGTTATTATTTTGACGCTTCGTATGATGATGTCGTGAATCTTTTCAAATCAAAAACCGACGTCACCGTCGACGAACTGCTGGAAACCGGCGCGACATACCTCGGCCGCCGGATCATGACCCGCTATACCATCAGCACTACTTGAGCTTGAAATTTATTTCAGCTTGAAATTCGGCCGCTGTTTTTTCAGCGCATCAATCGCCGCCTCGCTGCGGGCGCGGGCGGCTTCGATTTCGGATTTCGCCACGGCGGCTTTGCCGCGCGTGCGTTCGAATTCGGTGAAGACGGCGGCGGTGTCGGGGTGGGGAGACTCTTGCGCGATCTGCAGCGGCGTCTTGCCGTGAATATCGGCCAGCGACGTATCCGCGCCCTTTTCCAGCAGCAGCTGGATCACTTCATACCGCGCGCCCTGTGCCGCCCAGCCAAGGGCCGTGCGGTTCGTCATGCCGCGCGCGTTGATATCGGCGCCGGCATCCAGCAAAATCTGCACAACGTGCTTATGCCCCATCCATGCGGCCCAGGTCAGGGCGGTGTCGTTCATGTTGTCGGTGCGGTTTAAAATCGCGGGGCCGTATTCCTTCAATTTCTGCTTCACAACCTCGGCATTGCCATCCTTGGCGGCCGCGCAGAATTTATTCACTTCCTCCTGCGGCACCTTGCCAGCGGGGGGCGATGCGTTGCCAAAGGCATTGCTGTACTTGCTGGGCGGGATCGGAGGGGCCATCAGGGCTTCGGCACCTTCGGCGCACCCGGCTTCGCCGGAGTCAAAGATTTTGGTTTCTTTGCTTCCTCGAGCGCGGCCGCAATCGCATGGTGGTTGCTCTTGCGCGCCCAGTCGGCGGCGTCGTTATTCGCGGCGTCCTTCATCGCGGGGTCGGCGCCGGCCTTCAGCAAAGTCTTGACCAGATCGGCATGGCCGAAATGCGCGGCGCGCGCCAGCGCGTTGCCGCCGTGCTTGTTCTGCGCGTTTACGTCCGCACCCATTTCCAGCAATTGTTTCGTCACGGCCTTCATGCCTTCGCCGTGGATGGCCGTCATCATCAGGGGCGTATTGCCCGCGCGGTCTTCCCATGTATGGGCGTCCGGATAGCGGCGGATGATGGAGAGGGAAATATCGGCATCGCCCTCGCGCAGCGCAGCGAACAAAATCGCCTTCTCGTCGGGTGATCCGGGTTTGCGCGGCGGCGTGGTGAAATGGCTAAAACGTGTCGTTAATCTGTCGGGTTTAGGCATCATAAAAAAATCCCCATTTGAAAATCAGTTATGCCCTGAACGCCATTATCGTAGCCAAAGCAAAGGTTAATCACAATCCCCTGTGGTGGAGTTATGAATTATAGGTGCTCGTAAAACGCCTTCCAGTTGAATTCCTCAACATTTCCTGATTCAGCGAAAGCAAGATTGAAACAGGGAGCCGGAGCCCTTTGGTCCCAGTGCTTTGGCGTGATCCGGAGCGAGGCGCCGGAAATGGTATTTTTGATCGTATAGGGGTCTTCCCAAATCATGTCCGCAGGAAAAATACCGGGGCCGAAGATGATGAAACGCGCGCGAAGGAATCTTCTAGCGTCCGAAGCGTCCTTTCCCACCTTGTCGCCGATGCGGCGTGGCTGCCGAAGTTCGGCTTTCTCACATGACGCCTCCCACTTTCCGTGCCAGTTTTCTGGAGTGAAGAAGGCAAGAATCCTGTATCCGTTTTTGGCAAGTTTGTAGGTACCAGCAGCCGTTTGAGAAGATTCAATAATGTCAGATTGCGAAAGTGCGGCCCATTCCGAAGCGCCTAGAGGCGTAAACTGCCGCTCGGGCCCCGGTACCCAGATTTCAGGCTTGTCGGGATAAAGCACGGGCAACTGGCCTGCCTGCATCATCTTTAGCACCGTACGTGGAACTTCCTGCTCTGTCGGCGGCAGCGCAGCTATGGTCATAGCATAACTTTCCATGGCGGCAGATTCGTGATTGACCGTTCCTGGTTTATCCGCCATCGCTGGCAGCAGCATTGGCTGCGTCAGGCACAGCGCGATTAAAACTACTGGAAAGAAAAACCTCATGCGCATTAGAATACCATGATGAAGCGCGGACTCAAAATCACCTTTTTACCATTGCTGGGCATCCCCTGTCTGGTGATTGCATTGTTTAGCACTGTTTGGTTATGGCCCATGCATGCGGCGGTGGACGCTGGAATTACGCCTGTTGTTTGGGTGCTGGCAAAAGCGGGAATGGCAGATAAAGCGGCCGGGGTCAAGGGCAGCTGCACCGTGCCGCTGCAGATTGCCGTGAGGAAGGGTTACATCAGCATCATTGATATCCTGTTGGACTCAAATGCAGATATTCTCTTCAAGGGCTGTGCCACATCCAGAGGGCCGGATATCCTGTCTGCTGCTGTCGATCGGCCGCAAGTGCTGGAGCACCTGCTGGCCGTGCGGCATATAGACCCAAATATCCGTGCCGAGGGGGCCGAGCCTCCGATTTTTTCCACACTCTGGTGTCACGCTGGTACAGGGACGGTAGTAGGCAAGCCCGTAGCTGAATTGAACCAGCAGCTCCTCCAGTCCTTGAAACTATTGCTGGATCACGGCGCTGACACTAACGTTACAACGAAGGATGAAAGCACGCCGTTGGCTAGTGCTGCACTTTCCGGTTGTGTGGATGTCGTGCGCGAACTTATCGCCAGAAAAGCGGATGCGCTCGCGGCTGATCTAGTACTGCAGAAATATTTCGCCACAATCGATGACGGCACACTTCCGCGCAAGTCCCCACCCGAGTACTTGCGCATGGAAGGAGTCAAGGAAAGTATCCGCTTGATAAAACGAGCGGCAGGAAAGTGATTTTCAAAAAGCCCACGTCACCCCGGCTTTC
>JBGGMV010000091.1:0-9102 GCA_041287865.1 Alphaproteobacteria bacterium | reverse complement strand
AACGCGCAGGGCTTCCGCCGCGACTACATCATCGACCCGACCTTCAACGGCAAGCCCATGACCAATACCGCAAGCGTCCGGATGTGCGGCAACAGCGTATCGCCCCCGCCCGCCTGCGCCATCATCCGCGCCAACCCGATCCACACCAGACCAGTCAGACAACGCCTGAAGGAGGCTGCATGACCAACCACATCACTTTCGGCAAAGACCCCCACAGCTATAACATCGACGACCCCGAGGAGAACGACGACAGCGACGGCAGCGGCAACATCGGCGCGGGCCTGCTGGCGAATGCCGTCAGCGTCTGGTCCTTTCTGAACCCCGACAAGCACACCGGCGATGCCGCGAGGGCATTCAACTGCTCCGAGGCCAACATCATCGAAGCTGTCGAAAAGCAGGGAGGTTTATATTTTTACATTGGCGCGCAACTTTCGTGCGGCAGCTTCGCCCTCGAGCACGACGGGGAATAGAGCCATGACCTCCGCCTACCCCCTCCACTGGCCAGCCCACCGCCCGAAGACGCGGCTCCGCGAGCGCAGCAAGTTCAAGACCAGCTTCGCCACCGCGCGCGACCAGCTCTTCGCCGAGCTGCAGCGCCTTGGCGCAAGGGATGTCGTGCTGTCGACGAATATCGAGCTGCGCCTTGACGGCTGGCCCTACGCAGGCCGCAACGCCCCGCAAGACCCCGGCGTCGCCGTTTACTTCTCCTACAAGGGCAAGCCCATGTGCTTCGCCTGCGACCGCTGGGATTATGTGCAGGACAACATGCAGGCCGTCATGAAGACGATCGAGGCGCTGCGCGGCATCGCAAGGTGGGGATCGGGCGACATGCTGGCGGCTGCCTTCACCGGCTTCACCGCCCTGCCGCCACCCACCTCTGGCCCTGTAGGCCGCGAATGGTGGCATGTGCTGGACTGCACGCCCGACCTGCCCCTCGACAAGGTCGAAACGATCTACCGCGCCATGGCACGCCTCGCCCACCCCGACGCAACCGGCGGCAGCACCAGCAAAATGGCCGAACTGAACGCCGCGATCGCAGCTGCTCGAAAGGAAAAGTCAGGGCAATGAGCGACGACACGCCACCACCGCCGGGCTCCTCCGACACCTACGACGTCATCGTAGGCCAGATGCGCAGCTATGGCGCAAAAAACGACCGCGAAGCCCACGAGGCCGCGCGCAACCTCATAGGCTTCGCCCAGCTGGCACTCTCCGTCCGGCGCAGGCAACAACGCGAAAGGCAGCAACAATGAAAAAACTCCCGATTAAAATGGCGACTGACGTTTGTAAAGAATATGGCCTAGACCAGGTGGTGATGCTTTGCCGTGACAAGGACGGCGTCGACCACATCGTCACCGCTGGCAGCAATAAGCACAATTGCAAAGAGGCAGGCCTGTCCGGCGACCGGCTTAAAACCATTCTCGCATGGCCCGAAGAAACTCTGTCCAAATACACCCAGCACGTCCGCCAGCAGCGGGAGAGCGCGGACAAAAAATGAAGGTCGAAAAACTCCTGCCCATCATCCGCTCCGCCCGCCTCGACCTGTCAAACGAAAAACGGGCGCAGGAAGGCCTCGCCGAGGTCTTCGATGTCTGCCTTGTAGCCTTCAGGCGCGAGGTGAGACTGTCGGCAGGCGACATCCCTGATTTCATGGTCGGCGATGTCGCGGTAGAGCTGAAACTGAAAGGCGCGCGCAAGATGGACATTTATCGCCAGCTATGCCGCTACGCCAAACATGACTGCGTAAAGCATATCGTGCTGGCGACGAACGTCACCATGGGGCTGCCGCCGCAGCTCGAGGGAAAACCCGTTTACTTTATTTCGCTGGGGCAGGCATGGCTGTAAAGACCTACGGACAGTTAAGTCTATCCGCCTGCGAGAAGATGTGGATCATCGAACGCGCCGAGCCGCACGTCTCCATCCGCCTGAAACACATATTCCCGAAAATTCCAAAGGCCGGAACGCCGCCTTATACCTTGAACCGCACAGATATTCTGGACGCCGATATCGAATGGTTCCTGCAGCGCTACCCCCTAGAGATTTCAGTCCTCGACCGTCTTCACCTCACCACAGGCGCAAAAGGCTTTCGGAAGATGCAGGCCGAGCTGGAGCGCATCCTCCTGCCGGATTACAAGCCCGCAGCGATCACCGGCCTGCGCGAGGGGCAGGTGATACGCCCTTACCAGCTGCAGGCTATCGAGGTACTGCGTGCCAAAGGCCGCCTGCTGCTGGGCGACGAAGGCGGTCTCGGCAAGACGTACACCGCAGCAGGATTCATGTGTTCGACACCCAATGCCCTGCCCGCAGCCGTCGTCTGCGACCCGCATATGCAGAAGCAATGGCAGGAAAAGATAGAGGCATTCACGCACCTGCGCGTTCACCTCATCACGAAAACCACGCCCTACGACCTGCCGCCGGCTGATGTCTACGTCTTCCGCATCAGTCAGGCCTCCGGCTGGACTGATATTTTTGCGACAGGCATGTTCAAGTCAGCCATTTTTGACGAACCACAGTCGCTCCGCACCGGCCTTTCGTCTCAGAAAGGACTCGCCTGCAAAGTCCTCGCCGATCGCGCATCCTACCGCATGGGCCTGACAGCGACGCCGATTTATAACTACGGCATAGAGATGTGGAATATCATGCAGTTCATCGACGAGACGGTGCTTGGCCCGTGGGATGAATTCATGCGCGAGTGGTGCGGCGACGGCACTGGACGCATCGGCGACCCCAAGGCGCTCGGCACTTACCTGCGCGAGCAGCATGCCATGATCCGCCGCCTGAAACCCGACGTCGGCCAGCAGCTGCCCAAAGTCTCCCGCATTGTGGAGCCTGTCGACTACGACCACAAGGCAGTGGAGGACGTCGAAGCGCTGGCCAAGCAGCTGGCCATCAAGGCGACGACGGGAACATTCTTCGAGCGGGGAAATGCGGCACGCGAACTTGATATCATGATGCGGCAGGTGACAGGCGTCGCAAAGGCGAAGAACGTCGCCCTGTTCACCCGCATGGTCGTCGAAGCCGGGGAACCCGTCATCCTGTGGGGTTGGCACCGCGAAGTGTATGAAATTTGGAACAGCGAGCTGGCAGACCTTGCGCCCGCGATGTACACAGGATCGGAAACCGCCGCCCAAAAAGACCGCGAGAAAAAGCGGTTCATTCAAGGCGAGGCTAAAATCCTCATCATGTCCCTGCGTAGCGGCGCTGGCATCGACGACCTGCAGCACGTCTGCTCTACGGGTATTTTCGGCGAGCTAGACTGGTCGCCGGGCATCCACCAGCAATGCATCTGGCGCCTAGACCGTGAAGGCCAGAAAAACCCCGTCACGGCCTTCTTCCTTGTCTCTGACGACGGGAGCGACCCTCCCATGATGGACGTCCTCGGCCTAAAGGCTTCTGAAGCCAACCAGATCATAGACCCGCACCTCGGCGTGCAGGTCAACGATAACGACACCAGCAACATGCGCAGACTTGTCGAAAGATACCTCGGCAGCAAGCCAGCAAAAAATACAGGGGAATTAAAACAATGTCAGGTTACTTGAAAAAGATCGCCCTCATGGGAATAGGCACCGAAATGCTGGCACATCACTACGGCCAGCAGCCTGCGCAAACCAGCACGGAATCCGCCGAGCAGCAGGCAGCCCGCAGGCAGGCGGAGATCGAACGGCAAAACGAAAGCCGGCAGGTACGCCGCGCGCGCGAAAGACAGGAAGCGAAGAAAGGCAAATAACATGCCGTCCAGCTCCGCCAGCTGCTGCCTGATACGGCCCGTTAACGACAACGCCCCGCACCCACTGCTGGCCGATTACCTTTACTGGCAGGAGCAGGTCGACGGCGTCCGGCGCTACCCCCACGGCCTGCAGTGGCGGCCTTTTGGTTTCAGCCGTGAACGCTTCCTGTTGAATTTAATATCATTTTACCGTTTCGAGATCGCCTGCAGGTTGGCCGAGCGGGAGCAGCTCAAGCAGAGCCTGCGCACGGTAAAGCCCCTTGACGGCCGCCAGCCCGATAAGCCACCATCTCCCCCATGACCGTCCATGACTTCCCAGCAACCGCCGCCCGCAAGGCCGTGACCCTCACCCGCGTCTCTTCGCGGGAGCAGGAAGAAGGCCATTCGATCGAGGCGCAGAACCATCGCCTGGTCGGATATTGCCAGCGGCGCGGCCTCGAGGTCATCAAGTCATTCCAGATCACCGAGTCTTCCACACGCGGCGACCGCGCGAAGTTCATGGAGATGATCGCCTACATCAAGTCGCAGAAACAACCGATCGCGCTTGTCGCCGACAAGGTCGACCGCGTGCAGCGCAGCTTTAAGGAATACCCGCTGCTCGACAGCCTCATTCAGGAAGGCCGGCTCGAGCTGCACTTCAACACTGAAAACTACGTCATCCACAAGGGCAGCGTCAGCCAAGAGCGCATGATGTGGTCTTTCGGCGTCATCATGGCGCAGGGCTATACCGACAGCTTGCGCGATAACGTCCGGCGGTCGCAGGACCACATGCTGCGCGAAGGCATGCTGCCGGGCGTCTCGCCGATCGGCTACCTGAACGTGCGCGACGAGCGCGGCAAGGCCACCGTCATCGTTGACCAGCTGCGAGCGCCGCTGATCCGCCGGATGTTCGAGGAATTCGCCTCGGGCACCTACACGCTGGAGCATATGCGCGAAGCCGTCACCAGCTGGGGCTTGCGGAATAAAACCAAGCGCGGCGGCGAGCTGCACCGCTCCCACATCCACCTGATCCTGACCAACCCCTTTTATAGCGGCGTTATGGTTATCAAGGGCAAGCCGCACCCGCACCGCTACCCCGCGATCGTGCCGCGCGAGCTGTTCGAGCAATGCGCAGCGGTGCTGGCAGGCTGGAAGAAAAAGCCGTTCAAATACGGCGACAAGGAATTCGTCTTCAGGGGGCTGCTGACCTGCGGCCATTCGGGCCGCACCATCAGCTCGTTCACCAAGAAAAAGACCTACCTGAACGGCAACACCGGCGAATGGACGTACCTGCGCAGCTGGGATGCCAACGGCAAGCTTGTCTATACCCCCGAGGAAAAGGTGTTGGAGCAGGCCGCAGCGGCCTTGGCAGCCCTCCACATCCCCGAAGTGACCCAGCAGGCCATTACCGACCATCTGCGCCGCACAGAGCAGGCAGAGCGCAGCTTTGTCCAGCGGCAGGGGCAGGAGCTTAAAAACGAGCATACGCGCCTGCAGCTGCGCTCGGACGGCCTGATGGACCTCCTCATGGACGGCGCGATCACCCGGGACGACTACGACCGCCGCCGCTGCGATATCCGCGCAAGGCAGGCCGATATCGAACTGGCGTTGGCGCAGCAGCGCGACTGTGACGACGGCTTCAAGGATTCGCTGCTTTTCCTGCTGGATTTGTGCCGCAACATGACCGGCATCTTCCAAGGTTCCACAACACCCGAAAAACGCCAATTCCTGAATTACGTACTTTTGAACCTCAGCCTTAAAGACGGAACACTCTGTTTTGACTACAGAAATCCGTTTGCTTGGTTCCAAAATGTGGAGAAAAAGCAGAATGGTCGGACTGAAAGGATTTGAACCTTCGACCCCTTGCACCCCATGCAAGTGCGCTACCAGGCTGCGCTACAGTCCGACTTCTGGTGTCGGGGACTATATCAAAATACCCATAAGAAAGTACAGCCTTAGTTTTTAAATTCCCGGGGCCTTAAATTCTATAGGTTTCAGGAGTTTAATGGTGGTGCTAGCCTCTTCCGCCGCCGCTGCGGCGGCAAGGCGTTCGGATTTGAGGGGTTTCAGGGGTTTGAGGGGCTTGGCATTCTCCTCGAACCAGTGGGTGCCGGAGCAGCCGGTGGGGTGGATGCGCTCGAAGCCGGGCTGGCCCGCCTCCCTCACCTCGAAATGCGTGAAGCCGTGGCTCCAGCTGATGTCCTGCTTGTGCTTTTTCGTCGTCTCGGCGTTATAGGGGCGCACGGTGACGTTGAAGAGCTTGCGTATGCCCTTCAGCTTCATTTTCAGGCTGAACCATGAGCGGGTATGTTCGTGTTTCATGCGTGTTGCACGCGCCTTTTCATTTGGTTTGGGCCTGTTTTTGCTGTGCGGCGGCTTGCGCGCCCGGATCGTTGGCGGCGGCCATGGCGATGGAGCGTTTTTGCGCCGAGGGCTGTTTTTGCAGGGCTTGCATGCGGTCGCGGTAAAGCGACAATTCTTTCTTCACATCGACGATGCCATAGATCAGCCCCGCCGCGACGCCGCAGGCGGCTATGCCCAGCAAGAGCACCTGCGCCACGCTGAGTACGCCGAAGGGCACAAGCACGATACCGAAGAGCGCCACCACCACCAGCGGCATGGCCAGAATGGGCCGCACCATCTCCTTGCTCGCGGGGCGGAGGTGGGCATAGATATCCTTCAGTTTCTCGAATTCCTTCTCGTAAAGCAGCATGGGGCACCTGGCTTTCTGCGCATCAAGTTGGGTTGCGAAACCTTCTGGCTTCGGATCGATTTGGTTATGGTAATTCGACTGCGAATGACTGTCAAATGCAAAATAGTTAACAGGCAGGGCTGTACCCTGGCCAAACGGCCAATTGACAGGCAAAAACCCGCAAGAAGGAAGTCGGCGTTAAGGTTTGTAAGCGCCCGCTTGCAGGTAGTAGGTCTTTGCCTCCAGATCCCTGACGACGCTGTCGAAGGTCCCCTGCTTGTTGCGCACGGTCAACGCGGCCTGCTGGTAGAGCTTGCCTGAGTTGACGAAGCGTCTGGCCGCCGGCGAGGGCACGACGGATTTGTTGAAGGCTTCTTTCAGCCTTTTCTTGTCGGCGGCCGGCACTTCCTGCGCTAAGGCCATGGTGTGAACCTTGTCGCCCAGCGCGGCGATCGGCTTCAGCACGATATTCGCCGGTACCGGCAGGCGCGGACGGCCGTCGCAGCAGGCCATGGCTGTATAACTCATCAAACCGCCGCCGAAGCCGGCAACGGCACCCACAACACCGGCGGCAATCGCGCCAACGCCGAGAACAGGCGCGAGCATCACGCCCGCAGCGACGCCGGCCGCCGCCAGCCAGATCGGCGACGTGAAGAACAGGAAAGCCCCCACGTCATCAATCACGTCGGCAGCCTTGTGAAGAAAACTTGAATCACGCGGGTCTTTCATAACCGTCTCCTCGAAATAACAACCTTGAACAAAAATTCGCGGTTGTTTTCGGGGTGTGGAGAAGGTGACAGGCGAGAAACAAACCATTGCTGGTAAAACCGCTCTGTCCGATAAGCACCCGGCGTTAAACATTATGTATACTAAAGGCAGCCCGGTTGTCAATATCAAGGTATAAAAAAAACCCCGGCATCAACCGGGGTTCTTTTTTAGCGTTTTTAATAGCTTAGCCGATCAGTTTGCGCATGGACTTCAGCTCGTCCAGCATGCCCTGCAGCTCGGCCTTGTTCTTCTTCACGGCGGCGGGCGCGGTGCTTTCGCCCTCGATGCGGGAAGAGAGGTTGCCGCGGGTTGCGGAGAGGAGTTTCTGCACGCCCTTGATCGTGTAGCCTTCCTGATAGAGCAGGTGGTGGATGCTTTTCAGCAATTCCACGTCTTCGGGGCGGTAATAACGACGACCGCCGCCACGCTTCAGCGGCTTGATCTGGCTGAATTTCGTCTCCCAGAAGCGCAGCACGTGCTGTTCGACGCCCAGATCATCGGCCACTTCCGAGATGGTGCGGAACGCGCCGGCAGATTTCTGCGCGGCTTGTTTCGCCTTCATCGGGCGGCGATTGGGGATGCGCTGGGTGGTCTGGTCGGGAGTAAGTTCGGGTTGAGCGCTGGGCTTAACCGTCGAGTGGGTCGTGGAGGTCATACTATTGTCCCTAGAAAATACTGTTGCTTCGATCTAACAGGATTATTCGGCGGTTTCTTTGTTGATCCGTTCCTTCAGCACGTTGGACGCGCGGAAAGTCAGCACGCGGCGCGGCAGGATCGGCACTTCTTCCCCGGTCTTGGGGTTGCGGCCGATGCGCTGGCGCTTGCTGCGCACCTGGAAAGTTCCGAAGGAAGAGATTTTCACCATCTCCCCGCGTTCCAGTGCTTTGCAAACTTCCTCGAGGACGGTTTCAACTAAGTCGGCAGACTCGTTCCTCGAAAGGCCAACCTGTTCATAGACAGCCTGGCTGAGATCTGCGCGGGTAATGGTCTGATTGGTCATCTGTTCACCTCAAAACTCCGTTGAGTCCTACGCTATCGATTCACATTTAATTAGTCAATACAAGGATTTGAATCTGTTTATTGCAGCGCTTTTCCCTGTGTTTGCGATTTTCGGGAGAATCCAGCGAATGTGCGGAAAGAGCCGAGTCGCAAGAAGTTTTTTAACCTTCTCTTAATTAACTACCAGCGCGCGAGCGCTGCGCCCCATGTAAGCCCGCCACCCATCGCTTCCATCAGAATCAAGTCGCCGCGTTGGATTCGTCCGTCGTTCACGGCGGTCGAAAGCGCGAGAGGAATGGAGGCTGCAGAGGTATTTCCATGCTGTGCCACCGTCACCACGACAGCATCGGGCGACAGGTTCAGTTTTTCAGCCGTCGCATCGATAATCCGCTTGTTTGCCTGATGCGGCACCAGCCATTTGACTTCGGATGCATCGACATTATTCTCGTGCATCGCTTCCATAATGGCCTCACTCATGCGCGTGACGGCGTGGCGGAAGACTTCTTTGCCGTTCATCTTCACATAACCGACCGTGCGCGTCGACGAAGGCCCGCCATCGACGTAAAGCAGCCCGCGATGCGCGCCTTCGGAATGCAGATGCGTCGATAGAATGCCGCGGTCGGCCTTGGTGCCTTTGCCGTCGTTGGATGCTTCCAGCACCACAGCCCCTGCCCCGTCGCCGAAGAGCACGCAGGTGGTGCGGTCGTTCCAGTCGAGCAGGTTGGTGAAATGCTCCGCGCCGATCACCAGCGCGCGCTGCGCCTGTCCGGCCTTGATGAAGTTGTCGGCGGTGGCCAGTGCGTAGATGAAACCTGAACATACAGCTTGAATGTCGAACGCGAAGCCCTTGGCACCCATGCCGATATTGTCCTGCACGGTGACAGCAGTCGCGGGGAATGTCTGGTCGGGCGAGGTGGTCGCCAGAATGATCGCATCGATG
>JBGGMV010000090.1:0-10449 GCA_041287865.1 Alphaproteobacteria bacterium | reverse complement strand
AGAAGGATATAAAAAGCCGCCGAAAGAAAACCGCTTCCAGAAAGGAAAGTCGGGCAATCCGAAAGGCAGAGCCCGAAATTCGGAGGTGGACCGAGATATCGATGTCCTTGAGGCCCTCTCGGCGGCGCTCGGGATAAAACGACAGGCGGTTATAGGCGGCAGAGCCATAAAGCTTGCCATGGACGAGGCCATCGTGAAGAAACAGGTGCAGAAGGCCCTGGACGGATATATGCCTGCGGTGAGGCTGGTTCTGCGTGCCCTGCCGACACCGGTTATTACCTTTAACATCATCATTCGTGACGAGGATGGTAACAAAACCGTCCATGCGCCGCGGCGAGAGAGCAGCGAAGATGACGACGGGCCCGCGAAGCCCTGGGGACGGTTCGAAAGGCTGATCCGCCGCGAGGTTAAGAAAAAAATCTGGGTGACGGTGGAGGGACAAAGAAAAAAGATCACCGTCCTGGATGCCATTTTCTTGAGGCTGGTGATCGAGGCCGGGAACGGCAACATACAGGCGACACGCATGCTGATGACGGATTTCCCGGACATACCGGACCGGGTTATTTCGTTTACGCCGGAGTTTGGCGAGAAGGTCTTGCGGAACGAGGATTTGGGGTATCCAGAGGGCCAAAGCTGGGACGATTAGCGGCCGTCATTTTCCATGCTTTGAGTGATAACGTCTACGTATGGAAAAATCAAAGCATTACGATGCGGAGGCAGAGCAGCCCCGATAGCGCTTCTATTCCGGTGCCGGCTTCCAGTCCTTCAGCCGCTGCCGTGCCGACTTCAACTGTTCGTCGTTCAAATGCGTCGCCGCTTCGTCGCGTTTTTCCATGGCGATGTCGATGGTCCTTGCGGCCAGCGCCAGCCAGAAATAAGCCTCATAATAGTCCTGCTTGACGCCGTGGCCGGCTAGATAGAGCAGGCCGAGCCCGTATTGCGCGCGGTCGACATCGCGCGGGGCGGAGAGCTTGTACCATTTTGCGGCCTCCGCAGGATCGCGCTTCACGCCGTTGCCGTTCGCGTAGAGGCCGCCGAGACCGCATTGCGCATTTTTGTCGTCTTGCTTCGCGGCGAGACCGTACCACTTGAGCGCTTCCTTGTAATCTTTCTTGGTGCCTTCTCCCCGTTCATAGGCGGCGCCCAAGCGGTATTGTGCCTTGGTCGAGCCGAGGTCGGCTGCGTTGCGGAACCATTTTACGGCTTCCTCGATATAGCCGTTGCTGCCGTTATAATATTTCACGCCGATGTTATAGGCGGCATCGGCCTTGGAGGCTTCGGGGATGGCCTCCGGTTTTGGAATAACCACCGCATTGAGCGCGCTGAAGCCCGATGTCTCGCCGCCCGTGGCAGCCTGAGCCGTTGGCGCTAAAAGAAACAAGGCCGTTGCGATGATTGCGATAAAAAACTTTGCCATTAGAAACCCGTCACCATTTCGCCCAAGTGGGGATATTCCTTTTCGGCATGCGCGGCCAGCCAGTATTTCTCCTCCACGACCATCCTGCCGAGATGGCGCAGGATGTCTTCGTCGATGCCGACCGCCTTCGCCTGCGTCAGGAAATTTTCCATTTTCTCGAGGCTGCCGCCCCATCTGGACTGCAGCGCGAACATATGGGAGAGGCGGACGGTGGAGTTTTGGGGGTCGATAGTATTGGCGAGGCGCAGCATGGTTTCGCCCGTCTCGCGCGATCCGCCCAGCGTGGCGATGGAATGCGTAACATCGTAAGACTGGATCGGCTTCGCCGTCATCGAGGCCGCAGCCTTGGCGTCATCGCCTGCCTGCTTCAGGTAGAGGTGCAGGCCCTCCACTTCCTGCGGCGTCATCTTGCTGGAAACGTCGTCCCCGCGCGCGAGCCATGCGGTATTGAGCGAATATTTCGCCCGCGCCTGCCGCGCCGCATAGGAGCGCGGATAGGCCTTTATCCAGGCATTGTATTTTTCCGCGTTGTCGGGGTTGGCGGCGCTGATGGCCTCGAAATAGCCTGACAGTGTCACATCGTTGATCTGGCCTTTCTCGTAGGCCTGCTGGTAGCCGTTCATTTCGCGGTCGAGCAGGTCGTACCTGCCTTCAATCAGCAGTCTGACGTCATAAAACTGGAAGATGGCGTTATCTTTATCGTCGCCGCCCGCGCCGTTTTTGCGCGCGTCATCCACCAGCTCCTTCAACGTGGCGAGATTGGCGCCGGCCGCGTTGATGGCCGACATATAACGGTAGCGCGCCAGCGTATTGCCGGGCGCGATCTTGTTCGCCATATCGAGGATTTTACGCCCGTTCACCGGCTGGGCCATGAAAAACGTATGCAAGTCGACCAGGTCGGCGTAGGCCGTGAGGGGCTTCGCCGCGAGCTCTGCCGCCGCCGTTTCGTCGCGGACGGCCAGCGCGACAAGCTGTTTCATCTGAGGCGCCAGTTCCCGCGGCAGATGGCTGATGGCGGTTATTCTCACGGACTTCCGCGCCGCCTCCAGCAGTTCGAGCGCGCGGTTGTAGAAATACTTGCCGCGGCAGTAGTTCGCGGCATAGGATTTCGGGTAGGCCGCCACCCATTTGTTATAGAGCGTCTCGAACGCTGGGTCGGTCGCCTGCAGCGGTTCGTAGAAAATGAAATTCAGGTCTGTGTCTTTCCATTTTCCGGCCTCGTATTCCTGCTGGATCCGGTTCAGGCTCTGGTCCAGCTTCGCGAAATCGCCAGTGGCGAACATTTCGCGGTGCGCATGGGTCAGCGCCTGTTTCTTGAGGAACATTTCCTGCGTATCGGCAAGGGCAGGGCGTAGCAGCGCCGTCAGCAACAGGATTAAAATGAAAGCTGCTTTTTTCATGGTCATTGGCCCTCCGCCTTGCAGGGTTTGGGGTCGAGCCCGGTTTCCACCGGCGGCACCTTGATGACCTTGGGGGACTCAGGATCCCGTGCATTCAGCCAGGCGGCGGCGGCGATGGAGCCGTAGCGCGCGGCCATCTCCATCCATTTGCGCGCGACCGCAGGGTCTTTCTTGATGGGTTGCGCGGAAATGAAGGGGGAGGTTGTGCCGGTATCGTGCAGCCGCCCGATGTTATACATGGCGCGTCCATAGCACATGTCGGCGGCTTTTTTGTAAACCTCCATCGCAGTCGGCTCCGGCCCTGTATAACCTCGCAGCTTGTTTTCCTTCACGCCCAGCTGGTTTTCGATCATGAAGGCCTTGTTATTGTAGACCACAGGTGTGATGCCGGTACGCAGTAGAAGCCTGTAACTGGCAGCGTAATCACGCGGTTCGTAATCTTTCAGGATGTATCCCGCCTGTATAGCGCCGGTGGGGAGGCCTTTCTCGGCGGATCGCAGGTACCATTTCAGGGCTTTTTTTGTATCGACCGGCACGCCGGTGCCATAGAGATAAATCATGCCGAGCGCGGCATTGGCTTCGTCGACATCGCGCGCCGCCGCCTTTTCGTAGAGGGCGATTGCTTTCTTGCCCTCGACCGTGGAAAGATATATCAACCCCAGCAGATCGACGGCGGGCTTATGGCCCCGGCTGGCGTCGATTTCATACCATTGCATGGCGGTGGCTTGGTTTTGTGGAACACCGATGCCATAGAGGTAAAGGAACCCGATTTCCGAAGCACCTCCGACAAAACCGCCGCGCACCGATTTCTTGTAATGGGCGATGGCCTTGTCGATGTCGCGTGGCAACCCGCAGCAGCCGCCCATGAACATATTGCCCAGGGCATGGTCCGATCTGGCGCTGCCCATCTTCGCCGCCTGCAGGAAGAATATGGCGGCGTCTTCATAGCGTTCTTCCACGTATGCCTTGTTGCCGCGCAGGAAAAGCTCCGCGCCGGCTTTCTGCGCCGCATCGGGGGCGCGGGGGTGACGGTCGTCGACGCGCCATTTTGCAACAGCAGCCTGTTCGGGCGAGAGTTTCTTGACGATCCTGCCTGCCTCTTCCGTCGCGTATTTCACCAACTCGGCTTTTTCATCGGGCGGCAAAGGGATGGATGCCACGGAATCCAAAACGAGTAGATGCCAGAAAAAAGCCTCGAAATAATCGGGAGGTTCCTGTTTCGCAAACAGGTCGGCGAGGCCTGCGAAGGCCTGCGGGTTTACCTTGCCGGCGGCGGAGCGGTAGATTTCCAGCACATCGTCATAGTCTGCTTTGGAAATGCCGGTTTTGCGGTACAGCTCCACCATCCGGCGCAGGCCGGCTGCATCGCCTGCCGCTGCGGATTTTTTCAGGGATTGCCCAGCCTCCGCCGTCCGTCCCTCCAGCATGTCGAGCTCGATCTTCGCCTCTGCATGGCCGCCCTCCGCCGCCTGCTTCAGCCAGGCCTTCGCCTTTACGGCGTCGGCTTGCATGCCACGCCCGATAAGAGCCATCTCTGCAAGCCTGAACAGAGCAGGGGGATAACCGATTTCGGATGCTTTCAGGTACAGCTTCGCCGCCGCCGCATCGTCGCGCTTCACGCCCTGTCCCTGCGCGAAAAGTTCCGCGAGGTTGTACTGCGCGACGCTCAGGCCCTGGTCCGCCGCCTTGGCGTAGAGCATCGCGGCTGCGGTGTGATCGGACTTTTTATCGATCCCCAGTTCCAGCAGCACGCCGAGATTGAATTGCGCCACCGCATTGCCTTTGTCGGCTGCTTCCTGATAGAGCTTTTTGGCGACGGCGAAATCCAGTGCCCCGCCATTGCCGGTCAGGGCGCCATTGGCCTTCGTGACGTCCTCGTCCTCCTTGCCCTGTTCGAGAATGCGCAGATACCATGCGGCGGTCTCGTATTTTTTGTCGTCATGATACTTGCTGTACACCATGCCCAGCCGGTTGACCGCATCGGCATTGCCCATCTCGGCGGCTTTTTGCCAATAGGGGAGAGACCATTTAGGGTCCCGTGCCTGACGGTCGCCGATGGCAAGCTGCAGTGTGGCTTTGCCTTCTTTATCGTCGCGCAGCCCGAAATCGTCGAGCCCGTAGGTGAGGAACATGTTCCACATATAAAAGCCCATGCGGCGGTCGAGCACCCGCACCGTTTCGGGCATCACCACATTCTCGGTATTGCGCAGGATGATCTCGTCAGTCAGCGCCGGCACTTCTATCTTGCCGTCGGTGCGCGCGACGGAGACGGAATAGGGGCCCTTGACGTCATTCTGGTCGTAGCGCCCCAGCAGAACGGTATAATCGCCGTAGTCTTCCATTTTGAAGTCGCTGTAGCAGCGCTTCATCTCGCCGCTGCAGCCCCCGCCAGCCAGCAATTTCCCGTCGGGCCCGATTACAGTAAAGTCATGAGAGATCTCCTTGTTATCCGGCACATTCAGGCCGAGGCGCACCAGCACGCCGGGCGTGCCGCTGACGGTGTAGACGGCGATTTCGCCCCGCGCGACGGAGCCCTTGTATGTCTGCCCTAATTTCATCGGCGTTCCCTTGACGCCCGGTGCCTGGAACAGCCGCAGCACGTATTCGCCGCCGGGCTGGTTTTCATCCATCTGGCTGACTTCGATCGTCCAGTCGCCGGGGACAGGTTCGGTATCGGACTTCTTGGTGAAAAGCTCGCCCATCCCGCCGCCTTGGTCCATGCTCCCCGGCGGGCCGGTGATGCTCAGTTGAGGCTTGAAACCGGGGATTGGCGCGCCCTTCAGGCTCAGTGTCGCCACGAAGGCGGTGCCCTTGGCGACCTTGAAGGCATAAGTGTCGATGGCGCCGCCCTTGATCGTGCCGCTGAGGGGCTTGCCGTTTTCAAGCGGCCCCATGGGTTTTTTAACGCGGGCCTTGGAGGCGGCGGCAGTCGGCCTGCCCGGCTGTTCGCCCGGCATGATGAGATCAAAGCCGAGTTTATAAGTTCCCGCGCCGTCATGCGCGTCTTTGCGCGCGACGGCCACCGTATGGCCGCCGCCGGCGAATACCTTCGTGTCTAGTGTGCATGAGGCCTTATGACTGCAGTTGGCCAGCACTTCGCCGCTGGGCCCGAAATGAGTGACTTCGGGCGTGAAATCCGTATTGTCGCCTTCGAGTGACAAATGGACGGTTTCCCCGCCCATCCAAATGAAGGTGTAAACATCCACCGCGCCGCGCGCGAGCGTTCCGGTATAGAATTGCCCGGCCTGTAGCGGCATTCCGCCCATGTTTGGGTCCATGCCTGCATGCACGTTCGGCACTTCCAGTAGTTTTATTTCGTAGGAACCGCCTTTGTCACCGCCGTCCTTGCGGCTGACCTCCGCCGTCCACTTGCCCGGAAAGGGCTGGATTCCGTTCTGCGAGCGGTAGAAAAATTTCTGCGCGCCGCTCTCCACTGTTTTGCCATTCGGATCTTTCAGTGTGAGGGCGGGGATGAAGTCCTCAGTGTGACTCCCTGTCTCGCTGACGATAACGACAAAGCTGACGCCGCCTTGCGCGGTGTAGCTGTAGGTATCAATGCCCGTGCCCGTAATTGTCCCATTTCGGACTTTCAAATTCTCGAGGGTGCCAGCGGCATCATTCGCATGAGCGGGTCCGCATAAAAGAACAAGCCCCGCCAGCAGCATCACAAATAACTTATGATATGGATACATAAAATCAGCCCGCATAATATTTAATCTATAGGCATGAAGTATTAAAGGTTTATTACTTGTCTACCCTATGAAAACTGAATTCGGCGATATCCGGATATCTTGGACGATAGGGCGGTACTGCGGTCGGCAATTGCGACAGGACAGCATGCTGGAGTTGCATAGACGTTTTTTGCAAGGTTGCGCCCCTTAGGATACGCAACGGCGCAACAGGCCTGCAACGAGAGCAGGAAGGTATTTGGCTGGGGTAGTATAAGCTCAGGCGGGCAAGCTGAAAGCCCCAAGGCGAGCGAAGGTACCTATGGAAAGAGATACCGCTACTTGTGATACCACTGCTTGCTCGGAAACCAGCTGCCGGCTGAACTGTTACCGGAGCCACAAGATCCATGGCTTTCTCTGGCCGGTTTTTCTTTCACGAATTCCGGCGGATCTACATTCAGCTGTTGCAGCTCCTCGACAATCATATCCTGCTCCGGAAACAGGTTGTCGCTCTCCAGTCGCACAGCGATTGCCGGATATCCAAGTTTTTCTTTCAGGCCAGATGCGTAATTTTTCATCCAGTGCAACATGCGAAGCACTTTTTCATCCGCTGGCGGAGTCGTCTCGATACGGTCAATCAGGCTCTGAAAGGAATCCAGTTCCTGCGCGTCCTCCATCAGTTGCTTTACGAATCCCAGACGTTTGTTTTCCCGTGCGTTATAGTTTTCGGAGAGCTCCCTGATCCGGCCGTTGCGCTTCCAGTTTCTGTCCCATTCTTCCCTCTCGAGGCGCTTCGTTTTCACGGCCGCAATATAAGCCAGCATGCCGGAGACAATTTCGTCCAGTTGATCCTCGATTGTTTTCTTTCGTTCATGCCAGTTTCTGCGGAGGCTGTGCGCACTGGTATACTGATGCGCAATCTGGATCGATATCTTTCCGGTCCTGATGTAGTCGAATTCCGGATATGCACGTTCCGGATTCAAATAACTCCAGTCGGGATAACCCCGGTTTTTTTCTGCTTTCTTTTTAATCGCCTCTTCCCTTGCAAGCTCATCTGCGGTCGGGATGTGCTTTCTCTTCTCGATATTTTCGACGACCGAGAATTCAATGCTGTCAGCGTCGAGAGTAACGCCCATACTCTTCCCGAGCGGGTTTAAGGCCAATCCTCTTTCTTCCAGGCGACAGCACAGCACATCCAGAATGGAAATGACCCGCTCGACACAAGTAACCCCGACACTAATGCCGCAATGGTTATCGTTCAGGGCATGAACGACATTTTCCTTGTCCGGCCTGGCTTTTCTCAGGGCTTTTGCCGTTGCAAGGACGGCCCAGTGTGGCGTTTCTGACGGTTCAAGCGGTTTGACCTCGACCGGGGGGATTGCCTGCCGCCTTTTCTTTTCTTTTCTTCCTGTAGAATAGCCGTCACCTCCGGCGGGAGGGGATTGCCATGAATGGCAACCCTGTCCGGTTTCCCCTTCGGAGTCGGGTGGAAGACCGGCTGCTGTACCGGCTGACCTGCATCTTTCCTGGCCCAATACCCGCGCGGTGGAACGGGGATGCTGTTACGCGCGCACAGCTTGGCTAGCCCGCGGTCAGATAGACCGTATTCCTGTGCAATAGTGATCATGGGTTTTGACCAGACAAGATCATACAGTTCTTTCCGGCTAAGCTCTTTCGTCATGAAAAGGGGCTCCTGAAAAATTATTTTGCGTCGATTTTAACGAAGATGTGCGATGGACAAATAGCCGTATATTTTACGCAATGGTAACTCGGGCAGCGCATTGCACGGCCAATTGTTGCGCCCGGAAAGGCGCTATGGCGGCTTGCTAAAAATGGGAGAATTGGCGTCCCCTAGGGGATTCGAACCCCTGTTACATCCGTGAAAGGGACGTGTCCTAGGCCTCTAGACGAAGGGGACGCAACGTTCGAGGTGCAGTTCTTTTAGCCTTATTGAAAAACGAACGCAAGCTATTTCTTGCATGTTTTGCGAAATCTTTTCAAAGGGTTAGTAAATAAATCTTTGATTTATAATGGTTTTTGTAGGGAATATTCTTCATCGCGGCACTTCTCCGGACAACAGTTGTGCGATTAATAAAATAAAATCGCTGCGAATTGAGAAAATTTCCCTGATAAATTAGCGTCAAAATTACGCAGCGGGGGCATATTTGTAGCGCTATTTCAGGCCTATATGCTCTGTTTCATCCAGATCTGAGCCAAATAACCGGCAAAACATGGCTTTATTCCCTGATAAGCAGGGAATTTGCCCAAAGAGCTTTATCTACAAGACTGCCCCCTCCACCATTTTTCTTATTATTCGTAATAAATAGGCTGCCCTTTGGCAGGGGCGCCCGGGACTTTGACGGTCACCCTTATTGCGGCGGCTTCGGCTGCTCGGGACCGGGCGTTTTGTTGATGCCGGCTTTCGCGCCGGGGCCCGTTTTCGGGGTCAGGTCGTAGCCGCATTTCTGGAAATGCTCCCGGGCAAAACCGACTTCGGGAGCAGTGTCGTCGATGCTGTCTAACCGCGTCTAGGCGCCTTCGTAGCCGCTGTCGGTGTTGACCTTCAGATAAAAAGGCCCTCCCTGCGCTTCATCCCTGAGGCGGGCAATCCACTTGGCGGGCTCCCAGTACATGACGCAGGGATCGGAAATTCCCGTCGTCGCAAGAACGGGCGGATATTTTTTGTCCGGGCGGATGTTGTCGTAGGGAGAATAGCTTCTCATGTAGTGGAAATCTTTTTCGTCCTCCGGATCTCCCCATTCGGCTTTTTCCTCATGCACCCAGGGCAGTGAGGGATCGCTCATCGTATTCATGACGTCAAGATAGGCCTCGCCCGCGATTGCGCCCGCGAAGAGCTCCGGTTTTTCGTTCAGTACGGCGCCGATCAGGAGCCCGCCGGCGGAGCGGCCCTCGATTACGATTTTGCCTTTTTCTCCGTATCCCGCATCGGCCAGGGATTCCGCCACGTCGATAAAGTCATGGAACGTATTCCATTTGTTATCCCCGCGGCCCTGCCGATACCAGTCCTGTCCTTTTTCATTGCCGCCGCGCACATGCGCAATCGCGAAAATGACGCCGCGATCGGCCAGGGATATCGCCGCGCTGGAAAAACTATCCGGCATTCCGCCGCCATAGGCGCCGTAGCCATTCAGATAGAGCGGGGCGGAGCCGTCCGTTTTGGTCGACTTATGCCGCAGTATCGTGACCGGAACGTCGGAGCCGTCGCGCGACTTTATGAGCTTTTGCTCGACAATGTAGTCCTTCGGATCGTGGCCGTCGGGCAGCTTGACTTTCTCCAGCAGCGTCTTTTTGCCGGTGTGCAGATCGAGGTCGTAAATCTCCCCCGGGTTTGCCGGCGTCTCGTATTCAACGGTCAGGTGGCCGGCGTCAAACGCCTTCCCGGCATGGATGGAAAGAGCGCAGGGCTCCGCAGGAAACGCGGCTACATACTCTTTGCCGGCGTAGTCCGATATGACGATACGCGGCAGGGCGTCACAGAGTTCTTCCCGTACCATGAAGTTTTCAAATGTCTTGAAACCGGTAATGAATACCGCAGGATCATAGGGAACGGCGTCGACCCAGTGGGCTTGGCCGGGCGATGTTACTGGCGTGCGCATGATCTTTCCGTTGACGGCGCCACCAGCATTGGTATGGATGTAAAAATCTTCCCCGCGATGCTCGACATGATATTCGAGGCCTTCACTTCGGGGCTGAATAAGCGAGGGGCCTGTGCCTGCGGGACTGTCCGTTTTGAGAAACCGCGTTTCCACGGTGGTCGTGGAGCCTGCTATCGTCTCGATGAAAATATACTCGCCGGACTGGCTTTGCCGGATGTCGAGGTTGAGCAGGTCGTCGGCGACATCGAAAACGACCGCATCCTCCGCCGGGTCTGTGCCGATCACATGGATTTTAACGCGTTTTGCGATATTCCTCTCGTCGCACTCCGTGTAGAAGACCTGCGATG
>JBGGMV010000089.1:0-42481 GCA_041287865.1 Alphaproteobacteria bacterium | reverse complement strand
CAGGATGTTGACAAGGCTGTTGCCCGTGCCGTCGATGGCGGCGGCGCCGGTCAGTGTCAGGTTCTCGACGTTGTTGCCCAGCGTATAGGTGACCGAGGACTGAACGGCATCGGTGCCGTCGCCCACGTTTTCAAGGATATTGTCGCCCGTATTGTCGATGATGTAGAGGTCGTTGCCGAAGCCGCCCGCCATGAAATCCGCGCCAAGGCCGCCGTCCAGCGTGTTGACGTTGCTATTGCCGGTCAGCGCGTTGTCGAGCGCGTTGCCTGTGCCGTTGATGGCGGTCAAGCCTGTCAGTATCAAATTCTCGACGTTCGCGGCCAGCGTATGGGTGAGCGAGGCGGTGACGGTATCCGTGCCTTCGCCCAGCAGCTCCGTCACGATATCGCCGGCGTTGTCGATGAAATAGCTGTCGTTGCCGACGCCGCCGATCATGGTGTCCGCGCCCGTGCCGCCGTCGAGGGTGTTGGCGGCCGTATTGCCGGTCAGGATGTTCACGAGCGTATTGCCTGTGCCGTTCACCGCGCCCACGCCGGTCAGGGTCAGGTTTTCGACCTCCGCCGCAAGTGTATGGGTGATGCCGGTCTGGACTGTATCCGTACCGCCGGCGGCCGCTTCCACCACGACGTCGCCGTTGTCGTCGACGATATAGATATCGTTGCCAAGCCCGCCGGTCATCGTATCCGCGCCCGCGCCCCCGTTCAGCGTATTCGCGGCCCCGTTGCCGGTGAGGGCGTTAATTGCGCTGTTGCCCGTGCCGTTGATGGCGGCGACGCCGGTCAGCACAAGGTTTTCAACTTCAGCGCCGATGGTATAGGTGATCGAGCTCTGCGCGGTATCGATGCCTGCGCCCGCGCCTTCGTTGATCGTGTCGCCCGCGTTGTCGATGATATAGGTATCGTTGCCGATCCCGCCCGACATCAGGTCCGCGCCGATGCCGCCGTCCAGCGTATTGGCGTTGCTATTGCCGGTCAGGGCGTTATCGAGCGTATTACCCGTGCCGTTGATGGCGGTCGCGCCCGTCAGAATTAAATTCTCGACGTTGGTGGCGAGTGTAATGGTGATGGAGGAACTGACCGTATCGGTGCCTTCGCCTACGGCTTCCGTCACCACGTCGCCAATGTTGTCGACGACATAGGTGTCATCGCCAAGGCCGCCAATCATGGTATCCGTGCCGCCTGCGCCATCCAGCGTATTGGCGGCGGTATTGCCGGTCAGCGTATTCACAAGCGCGTTACCCGTGCCGTTCACCGCGGAAACGCCGGTCAGCACCAGATTTTCGACCTCGGCGGCCAGCGTATAGGAAATGCCCGTCTGCGCCGTATCCGTGCCGCCGGCCGCCAGTTCGATAACGGTGTCGGAAAGGTCATCGATGATATAGGTATCGTTGCCAAGCCCGCCGGTCAGCGTATCCGTGCCGGCACCGCCCTGCAGCGTATTGGCCGCGCCGTTGCCTGTGATGGCATTATTGCCGGCGTTGCCCGTGCCGTTGATGGCGGCAGCGCCCGTCAGCAAAAGGTTTTCAACGTCGGCGCTGAGGGTATAGGTGACGGTGGATTGCACGCTGTCCGTGCCTTCGCCCGGGTTCTCCGAAATGCTGTCGCCGGTGTTGTCGACGAAATAGGTATCGTTGCCCGCGCCGCCCGCCATGATATCCGCGCCCGCGCCCCCGTCCAGCGTATTGGCGTTGGTGTTGCCGGTCAGCACGTTATCAAGCGCGTTGCCCGTGCCGTTGACGGCTGCAGCGCCGGTTAGCGTCAGGTGCTCGATATTCGCGCCGATCGTATAGGTGAGGGCGGTTTCGACCGTATCCACGCCTTCGCCCACGTTTTCTGTGGTGACATCGCTGATACTGTCGACGACATAGGTATCGTCGCCAAGGCCGCCGACCATCGTGTCGACACCTGCGCCGCCGTCGAGCATATTGGCGGCGATGTTGCCGGTGATGGTATTGGCAAGCGTGTTGCCCGTGCCGCCGATCGCGCCTGTGCCGGTCAGCACAAGGTTCTCGACCTCGGCGGTCAGTACGTAAGTGATATCCGATTGCGCCGTATCCGTCCCGCCGCCCGCAAGCTCCACCACCGCATCGAACAGGTCGTCGATGATGTAGGTGTCGTTGCCCAGCCCGCCCTGCAGCGTATCCGAGCCCGCGCCGCCCTGCAGCGTATTCGCCGCGCCGTTGCCTGTGATGACGTTGTCGGAGGCGTTGCCCGTGCCGTTGATGGCGGCCACGCCGGTCAGCACAAGGTTTTCCACCTCCGCGCCGATGGTATAGGTGACGATGGATTGCGCCGTATCCGTGCCTTCGCCCGCATTCTCCTGAATGCTGTCGCCCGCGTTGTCGATCATATATGTGTCGTTGCCCGTGCCGCCCGCGAGGATATCCGCGCCGACGCCGCCGTCCAGCGTATTGGCGTTGCTGTTGCCGGTAATGACGTTATCGGCCGCGTTGCCCGTGCCGTTGATGGCGCTGGCGCCGGTCAGCGTCAGGTTCTCGATATTTGCGCCGATGGTATAGGTGAGGGAGGTTTCAACCGTGTCGGAACCTTCGCCCGCGTTTTCCGTCGTAATGTCGCTGATGTTGTCGACGACATAGGTATCGTCGCCCAGCCCGCCGACCATCGTGTCGATGCCCCCGCCGCCGTCCAGCATATTGGCGGCCGTATTGCCGGTGATGATATTGGCTAGCGCATTGCCCGTGCCGTTGATCGCGCCGATGCCGGTCAGGGTCAGGATTTCCACTTCCGCGCCCAGCGTATAGGTGACGCTGGCCTGCACGGTGTCGGTGCCGCCGCCCGCCAGTTCAACCACTGTGTCGAGCGTATTGTCGACGATATAGGTGTCGTTGCCGCCGCCGCCGGTCATGGTATCCGCGCCAGTGCCGCCGTCGAGCGTATTGGCCAGGGCGTTGCCGGTCAGCGTGTTGTTGTCGCTATTGCCCGTGCCCGCGACAGCCGTGGCCGTCAGCACAAGGTTTTCGACGTTGGCGGCCAGCGTGTAGGAGGCGAGGGAGGATTGCACCGTATCCGTGCCCGCTGCCGCCGCCTCGATCACCAGGTCGCCCGCGTTGTCGACGATGTAAGTGTCGTTGCCCAGCCCGCCGGACATGGTGTCCACGCCCGCGCCGCCGTCCAGCGTATTGGCTGAAACGTTGCCTGTCAGGTTATTGGCCAGCGTATTGCCGGTGGCGTGGATGACGGCCACGCCCGTCAGGGTGATGTTCTCGACGTTCGCGCCCAGCGTATAGGTCACGCTCGATTGTACGTTGTCCGTGCCTTCGCCCGCCGCTTCGGTCGTCACGTCGGCGATGTTGTCGACGATATAGGTATCGTCGTCGAGTCCGCCGATCATGGTGTCGATACCCCCGCCGCCGTCGAGCGTATTCGCGCCCGCGTTGCCGGTGATGGTATTGACAAGACTGTTGCCCGTGCCGTTGATCGCGGCAGCGCCCGTCAGCACAAGGTTTTCAAGGTTCGCGCCGAGCGTATAGCTGGCGGAGGTCTGCACCGTATCCGTGCCCGCGCCTGCCGCCTCGACAATCGCATCGCCCGTGGCATCGACGATATAGGTGTCGTCGCCAAGGCCGCCCGCCATCGTGTCGTTGCCCGCGCCGCCGTCCAGCGTGTTGTTGTTGGTATTGCCGGTAATGCTGTTGTCGAGCGTATTGCCCGTGCCGTCGATGGCGGCAGCAAGGGTCAGCGTCAGGTTCTCGACATTCGCGCCCAGCGTATAGGTGATCGATGATTGCACGCTGTCCGTGCCCATGGCGGCGGCCTCGACGACGGTGTCGGCCGCGTTATCGACGATATAGGTGTCGTTGCCCGCGCTGCCGTCCAGCGTATCCGCGCCCGCCGCGCCGCTTAAGGTGTTATTGCCGCTATTGCCGGTGATGGTATTGGCCAGCGCGTTACCCGTGCCGTCGATATCGCCCGTGCCGGTCAGCACAAGGGTTTCAATTTCGGCGGCCAGCGTGAAATCTTCCGCCGACTGCACGGTATCCGTGCCTTCGCCGGCGGCCTCGACAATCGTGTCGGCGCTGTCGGCGATATAAAGATCATCGCCCAGCCCGCCGGTCATCGTATCCGCGCCCGCGCCGCCATTCAGCGTATTGGCTTCGGCGTTGCCTGTGATGGTATTGGCCAGCGTATTGCCCGTGCCCGCAAGGGCCGTGCCGGTCAGCACAAGGTTTTCAAGGTTCGCGCCCAGCGTATAGCTGGCGTTCGACTGCACCGTATCCGTGCCTTCGCCCGAATTCTCTGTGATGACGTCAAGGCTGCTGTCGACGATGTAGGTGTCGTTGCCAAGCCCGCCGATCAGCGTGTCGTCGCCCGCGCCGCCGTCCAGCGTATTCGCGGCCGCGTTGCCGGTGATGCTGTTGTTCAGCGTATTGCCCGTGCCGTCGACGGCCGCGACGCCCGTCAGCACAAGGTTTTCAAGGTTCGCGCCCAGCGTATAGGTGGCGGAGGTCTGCACCGTATCCGTGCCCGCGCCAAGGGCCTCCACAATCGTATCGCCGGCGTTGTCAAGGATATAGGTATCGTTGCCGCCGCCGCCCGACAGCGTATCCGCGCCCGCGCCGCCGTCCAGCGTGTTCGCGCCGCTATTCCCGGTGATGCTGTTGTCGAGCGCGTTGCCCGTGCCGTTGATGGCGGCGGATCCGGTCAGCGTCAGGTTCTCGACCTCCGCGCCCAGCGTATAGGTGACGGCGGATTGCACGGTATCGGTGCCTTCGCCCGCGTTCTCGATAACGACGTCGAGCGCGGTGTCGACAATATAGGTGTCGTCGCCAAGGCCGCCGATCATGGTGTCGTTGCCGCCAAGACCGTTTATGGTGTTGTTGCCCGCGTTGCCCGTCAGCGTGTTGTTGGCACTGTTGCCGGTAATGGTCAGCGCGCCCGCGCCGATCAGCACCAGGCTCTCGACGTTGGCAGCCAGGGTATAGGCGATGCTGCTGTAAATCGTGTCGAAACCTTCGCCGGTTTTCTCGGTGATGACGTCGGTTACGCTGTCGACGTAATAGCTGTCGTCGCCAAGGCCGCCGATCATGGTGTCGTTGCCCGCGCCGCCGTCCAGCGTGTTGTTGGCTGTGTTGCCCGTCAGCGTGTTGTTGACCGCATTGCCCGTCGCATTGATGGCGGCAGCGCCGGTCAGAACAAGGTTTTCGAGGTTCACGCCCAGCGTATAGGTGATCGAGGAGCGCACGGTGTCGCCGCCCTGCGAAGCCTGCTCGACAATCGTGTCGCCGAGGTTGTCGACGGTATAGGTATCGTTGCCCTGTCCGCCGGTCATCGTATCCGCGCCCGCGCCGCCGTCGATGATGTTGTTGGCGCCGTTACCGATGATGGTATTATCCAGCGCGTTGCCCGTGGCGTTGATCGAGCTGGTGCCGCTCAGCGTAAGGTTTTCAAGGTTCACGCCCAGCGTATAGGTGACGGTGGAAAGGATGGTGTCGGTGCCTTCGCCCGAAAGCTCTGTCACGATGTCGGTGATGATATCGACGCTATAGGTATCGTCGCCCTGTCCGCCCGCCATGTTGTCGATGCCCGCGCCGCCGATCAGCGTGTCGTTGCCGCCAAGGCCGGTCAGGATGTTGTTCTTGGTATTGCCGGTAATCACGTTGTCGAGCGCGTTGCCCGTGCCGTTGATGACCAGCGTGCCGGTTAATGTCAGGTTCTCCAGCTCCGCGCCCAGCGTATAGCTGCCGGTGCCGGTCTGCACCGTGTCGATGCCTTCGCCCGCAATCTCGGTGATGCTGTCGCCAACGTTGTCGACGATGTAAAGGTCGTTGCCGTCGCCGCCGATCATCGTATCCGCGCCCGTGCTGCCGTCCAGCGTATTGGCGACGGCGTTGCCGGTCAGGATGTTGTTCAGCGTATTGCCCGTCGCGCGCACGGCCGTGCCGGTCAGCGTCAGGTTCTCGACGTAGCCAGCCAGCGAGAAGGTGATGGCGGCGTAAACATGGTCTGTGCCGCCGCCGGTGGCTTCCGTCACCGTGTCGCCCACGGTTTCGACGATATAGGTATCGTCGCCGAAGCCGCCTGTCATCCTGTCCTTGCCAAGGCCGCCGTCCAGCGTGTTGTTGCCGGCGTTGCCGGTGATGGCGTTATCCAGCGCGTTGCCGGTGCCGTCGATGGCGGCAGCGCCGGTCAGGATTAAACTTTCGATCTCCGCGCCCAGCGTGGCGCTGAAGGAGGCCTTGACGGTATCCGTGCCGCCCAGGGCCAGCTCGATAACCGTGTCGCCGGCGCTGTCGATGACGTAGATGTCGTTGCCCTTGCCGCCGATCAGTGTATCGTCGCCGGCCGCGCCGTCCAGCACGTTGTTGGCCGTGTTGCCGGTCAGGGTATTCGCATCGGCGTTGCCGGTGCCGTTGATGGCCTTGCTGCCTGTCAGGACAAGGTTTTCAAGGTTCGCCGCCAGCGTCATGGTCACAATGGACTGCACCGTATCGATGCCTTCGCCCGCGTTCTCGACGATCATGTCGCCGCTCACATCGACGACGTAAGTGTCGTTGCCAATGCCGCCCTTCAGTATGTCGACGCCCGCGCCGCCGTTCAGCGTGTCGTTGCCGTCGAGACCTTCCAGCGTATTGGCCGCGCTGTTGCCGGTGATGGTGTTGTCGAGCGTGTTACCCGTGCCGGCTGCCGCCGTGCCGGTCAGGGTCAGGTTTTCGATCTCCGCGCCGATGGTGTAAGAGAATGCGGCCTGCACCGTATCGGTGCCTTGGCCCGCGTTTTCCTGTATCACGTCGGCCACGCTGTCGACGACGTAAATATCGTTGCCGTCGCCGCCGATCATCGTATCCGCGCCAAGGCCGCCGTTCAGCGTGTCGTTGCCGTCGCCGCCGTCGAGGATGTTCACGCCGCCGTTGCCGCGCAGGATGTTGTTGAGCGCGTTGCCGGTGCCGTCGATAGCGGCCGAGCCGGTGAGCGTCAGGTTCTCGAAATTCGCCTGCAATACATACGAGATAGAGGCGTTAACGGTATCGGTGCCTTCGCCGGGGCTTTCGTTCAGCACGTCGCTCGCGTTGTCGACGTAGTAGATGTCGTTGCCCGTGCCGCCGGTCATCGTATCGGCACCCGTGCCGCCGTCCAGAAGGTCGTCGGAGGCGCCCGCGTTTATGACGTCATCGCCGGCGTTCCCCTTCAAGGTATCCTTGGAGGTGGTGCCGTTCAGGAAGTCGTTACCCGTTGTGCCGTTCAAGATCGCCATACTTTATTATTAGCATCCTGTGGTTAAGGTATTGTGACGTGGGCCGTTAACACATTATTAAGCAATCCAGGCACAATCGTCCGGTAACGGTTATGCCTATTTTATCTAGAGCAAATGATGTGCCAAATTAGGGCTTCAGGCGGGATTCTATTGGCATAAGATCGTTTTGCTGGTGTAAATTCAAAAAATGAGCGCTCCTTCCCCCGAAACCCCCGACACAACGAAACGCTACGGCCTCGCAAGGGTGCTGTCGAAGATGGGCTATTGCTCCCGCAAGGCTGCGGAAGAGCTGGTCATAGCGGGGCGTGTGGCGCTGAACGGCGTTGTGCGCACCGATCCCGAGACGCCGGTGCGGATGGGTTATGACGAGATTTCGGTCGATGGAAAAGCGGTTGAAGCCCAAACAAAAGTCTACTGGATGCTGAACAAGCCGCGCGGGCTTGTGACCACCGCCGACGATGAAAAGGGGCGGGAGACGGTTTATACCTTGCTGCCCAAGGGCTTGCCCTGGATGGGGCCGGTGGGAAGGCTCGATATGGCCAGCGAAGGCCTGCTGCTGATGACCAACGACACCGAATGGGCGAACCGCATCACCGCACCGGAAAGCCATCTGGAGAAAACCTATCACGTGCAGATCGGCCGCGTGGCGGATCAGCTTTTGCTGGAAAGATTCGAAACCGGCGTCGAGGACGGCGGCGAGGTTTTAAAAGCCAAGCGCGCCAGCATGTTACGCGAGGGCGAGCGGAACTGCTGGCTCGAAATCGTGTTAGAAGAGGGCAAGAACCGCCAGATCCGCCGCATGGTTGAAGCCGCAGGCATTGAAGTTTTGCGCCTTGTGCGCGTGAAAATCGGGCGGCTGGAACTGGGCGAGTTGCAAAAAGGCGCGGCGCGGGAGCTAACTGCCGGAGAACTCAAGCTTTTGCTCTAGACTTTTGCAAGCCGCCTGCGTATAAGTCACCCTCCAAACCAAAACCGAATTCCCATGCCCAAGAAACATCCCAAACTGAACCGCAAAAAAGGCTTATATCTCAAGGACACTAATACGGTGAAGGGCCGCGGCGTCTTTTGCACGGACGATATCCGCAAGGGCGAAATCCTCGAGGTCACGCCCGCCATCCTGCTGAACGAAGCCGACACCCGCCACGTCGATAAAACGGTGCTGCTGAACTACACCTTCACCGCCGGCAACGTGTCGAAAAAGATGCGCAAGAAATCCGGCTTGAAAAACAAGGGCAAAGCGAGCTCGGTCATCATGGGCATCGCCACGTTCTGCAACCATTCCGAAGAACCCAACGCCGAAGTGCTCTATGAAGAGAAGCTGGGCACGCTCTACCACTACCTGCAGGCCACAAAACGCATCCCGAAAAACACCGAAATCTGCACATCCTACGGCAGCGGCTGGTTTGACGACAGATAGCAGGAAAAAAGGCCTGATTCCGCCGCCTTAGCGCCGCAACAGAAGGCCATCAGAAGGCCATCAGCGCGCCATCAGAACGCCATCCCGACCGCAAAATTCAAAAAAGTTTAAGTCGAGCGATTGAACGTTAACAGGGCTTGATAAAATCCCGCTTCATGACGAACTGGCCCATTTCATTCTGGGCGAGGGTGTCCCAGCCCATGCGTTTCAGCAATCTCTGGGAGCCGGGTTTCTTCAGTTTCGGGTTTTCCGTCACCAGCACCAGCCCTTCGGGGCGGGGGGCGACGGGCAGGGCGTTCAGGAAGTCATAAGTGAACCCCAAGGTTCTGAACGACAGGTTCGGCACGCGATTCTGCGGCTGGATGAACATGCGGTAGAAATAGAAATTGCCGGCGGGCGCGGGTTTTTGCTTCGCCTTGCTGAAATCGCTGACATAGACGGTATTGACGCCCACGACGTTATCCTGCGGGTCGATGATCAGGAACACGACCTGTTTCGAGCGTTCCTCCGCCGCCTTGCGGTCGGGCAGGATTTTATTGGCGTGCCAAAGTTTGATAACAGCCTCGCGCGCCTCGGCGTCGGGCTTGCGGTAGATAGGCACAAGCCGGTAGCCGTTATAATCGGCGAAAACGCCGTGGCGTTCGATCAGCCCCTTCACCAGCGCCGCAGTCATCTCAGCACGCTGTTGTCGACATCGCCGAAGGTGACGAGCTGCTTGAGGTCTTCGGCGGCCGAGAAGCCCAGCGACATCGGGCACTTGAAGCCCGGCAGCACGGCGACGTCGTAAATCTCGCGCATCGCGCCGTCGATCTTGAACCATTCGACGCATTTGCCGGTTTTCAGGTCGATGACCTGAATGCCGCACCACGCGTCCTCCGGCGAGACTTTGTCGTCGAGCGCAAGGCCGTCGAAGCGGCCGTGGCGCGGCTTGGACAGGCCGACCAGCGCGTAATTGTCGTGGAAGTGCAGCCCGCGCGCGAAGCCGGGCAGCGATGCCACAGGGTCGAACTTGCCGGTTTTTACGTCGACGCGGCCGAGGAAGCCCTCGCCCGAATTGAGCATCCAGATGTCGCCGTTATAGATGCGCGGCGAATGCGGCATCGAGAAACCCTTGGCGATCACTTCGCTGCTGGCGACATCCATCAGCATCCCGCCGTCGCGGCGCTGTTCGCGCCAGCCGCCCTTGGTATCGGTGGGGGCGACGATGGTGACGTATTTGGGCTTGCCCTGATGCATCGCCATGCCGTTCAGGTGGCAGCGGTCTTCGCCCACGATTTCCGAGATAAAGGGCGGTTTCCAGACCGGCGTGAAACTATGGCGCGGCGAGGTGGTCGCAATGCAGTTGTATCTGGTATTGACGAAGATAATGTCGTTGTTGGGCAGCAGTCCGACGTCATGCGCGTCCAGCTCGCCCGTCGTGTACATCACGCGCGGTATATAGCAGGCGTCATGCGTATTGTTGACGGCCTGGCCTTTATCCAAAATGTTTTCGAAGCGCGCGATCTGGAACAGCGTGCCAAGGATAATGCTGTTGTCCTTCACGCAAAGACCCATGGCCTTCGGGTACATGCGCTGGAAGATCATCAGGCGCTTGTTCGGGCTGCGGCCCAGCAGGAAGAATTTGCTGAACTGGTACGAGGTCAGCGCGATCGAGATATTCAGCCGTTCCATGAAAGGCAGGAAGCCGGGCGAGAGCGAGAAATTGACCGTCTGGTCCGCAGGCGCTTTTTCCATGCCTTCGGGCACGTTGTCTTTCGGCTCGCTGGTTTCAATCGAGGCGGAGGCGGGGGTCTTCGTTGCAGCTGGCTGGCTCATGGTGTATCGACCTTATGGCAAGTTGTTTCGCGGCCACACTAGCCGAGAGCGCGATACATTACAATATGCACATTGCACGGGTAAACGGCGCAAAGCTCTAATTTACATATGCGCAAACCGCTTGTCCTGTAAGGCTGCCGTAAGGATAGACTATTGTCATCGCGGATTACGGCGAATATATTAACGCAGCAATTTTTTTTGGCGCAGATTCTTTTGCCCTGCGTTAGAAGCTCTTCAACCTGTCCAAATTGATCTTTTTTTCTTAAAGGAAAACACATCCATGGCTCCCATCGACGGCACCGCAGGCAACGATTTTCTCTTCGGCACAAGCGGCACGGATACTCTCAACGGTTTGGGCGGCAACGACGTGTTGATCGGCAACGGCAGCGATGACCTCCTGAACGGTGGCGCGGATGTCGATACCATGGCGGGTGGCACGGGCAACGATACCTACGTCGTCGACAACGCTGGCGACAGCGTGCTCGAAGCATCGGGCGAAGGCACCGACACGGTTCAGTCTTCCATCACCTACACGCTGGGCGCGGATGTCGAAAACCTGCTCCTGACGGGCGTTGCACTCCTCAACGGTACCGGCAACACGCTGGTGAACATCCTCACCGGTAACACCTCGGCCAACTCGCTGGACGGCGGCGCGGGCGCGGACACGATGAACGGCGGCGGCGGCACTGACACCTATATCGTCGACAACGCGGGCGACGTGGTCAACGGCGGCGCGGCGCTTGATACCGTGCGTTCCTCCTCCACGACCTTTGACTTCTCCACCATGGGCCTGGTCGACAACCTGGTCTTCACCACCGGCGGCGCGAACGTCGGCACGGGTAACGGCCTCACCAACGTCATCACCGGCAACAGCGGCAACGACACGCTGAACGGCGGCGCGGGCAACGACTCCCTGTTCGGTCTCGGCGGTTCCGACTCACTGGACGGCGGCGCGAACGAAGACACTCTCGATGGTGGCACGGGCGCGGACGTCATGATCGGCGGCGACGGCTACGACACCTATATCGTCGATAACGTCTACGACGTGGTGACCGAGGGCGCGGGCGGCTACAGCTACACCTATGACACCGTGAATTCTTCTGTCACCTATACCCTTTCGGCCAACGTCGAGAAACTGGTTCTCACGGGCGTGGGCAACACCGACGGCACCGGCAATGCGGACAATAACATTATCGCCGGCAACAGCGGCAACAACGTGCTGAACGGCATGGCTGGCGCGGACGTGATGATCGGCGGCGGCGGCAACGACACCTTCTTCGTCAACGACGGCGGCGACATTGCGATCGGCAACACCGGTATCGACCTCGTTCAGACCAGCGTCTCCTTCACGCTGGATGCTTCGATCGAGAACCTGACGCTGATGACCGGCGGCCCCATCAACGGCACCGGCAACGCGAGCGTCAACACCATCACCGGCAACAGCGCCGCCAACGTCATCGATGGCCAGGCCGGCGCGGACCTGATGATCGGCGGCGACGGTTTTGACACCTTCTATGTCGACAACGCGGGCGACGTGGTTGTGGAACAGGCCTACAGCTTCAAGTACAACAAGTACTCTACCAACGACACCATCGTTTCCACCGCCGGCAGCTACACCATCGGCGCGAACATCGAGAACCTGATCCTTGGCGGCGGCGGCAACGGCACCGGCAACAGCCAGAACAACACCATCACCGGCGACAGCGGCAACAACAGCCTCTTCGGCATGGGCGGCGACGACGTGCTCTTCGGCGCTCCGAGCAACTTCTATTATTACAGCAACGACTTCCTGGACGGCGGCACCGGCGCGGACACGATGAACGGCGGCCATGGCCAGGACACCTATGTTGTCGATAACGCGGGCGACATTGTGAACGAAGTGCCCAACGGCTGGACTTATTACAGCTATTACGGCCCGTATTATTACGCATACGCCAACAGCTATAACGACACCGTCCAGACCACGCTGTCGAACTATACGATCGGCAACTACATCGAGAACCTGACGCTGCTGACGGGCGGCGTGATCGGTACCGGCAACTCCCTCAACAACAGCATCGTCGGCAACGCGGGCGCAAACACGCTGAACGGCATGGGCGGCAACGACGTGCTGGTTGGCGGCGCGGGCGGCGATACCTATGTCATCACCGACTCTTCCGACGTGATCGTCGAGAACGCGGGCGGCGGCAACGACACCGTGCTGGCCTCGGTCAACTACACCCTCTCGGGCAACATCGAGAACCTGACGCTTGACGCAGGCGCAGGCCCCATCAACGGCACCGGCGACGGCGGCTCCAACGTCATCACCGGCAACGATTTCGACAACGTGATCGACGGCGCCGGTGGCGCTGACGCCATGGTCGGCAACGACGGCAACGACACCTTCATCGTCGACAACGGCGGCGACACCGTCTTCGAAGTCGTGGGCGAAGGCACGGATACCGTGCAGTCCAGCGCTTCCTACATCCTCTCGGCCAACGTCGAGAACCTGACCCTGCTTGACGCAGGCGGCTTCATCAACGGCACCGGCAACTCCGGCGTCAACACCATCACCGGCAACGACTACAGCAACTCGATCGACGGTGCCGGCGGCGCGGACGTGATGATTGGCGGCGACAGCAACGACACTTACTTCGTCGATAACCCGGGCGATGTGATCATCGAATACTATAATTACGGCTACGGCGGCAACGACACCGTTAACTCCGAGATCACCTATGTGCTGGGCAGCAACCTTGAAAACCTCAACCTCACCGGCAATACCAGCATCAACGGCACCGGCAACGGGTTGAACAACAGCATCACCGGCAACAGCAACACCAACGTGCTGGACGGCGGCGACGGCAATGACAGCCTCGACGGCGGCACGGGCGCGGACACCATGGTGGGCGGCGACGGCTTCGACACCTTCATCGTCGACAACTATTACGACGTGGTGACGGAATTTGCTTATGACTACAACTATAACTTCTATAGCAGCAACGACACCGTCGTATCGCACGTCAGCAACTACACCATCGGCAGCTTCGTCGAAAACCTGATCCTCGGCTCCGGCGCCATTAACGGCACCGGCAACGCGCAGGACAACGTCATCATCGGCAACGGCAACCACAACGTGCTCAACGGCGGCGCTGGCGCCGACACGATGACCGGCGGCAACGGCTTCGACACCTATATCGTCGACAACTCCGGCGACGTGGTGAACGAGAGCGGCAACGCCTACTACTACTGGAACGACCGCGTGCTTTCCTCGGCCTCCTTCACGATCAGCAACAACGTCGAGTACCTGTACCTGACCGGCACGGCTGACATCGACGGCTCCGGCAGTTCGCAGTATCAGCAGATCTACGGCAACAGCGGCAACAACACGCTGGACGGCGGCGCCGGCAACGACTACATGAGCGGCGGCGACGGTCAGGACACCTATGTCGTCGACAGCTACGGCGATTACGTGAGCGAATACGGCTACACCAATAACGCCAACGACACCGTTATTTCCAAGCTCGGCAACTACACCATCGGCGGCAACATCGAGAACCTGATCCTTGATGCGTCCGGCGGCAACAGCAACGGCACGGGCAACAACGGCGCCAACACCCTGACCGGCAACGACTTCGACAACTCCCTGAACGGCGGCTTTGGCGCGGATACGATGATCGGCGGCGACGGCTTCGACACCTACTTCGTCGACAACGTCGGCGATGTGGTGACGGAGCAGGCGTATAACAAATACACCAACTACTTCGCCTACAACGATACCGTTGTTTCCTCGCTGGCCAACTATACCATCGGCGCCTTTGTCGAAAACCTGACGCTGCTGAACGGCGCGGGTGCGATCAACGGCACCGGCAACCTGGGCAGCAACATCATCACCGGTAACGCCAGCGCGAACGTGCTGAGCGGCGACGACGGCAACGACAGCCTGATCGGCGGCCTTGGTGCGGATACCATGATCGGCGGCGACGGCGCGGATACCTTCTTCGTCGACAACCTCGGCGACGTGACGAACGAACAGGCCTTCCATCCCAAGTACAACAAGTACGACACCAACGACACCGTCGTTTCGTCGATCAACAACTACGTGATCGGTGCGAACATCGAGAACCTGAACCTCGCGGCTGTCGCAGGCGTGGTGAAGGGCACCGGCAACGCTGGCAACAACAACATCAACGGCAACAACCTTGCCAACCAGCTCTTCGGCCTGGCCGGCAACGACCAGCTCGACGGCCAGGGCGGCGCTGACAGCATGGTCGGCGGCCTGGGCGATGACACCTACTACGTCAACGTCGCTGGCGACAAGACGACCGAAAGCACCGGCCAGGGCAACGACACCGTTTACTCGTACCTCAGCTGGACGCTGGCGACGAACGTTGAAAACCTGGTCCTCCAGGGTGGTGGCAACGTCAACGGCACCGGTAACACGGGCGCCAACGTCCTCAACGGCAACGTCGGTAACAACGTCCTGAACGGCCTCGGCGGCGCCGACCAGCTGAACGGCGGCGGCGGCAACGACACCTACGTCGTCGACAACGCCGGCGACGTGGTCACGGCAGGCGCGGGCATCGACCTCATCAACGCTTCCGTCTCGCATACAATGGAAGCGGCGGTCGAGAACATGACCTTCACCGGCTCCACCGCGACGACGGGCACGGGTAACGCGCTCAACAACATCATCACCGGCAACACCGGCGCCAACAACCTCAGCGGCCTGGCCGGCAACGACCAGCTGTTCGGCCTTGGCGGCGCGGATATCCTGCAGGGCGGTGTCGACAACGACATCCTCGACGGCGGTATCGGCAAGGATACGATGACCGGCGGCACGGGTATCGACACCTTCCACTTCAGCGGTGCGATCACTACGACCAACGCCGATATCATCACCAACGGTGACTTCACCACCGGCGGCGGCGGCGATGTCATCGATATCAGCGATATCCTGGTCGGCGTCTACTCCGGCAACATCAACCAGTACGTGCAGGTCACGTTCAACGGCTTGGACAGCATCGTCAAAGTCGACCTGAACGGTGCGGTGGGCGGCATCTCGTTCACCAACACGCTGGTGACCGCGCTGGGCGTCAACCTCGGCACCGCAGCGACACTGGAAGCCAACGGCAACCTCGTCGTCGTCTGATAAACGAACAACCGAAAAAGCCCCGCGGGTTTATCGCCCGCGGGGTTTTTCGTTGTGTGTGTAGTGAAAGTAGAAAAGTTTATTTAGACGCGCCGCCGGCACCCGCCAGCAGCGTAATGATCGCGGGCGCGTTGGATTTCACGGCGATGCCAAGGGGCGTCAGGCCGTTGCGGGCCTCGGCCGCCGTATTGGCCCCCGCGGCGATCAGTTCGGCCGCGGCCTTCAGCTGGCGGGATTTGGCGGCCCAGTGCAGCGCCGTCCAGCCATTATTGTCGCGTTCGCTAAGGGCCGCTCCAGCCTCGATCAGCCGCCGCAACTGCGCGGTTTCGCCGTCGCGGGCCGCGCGGAGCAGGGGTGTTAAACCCTCCGGATCGCGCGTATAAACGGGCACGGCGCCCGCCTCGGTGCGGACCCAGGTGAGGGTTTCGTAATTGTTCTGATGATTGTCAAAAGGCGCAGTCATGGTTTTCCTCCTGTAGGAAAAAATATAGCCGCCGACGTTTTTACACGAGGGCGGCACCATGTCCGCCAACGCTTTAGCTGTATTTATAGAGCGCCCGCAAGCTGTCGGTAATCAAATCGGCGCTTGATATTTTATTGCACAAGTCACGGAGTCCCGTCAACCGGGAAAATTTCCGGCAGAAAATCCCTGCAAAATCAGGGTTTCATCCCTCCGCCAGGTTTCGTGCAGACGTTCGAAACGTATTTCTCTTTTCCTTCTTTGACTGCCTCGGCAATTCTCTGGTCATCTTCGCCCGCGCGTCTCATCAAGGTGACCATCTTATGCGAGTTAGCGTCGAACATCTTGCTGGCCGAAGCCTCGCAGCCTTCGTCCTTGGCGCTTGTGAACATTGATTTGATTTTATCGAAGGCACCCATGATATATCTCCCTGCCGCATAAAACTGATATGTCTATTATATGACACAGGCCTTAAAAATTAATTAACCAATTGAAATTACTTGATTTTCATGGGCGGGGCGATGTGCCGCAACCAAGCCCGAGGAAGTCCACTTCGCGCGCTCCCAGCGTCGAGCCACGGCCGCTGTAGCGCTTCACGATTTCATCGAGCCGCCGGCCATTCACGACCGACGCCAGTTTTTCATCCTGCGCCGCCATGATTTTCAGCAGCCTTGCATAGCTGACGGGCCCCGCGTGGACGCCGTCCAGCATCTCGCAATTCCCGCCGCCGATATCGCGCGGATCGTGGAAATTGTAGAAGCCGAAACCCGCGTCACGCGACAGCTTTTCAACCTCGGCCAGTGCGGGCTGCACGTAACCCGACCACTTCGGGTGCTGCGCCATTTCATCGATCACATTCGGGGCGAGCGGCGGGATAAAGACCACTGTGGGCACACCCGCGCGGCGCAACTGGCGCAAGAGCCGCGCGAATTCCTGCAGCTTCTTTTTATCGGGCGTGGCGGCGTGAGAGAAGCGCAGCTTGTTGCCCTTGATATACCCCAGCGTTATCGCGAATTTCGCGTCGCGGTGCTTGACCTCGCCCGTCACCAGCGAGTCATTATAATACGAGCCGTAAGCATCGAAACCGTCGCCCCGCGCAATCGCCGTGATGCCCACATTGGCGGTGTCCTGCGCAAGAATATGCCAGATATCGCGCGGCGAGAGCTTACCCTTGAACAGCCAGCCGGCGGCATCGAAAAGGTCGGCGACCCGCATGCGCGTATCCGGCGGCTCGGTCGTGAATTCGTCGTTGCTATAGGCGGGGTTGAACCACCAGAAATCGACCGCCAGCACCAGCAGCTTCGGTTTGTGTTCCGTCACGACCGTTTCGGCCATGGTGATAACCTGTTGCAGGTTGTGCATATTGCCGAGGTTGGCGAAGGAGGTATCGAAAAAATCCTTCCTGAACTGCAGCACGCGGGACGAACCCAGCACGGCGACATCGGGCTTGATGCGGCGGTAAATATCCTGCTTCAGCCAATAGGTATTCGGCTGGATGGCGGAACCGTAGAGGCCGTGGCCGGCGTCGATCTTTTCAAGGATTTCCGGCACGGGCAGGTATTCTCCGGCGCGCACCAGCAATGCAGCGTTCATGGCAACGAAAAGGGCGATCGCGGCCAGCGGCAGGGCCATGCCCGCGAAAAACCGCCTTTCCTTGCCGGGGCGCTTGCGGATTTTCATCGCTGGCACCCGAGGTTCAGGAAGTCGATTTCGTCCTTCAATGTCGAGGCATAGCCCCGGCGCGCCTTGCTTTCGCGTTCCAGCAGCGCGCGGTTGACGCTCACCTTGCTGTCGGCGGCGGCGATTTCCAGCAGCAGGCGGTCATAGATGATATAGCCGCCATGCAGCCCGTCGACGAATTCGCAGTCGGTGGCACCCAGCTTGGCCGCGTCATGGAAATCGAAATAGCCGAAGCCGTATTTCTGCATCACGGCTTCCAGCTTGCCCGACAGTTCCTGCATATAGGCGAATTTGGCCGCGTCCTTCTGCATCAGGGCATGAACGGCGGGTGCAACGGGCGGTACGAAAAACACCACATGGATGTCTTTCGATTTCAGGTAATCGAGCAACGTAATGAATTTCTTCCACTGCGCGGGCGATACATGTTTCGCGCCAAGGAAGGCTTTGTCACCGTTTTTCATCTTGGCAATCGTGCCCGTGAATTCCTTGTCCTTGTTTTCCGTCTGGCCGGTCAGCGACGCGGTGTAGCGGAAGGAACCCACGGCGTCATAGCCCTGGTCATGCAGCACGCCCGTCACGCCGACGGAGGGCGAGGGTTTCAGCAGCATGCGCAGCGTCTCGCCGAAAGTCGTTTCCCCCGTCAGCAGCCAGCGCACCGGCTGCATCAGCGCCGCGATATCGGGCGTCACCACGGCGGGGCTGCGTTTCACGGCCTTGCTGGCCGCGGGCGCGGGGTGGAACCACCACCAAGGGGCTTCCAGCAGCAGAACCTTGGGCGCATGCGTATCAAACAGCGCTTTGGCAATCTCCATTTCTTCGTCAATCGAGCCCATCAGGCCGAGGTTGGCGAAGGGCGCGTTGAAATGATCGCGGCGCAGCAGCAGCGTGCGGGATGAACCCAGCGTGGCGATGTCGGGCTTGATGCGCTTATAGACTTCCTGCTTGTACCAGAAGGCCTGCGAATGCAGCGACGATCCGAAAACGCCGCCGGTTTTTTCCAGCTTGGCCGCGATATCGGCCATGGGCATATATTCGCCCGCGCGATAGAGCACGCCGGCGGAAAGGCCGAAGAAGACCAGCAGCGCGGCGACGGGCGCGAAAAACCCCTTGAAGAAACGCTCGGTTTTTTTGCGGCGCGGGAGTTTCATCGATCAGAACTGGAAGTAGAGGAAGACCTGGCTCGGCTCGTACAGCACCTTGATGATGCAGAGCCCCGCCACGATGCCCGTTACGATGCCCCAGCGCAGGCGCAGATCCCATGTCAGGAATTTCGCGAAACGGGTTTTATCCATCACATGCATGCGCACGCCCTGCACGACGGGTTTCGTGCGGCGCATGATTTCGATGCTATTGGGCAGCAGCCAGCAGATGAGGAATGACACGACGATCAGCACAACGCCCGCCGTCGCCGTCTGGCGATCCATCGACAGGCGGAGTGGGCTCTGGCGGTGCAGCAGTGCGTCGATAAAACCGACATCTTTGAAGTCGCCAAAGTGCCAGAGCGCGCAGAGGATGGAGGTAGCAACAGCGGCGGTTTTTGCCTTGAAATAAACCCATGCCGCCGCCACGCCCGCGAAGGTCAAGCCTATGCCCGCCCAGCGCGGCATCTTGAACGGTTCCCATGCACGCCATGCATGGTTGATAACAAGGTAAGCGCCATGCATCGCGCCCCAGATAACGAATGTCCAGCCCGCGCCATGCCAGAGCCCGCCCAGCAGCATGGTCAGGAACAGGTTGGTATAGCGGCGCACGGGGCCCTTGCGGTTGCCGCCCAGCGGAATATAGAGGTAATCGCGCAGGAAGCGCGACAGCGTCATATGCCAGCGGCGCCAGAATTCGGTCGCGCTGGCGGCCTTGTATGGCGACCAGAAGTTGACGGGCAGCTTCACGCCGAACATCCGCCCCAATCCTAATGCCATATCGGAATAGCCGGAGAAATCGAAATAAAGCTGGAAGGTATAGCCCAGCATCGCGCACCAGGCCTCGATGATATGCAGCGGGCGGGTTTCGGCGGCAAGGAACAGGGGGCTGGCGAAGGCATCGAGCGTATCGGCGATAAAGACTTTCTTGAACAAGCCGATGGCCAGCAGCGACAGGCCCGCCGCCATGTTATAGGCGCTGAAGCGGGCAGGGCGGTGGAACTGCGGCATCATTTCCTTGTGATGCACGATCGGCCCCGCGATCAATTGCGGGAAGAAGGAAATGAACAGGCCGAAGTTGATCAGGTTCTGTTCCTTCGGCACCTGCCGTTTATAGCAGTCGACAAGGAAGGCGACCTTCTGGAACGTAAAGAACGAAATGCCGAGCGGCAGCACGATGTTGGGGATGATGAATTGCGTTCCCGCCAGCCAGTTGAGATTGGCGAGGAAGAACATCATGTACTTGAAATAGGCCAGCACCAGCAGGTTCGCGGCCAAACCAAATGTCAGCAGCGCCTTCGACCGCTTCTTTAATAATTGCTGCCCCAGCACATAGTTGAACCCCATCGAGAGCAGGATGAGGACGACGTAAACCGGATTCCACCAGCCATAGAAAAACACCGACGCGCCGAACAGCCACAACTGCGACGGCAGTTTGCCAAAGCGGTGCAGGATAAGGTAGTACCCCAGCAGCGTTACGGGCAGGAAAACGAACAGGAAGGGGGCGGAGTTAAAGAGCATGGGAATGGGTAACAAATATATGAGTGGGTATCAATGTTTTGGGGCTATTTGTTTTCATAACACGAAAGGAGGTGACATGAAGCCCTTGGGTTTGACTGTGCTTCACACAGGTTGCTCAACAGCCGGTTCTTCGCCCAGTTTCCGCACCATATCCGCTACCTTGTCCATCGCGGCGTTGATTTTGGCGGCATCGGCGGAGCGGAGCGTCAGCGTCAGGCTCGGCGTCTGGCCCATGTGGGGGTAGCTGCCGATATCGACGCCGGGGAATTCTTTTTGTATGGCTTCGAGGGGGGCGGAGATATCGCCCTCGCGCTGGTTGCAGCGGAGCGAACGCGAGAGCAGCGCGGGGCCGCCTTCGATCATGGTGTCCACATGCTCGAACATCGCCTGCATGATTTTCGGCACGCCGGCCATCACAAACACGTTGCCGATATTGAACCCCGGCGCGCCGCTGACGGGGTTATCGATTAAAATTGAACCTGCGGGTACCATGGCCATGCGCAGGCGGGCTTCGTTCATTTCGACATTGCGGCCTTTGTAATACTCCTCCAGCCGGCGGCGGGCTTCGGGCACCAGCACATGCGGCACGCCGAAGGCCTTGGAGACGCAAGGCGCGGTGATGTCGTCATGCGTCGGGCCGATGCCGCCGGTGGTGAAGACGTAGGTCACAGCTGCGCGCAGCTCGTTCACTGTCTTGATGATCTGGGCCTCGTCGTCGCGCACGATGCGCACCTCCGACAGGATAATCCCGCGCTGTGTCAGGCGCTTGGCGATATAGGCGATATTGAGGTCCTGCGTGCCGCCGGAGAGGATTTCATTGCCGATCACGAGGATGGCAGCGGTGGGGGTAGCCATGGTTAACTCCTTGTTCGGCTATGAAATAGCATATTTCCGCTTGTTTTTGGGCCTGATTCAGACCATTTTATCCCATGATGAACAAGTATGATTTAACATATTCAGAAGAAGACTACGGGTTCGAGAGCGATTTCGTCATCCACAAACCCGCGGATTTCGAGTCCATGCGCAAGGCTGGCCGTCTGGCCGCCGAAACCCTCGACTTCATCACCCCCTACGTCCTGCCCGGCGTGCAGACGCAGGAGCTGGACAAGCTGTGCCATGATTTCATCGTCGAGCGCAAAGCGATCCCCGCGCCGCTGAATTACAAGGGCTTCCCCAAATCCATCTGCACCTCGGTCAACCATGTGGTCTGCCACGGCATTCCGTCGGAAAAGGAATTGATCGAGGGCGATATCGTCAATATCGACGTCACCGTCATCCTCGACGGCTGGCACGGCGACACCAGCCGCATGTTCTTCGTCGGCGAGAAAATCCCTACCAAGGCGAAACTGCTGGTCGATGCGACCTATGAATCCATGATGCGCGGCATCGAGGTTGTAAAACCCGGCGCGCATATTGGCGATATCGGCGCGGCCATCCAGGAATTCGCGGAAGGCAAGCGTTACTCCGTGGTGCGCGATTTCTGCGGCCACGGCATCGGCAAGGTCTTCCACATGCCACCCTCCATCCTGCACTACGGCAAGAAGGGCGCGGGCCCGCAATTGAAGGCCGGTATGTTCTTCACCGTCGAGCCCATGATCAACGCGGGCGCCTACCAGACAAAAATCCTGTCCGACGGATGGACGGCTGTGACGAAAGACAAATCGCTGTCTGCGCAGTTCGAGCACACCATTGGTGTTACCGAAACGGGCTACGAGATCTTCACGGCCTCGCCCAAAGGCTGGCTGCAGCCCCCCTATGCCAGCTAAACCCGAAAAGACCGAAATCGACACAGCCTCCCACGACGGCCACCGCGACCGCCTCCGCGGCCGCTTCATCAAATCCGGCCCCGGCGCGTTCGAGGATTACGAGCTGCTGGAGCTCGCGTTATTCTCCGCCATTCCGCGCCGCGACGTGAAGCCGCTGGCAAAACAGCTGTTGGTGCGCTTCGGCGGCGTATCGGGCGTGCTGGGGGCGAGTGTTGAAGAATTAAAGGGCGTGAAGGGCGTATCGGATAACGCCGCCGTCTTTATCAAAACCGTCCACGCGCTGACGCAGCGTATGTTACTGAATGACATCATGAAGCAGCCGGTGCTCAGCAACTGGCAGAAGCTGATCGATTACTGCACGGTGGCCATGGCGCATGAACAACGCGAACATTTCCGCGTGCTGTTCCTCAACCGCAAAAACCAGATCATCGCGGATGAAGTGAAGCAGACCGGCACAGTCGACCATGTGCCCGTCTATCCCCGCGAAGTGGTGAAGCGCGCGCTGGAACTGGGCGCCACCGCCATCATCCTCGTCCACAACCACCCGAGCGGCGACCACGAACCCTCCGACGGCGACATCACCATGACCCGCGAACTCATCAAGGCCGCCAAGGCGCTCGATATTCTGGTCCACGACCACCTGATCATTTCCAAAACGGGCTATACGAGTTTCAAGGCCTTGGGAATCCTCGAGTTTACCGCCTGATTTCTAACCCCTTGATTTTCCATCCAAATAACTCTACCAAGGATAAGGTCTTTCCGATCGTCATATACGTGTGAGTACAGAGCAAGGGCATGGTTCAGCATCGCGACGACGATGAGCTGGTATCCGAAGCGCAGGCGGGCAACCGTGATGCGTTTGCCGCCTTGCTGGAAAGGCATTACGGGCTGATGTTCAAGGTTGCTTGGCAATGGTGCGGGGTGAAGGAGGACGCGGAGGATATCGCGCAGGAATCCTCGATCAAGCTCGCGCAGAACATTTCCATGTTCATGTTTGAATCGGCCTTTACCACATGGCTTTACCGCCTCGTGATCAACGCGGCGAAGGACTATTACAAGGCCAAGAACCGCCGCAACACGCGCGAAACGCCGCTCTATGACGATGCGGTCTATGTGAGCCCCGAGCAGACGCCCGAGCAGAAACTGGCCAATAAAGACACGCTGAAGGCCATTGCCGACCTGTCGGAGCAGTTGAGGGAAACCGTTATTCTGGTGTGCTGGCAGGGGCTGACGCATAAGGAAGCGGCGGATATTTTGGAATGCTCCGAAGGCACGATATCGTGGCGCATCCACGAAGCGCGCAAGAAAATTGCCGAGACTTTGGAGATAGAGAGATCAAAGGTGAAACGCCATGGATGAGAAGCAGCTGAAGGACATGCTCTCCCAAATCACCCCGCCCGAACCCTCGGCGGAGTGGAAAAAAACGTCTATTAACAAGGCGCTGGAGGCTTTCGACCAAAATATTGCGATTAACAGCCAAGGAGATGCCGCCCCCCATCGTCTTACTGACAAGAGTTCAAACAACTTTGTCAGGAGATTTATCATGAAACATCGGGCCTTATCGGGAATGGGCGGCGCCGTCGCCGTCTGTGCCATCATGGCAGTGCTGGGCACGCCCTTTATCTATTCGCAGATGCAGAGCATCAGCAGGAATCCGGATAACAAGAGCACGATCATGGTCGACTCTTCGCAAACGAAAATCATCCCCGGCACCGATGCCGCCGACGATGAGTACCGGAATATGGTGAAGAAGCAGAACGACTCTCTCGCGCAGCAGGCAGCTTCCGAAGGCACGTCATCCATGCCGACGCCGGTTGGCACGGGCGAGAAGAATTCGCTGGATATTCCGCCCCCGCCGACAACCCGCGCAGGCGACCCGCTGCAGGAATGGCGCCAGAAGACCGAGGCAAAGCGTCTCGCCATGGAAGCTGAAACCATTCCCGAGCAGGAACAGGACCAGGCGCCCGAACCCTCCAAGGACTATAGCCGCCGCGACGAACTGGCGAAGAAAGAACGCTATGCTCCCGCCGATGCCGGTAAAGCCGATACCAAAAACAAGGTTATCATGGGTGCCGACCGCGCCGCCGAGAGCGTCGCCGCTACCCGTCATCGCCCGCAGGCCAGCGTGCCCGCAGGCGCAGCCGGTGCGCCCGCGCTTATGGTCGCGCCGCGCCCCGAGCCGGTGCCTTATCCCGTTTCCCCGCCGGTGGAAGAAAAAGGCGTAAATTACTGGCAGGAACAGGGCCGCGATAAATTTGTCGATTTCGAGGAAAACGGCGTGAAGGCCGTGACGGCGGAGCCTGTCTCCACCTTCTCGATCGACGTCGACACAGCGTCCTACAGCTTCCTGCGCAAGATGATCAACCAGGGCCGTCTGCCTGACCCGTCTGCTGTGCGCCTTGAGGAAATGATCAACTACTTCGATTATTCCTACGCGCTGCCCGCGAAAGACGAAGACCCCTTCAAGCCCACCATCGCGGTTTATCCCAGCCCGTGGAAAGCAGGCAATAAACTGGTGCATATCGGCATCAAGGGCTATGACCTGACCGATAAGCCGAAATCGAACCTTGTGTTCCTGATCGACACCTCCGGTTCGATGAACAGCCCCGATAAACTGCCGCTGGTCGTCAGCTCGTTCAAGCTGATGCTCGATAACATGAAATCGGACGACACGATTTCCATCATCACCTACGCCGGTTCCGCCGGTGTGGCGCTGGAGCCGACGAAGGTTTCCGAGAAATCGAAAATTATCGCGGCGCTGGATCGTCTGTCTTCGGGCGGTTCCACGGCCGGCGCGGAAGGCATCCGCACCGCCTATAACCTTGCCGAACAGGGCATGATCAAGGAAGGCAATAACCGCGTTATCCTTGCGACCGACGGCGACTTTAACGTCGGCATCTCTGACCCCGGCAAGCTGAAAGACTTTATCGAGAACAAGCGCGACAAAGGCATCTTCCTCTCCGTGCTTGGTTTTGGTCAAGGCAACTATCAGGATGCGACGATGCAGGCGCTGGCGCAGAACGGCAACGGCAACGCGGCCTATATCGACAACCTGTCGGAAGCGCGCAAGGTGCTGGTGCAGGAAGCGGGCTCGACCCTCTTCACGATTGCGAAAGACGTGAAGATACAGGTCGAATTCAACCCGACCCAGGTCATGGAATACCGCCTGCTGGGCTATGAAACGCGCCACCTGAACCGCGAGGACTTCAACAACGACCGCATCGACGCAGGCGAGGTTGGCGCGGGCCATGCGGTGACGGCGATCTACGAAATCACCCCCGTGGGCGGCACGCCGATGGTTGACTCGCTCCGCTACGGCAGCGGCGCGACCGCTGTCGAGGAAAAAGTCGCAGCCAAAGCGCCGGAAGGCATGTCGGATGAATACGCCTTCCTTAAAATCCGCTACAAAAAACCGGACGGCGACACCAGCAAGCTGATGACCCGCCCGATCACCACCGAAGACGAGAAGAGCTTCGACAGCCTGCCGGATGACCTGCGCTTTGCGTCCTCCGTGGCGGGTTTCGGCCAGCTGCTGCGTAACAGCAAGTTCGTCGGCACCCTGACCTATGACAAGGTGATCGAGATGGCGAACAACGCCCGCGGCAAGGATGAATTCGGCTACCGCACCGAATTCGTCAACCTCGTCCGCCTCGCCAAATCGGCGGCGGGTAACGACAAGCCGGAATAAGGGCTGCTTTCAAGAAAACCCCGCTCTTCACAGGGCGGGGTTTTCCTTTGCCCTCCTCTCCTTTGGGAGAGGAGGGGAGACCCGCGCAGCGGGGGGAGGTGAGGGTACTACCAGCGGTGATTGCCTCGCGGAGTACCCTCACCTTCCCATTCCACGCTGCTACGCAGCGCATATAATGGAATGGGCCCCTTCCTCTCCCAAAGGAGAGGAAGTTTCCGGCTCTATCCTTTTCTTTTGCTTTTTAGTAAGCTTGGCCCATCAAGTCAGGGGGCAAACATGACCGACACCGTCAAATGGACCGACAAGCTGAAGGGGGCTTTCGAGCTTATTTTCCTTTTCGGGCGCGGGATGGTGCCGTTTGAAAAAGACCCGTCGAGGGCGGCGGGCCTGCGTTCCCTCTGGATCCCCATCGCGCTTTTCCCCGTCAGCCTTTACTGCGCCTATCTCTGGCCGCCCAAGGATTTGGTCGAGCAGAAGATGGAAACCATCCTCTCCATCACGGCGCTCAGCACTGTGCTGGGTTTCTTCGCGGGCCTTGGCATTTTGTGGCTGTCGACCGTCGTTTTCGACCGCCGCGACCGTTTCTGGATTACCTTTCAGGCCACCAACTGGACTGGCTTAGCGCTGTCGCTGGTCGGCGCGCCCCTCTATATCGCGGCGCTGAGCGGCTGGTATCCGCGCGTGCAGATGGATAACGTGTTTATCATGCTCGGCTATTACGGCATGATTTTCGTTTCGGGCTGTGTGGCGTTCCGCGGCTTGAAAATCGACTGGATGATGGGCGGCTTCCTCGCCTGCCTTGGCATTTTCGTCGGGCAGCAGATCTGGAACCTGTTGTTCTGGCTCCATGGCGTGCCGATTAACTGGGGCGCTTAAGGGAAGTCGTGCCGCGTGTAGCGGTAGGGCTTATACTTCGGCTCGTCCTCGTGCCAGTCGTGTTCCTTGATCTGCTCGGCCAGTAATTCCTGACAATAATCCGATTTGTACAGCTTGCCGTAGTCCATGGCGGTGAGGCCGAGGTTGTCCTTGATAAAGGGGTCGGCGCCCGCCTCCATTAACGTGTGCATATGGTTGCCCCCGCGCATGGTACGCATCAGCGCGGTACGGCCGAAATTGTCCTGTGCGTCGACATCGACGCCGTGGCCGATCAGGTCGTCGATGATGCTGGCGGCGGGGTTGTCGGTATGCATCACGGCGTAATGCAGCGCCGTGCGGCCCGCATGGTCGCGCGCATCGGCGGGGCTGTGGCGGGACAGCGGGCGCACCGCCCACATGTCGCTGCCGGTTTCGTTTTCAATCGCGGCCATCAGCGGCGTCATGCCGTCCTGATCCTGCAGGTCGAGGCCGGTTGCTTCGGTGTAATATTTTTCAAAGCGGAAGCTGGAGCCGCCATGGCTTCTCACGGCATTGAAGATTTCCGCAGCGTCCTTGCCAAGCTCCGCCGGCATCTGCGGCTTCATGACGCCCAGCGCCTTGCGCAGTTCTACGGGGTCTTTTTTGGCGGCAAAGTCGAGCAGCAGGTTCCAGTCGTAATCGTAGCCGTAGGTTTTTTCCTGCGTGGCAATCGCCTCCCGCAGCACCGGCATGTCTTCCGGCAGGCAGCCGCCCGCGTTGCAGAGCAGGAAGGCGGTGTCGTATTTCTTCTTCAGCGCGTAGTAAAGCGGCGGGCGGCCCTTGTCGTCTTTCGCGGCGGGGTCGATGCCGTGTTCCAGCAGCGCCTCCAGCACGCGGTCATAGCCGTACATTTCGGCGGCGCAATGGGCGGGGGTGATGCCGGTGAGCGTGTGCTGCGACAGGTGGGGGTCGGCCTTGGCCAGCAGCAGCGCCGCGTCTTGCATGCGCTGGCCTGCGAAGCAGAGCATCAGCGGCGTGATGCCGTCGATCTTCGCATGCAGGTCGCAGCCCGCGTTGATCAGGATCGCGAGCGCCGTCATGTTCCTCTCGGCCACCGCCGCATGGAGGTAGGTAAGGCCGTCGCTGTCGCGCCCGTCGAGCGGCGCGGCTTTCAGGTAATGACGCAATTCATCGGCAGGCAGGTTTTCGCGGATCGCCCTGAATACGGTCTTGGTGGGCGCAGCCGCGGCGTTGAAGGCAAGCTTGCGGACCGGCTTGACCGCATTGGCCGTCGTCAGGTCGTCGTCGCTGATTTCATGCGGGTCGCTCATGGCGCGAAGCCTTTCGGTTTGCGCTGGCGGCGGGGCTTCGGCTGCGGCGTGCTTTCTTCCCCGCCCTGCTTTTTCATCTCTGCCTCAAGGCCCTTGGTGCAATATTCGGATTTGTACAGCTTGCCGTAGTCCATTGCGGTGAGGCCGAGGTTGTCGGCGATATGCGGGTTCGCGCCCGCCGCCATCAGCCTGCCCAGATGATCGCCGCCGCGCATGATGGTCATCAGCGGCGTGCGGCCGAATTTGTCCTGCGCGTCGAGGTCGGCGCCCTTGCTGATAAGGCTGTCGACCGCGCCGCCCATCGGGTTGTTGACGTGCTGCACGGCGTAATGCAGCGCCGTGCGGCCTGCATGGTCTTTCACATCGACAGGCGATTTCCATGCCAGCGCGCGCACGGCCCAGAGGTCGCTGCCCGTCTTGCTCTCGATGCCCGCCATAAAGGGCGTCCTGCCGTCATGGTCGAGCCAGCCGAGGCCGTTTGCCTCGCTGTCATATTTGTAAAACCGGAAGTCGGAGCCGTGCCTGCGCACTTCCCTGAACAGCGCCTGCGCTTCTTCGGTCAGTTCGACGGGTTTCTGCGGGCCTGATTTGGGGAACAGTTTTTGCAGCTCCGCGGGGTCTTTCTTCGCTGCGTAGTCGAGCAGCAGGTTCCAGTCGTAATCGAAGCCGTAGGTTGTTTTCTGCGTGGCGATGGCTTCTTCCAGCATCGGGCGGTCCTTGGCATCGTAGCCGCCGGCGATGCAGAGCAGGAAGGCGGTTTCATGCTTTTCCTTCAGCGCGTGGTAAAGCGGCGTGTGGCCGTCGTTGTCTTTTGCGGCGGGGTCCATGCCGCGTTCCAGCAGGACCTCCAGCACGCGGTCGCAGCCGTATCTTTTCGCGGCGAGGTGCACAAGCGTTTCACCGTCAACCGTATGCTTTGACAGATCGGGGTCGGCCTTGGCCAGCATCACCGAGGCAGCCTCCAAGCCGAAGCCTTTCAGCCCCAGCGCCAGGGGCGTCATGTCCTTGATTGTCGCGTGCATGTCGAGCCCTTCGTTGATCAGCACGGCCAGCGCGTTCAGGTTGCCCGTGGCGACCGCTACGTGCATGAAGGTGTAGCCGTTGTCGTCGCGCGCGTTGCGGTCGATATTGACCGCCAGCAGCTCGCGGATTTCTTCGAGGGGATAGTTTTCGCGGATCGCCTTGAACATCAGCGCGGCGTTGTCCTGTGCGTGCTCGCGGTGCTTCAGCCGCACCGCGTTTTCCCAGGCGACCTGGTTCAGCTTGCCTTCCGGCACGGCGCTTTTGTTGAAGGCCAGCGGACGCAGAGGCTTGACCGCCTTTCTGGTGGCGGTCGGGTCATCCTGTCTGTCGTCGTTACTGGCCATGGGGATACAGGGGTCGTTTAAAACTTACCCACTATATATCTGAATTATGGAAAAAGCAAGCCTCAAATGAAGGCTTAAGATATTGTTTTATATATGTTTTTAGGGGCGGCGGGGGACGAAAACGACCGATTCCATCTCCAGCACCGGTTCGCCCAGCTGGTTGAAGGTGGTGTTCTTCACCCGCATGATGCCGCGCATGGGCTGGGAGTTGGAGGGGCGGAGGTCAAGGATCTCGCCTTCGTAGCGCAGTTTATCGCCCGGCTTTACGGGGCGCAGCCAGCTGATCTTCTCGACCGAGCGGCCGACCATGCCGCCCTTCATCTTGGGCGAGGCCTCGATAATCAGGCGCATGGTGAGCGCCGCCGTGTGCCAGCCGCTGATGATCAGCCCGCCGAACAGGCTCAGCTTCGCTTCTTCGGGATCGGTGTGGAATTCCTGCGGGTCGTATTTGCGCGCGAATTCGATCGCGTCCTGCTCGCTGACATCAATAGGGCCGGAGGTGTAGCGCTGCCCCACCGCAAGGTCTTCCATGTAGTATTCTTTTGATTTATCGCCCATGCCCGAAACTATAGACCTGTTCCCGCGTTTCGCCAAAAAATATCGCCGTTAGTTATGCAAAAACGAGGCGGGTTTTATCTGCCGCCACCGCGATTCTTTTGCTAATTTAATCAAACCGTTAATCAGCTTCAGGGATTCCAGCCCATGCCGACCTATAAAGCCCCGCTCGACGATATGCGTTTCGTGCTGAACGAGGTGCTGAACGTCGCGCAGCTGAAAGAGATCAAGGATTTCGAGGCGCTGGACGACAGCGTCATCAACCAGTTCCTCTCCGAAACGGCGAAGCTGGCCGAAGACGTGCTCTTCCCCCTCAACGCCTCGGGCGACCGCGAGGGATGCAAGCACAACCACAACGAAAAAACCGTCACCACGCCCAAGGGCTTCAAGGAAGCCTACCAGCAATTCTGCCAGGCGGGGCTGCCGGGTTTTTCCAACGATCCGAAATACGGCGGGCTGGGGATGCCGATCACGCTCAACACAGCGCTGTCGGAAATGTTCTGCTCGGCCAATATGGCCTTTGCGATGTATCCGGGGCTGTCGCACGGCGCCTATAACGCGCTGCATGAATACGGCACTGACCAGCAGAAACAGGAATATCTACCCAAACTCACCTCCGGCGAATGGTCGGGCACCATGTGCCTGACGGAACCGCAATGCGGCACGGATCTCGGGTTGATTAAAACCAAGGCGGTGAAGCAGGGGGACGGCAGTTTCAAAATCACCGGCACGAAAATCTTTATCTCCGCCGGTGAACATGATCTCACCAGCAATATCATTCACCTTGTGCTGGCCAAGATCGACGATCCGACAACGCCGCCCGGCATCAAGGGCATCAGTTTGTTTATCGTGCCGAAATTCATTCCCGATGCCGACAACAAACCCGCGACGCGCAATAGCATCTATTGCAACCGCATCGAGGAAAAGATGGGCATCCACGGCAACAGCACCTGTGAAATGGGGCTGCAGGATGCGACCGGATGGCTGGTGGGCGAGCCGCACAAGGGCATGAAGGCCATGTTCGTGATGATGAACGAAGCGCGCCTGGGCGTGGGCCTGCAGGGCCTCGCGCTCAGCGAAGTGTCGTACCAGAACGCCGTTATTTATGCGCTGGATCGCAAGCAGGGCCAGCCCATCGACCAGAAAATGAGCGACGAAAATTTGGGCAAGCCCGCCGTGTCGATCATCCAGCACCCCGACGTGCGTCGCGAATTGCTGACCGCAAAATCGCAGGCCGAAGCGGGCCGCATGCTCGCCTATTGGGTCTCGATGGAACTGGATAAATCGCACAAGCACCCCGATGAGTCCGTGCGCAAGAAATCAAAACGCCTCGTCGACCTGCTGACGCCGATCATCAAGGCGCATTTCACCGATAACGCGGTCGACAATACCAATTCCGCTATGCAGGTCTTCGGCGGGCACGGGTATATCAAGGAACACGGGATGGAGCAGTATAACCGCGACGCCCGCATCACGCGCCTCTATGAAGGCACCAACGGCATTCAGGCGCTGGACCTGATCGGCCGCAAGGTGCTGAAAGAAAATTTACTGGGCACCTACCTTGGCGTGCTATGGCACGACACGCTGGCCGGTTTCTCGGCGGGTGTATCGCCGATTATTCTGTTGCGGCTGCTGCGTGATGCTTATGGCCGCCTGTGGCGCCATACCTTCAAGCTGCGCATGAAGGCGCTGGCGGGCACGGTGCTGTCGAAAATGGGCATGCCGCAGTATATGGCGAAGGTGATGGTGGATGCCGCGGGCATGTCGACCGATTACCTGAAACTGATGAGCCTTGTCGTCATGGGCCATATGTGGGTACGCATGGCTGCCGTCGCCAAGATCCGCGGTTCGGAAGTGACCGAGGGCAAGGCCTTCTATGAAACAAAAGTGAAAACCGCGCGTTTCTATTTCGACCGTATCCTGCCGCAGGCGCGCGCCCATTCGCGGGCGCTCCGCCGTTGCAGCAAATCGCTGATGGCGATTGATGCGGGCGATTTCGCGCACGGGCAGACGGCCATCGGCGAGAAGTCATGGACGCATTCCGGGCAAAACAAAAACTAACAAGAAAAGAGCAAAAAGATGAAAAAATTCGGTAAATGGCTGGGTATCATCGTGATCCTGCTGGTGGTTCTGATCGGCGCAGGCTTCTTCGCCGCACAGCAGTACATCGCCTCGGGCGCGATCAAGCAACAGATCGTGGCGAAGGTGAAGGAAGAAACGGGCCGCGACCTCGCGTTCGACGCGCCGCGCTTTACGCTCTTCTTCCCCAGCGTGGGCCTGCGGCTGATGAACGTCAGCTTCAGCAACGCCGACTGGGCCGGCAAGGAACCCATGATGACGCTGGGCGAGATGGAACTGCGCCTTGGCCTGAAAGAGCTGATGAACGGCAAGATCGACGTCACCACATTCGTGCTGAACAAGCCCGTTATCCGCCTTGAAACCTCCGCCGACGGCAAGAACAACTGGGAATTCAAGGGCGGCGGCAAGCCTGAAAAGACGGAAGAAAAATCAGAAGGAAAATCGGGCGGTTCCTCCGATATGGCCCGCGACCTGCAGTTCCGCCTGAAGAAATTCGAGATCAAGGACGGCACGGTTATCATGGATGATAAACGCGCCAAGACGAAACACACGCTGGAAGGCCTGCTGGCCTCCGTCACCTTCCCCGATCTCGACAGCGCGTTCCAGTCGGACGGCTCGGTCACATACAACGGCAAGAAGTTCAATTACGTCATCGTGCTCGACAAGCCGATGGAGCTGGTGAACGGCAAATCGTCGAAGGGCGAGGTGAAGCTGAACGGCGAGGGATTCAAGTTCAACCTGAACGGAAAACTGGCCTCCACCGGCACGCTGTTTGCGGGCAATGTCGAGGCCGATGTCTCGCCGCTGACCGATTTCGCCAAATGGCTGCAGGGCGGCAAGGGCGAAAAACTGCCCTTCGAGAAAGTCAATTTCAAGAGCAGCGCGGCCTTGAGCGAAGGCGCGCTGAAACTGGATAACGCCAAGCTTGACCTCGACGATATCGACGCCAGCGGCGACCTCGCCGTCAGTTTCTCGGGCAAACCCTCCGTAAAGGGCGCGCTCTCGGTCGGCAAGCTGAACCTTGACCGCTTTACCGGCGGCAATATCGGCACGGCCGAAGGTGGCGGCGGAAAATCCGCCCCGAAGAAAGAGGAATGGGACGCAACGCCCATGGACTTCAGCGGGCTGAAGGCGCTGAACGCCGACCTGACGCTGAAAACGCAGGGCTTCTCGCTTAAGGACGCGGAGGTCAGCCCCAGCACGCTGACCATCCTGCTGAAAGACGGCAAGCTTGATTTCGCCTCAAGCGAGGCGACTCTGTTCGGCGGGAAATTCACCTCGAAATTCTCGCTCAATGCCGCCACTACGGCGTCATCGTTCAAATTCGACATGGAGGGCGTGGATGCAAAACCCGTCCTCACCACCTTTGCCGATTTCAAGAAACTGGATGGCAAGGCCTATGCGAATGTTGACGTGACCTCGAGCGGTTCCAGCCAGAAAGCCATCATCGGCAACCTGAATGGCAGCGGCGCGGTGAATTTCAAGAACGGCTCGATCGAGGGCATCGACCTTGTCAGCATCGCCAAGATGATCCAGTCGCGCCTGGCGCAGATGGACGTGGGCAAGGGCAAGACCGACTTCGTCGACCTCGGCGGCACATTTAAAATCACCAAGGGTGTCGCGCATAACGAAGACCTCAAGATGCGTGGTCCGCTGGTGCAGGCGACGGGGTCGGGCGATATCGACCTGCCCGCCAAATTCGTCAAATACCGCGTGCTGCCGGTGCTGACCGCTTCGTCGGGCGTCGACGACGCGAAAGGCCTGCAGGTGCCCGTCGACATCAAGGGTCCGTTCCACAACATCAAGGTGAAACCCGATTACCTCGCCGTGGGCTCCAACATCCTCGAGAACAAGGAAGCGCTGGTAAAACACGCCAAGGAAGCGGTGAAGGACAGCAAAGCCATCATCAAGGACATCAAGAAAGACCCGGGCGCTGCGATCGACAGCCTGCTGGGTGGTGGCGGCCTGTTCGGCAAGAAGAAACCGCCGGCGGAAGAATTGCCGCCCGAAGACGGCCTGCCGCCGGAGGGTGAAGACCTTTCGGCCGACCCCGCGCCGATGTCGGATCCCGCGCCCGCACCGGCGCCTATGCAGGAAGAACCGCCGCTTCCATGAAGCTGTCGCTGAAAAAAATAACCGAGTGGCTCACGGAGGGCATGTGGGAGGGCGGCAGCATCCTGCCGCGCACACACACCGGCCGCTTCAGCCTGCGCCTCGCACGGCTGGTGCTGGCGGTGACGCGCGACATGCAGGAAGGCCATTACGGCCAGCGCGCGGCCAGCCTTGCCTATACCTCGCTCGTCACCTTCGTGCCGCTGCTGGCGATCGGCTTTTCTGTGCTGAAGGGATTTGGCGTGCATGACGCGCTGCAGCGGCCCTTGCGCGCCTATCTCGCGCCGCTGGGCGCGGGCGCGGACGAAGCCGCGACGCACATCGTCGGCTTTGTCGAGAACGTGAACGTCGGCGTCCTGGGGGCGGTGGGCACCGCCCTGCTGATCTTCGGCGTCGTGTCGATGCTGCAGAAAATGGAATATGCCTTCAACGATATCTGGCGCGTGGCGCGCGGGCGCAGCTTCGGCAAGCGCATCCGCGATTACCTGACCGTTGTCTTGCTGGCGCCGCTGTCGCTGTTCCTTGCCGTCGCCATGACGACGTCGCTGCAGCATGCCGATTACGCGTGGAAATGGCTGAAGCTCGACCTTGTCGACACGGCGATGGAAAACGTCTTTGCCATCGTGCCCTGGGTGCTGTTCATTATCGCCTTCACGGCCTTTTATATCTTCATGCCCAATACGCGCGTGCATGCGAAGCCCGCGGTGGTTTCGGCCACGGTCACGGCCATTATCTGGAAGCTTCTGGGCAAGCTTTTCACCGCCTTCGTCGTCGGCACGGCCAGCTATGCCGCCATCTATTCCGTTTTCGCGGTGCTGGCGCTGTTCATGATCTGGGTTTACGCGGGCTGGCTGGTGATCCTGATCGGCGCCTCGGTCTGCTATTACCTGCAGCACCCCAGCAACCAGCCCATTCCGCGCCATGTGCGCGGGGTATCGCTGCGCATGAAGGAAAAAATGGCGTTGCAGGCCTGCGCCGCCGTGGGGCATTCGTTTTATAAAGAACAAAAAGGCCTTGAACTCGACGCCCTTGCCGCCGCGCTGAAGGCGCCGTTGCAGACGGTGCAGGATGTGGTCGACAATCTTGCTGTCGCCGGCGTCCTTGTGCTGGCGGGATCGCAATACGTGCCCGCGCGGCCCTTCGATACGACGACGGTGGACGAGATGATGCGGGCATTGCGCGCTGCCGACGAATTCGGCGTATTGCAGGCGCACAAGGTCGCGGCCACGCCGTCGGTCGCCACGGTGATCAAGATTTCCGACAAGGCCCTGCACGACAAGCTTGATAAATTCACGCTCAAACAACTAGCGCTTGGGAGCATCGACGCATGATACCCCGTTTCACCCGCAAGGAAATGGCCGCCATCTGGGAGCCCGAAAACCGCTTCCGCATCTGGCTGGAGGTGGAGCTGCTGGCCTGCGAGGCGCAGGCCGAACTGGGCGTGATACCGAAAGACGCCCCCGCCAAGATCCGCAAGAAAGCCGATTTCGACGTCGAGCGCATTGATACCATCGAGCGCGAAGTGAAGCACGATGTTATCGCGTTCCTCACTTCCGTTGGCGAGCATGTGGGGAAAGAGTCGCGCTTTATCCATGTCGGCATGACGTCGTCGGACGTGCTGGATACCAGCTTTGCCGTTCAGCTGAAACAGGCATCGGATCTGATTATCGCGGGTCTTGACCGCGTGCTGGCCGCGCTGAAAAAACGCGCGCAGGAACACCGCAACACGATCTGCATCGGCCGCAGCCACGGCATCCATGCGGAACCCACGACTTTCGGCGTGAAGCTGGCGGGGCATTACGCGGCCTTCGCGCGCGCGAAACAACGCATGCTGGCGGCGAAGGAGGAAATTTCCACCTGCTCCATTTCCGGTGCTGTTGGCACCTTCGCCACCATCGATCCGTCTGTTGAGGCTTACGTCGCCAAAAAACTGGGGCTGAAGGCCGAAACGGTTTCCACGCAGGTCATCCCGCGCGACCGCCATGCGGCTTTCTTCGCCACGCTCGGCATTATCGCTTCCAGCATTGAAAACCTTGCGACCGAAATCCGCCACCTGCAGCGCACGGAAGTGCGCGAAGCCGAAGAATTCTTCTCGGCGGGGCAGAAGGGCTCGTCGGCCATGCCGCACAAGCGCAACCCCGTGCTGACCGAAAACCTGACCGGCCTTGCGCGCATGATCCGCGCCTCCGTCATTCCGGCGATGGAAAACGTCACGCTGTGGCACGAACGCGATATTTCACATTCATCTGTCGAGCGCGTGATTGCGCCCGATACGACCATCCTGACCGATTTCGCGCTGAACCGCCTGGCGGGCGTGATTGAAAACCTGCTGGTCTATCCCGACCGCATGAAGCAGAACCTCGAAAGCCTGCATGGTCTCGTTTTCTCGCAGGCCGCGCTGCTGGCGCTGACAGGCTCGGGCCTCGCGCGCGAGGACGCGTACAAGATCGTGCAGGGCCACGCGATGAATGTCTGGGCGGGGAAGGGCGACTTCCTGAACATGCTGCTGCATGACGCCACGGTGAAAAAAGCGCTGAAAGTGGGGGAGATAAGAGCCATCTTCGACTACACCCGCTACACTAAACACGCGGGTGCGATTATCGACAGGGCATTGAAATTGTAAGATAATTCGTCTCTTGCATTTACATAATTCAAACAGTATAGTATGGCCTGATATTACAGAGGGCCATATGTTCGGCAAGAAAATCAAAGCAGTATTCACGGCAGCCACAAGCGGCGCAGCTGCCGATGTGCGCAGATCGTGGCAATACACCACGCATCCGGATGCGGGCAAGGCGCTCGAGGCTGCAGGCGCGCGCTATGCGACGATCGGGGAAGTTGCCGCATTCCTGGCACCTTTCAGCAAGACACAGCAAAAACAGAGCTACAATGAAGTGAACGGCACGTTCCGTGATGACGATTACTATGTGGCGACGCGCGATTTCACGCTGCCGCCGCTTCACGGCGCGCTTTCCGTCCGCATCATCGTGCCGAAGGGCATTCACTGCACACATGCCGACGGCCTTGGCCATTCGCAGGTCTTCGACATGAATGATCACACCCTGCACGGCAGCAGTTTCCTGATGCTGACGAGCGACCTGATGCGGGAAGTCCGCCAGCGCGGCGGCGACCCGAAAGACTATGCGCCGCCGCCCCCGGCGACACCTGCCGAAATCGCGTCAAAGGCCGCAGCCCATGCGCAGAACGGATTGCCGCAAGCCATCACTGTGCGCCGCATCAGCCTGAAACAAAAGGCTTCCTGAACTTAGCCAGTCTGTTGTTGCGGCTGACGGGATTATCGATAGGCCTTTGAAAGAACAAATAAAATCGCAGTTGATTATACATAACGTACAATGCTATACTGTGGCCTGTTTTAACAAAGGTCGCCATATGCCCGGCAAGAAATTAGCAGTGATATTCACCAGCAGCGGGGCATCCCGTGATGTGGCATGTGAACGGCGTTATCGCACGCATGCGCTTGCGGCCGAGGTGCTCGATGCTGCCGCCGCACTCAGCGGCGGACCGGAAGATCTGGCGGAATTTCTTGTGGGATTTTCAAAAACGCAGTCGGCGCAATGCTATAAAATAGGCGATAGCAACCTGGGCTCTGACCAGCTATATGTGGCGACGCGCGATTTCGTGATGAAGCCATTGCATGGCCCCGAGGCCTTCTCCATCATTATTCCGAAGGGGATAAGGGTGACGTACGACGGCGACATTGGCCAAGTCAAGATATTCGACATGAACGATTTTTCGCTGACAGGTGATACCTGCATCAATGTGCCGTCTGATGTGCGGAATGTGCTGTACAACATGCGCTGCCACCACTACGACTACACGCCGCCGCCGTTGCCAACGCAAGCCGAACTTGCACAGAAGGCCGCCGCACATGCGACCAATGGCCTGCCGCAGGATGTCACCGTGCGCCGCATCAGCCTGAAACCACAGGCTTCCTGAACCTTCCTTTTCCGCCGCACTTATGTTATGGTCACGCATGATTTCATGGAATGACACAGGCATTGTGCTGTCCGTCCGCCCGCATGGCGAGAACGGCGGCATCGTCACCCTGCTGACGAAACAGCACGGGCGTGCGGCGGGCTATGTCTATGGCGCGACATCTGCGCGGGTGCGCGGGTTGCTGGAAATAGGCAACGTGGTCTCCGCCCAGTGGCAGGCCAAATCGCATGACCAGTTGGGAAGTTATACGCTGGAGCTGGAGGCAAGCCATGCCGCCAGTGTGATGCACGACCCTGTGCGCCTGACCGCGCTGCAATCGGCCTGCGTGCTGGCCGACAAAACCCTGCCCGAAAACGAAAGCCATCCCGGCGTTTACGAAGGCCTGCTGATGCTGCTCTCGTCGTTCGAGACGGATGTCTGGGCCGCGACTTATATATATTGGGAAATCGGCCTGCTCCGCGAGCTTGGCTTCGGGCTCGACCTTGCCACCTGCGTGGTGACGGGCGGCGTGGAAGATTTGCGCTACGTCAGCCCCAAATCGGGCTGCGCGGTATCGGCCGGCGCGGGCGAGCCTTACAAGGAAAAGCTGCTGAACCTGCCCACCTTTCTGCGCGGCGAACCGCGGCTGGATGACGGGGATGTGCTCGACGGCCTGCGCCTGACGGGCCATTTTTTGCTGAATCGCGTCTTTTCGCTGGCCAATACCAACCTGCCCGAGCCGCGCCTGCGGCTGGAAGAAAAATACGGGAAAATGGTGAAATAGGCCCTTTTATTGGGTTTTTTCCACAGGTTATGGCCCCCAAGGGGCTTTAAAAGACCCTGAAAATGCGCTAAAACAGCACCCATGGCAAAGAAACCCACAAACGTCGTCGCAAGCGAAATCCGGGACCGGGAACTGGGAGACATCGTCTCCGAGAAGTACCTGTCCTATGCGCTCTCCACCATCGTCTCCCGCTCGCTGCCCGACGTGCGCGACGGGTTGAAGCCTGTCCACCGCCGCGTCATGTACGCCATGTCGCAGCTGAACCTGCGCCCCGACAGCCAGCCGAAAAAATCGGCCAAGGTGGTCGGCGAGGTGATGGGTAACTTCCACCCGCACGGCGACTCATCCATTTACGACGCGCTTGTGCGCCTTGCGCAGGATTTCTCGGTCCGTTATCCGCTGATCGACGGTCAGGGCAACTTCGGCAACATCGACGGCGACGGCGCCGCCGCCATGCGCTACACGGAATCGCGCCTGACGCCTGTCGCGCAATTGCTGCTGGAAGGCATCGACGAAGACGCGGTTGACTTCCGCCCCACCTACGACGGTTCCATGCAGGAACCGGTCGTGCTGCCCTCGAACTTCCCGAACCTGCTGGCAAATGGTTCATCCGGCATCGCCGTCGGCATGGCCACGAACATTCCGCCGCATAACGTCGCCGAGCTCTGCGACGCGATGGACCATTTGATCGAAAACCCGGATTGCGAGACGAAGGAACTGCTGAAATTCGTCAAGGGACCCGATTTCCCGACGGGCGGCATTCTGGCCGAAGACAAAGCGGCGATCCGCGAAGCTTATGAAACCGGCCGCGGTTCCTTCCGCGTGCGCGCGGTCTGGGACGTCGAGAAACTGAAGAACGACAACTGGCAGGTTGTTGTCACCGAAATTCCCTACATGGTGCAGAAATCGCGCCTGATCGAAAAAATCGCCGAGCTGATCACGAACAAGAAACTGCCCTTCCTCGACGATATCGTCGATGAATCGGCCGAAGACGTGCGCGTGGTGCTGACGCCCAAGAACAAGGGCATGGACCCCGAGCTGCTGATGGCGCAGATGTTCAAGCAGACGGATCTTGAAAACCGCTTCTCGCTCAACATGAACGTGCTGGACGGCGGCCTTGTGCCGCGCGTCATGAGCCTGAAAGACGCGCTGCAGTGCTTCATCAACCACCGGCAGGACGTGCTGGTGCGCAGGTCGAAACACCGCCTGGCGAACATCGACCACCGCCTTGAAATCCTCAAGGGCCTGCTGATCGCCTACCTGAATATCGACGAAGTCATCAGGATCATCCGCAACGAGGATGAGCCCAAGCCCGTGATGATGAAGAAATTCAAGCTGTCGGAAGTGCAGGCCGAGGCGATCCTCAACATGCGCCTGCGCTCTTTGCGCAAGCTCGAGGAAATCGAGATCAAGCGCGAGCACAAGGAACTGCTGGAAGAAAAAGAAGAGCTGGAAAAGCTGATTGCGTCCAAGGCGCGCCAGATGACGGCCATCCGCAAGCAGGTCAAGCATATCGGCGAGATGTTCGCGCAGACGACGAAGCTCGGCAAGCGCCGCACCCGCATGGGCAAGGCGCCGGACGAAGTCGAAATCGCCATCCACGAACTGATCGAGAAAGAACCCATCACCGTCATCTGCTCCGACAAGGGCTGGATCCGCGCGATGAAGGGCCACCTGGAGCAGGACAAGATCGACGCGATCTCCTACAAGGAAGGCGACGCGCATAAATTCGCGCTGCATATGGAGACGACGGACAAGCTTATCCTGTTCGGCACCAACGGCAAATTCTACACGCTCGGCTGCGACAAACTGCCGCCCGGCCGCGGTTTCGGCGAACCCGTGCGCCTGATGATCGACCTGCAGAACGAGGCCGATATCGTCACCATCATGAAACACGATCCGGACAGGAAACTGCTGGTCGCGGGCGACGATGCGCGCGGCTTTATCGTGCCGGAAAAAGAAATCCTCTCGCAGACCAAGAACGGCAAGCAATGCCTGCTGGTCAAGGACGGCGTCGAGGCCAAGGTCTGCACGCCCGCCGTGGGCGATTCAGTCGCCTGCATCAACGACAGCCGCAAACTGCTCATCTTCCCGCTCGAACAAGTGCCGGAAATGACGCGCGGCGTGGGCGTCATCCTGCAAAAAGGCGGCCTCGCCGACGCGAAAACCTTCACCTACAAAGAAGGTTTAACGTGGTACAGCGCAGGCTCCGAGAAGTGCGAGAAAGCGCTGAAAGCCTGGAAGGGCGAACGCGCGCAAGTCGGCCTCCTGCCCCCCAACGGCTTCCCCAAATCGAAGAAGTTTTCGGGCGTCTGACCAAAAGAGAGTCCCCTCTCCCCCTGTGGGAGAGGGCTAGGGTGAGGGGTAGCGCGTCTGTGCGTCTTTTATCCCCCCCCTTTGAGGTGCTGAATGAAGTCCAATGTGTTTTTGGTTTTCCTTTTTATAGCTTTGATCGGAGCTGTTGTAACGTGGGCGGCGTTTCTGGGAGAGATCTCGGTTGACGACATGGAGTATGCGGCACTTTTGCAGAAGCAAAATAGCGCGCTAGCAAAACAGCTTGAAAATGAGATGAATGCGCCGATGCGCCAAAAAGATGATTTTTGTGCTGCGTGGAAGGCAGAGGTGATTGCGCTACCTATTGCGGGCACCGCGCCTAAATGGTCGGCTGAATTGCTAGATAAGGCAGAAAAAGGAAATATCGAAGCGCAATCCCGCCTCGGTGCTGTATTTTTATTCGGCTACGGGACAACGCAAAGCGATCAGGAAGCATTTAAATGGTTTGAAAAGGCTGCCGCGTCAGGTGATAAGCAAGCTCAAGGCCATTTGGGAACTATCTACGCCTCGGGCAAAGGCGTGTCTCAGGATTTTGTGCAGGCTTATTTTTGGCTCAGCCTTGCGTCTGTGCAAGGGAACTCTTGGGCCCACAAGTATTGCTATGAAGCACGTGGAAATTTAACGCCGGCTGACCTCGATAAAACCAATTCTAATGTTCTGGCGTGGCTTAAAGAGAAGAAACTCCTGCAGCTTTGATATAAGACGCGCGGACGCGCTACCCCTCACCCTAACCCTCTCCCACAGGGGGAGAGGGGATTAAGGGAGGAGAGGGCAGCCTATTGAAATACAACGGCTAATCAACTTGCCGCCCTTGCGTTTCGAGGGCCATGGTATAATGGTTCTTGTCAGTTTCAGGGGCAGGGACAGCATGGCAGGGCCTGTTGTAGAGGGTAAAGAGGCAGCGAGCGCGGTTGTCAACAACGCGATTGATTTCATGCAGGGCTATTCCATACAGGCGCCGACGGCGGCGGGCACTTTCGCATGGGCGCATCGCCCGGCGGTGCCGATCGATTTCGACAAGCTGCGCGAGGAAGCGCTGGCCAGCGTCGCCACGGTTTCAAACCCTACGGCCATCGATGCCGCGCGTGCGATAGACAAGGCGCTGGTAGGCCTTGGCGACGGCCATAGCCTGCTGACCTGCTCCGGTTATCGTCGTGGACATGAACAAGAATACCACCGCCCGCCGCTGAAACAGCCGATGCCGGAAGCCACATGGCACGAGGGCAATATCCTGCAACTGACCGTTCCTTTCTTCGTCTCCCCCGACGCGGGCGAGCGCAAGCAATATCAGGATATTCTGAAGAACGCATTGAACGAAGC
>JBGGMV010000088.1:0-24165 GCA_041287865.1 Alphaproteobacteria bacterium | reverse complement strand
GCGAAGGGCGCGAATTTCTGCCATGCGTGGTTGATGCAGAGATAGACGCCATGCAGCGCGCCCCAGATCAGGAACGTCCAGTTTGCGCCATGCCACAATCCGCCTAGCATCATGGTGATGAGCAGGTTCACATACCGCCGCGCCCCGCCCTTGCGATTGCCGCCCAGCGGGATATAGAGATAATCGCGCAGGAACCGCGACAACGTGATATGCCAGCGCCGCCAGAAATCGATGATGTTCACGGCCTTGTAAGGCGACAGGAAATTAAGCGGCAGGCGAATGCCGAACATGGCCGCAAGCCCGATGGCCATATCGGAATAGCCCGAGAAATCGAAATAGATTTGCAGAGTGTAGGATACCCCGCCCAGCCAAGCCTCCACCAACGTCAGCGGCGCGCCGCGCGCGGCGGAGTCGAAAATCGGGTCAGCGATTTCGCCCATATGGTCGGCGATGCCGACTTTCTTGAACAAGCCGATGATAAAAACCGTCAGGCCCATGGCCAGCATCCGGCGCATGGCAAGAACGGTCGGTTTTTTCAGAAACTGGGGGATCACTTCCTTGTGATGCACAATCGGCCCCGCGATGAGTTGCGGGAAGAAGGTGATGAACAACGCGTAGTGCAAGAAATTCGGTTCCTGCGTTTCGCGGCGGTAGCTGTCCACCAGCCACGCGATTTTCTGGAAGGTGAAGAAGGAAATGCCGAGCGGCAGAATTATATCGGGAATGCTGAAATTCCCGCCAGCTGCGTTCAAGGTATGGAAGAACAATCCCGTATATTTATAGTAAAACAGCGCGGCAAGGTTCGCCACGATACCAAAGATCAGCAGGTTGCGGCGCTTATTCGGCTTCCACTGCTTCTTCGCCAGCATCATGCCGAGCGCGTAGTTGAACGACATGGAAATCAGGACGATGAGCAGGTATACCGGCTTGAACCAGCCATAGAAGAACAGCGAGGCCGCGACGAGCCAGAGTAACGTGATTTCACGGTTGGCGTATTGTTGCAGGAATCTATAGACCAGCCATGTGACGGGCAGGAAAGCTGCGACGAAGGGCCATGAGCTGAAAAGCATGAGCTATCAGACCAGCCTCGACTGCTCCACCGCCGCCTTGATGAAGGACGTGAACAGCGGATGCGGTGCGAAGGGACGCGATTTCAGCTCGGGGTGGAACTGCACGCCGATAAACCACGGATGGTCTTTCAGCTCGACGATTTCCGGCAGACGGCCGTCGGGCGACATGCCGCTGAACGACAGACCCACGTCTTCCAGTTGCTTTTTGTACGTCGTGTTGACTTCGTAGCGGTGGCGGTGACGCTCGGAAATATCGGTCGAGCCGTAAATTTGGCTCACCAGCGAACCGGCGGCAAGTTTCGCGGGATAGGCGCCAAGGCGCATCGTGCCGCCCATGTTGCCTTTGTCATCGCGTTTTTCGGTCTCGTTGCCCTTCAGCCATTCGGTCATCAGGCCGACGACGGGGTTGTCGTATTTGCCAAGCTCCGACGATCCCGCGTCGTTCACACGCGCGCAGTTGCGGGCGATCTCGATCACCGCCATCTGCATGCCGAAGCAGATGCCGAAGTAGGGAATTTTATGCTCGCGCGCGAATTGCACGGCTTTGATCTTGCCTTCCGTGCCGCGCTCGCCGAAGCCGCCCGGCACCAGAATGCCGTCGACGCTTTCCAGCAGGTGCAGGCTGTCGTCTTTCTCGAAAATTTCGGAATTCAGCCACGACAGGTTCACTTTGACGTTGTTCGCAAAGCCGCCATGCGTCAGCGCTTCGGACAGCGACTTGTAACTGTCGAGCAGCGAGGTGTATTTGCCCACCACGCCGATGGTGACTTCCCCTTCCGGCTGCGCGATTTTCTGGGCGATAGCTTCCCATTTCGACAGATCGGGTTTCGGCGCCTGCATCTCGAAGTATTTCAGCACCTGTTCGTCGAGACCTTCCTTGTGATAGGCGACGGGCACGTTATAAATGCTGGAGACATCGAGCGCGGGAATGACGCGTTCTTTCTGAATGTTGCAGAACAGCGCGATCTTGCCGCATTCCTCTTTCGGAATTTCGCGATCGGCGCGCACCAGCAGGATGGAGGGCTGGATACCGACAGACAGCAGCTCCTTCACCGAATGCTGCGTCGGCTTGGTCTTCAGTTCGCCCGCGGTCTTGATATAGGGCATCAGCGTGACGTGGATAAAGAGCGCGTTTTTCAAACCAACTTCGTTGCCGAACTGGCGAATGGCTTCGAGGAAGGGCAGGCTTTCGATATCGCCCACCGTGCCGCCCACTTCGCAGAGCACGAAATCGGCGTCGCCGTTGTCGTTGCCGATGAATTCTTTGATTTCGTTGGTGATGTGCGGAATAACCTGCACCGTGCCGCCGAGGTAATCACCCTTGCGTTCCTTTTGCAGCACGTTCCAGTAGATGCGTCCCGTGGTGATGTTGTCGGATTTCTTCGCGGGCACGCCGGTGAAGCGTTCATAGTGGCCGAGGTCGAGGTCGGTTTCCGCGCCGTCGTCGGTCACATAGCATTCGCCGTGCTGGAAGGGGCTCATGGTGCCAGGGTCGATGTTCAGGTAGGGGTCGAGCTTGCGCAGGCGGACTTTAAACCCGCGTGCCTGCAACAACGCGCCTAGCGAAGCCGACGCAAGGCCCTTGCCAAGCGAAGACACCACCCCGCCCGTAATGAAGATAAAACGTGGCATGGTCCCCTCCCCCTTTATCTATGTCAGAGTTATTTCTTCTTTTTTTCCGTCGCCTGTTTTTCGACAGGCTTGAGCAACGCGTCCATCGGGCGCTCCGCATCGTCGTTTGCCGCAGGCTTTTTGTCCGTGTCGGCGGTGATCGGCGCCTCGGGCATTTTCGGCTTGGCTTCGGTTTTCTCGACCGGAGCTTTGCCGCTATCGAGATCCATGATGCTCTTGGGGCCGTCCTTGTGGCTGGCGACGATGGCCAGCGTCAGGCTGGTGGCGAAGAAGCAGCAGGCCAGAATGGTCGTCAGGCGCGTGATCGCATCCGCCCCGCGGCGCGGCGCCATCAGGTTCGACATCGTGCCCGATGACCCCAGGAAGCCGCCCGATTCAGCGGGCTGCAACAGGATGACCGAGATGATCCCCACCGCGACGATCAGGTGAACGACCAATAATACTGATTCCATGGAAGTACTCGCTTCGTATTATGTGAACTTGATGTTCGTTATTCTGGCTGAATATCTAATGCGAACAGGGCAAAAAATCCAGCCTTATTAATAACGACTTACTTGCTGGCCGAGGCAATCGCCTGGAATTCATCGGCTTTCAGGCTCGCGCCGCCCACTAGCACGCCGTCGACGTTAGGAATATGCAGTATTTCCTTGGCGTTGGCGCCCTTTACTGAACCACCGTACAGGATGCGTGCCTTGAATTTAGCTTCCTCGCGGATAACGGCATGCATGGCCGTGATGTCATCGACAGAGGCCACCTTGCCCGTGCCGATCGCCCAGACGGGCTCGTAGGCAATGACTGTATTTTCAGCTGTCGCACCCTGCGGCACGGAGCCCGCCAGCTGCTTCCTGACCACGCTGTTCGCCTGTCCTGCCGTGCGTTCGTCGTCGGTTTCGCCGATGCAGATAATGGCAATCAGGCCCGCTGCATGGGCGGCCTTGGCCTTGGCGAGCACGGTTTCATCGGTTTCGCCGTGCAGCTGGCGGCGTTCCGAATGGCCGACAATCACGTAAGAACAGCCGATATCCTTCAGCATCGTGGCCGAGATATTGCCTGTGAAAGCGCCAGAGGCCTCGGCATGGCAATCCTGCCCGCCGACGGCGATCGCCGTGCCCACTGTAAAACCGGCCACTTGCGCGACCAGCGTAGCCGGTGGACATAATACCATGTCGTAGGCATCGGTCGCTTCGGCCGCTTTCAGCTTTTCCACGCGCTCTTTGCTGTCTGCGCGCAGGCCGTTCATCTTCCAGTTTCCGACGATCAGTTTGGCCGCCATGCTTCATTCCTTATAAATAACCGTTAAGGCTTGACATCTTGGCCAAATCGCTGTGGATTATCAAGGCATTTTACCACCTACAGGAGACTACGATGCTCAATGCCATGCGCTCCGGCGCCAATTCCCCGATCCTCAAGTTCACGATCCTCGGCTTCGTGCTGCTGGCCATGGTGGGCGTGGGCCTGATCGGCGTGCAGCAGGATATGGCGAGCGGCGCGGGCAGATCATCGGCCGTGGCCAAAATCGGCCGCGAGAAAATCTCGCGCATGGAATTCGACAGCATCGTGCAGGATGCGCTGCGCGCCCAGAAAATGGACCCCAAGGAAGCCTACCGCTCCGGCGTGCCGCGCCAGTTGCTGGAACGTGAAGTCAGCAGCCGCGTGCTGCAGCGCGCCGCCAGCGACCTCGGCCTCATCGTCGGCCCCGAAGCCGTAAAAAGCCAGATCGACAGCATCATCGAGCCGATAGTGAAAAACGGCGTACCGCCCAAGCAGGCCTTCCAGCAAGTCCTGCAGAAATTCGACATGACCGAAACCGCGCTGGTGGGCGCGCTCAAGGCCGAGCTGGTCACGACCACGCTGGCGAAAGCGCTGGCCGCCGGCGGCGCCGCGCCGCAGCTGATGGTCAACGACCTGCTGAAATACAGCTACGAATGGCGCCGCGCCGAATACATCAAGCTAACCGAAGCCGATGCGGATGACGTGAAGCCCACCGACCAGCAGATGCAGGATTATTACAAGGCGAAGGCGGCGCACTTCATGCGTCCCGAATACCGCGATTTCGCGGTGCTGGTGCTCGACCAGAAATCAATCGGCCAGGCCGATGCGGTCAGCGAGGACGACCTGAAGAAATTCTACGAAGCCAACAAGAAGATTTTCACGCAGCCCGAGAAGCGCACCATCGCGCAAGTCTCCGTCGCTGACGAGGAAACCGCCAAAAAGATCGCCGACGCCGCGCGCGCCGGCAAATCGCTGAAGTCTGCTTCCGCCGCCGACAAGAAAGCGGCCTTCGAAGAGCCCAAGCCCTTCATCGAAGAAGCCTTCATCCCCGCCGAGGTTGCCACCGAAGCCTTCAAGCCGGGCGCCAGCGGCATCGTCGGCCCCGTGAAAGGCCCCTTCGGCTGGCACGTGCTCGACATCAGCAAGACCGTGGCGGCTGTATCCATGCCCTTCGACGCCGTGAAGGCAGATATCCGCAAGCAGCTGGAGGCCAGCGGCGAACATGCCGAAAAAGCCTTCCAGCGCATCCGCGAGATCGACGATATGGTCGGCGCGGGCAAGACGCTCGACGATGTTTCGAAATCCACCGGCATCGCGCAGAAAAACTTTGCTGCGGTGACGGAAACGGGCTTCGACGCCGGCGGCAGGAAACCCGCCGAGGCAGCGAACGTGCCGGCATTCGAAAAAGCGCTGGAAGCGGCCTTCAAGACCAAGTCCGGATCAGTCAGCCAGCTTATCGAGGCGCCGGGCGGCACCTACCTGCTGGTGGAAACCCGCAAGATCGATCCCGCGCACCAGAAACCCTTCGACGAAGTGAAGGCCGAAGCGCTGCAGATGTGGAAAGCCGAAAAAACCAACGAAGCCCTTTCCGCCAAGGCAGACAAGATCATGGGCAAGCTGAAACTGGGCGCATCGCTCGACCAGGTCGCGGCTGAAATGGGCAAGAAAGTCACCCGCACCGGCCTGATCCAGCGCGGCAAGACACCCAAGGACAACCCCCTGCCCAACAACATCATGCTGTCGCTCTTCTCGATCGACCAGCTGGGCCAGTCCGCGCCCGTGGCGGGCGACGGCAGCATCACCATCGTGCGCCTTGCCGAACGCAAGGTCGAGCTGCCGCAGGAGACCAAGAAAGAAGACGTGGAAGCGCTCCAGAACATGCTCAATCAGGCGCTGCAAAGCGATATCCTGGAGCAGTACAGGCAGGCGCTGCTTGCCAAATACGACGTCACAATCAACGACGCCGTGCTCAAGGATATGTATAAAATCGAGCAGGACGAAGAATAACAGCGGCCACTTGTCAAGTGACGGAATTACCTTAATATTTCGTCTTTTTTGGGGGAATTCCTTGCCGAATCCCTCGCGCAAGCCATTTAATTATGTGCTACGCTTAAATGAGAGATTAGTTCCACTCAGGGGTCCTTAAATAATGCCGGATAATTTAACGGGGAATACGCCTTCCTCCTCCTCATCGTCTACCGCCGCCGACCTGAAACAGCTCGCCGAGCATTGCCGCACATATAAAGGCTCTGTCATGAGCCGCAGTTTCATCCAGCTAGGCAATACGCTGGGCCTGTTCCTGCCGATTGTCGGCGTGATGCTATACGCCTGGATGCACCAGATTTACTGGCTCTATGCCCTGCTGATCCTGCCCGCGGGCGGTCTTGTTATCCGCCTCTTCATCATCCAGCATGATTGCGGCCATGGATCTTTCTTCAAGAGCCGCCTTGCCAACGACATGACGGGGCGCTTCACCAGCATTTTTACCTTCATTCCTTATGATATCTGGAAGCTGGGACATAACATCCATCACGCAGGCTCGGGCCACCTCGGCCGCCGCGGTATCGGCGATGTGAACACGCTGACCGTCAAGGAATTCGAGGCGCTATCACCCATGCGCAAGCTTTATTACCGCGCCTACCGCCACCCGCTGACGCTGCTGGTCTTCGGCCCGCCGATCTATATCCTGCTGCTGCTGCGCCTGCCACCCATTCCCTTCGCGCCGCAAAAAGAAAACTTCAACCCCATGCCGGCGATGCGCGGGTTGAAGAGCATTATGGGACTCAACATCGCTCTTGCCGCTTTCTATGGCGCGGCATGCTACCTCTTCGGCTGGCAGGCAGTGCTGGCTGTATACCTGCCCATTATCGTCACGGCCTTCGGCTTCGGCCAATGGCTGTTCTATATGCAGCACCAGTACGAAGACACTTACTGGAAAGGCGAAGGCCAGTGGGCCTACAACGAAGCCGCCGTCCTCGGCAGCTCGCACTACGACCTGCCCAAAGTGCTGCACTGGTTCACCGGCAATATCGGTTTTCACCATATCCATCACCTCTGCCCCGGCATCCCCAACTACCGTCTCGAGGAATGCCACCATGCAGGCAAGGAAATGCTCACGGGCGTCACGCGCCTGACGATCCGCGAAAGCCTGAAGTCGATCCACCTCGCCCTGTGGGACGAGGAACGCTTCAAGCTGATCAGTTTCCGTGAATGGCGCAAAAACCATGCGGCAGCAGCGACTTCAGCCTAGCATTCCTGCCAGCTGGAACGGGTGTAGCACCGCACCCTCCGCCTTGATGTCTTCAACTGCGCGCCAGTAAGTCTGGCCGGCCTTCTCGTCTTCGAGGTGCGGATGATGTTCGGCTTTTTCGTCGGCGGCATCGGCGAAGGCGCAGTCGAAGAATAAAATAACCTCGTGCCCCGGGCGGCCCTCCCAGACAAAGATATTCTCGACCGCCTGCATGAACCCTTTAACGGTAATTTCCTTGCCCAGCTCCTCGCGGAATTCGCGCTTAAGGGCGTCCTCGCCCTTCTCTCCGAATTCCACGCCGCCGCCAAGCGGGCGATAGAAAATCTCGCCCTTCTTCGTATCCTCGCCCCGCTCCACCAATATCTTCCCGTCCGCGCGGCGCAGTACGGCCAGCGCGAGGACGCGGATATGGCGTTTTTGCTCTGTCATCTTATGCTTTCGGGGCGGGTGCTTTGAATTTCAGCGGCTTGCTGACGGCGATCGGCTCGTTCGTCACCAGCGACTTTTCAACCGCGTTCGCGCTGATGCGGTTGATACCGTCGCTGCCATGGACCAGTTCTTTCTCGGCATTGACCACAATCGTATTCTCGTTAACGAAATAGCATGCGCCGCGGCGCGTGCAGGCGACGTATTTATAGTCGTTGGTGCGCATGTTCGAGAGCAGGATATCGGGATTGTCGATCTTCTGCCGCACCTGCTCTTCGTTCAGAACTTCTTCGGCCAGCATATAAAGCTTTGACGTATTGCGCCGCGCGCCTTCCGCGCTGTCGGCTTCATAAAAACGGAAGGATGAGGCGCGGTCGGGAATGTCGAGCTTGTCGATCTCGCGGCTCTGGACTTCGGCGGAATACTTATCCGCGACGATCGAGCCGGGCAGATAATATTCGATAAATGTCGGCATAGCGGCTCACCCGTCTTTTTGACCTGACGGCTATATTAACCAATCCCGTTTTTATATGCAATATGTAAAATATAGTCTAGCGGGCGTTGGCAGCCGGCCGGACAAGCATTGCCCTGATCTGGCTGAGCTTTTTAAGAGCCACGGGATTGAAGTCCTCGCCGCAGGTGACCGGACTTAATATCCCACTTAAAGAAACCTTACCATCGTGTTCAGCAAGCTCAAGAGCGCTCATGCCCCTGCGGCCCGCGATATCGCGGTTTGCACCTGCCTGCAACAGCGCTTTGGCGGCCTCTGGATGGGCGTATTCGACGGCATTGAGAAGCGGCGTATTGCCGAACTTGTCGGGTTCGTTCAGCGCTTCCCTGCCCACAGGCGTGGCCAGAATGGCCCCTATGGCGGTTGCGTCATTGGCCCAGACGGCGGCGTGAAGATGTTCTGAAGGGGTGTGGGCGGTTACGGCGGTGAAAACGCGGCGGATCATGTGTGTCAGGACTCCTGTCCAAAGCGCCCTCGAGGGGCAGAAGGCCATCCTAACTGATTCTAAAATCAACTTGAAGAAAATACTTTATAATATTGTTTTTACTATATATTTTGGCATTTAGTTTACGGAAATTATTAAGTGAGGTACTATCGTCTTACAGACAGAAATTTGAAGGGTTCGAAACCGCATGGCGCTCACCAAGGGCTGCTTTAACATCAAAGCCGTTAAGCCGATACCGGCACAGCCTGCGGATGCACTCGCGAACATCGAAACCAACCCCCTTTACGAGGTGGTCTTCGATGGTGCGCTGAAGCGCGAAGACAAGATCGAACGCCTGACGCTCCTCTTCACCAATGCAGCCGCCGCCCCTGGTTCCCGCTTTGAAAAATGCGTGGACGACCTCAAGACCATGCACCGCTACCTGCTGCAGGAGCACGCATCTACATCGATGGAGATTTTCAAGCTGACCCTGTCGGCCGAAGGCGCGGAAAAAGATAAACTTAACGCCACCATGTCCGACCTGAACAAGAGCGTCTACAGCGCCTATGGCATCATCCACGCGGCCTTCAATGCCGCCGGTAACGCCCATCTGTCGAAACAGGGCGTCGTGGCCGATGTCACCGCTTCCTACGAGAAATTCAACCGCATCTGCGGTCACGAGCCGGTTGCGCCTGTGCCGGAAAGACTGCCTGTCCCTGCTGCTGCGCCTGAATTACGGCGCGCCCCGCAGCAGTTCCGCAAGCTTGGTTAATCAATCCCTTTTTTGCCTTTGATCAGCAACGCCGCCTTGCGCGCGACTTTCAGCACGGGATAAACCGTCTTTGATAACAGCTTCGACTTGAACACCGCCGCCGTGAAGGCGTTGAAGGCGCCGTTGCCGGTGCTCATCAGGGCGATGCGGTTCACGGCATCGGCGCCGTGGTAAACATTATCGTTGATTGTCAGCGCCATGCCCTTGTCGAGGTTGACGCCCTTGGCCTTCATCTCGCTCACGACCTCGGGATGCTCGCGCGCGTTCAGCATCTGAACCTGGCCCACGGCTTCGCGGAAGCGCACCAGCTGCGCATATTTGCTGCAAAAAGGGCAGTCCCCGTCATAAATCAGGCGTATTTTGTCCATACGCCAGTTTAGCACAGGATAACGCTGGAAAAAGCCGTTAAAAATTGCTTCAATATCCGGCAGTTGGAGAAAAACAATGCCCCGCAAGCTTAAACGCACACTTCCCGGCGACAAGAAAACCCGCGCGCGCGAAAACGACGTGGCGAGCATGATCCGCGTCAACCACGCCGGCGAATACGGCGCGAAGCGCATCTACGAAGGCCAGCTGGCGGTGCTGAAGGACAAGAAAGCGCTGAAACTCGTCCAGCACATGGCCGATCAGGAACAGGCGCATCTGGATTATTTCGAACAAGAGGTTATCAAGCGCGGCGTGCGCCCGACCGCCCTGCACCCGCTCTGGCATGCCGCCGGATACGCGCTGGGCGCCCTCACCGCCCGCCTCGGCCCCGAAGCCGCCATGGCCTGCACCGTTGCGGTGGAGGAAGTGATCTCCGGCCACTATCAGGAACAGCTCGACGCGCTGGAGGGCAAGGCCGACGAAAAACCGCTCCGCGACAAAATCAAAAAGTTCAAGGCGGAGGAAGAAGAACACCACGCCACAGGCCTCAGCGAAAACGCCGAAGACGCGCCCGCCTACCAGCTCCTCGCCGCGCTCATCAAGGCGGGATCGAAACTCGCCATCGAAGTTGCGAAAAGGATCTAGTGCAACCCGCCGGCAGCCCCACAGCGCAGGATTATTACAGGCAGGCGCTCGGTGACATGAAAGCCGGCAACGCGGCTGCCGCCCTTGAAAACTATAACAAAGCCCTCGCCCTGAACCCCGATTACCTTGAAGCCATCGTCAACCGCGGCAACCTGCTGGATGGCATGGGGCGTCATGCGGAAGCGCTGGAGGCCTGCCGCCGCGCAATATCCTTGCGCCCCGACATGCCCGAGCTGCTGGCCAACGAAGGCAATATCCTGCGCACCATGAAACGCGAAACGGAAGCCCTGCAGAGCTACAACAAAGCACTTGCCCAGCGCCCCAAAATGCTGGAAGCGCTCGTCAACCGCAGCACGCTGTTCTACGACCTGCGCCGGATGGACGAGGCGCTGGCCGATTGCGATGCCGTTCTGGCGCAAGTGCCGAATTTTGCGGAAGTGCACCTCAACCGCGCCAATATGCTGCGCGAAAAAGGCAGCCATCCGGAAGCCCTTGCCGCCGCCACCCGCGCCGCCGAACTGAAGCCCGGCTATGCCGAGGCCCACGCCACCCGCGGCAGCCTGCTGCGCCTTATGCGCCGCAAGGAAGAGGCGCGCGACGCCTTCCGCGCCGCGATGGAGGCCAACCCCGACGCGCCGATGGCACAGGGACTTTACCTGCATGCCAAGATGGTGCTCTGCGACTGGGCAGACTACGGGGCGCTGGCGGCGCGGCTCTCGGGCGGACTGCGGGCGGGCAAGCCCGTCACCTCGCCCTTCCCGTATCTTGCCATGCCCTCGACGCCGCAGGAACAGTTAACTTGCGCGCGCCTTTACGTGGCGCGGCAGCATCCTCCGCAGGCCCCCCTGTGGAAAGGCGAGAAATATAAAAACGCGAAGATCCGCATCGCCTATCTTTCCGCAGATTTCCACGGACATGCCACGGCCTACCTGATGGCGGGACTGTTCGAAGCGCATGACAGGTCAAGGTTCGACATTCGCGCTTATTCCTTCGGCAAACCCGAGAAAAGCGCCATGCGCAGCCGTCTGGAACAATCTTTCAGCGCCTTCATCGACGTGCAAAAGCACGACGACGGCGCTATCGCAAGAATGTTGCTTGAAAACGAAACAGATATCGCCATCGACCTGAAAGGCTTCACGCAGGAGGCGCGCGCCGGCATCTTTGCCCGCCGCCCCGCGCCCGTGCAGGTGAACTATATCGGCTATCCCGGCACGATGGGCGCGCCGTATATCGATTATATTATTGCCGACAGCCACCTGATCGCGGCTGGCGATGAAACCGCCTATAGCGAAAAAATCGTGCGCCTGCCCGATACCTATCAGCCCAACGACCGCAAACGCGCAATAGCCAACGAGACCCCCTCACGGGCATCGCAGGGCCTGCCGGAAAAAGCTTTTGTCTTTTGTTGCTTCAACAACAGTTATAAAATTACACCGGACATTTTCGCCGTCTGGATGCGGCTGCTGAAACAGGTCGAAGGCAGCGTGCTCTGGCTGCTGGACAGCGGCGAGGCAGTGAAGACCAACCTGAAACGCGAAGCCGCCGCGCAGGGTATCGACGCCGGCCGCCTCGTCTTCGCCCCGCGCCTGCCCCCTCCCCGGCACCTTGCACGCCACCGCGCCGCCGACCTGTTCCTCGACACCCTTCCCTATAACGCGCATACCACAGCATCGGATGCGCTTTGGGCCGGGTTGCCGCTGGTGACCTGCAAAGGCGGTACTTTCGCCGCGCGTGTCGCCGCCAGCCTGTTGGCGGCGGCAGGCCTGCCGGAAATGATCACAACGACACTTGCCGACTATGAAGCGCTCGCCCTGTCACTCGCCAAAAATCCGCAGAAGCTGCAAGCCATCAAAGAAAAACTGGCGAAGAACCGCGACAGCTGTGCCCTGTTCGACACCGTTCGCTATGCCCGCAAGCTTGAATCAGCCTTCGAAAAAATGGCGCTGCGCGGCCGTCAGGGCCTGCCGCCCGAGCATCTCGATATAGAATAAGCCCTTTAGATTCAGTCCCTTTTGTTATCATATTTGACATATATGATATGGAGGCTTATGCTGTCCCCCAAAAAGAAGAAAGAAAACAAGAGGGTAAATCATGACAAACGAAACATCGAAAGCGGGCGAAACACAGAAACCTGCCGAAGCACCGAAGAAAACCGACCGCAGCGCAAAATGGTTTTATGCCGGCACGCTGACGCTGGCCGCAGCCGCCGCCTTTGTGCTGGTGACGCGCCCGCCCGCGCCACCGCTAGCCGACGATGTGTCGCTGCAGCAATCAATCGCCACCCAGCAGAACCTCTACCCCGCCATAACCAAGGATAAACAGGCCGTGCGCGTTTATCTCGATATCAAGACGCTCGACCGTGGCGCAAACTATAACGACGATTTTTCCTTCAGCGTCGCGCTGCAGGGACAGGCTACGCTGGCCGTGATGCAGGAAGTGATGAAATACACCGCCGCCGAACTGCCCGCCAATGCCACGAAAATCCAGCAAGCCGTTTCGGATCAGCTGGCCAATACAGTAGTGGTCGGCAAGACGGCTGACGGCTCACCCGTGCTCGCACAGCAAGGCGTCAATTTCGGCGCACCGAAGATCGATAAAATCACTGATGCCCGCGGCGAAAACCTGCTCTACCGCGCGCCCATCCTGCCCACCGATACGCCCATTTTCCGCTTCGGCACCTGAGAATTTCTGTAGCAACGTAAATTTTTAAAGTGCTGAATTTACAGCTCTTTTTAACTTTTGCGTTGCCGCCGTTAACCTTCTTATGTTAATATATGACTAGCAAAAAAAGACTGCCAAAAAGTCTAAAACAAGGGTGTGATTTCAATGGCAAACCAAGCTAAAACGCTGCTCGTCGCGGGCATGTTATCATTGGCCGCTTCAACCGCTTTCGCCGACAACCGCGCGCAACTGGCGCAGAACGCCGCGCCGCAGGCGACGACGCAACAGGCGCAGGATCCCAATACGGTCAAAGGCGAATATTCCTTCATGTCGAAGGACGGCAAGCCGATCAAGATGAACTTCACCTATAAAATGCTCGATAAAGGCCAGGTGCCGAGCCCGCAATTCGGGCAGGCACTGGTGGGTGCCGGCAACATGATGGCCATGCAGGAATTCATCAAGTACAACGCGGCCGACATCGCGGCCAATATCCCCGCGATCGAAAAAGCCATGACCGAGGGCATGACTAAATTCATGATGATGGGCGTCACGCCCAAGGGCGAAGTGATCTACGGCAAGCCCGGCGTAAACTACGGCCCCGTCGTCGTCGACAAAGTGACAACGACGCAGGACAACAAGGTTATCTACGAGAAAAAGGCAGAGCCCGCGAAGCCGGCGCCCACCACCACCAAACCCGCAGCCGGCACGCGCAACGCATAAGTTTACAAGGGGAATAAAGACATGGCATCAGGCAAGAAAAAGCTGTTCGTCGCAGGGCTTCTGACCGCAGTCGCGGCAGGCGCGTTCTACACTTTCAGCGGCAGCAACCAGCAAACCCCCGCCAGCCAGGCGCAGCCGGAACCCATCAACGCGACCGCGATCTACCAGCAGGTTGACGCCAAGGATTATATCATGGCCGAAACCAAGGACCACCAGCTCATGCACATCTATGTAGACGTGCCGCAACTGTCCAACGGCGGGACGACCACCGACGCGGCGCTGGCGAAGGATATCCGCACCCAGACGCGCCTGGGGCTTGAGCAGGGCATGTATCAATGGAACAAGGCGGAAGTGGCGACCAGCATCACGTCGATTGAAAACGACCTTGCGCTGTTTCTTGGCCGCAACGTGAACATCGGCGTCAACGCCCAGGGCTTCATGATACAGGCAACCGAAGGCGTCAATTTCGGCGCGCCCTCCGTGCAGAAGATCGTCGATGCGAAAACCCAGCAGGTGCTCTTCCAGAAAGCACCCGACGCAGCGCCGGCAATCGTCAAGCCCGCCGCGCCCAAGGCCCCGGGCGGCGCGTAAAGAGATCCGGATAATTCAGGCGTTTTCCAGTTCTGTATCCCAATACAGATAGTCACCCCAGCTGCGATGCAGGAAGTTGGGGGGATAGGCGCGGCCGTTGGCTTGCAGCTCGGTGGTCGAGGGCTGCACGGGCCTGCGGATCGGGAACATCTTGCATTCTTCGGGCATGTAATTGCCTTTCAGGATGTTGCAATGCTGGCAGGCAGTGCAGATGTTTTCCCAAGTGGTGGTGCCGCCGCGCGATTTCGGGATCACGTGGTCGAAGGTCAGTTCATGCGTGCGGTGTTTCTGCGCGCAGTACTGGCAGGTCCATTTGTCGCGCAGGAACACGTTAAACCGGGTAAAGGCCGGCCGCGTCTTGGGCTGGACATATTCTTTCAGGGCGATAACGCTGGGCACCCGCATCTGGAAGCTGGGGGAGCGGATCACCTCGTCATATTCCGAGACGATGCTCACGCGTTCGAGGAAGACGGCTTTGACCGCTTCCTGCCATGACCACAATGATAGGGGGAAATAACTCAAAGGCCGGTAGTCCGCGTTCAGGACCAGCGTGGGACAGTTGTCGAGGTGGCTCTGTAGCACCGTTGCAAACCCCTATTCCGTATCCTTGGCCGTTACTGTCACCCGGACAAGGGGTTTTAACGAATCTAACCCATAGACCCATTATAGCACAAAACCCGCGCAAAACAGGCACGCGGCGGAAAAAATCCTTATTTTTCAGAGGATTTGAGGTTAAGCTTTAACTTGACGCTTGTTAACTTCTTTAGCCTTTTCAAAGTTTTCCTTGATGAACTCAAGGCTTCGCATGACCCCGAACTGGTCGATCCCATGGGCCAAACCGGGGCGAATTGCGGTCTCGATTTCAAAGCCGGCGTCGGTAAAAGCCTGATCGACGCGCGCAAGGTTGTCCGGCGCGACCACATCGTCGCGGTCGCCGTGGATGGCCAGAACGGGGACTTTAACGATCCCCTCGCCCTTCAGCCCCGCGGCGTCCATGATCATGCCAGACCAGCCTATAACGGCCGCGCAGGGGCTTTTGCGGCGCGGCATGGTGTACATGGCCATCATGGCCCCCTGGGAGAAGCCCGCCACGGCCAGCTGGCTTTCGTCTACGCCCCATTTGGCCAGCTGCTCGTCGATATAGGCGCCTAGCACCGGAGCCACGGTGGCGGCCTGCTTTTCGCGTTCTATGGCCTCCGGGCTGATGGCCCTGATGGGGAACCACTGGAAGCCCGCCGCAAAGGCATCGCAGACCTGCGGCGCATTGGGAGACAGGAAAACGGCATCCGGCAGCTCTTCCGCCCAGTCCTCGCCAATCGACAGCAGGTCATCCCCGTTGGCGCCGTAGCCATGCAGAAAAATCACCATTTGCTTGGCTTTGCCCGATTTGGGGGCGAGGTAATGACCGTCGAGCTTTTGCATCTAAAACACCTTTGAAACGCTGTTGCCGGCGTTTATATTACACCCCAACCCGTTGAAGGAAAGCCCTATGACCGCCGCCAATATTCTCTTTTTCATCGCCCTTGCCTGCATGGCAGGCGTTGTAGGCTCGTTCTTCATGGGTATGGTCGCCATGACCAAGGGTCAGGAAAAAGACCACAAGACCAGCAACAAAATGATGCGGATGCGCGTGTTTTTCCAAGGGTTTGCGCTGCTTTTCCTGCTTCTGGCATTTCTGGCGAAATAATATTCTTGCCTTTTAGTTTCCATAGTAATATAATTTCTTATACGGGGATATAAGAAATCTATTCGTACTTTGGGGTCTTCATGAGCAAATCCGGAACAAACAGACACGAGCGTGAACGTTTCCTGCTCGACCAGAACTTCCAGGAATTGCGCGCCGCCAAGGGCAGCCACGTTATCTGGGAACACGCCGTCCTGAAGGAACTAGCCAAGACCAACAAAATCGAAGCACCCATTAACCTGCGCCAGAACCCCGCCCAGCCGCCCTGGGAAGTGCCCGTCCCCTGCGATCCCGCTGTGGGCACATGGCGCAAAATTTCCAAATTCGCCAAATGGGCCGACGATACGGCCAACCAATTGCTGGGCCTCGGCGTCAAGCCTGACCCCCTCGTCGAAACCAAGCGCGAATTCCTGAAGGCACGCAACGAAATCTGCGAATGGAAGCGCGAGACCAAGCACCGCCTGACCGCGGATCTTGCACCCAATCCGGCACCCGCCTCCTACAAGGACTTTATGTCTCTTGAAGCCAAGCTGAAATCGCTCAGCATGTAAATATCCGGCGTTTTGTGCTAATCCTTCATATATGAAGATACTGTTCATCACCTCGACACGTCTGGGCGATGCCGTTTTGTCGACCGGCGCGCTCGACCATTTCACCAAGCTCTACCCGAACGCGGAAATTACCGTCGCCTGCGGGCCGATCGTGGCGGGACTCTTTACCACCGTGCCGGGCGTGCGCAAGGTGATCTCGCTGAAAAAAGAACCCTATGCCGGCCACTGGATGAAACTGGCGCGCGAAACTTTCTGGCGCAGGTGGGATATCATCGTCGACCTGCGCAACAGCCTGCTGTCGCGCCTGATGCATGCCGATAAGAAATATATCTGGGGCACGGGCAGCTCCGACAAGCACAAGGTGGAGCAGATAGCGGAAGCCCTCGGTGGCGTGATGCCTCCGCCCGCGCCGCGCCTGTGGTTCGACCGTCAAACGCTAGAACAAGCCGAAAAAATCGCGCCCGCAGGATCGCCCATCCTCGCCATCGGCCCCACCGCCAACTGGCCCGGCAAGGAATGGCCGCAGGATTATTATATCGAGCTAGTCAAACGCCTGACCGGCCCCGGCGGCGTGCTTCCGGGTGCCCGCGTCGCGGTGCTGGCCGCCCCCGGCGAGGAAAAAGCCGCGCAACCCTTGCTCGCCTCCATCCCCGAAGCGCGGCGCATCGACATGATCGCCAAAGGCTCTCCCCTGCTGGTCGCCGCCGTGATCAAGCGCGCGGCGTTGTATGTGGGGAATGATTCAGGCCTGACGCATGCCGCCGCCGCCGTGGGCGTGCCGACACTCGCCTTGTTCGGCTATGGCTGGCCGAAGCTCTATCGCCCATGGGGAAAACACGCCGCCTATGTCGTCACACCCGAAACACCGGAAGAATTGATAAAGCCCTTCGCCTCGCCCGACGATGTCAAATCGTCGCTGATGAAATCGCTGACAGTCGATATGGCGCATGATGCGGCTGTAAAACTGTTTCAGAACAGCCGTTAGGCCGCCTTCTTCTCCGCCGCCAGTTCCTGCAGCAAAGCCTCCGCCATGCGTTCATACTGCGCCATCGTGTTATAAGGCGCGGCGCAGATGCGGAGGAAACGGCCTTGGCCGAATTGAGGCGAAAGGGCGCCCAGTTGAGTCACAAAATTACGGGCGCGCAGCGCTGCACGGAGTTTGCCGGCATCGCCTACGGGCAGGATGACGCTGGCCATCGTGCCGATCATGCTGACGGGGGCATGGGGTTTCAGCTTCAGGGCCTCCAGAAACAGCTTATACCCCTGCGCGCAAAGCGCATGGTTGTCGGCCTTTATCCCTGCCATGCCGCCGTGATGCATGGCCGCCAGCGTGTCATGCGCCAGTTTCGGCGTTGTCCATGGCGTGGCGTCGCGGCTGCCTACCCAGGCAAAATTTTTCAGGAAAGATGAAACGGCGGGATTCGGATCGTTCGCGCCGTGGCTAAGCGAGAGCGGGCGGATCAAGTCACGGAAATCCTCGCGCACATACAAAAACGCGCAGCCCGGCGCGGCGCAGAGCCATTTATGGCCGTTGCCGGTATAGAAGGCCGAACCGATCGCCCCGATATCCACCGACACCTGCGCGGGTGCATGCGCGCCATCAACCAGGGTTTCAACGCCCTTGGCCTTCAACCCCTTCACGATATCGGTGACAGGGAAGACCAGTCCTGTCTCGCTGGTCACATGGTCGATGATCGCAAGACGTGTTTTGCCTGTGGCGGCCTTTAATACCGCATCGGTCACCTGTCCCGGCCCTTCAATCGGGAACGGAATTTCGGCAACCGTCACCACTGCGCCCGTCAGCGCGGCAATTTCACGCGCGGAGTTATTGCAGGCGTTATAACCGTGGCTGGTAATCAGGATTTCGTCGCCGGTTTTGAAATAGCCGCGCAGCGCGAGCGATTTCAAAACCGTATTCGCCGCCAGCGTCGCGCATTCCATGTGCACCACGCCTTCGGGATCTGCCTTCATGAACGACGCCCAGAACAAACGGTTTTCTTCCGTCTTCTTCGGATAGTCGAACATGAAATATTCCATCGGGTTTTTTAGGAAGGCGTTACGTTCCTTCTGCTGGTAATCGCGCACTGCCCTCGGGCAGGCGCCATAGCCGCCGTGGTTCATGTAATCGAGCCCGCCGAAATCCCATTCCTTCGCGGATTTTTCACGATCAAGCATCAATGCCCCCTTGAAACAGTAACGGCCGCCTGTTGAGGGCGGCCGCTACGGTTAAGCAACGCAAACCCTGATTACGGGTTGACGGTGTTGTATTGTCCGTGAATTTTCTCGTGTTTTTCTTTTTGCTTTTCCATGGCCGCATCGCCGGTCACGCCCCACAGACGGAGTTCCGTCGTGGTTTTGTAGGTGTCCTGCGCCTGCTTGGCTGTCTGGTAACGCACGTAACGCACGCGCTCCCAGCCGCGGAAACGCATGCAGCTGTCGAAATCGTGGAAGTCGGTATGCGCGACCATATGGTCGCCATGGCGCGTCGGGCTGTCATAGAAGGCGAGATCGCCGGATGCTTTCAGCGCGCGGTTATATTCGCTGTGGGTGTCAGGCGGAAGCGTTTCGCGCAGCGCGCCCATTTCCACCAGCTCGTCAACTTCGCGCACGCAGCCCGCGATATCCTGATCGAGCATCTGCTGCGCCTTCGGCCCCGTCATCCAGAGCGCCGACTTGTCTTCCTGGCGCTGCCAGTAAGCCTGTCCGCCCGGCTGCTGCCATGCGCAAGCCGACACCGCCATAATGGCGCAGGCCGCGAGCAATTTTGTGAACTTGGAATTCATGGAATCTCCCCTAACACATCAATCTCTGCAATCCAGATTAGACCGGATTCGTTAACAAAAACAATAGCCCCCTGCCCCTTAAGGCGATTTATCAACAGGTTCGCGCCACCATGTTTCCAGAACCATCCCGTAAACCGGCGTTACGGAAGGCCGCGCGAGTTCCGTAATATGCGCGACAAGATCACGACCAAGGTAGAAGAGCGGAATCATATAGTGCCCCTGCATCAGCGCGCGATCAAGCGCACGGCAACGGGCAACCAGCAATTCGCGCGTTTCGGAACGCCCGATGCTGTCGGCCAGCGCGTCGATGGCGGGATTATCAATGCCCGCATAGTTGCGCGCGCCGCGCGTTTCAGCAGATTTCTTGCCCCAGTAATTCACCTGCTCGTTGCCGGGCGAGAGCGTACTCGTCCATTTGTGCACGATCATGTCGTATTCATAGGCGTCGAGCCGCTGCACGAACTGCGCGTTATCGACCGTGCGCACGCGCGCCGCGATGCCGATGCGTTTCAGATCGCGCGTGAATTCAAGCGCCGATTTTTCATCCGTGTGGTCGCCCAGCAGGATTTCAAAGGCGAAGGGCTCGCCCTTGGCGTTCAACAGCGTTTCGTTTTTATACGTCCAGCCCGCTTCCTTCAGCAGCGTAATCGCGCGGCGCTTGTTGGCGCGGGTATCGGCGCTGGGCGGGGTGTAGGCATCGCCGAACACTTCCGGCGGCAGATCAGCCTTGTATTTTTCCAGTAGACGCAGCTCCTCGCCTTCCGGCTTGCCCGTGGCGGCAAGCTCGGAGTTCGGATAGGCGCTGGCGATTGTTTTCAGCTTGCCGAAGAACAGCGTCTTGTTCAGCCAGCTGTGGTTGAACAGCAGCGACAGCGACTCCCGCACGCGGATATCGGCGAACATCGGGCGGCGCAGGTTGAAGATCATGGCCTTCAGCGCTTCGGGGCGCTGGTGTGCGATTTCTTCCTTGACCACCTTGCCTTCGGTGAGCGCGGTGAAATCATAACGCATCTGCCACTTGGCGATGTCGAACTCGCGGCGCAGGTCGTAATCGCCGGCCTTGAAGGCCTGTAGCGCGATATCGTCATCGCGGAAATAGGTATAGGTGATGGTGTCGAAATTGTAATGGCCGCGGTTGATGGGCAGGTCTTTCGCCCAGTAATCCTTCACGCGGGTGAATACCACCTTACGCCCCGGCTCGACCGCGGTGATTTTATAGGGGCCGGAGCCGAGCGGCGGCGTGAGCGTTGTCTTGGCGAATTCCAGCTTTTCCCAGTAATGTTTCGGCAGCACCGGCATCATCGCCAGGATCATCACGCTTTCATGGTCGTAACCGGGACCGAAGGTGAATTTGATATCGCGCGGGCCGCTGATTTTAACGTCCTTGATCAGCCCGTAAACACGGCGGCGCACGGGATGGCCATCCTTGCGCAGCTTTTCGTAGGAAAACTTCACGTCCTCCGCCGTCATGGGCACGCCGTCGTGGAATTTCGCTTCTTTCCGCAGGTGGAATGAAATCCAAGACCTGTCGGGCGCAACATCGATACTTTCGGCCACCAGCCCGTACATGGTGAAAGGCTCGTTCCAGGCGCGCTGCATCAGCTTGTCGTTCACATATTCAAGACCTTCGGCATTATTGCCGAGGATGACGTGGTTGTTGAGGTTGTTGAACGTGCCCGTGCGTGACAGGCGCAGCTCGCCGCCCTTGGGCGCGTCAGGGTTGGCGTAGTCGACGTTCTTGAAATCCGCCTTGTAGCGTGGCGTGCCGTGCATGGCGATGCCATGCGATACTTCGGCCAGCGACGGGGTTGCTGTTGCGATTAACAGTGCGATGGCGAGCAGCAAAGCCCTCAAGATCAGATCGCCTTCTTGTCCTTCAGCAGCTTGCGCAGATCGGTCTGCGGGCGCGCGCCGACGTGCGAGATCGCCTCGGCCGCGACAATCGACCCGATGCGCGCGCATTCGCCGTGGGTTTTGAATTGCGACAGGCCGTAGAGGAAGCCGGCGGCATACATGTCCCCTGCTCCTGTCGTATCCACGACGGTGTCGATCATCTCGGCTTCGACCTCGACCGTATCGTTCTTCGATACGACGATCGAGCCCTTGGACGAGCGCGTGATGACGCTCAGCGGGCAGGCTTCGCGCGCGAAGAATACGGCCTTGTCGAGGTCATCGGTCTGGAACAGTTTCAGAATTTCCGCTTCGTTGGCGAAGAGGATATCCACGCCGCCCTTGATGAGCCCGAGGAATTCGTCGCGGTGGCGGTCGACACAGAACGGGTCGGAGAGCGTCAGCGAAACCTTCTTGCCTGCCGCATGGGCGATTTCGGAGGCCTTGTGGAAAGTCTGCTTGGCGCGCGGACGGTCAAACAGGTAGCCTTCGAGATAGGTGATTTTCGCGTTCTTGATCATTTCCTCGTCAAGATCCGACGGCGTGATCCAGACGGCGGCGCCGAGGAAGGTGCACATGGTGCGCTGCGCATCCGGGGTGATGAGGATCAGGCAACGCGCGGTCGAGGGGCCGTCCTGCAGCCCCGGCGTCGGGAAAGCGACGCCCGTCGCGGTGATATCATGGCGAAAGACATTGCCCAGCTGGTCGTTGGCGACCTTGCCGATAAAGCCCGATTTGCCCTTGCCGATCAGGTTGGCGAAGCCGGCGATCGTGTTCGCGGCCGAACCGCCCGACATTTCCTGCCCGGGGCCCATTTTCGAGTACAGCGTCTCCGCCTGCTCGGCCTCGATCAGCGTCATCGTGCCTTTGTGGATTTTATTCTCGCTGAGGAAACCATCCTGGGTTTTCGACAATACGTCGACGATGGCGTTACCGATGCCGACCAGCTCAAGTTCTTCTTTACTCATGGCGGGAACCCTTCTATTTTTACTTGGTAAACATGGCACAAAAACGCAAAACAAACCAGACGGAAACAGTCTTCGAAGCGGCCCTTTCACTGGCCGTTAAAGACGGCTGGGACAGCCTGACGCTGGCAGCCGTGGCGAAGAAAGCCAGGGTGCCGCTGAAAGATGTCGAAAAGCAATATTCCGACATCTGGGCGCTCCTGAAAGCTGTTCTGTTAAAGCTGGAAAAGGACACGCATGCCGCCGTGGGCGACTACCTCGGCGACAGCTGGCGCGACAACCTGATGGAACTCCTGATGTCCAGGTTCGAGATTGCGCAGCGGCATCGCGGGGCCTATGCCTCCCTGCCCGGCAGCTTCGCCCGCAACCCGCAGCAGTCGCCGCGCTTCGCCAAACAGTTTTATAAATACCTCGACACCACGCTGAAAACCGCCGGCGTCGAAAAGAAACTCTGCCAGCCCGCCTGCGTCGTTGCCTTCGGCGCCCTGTATCTCTCGCTGGTCGAAGTCTGGCTGCGCGACGACACCCCCGACCTCTCCAAGACCATGGCCGCCATCGACAAGCGAATGGGCATGCTGGAGCAAGGCTTCGCGTTTCTCAAGAGAACAAAATAGCCCCGCCGTCACGGCGAAGTCTCAAAAATCAAAAACCAGCCACCTTAAATCGGGTGGCTGGTTTTGATTTATCCGTTAGCGAGCTGCGTCTTACTCGGGCAGCTGGCAGGGACGGTTGCTCAGGAAGTCGTTAGCGCAGGCGACGTCGCTGCCGCCAGCCGCGCCACCGGATTCACCACCGGCCGCGGGTTCGATGTTCGCCAGGCCTTCCGCCGAAGTGTCTTCGCCACCGGCTGCGGGAGCGATGTTCGCCAGATCCGCAGCAGAGGTGCCCGAAGAAGAACCCGGGTTGTAGTTGATGGCCACGTCGGTGTTCAGGGTCAGCGTTTCGATCTGCTCGAAGGGAGCGTCGAGGACGATGGCCTGGTTGGCGACCGAGATGATCGGGCGGCCCAGCGGGTCGATCCTGAAGGTCGGCGCGACCGGTTGAACGGTCGGGATCGTCAAGGTGCCGCCGACGAAGGTGATGTTATAGTTCGCCAGCACCGCTGCCGGGGGCAGCACTGCGATCGCTGCCAGCAGAGAGTTCTGGTTCGACTGCGGGAAGTTGATCGAGATGTAGTACTGGCCAGGTTGTGCACCCGACGGAGCGCCTTCGCTGAAGAGGTTCATCAGGCCCAGCTGATCGCCGTTCACGAGACCGCTTGCCGAGTACTCGTCCCCGTAGAACTGGAAGGTCGAGCCGTAGGGCTTGGTCTGGTCGTTTGCGGTGATCGTCAGGTTGGCCTTGTCCACGTGCATGTTGCCGTTGACGTAGGTGATGTCGTAGTTCGACAGGCCGGTGCCCGAGACTTTGCCGAGGTCGATGCTGTAGTCGCCAGCCCATGCGCCAGCGGGAGCGCCGGAGCTGGAGAGGTCAGCACTGTCAACCGAGTCACCCGAAACGAGGCCGGAGGTCGAGAATTCCGTGCCGTTGAAGGTGAAGGTCTGACCGTAGGTCTTGGTCTGGTCGTTCGCGGTGATCGTCAGGCCTTTCGGCGTGATCTGCAGGTTGCCGTCGACGTAGGTGACGGTGTAGTTGCTGCCGGCTGAGAGCGTGTCAGCGTCGATCAGGTAGTTGCCGACGTTTTCGCCAGCAACGCGCGAGAGCGAGCCGCTGATGGTGTCGCCGGAAACCAGGCCCGAGGTGCTGTAGGTCAGCGTCGGATCAGCGGCACCGTAGGTTTTCGAGAAGCTGTCAGCCGTGATCGTCAGGGCTTTCGGCGTGATTTGCAGGTTACCGTCGACGTAGGTGACGGTGTAGTTGCTGCCGGCCGAGAGGACGTTCGCATCGATCAGGTAGTTGCCGACGTTTTCGCCAGCAACGCGCGAGAGCGAGCCAGAGATGGTGTCGCCGGA
>JBGGMV010000087.1:0-74895 GCA_041287865.1 Alphaproteobacteria bacterium | reverse complement strand
TAATTCATGATGGCGCGGAATGTTACCATTTCGTGTCTGACGCTGCCATTACTCGCGGGCTTGTGTTCTTCCTCTTCGTTAACCTCGGTTTCCTTCGGTTTCTTATGGAGGGGATGTTTCTTTTGTGATTTCCTTGGCGCGTTGTTCTCCTTGCGCCAGAAGGGGTATTCAGTCCAGTGGCTTTCAGTGACTGAAGTAATCTGTGTGGATTTCATGTAGGGGATAAGGTGCAGGCGGATATGGCCGTCTACCGTATCCCAGCGTTCCATGGTGATTTCACCAATCCCTGCCTTGCGCTTCTGGAGGTCGGAGAATTCCTGCGCGACCTCGGCGAAAGACTTGTCGAAGACGGGAACCTGGTGTTTCACCTTGAAACGGACCTCGCCGTCGAGGTCGAATGCCTTGTCGGTTGCTTCCCTGATGTTTGATGTCTTGAGGGATACGGTTTTATAGCGGCTGGTGCTAGGTACTTTGATGCGGCAGTACCAGTTCTTATGCTGGACATCGCTCCTGCGGAACAGGATCAGGCCTGATTTGAGCTGCTGTACGTCGGTGAGGAATGACTCTGCCATGATTTATACCTGTGCATGACCTGTGTATATTCGGCTTACTAACCCCTTGATTCTTCGTAGTCTGTGAAGGGGTTGTATACAGGTATTGTAACATAAATATTGTTAAATATCAGTAAAATAGGATAGCTGCGCTATCCCGGCGAAGGCCGGGGTCTCAGGCCGTTGCAACGGGTTTTAATGTGGCACGGTGACTTAATGATCTTATACATCCCAATAGCTTTTTTGTTAATATTAGCATCGTTTTCGCCTAGTTGGGCGCAGATGGCGACGACCGCTTTCAGGCGTCCCTTTTTCTACACGATGTCTACAAATCTCTTCATTCCGATGTTATGTTTTTCGTTTGCCGCAATTTGTTTCTTCCTCGCAAGAAAATACAGCATTGAGGGAAAATCACAAATTAACGCCGATCAAAACAGATTGAGAAGGGGAAAGATATTTATCTTGGCCGGTATCCTGTTACTTGTTTTATCTGCACTCTTTCTGTTTATTTTTAAGCAGCCTTGCTTGATCATGGAGCCTCAAGAGTACTGTGTACAAATAGCGCCGCCAAAATTCATGTTAAAGGGTGCTGGTTTAAATTGACGCTCGGCAACGACCTGAGACCCCGGCCTACGCCGGGGTTTCGCTTTTAATTGATATTGCCGTCCCTTTTTCCACGCTTGGCACACCCCCGTATGCACAACCAAACCTTAATGTTTTCGCGTCATATTTAAGGTGTGGGGAGCATGTTGCATGGATGACCTGCTGCAGGAATTTTTAAGCGAAACGGCCGAAAACCTGGGCAAGCTCGACCGCGACCTTGTGACGCTGGAACGCAACCCCGAAGACGCCGAGCTGATCCGCCGCATCTTCCGCGTCGTGCATACGGTGAAGGGGAATTGCGGATTTTTAGGATTGCCGCGGCTGGAACGTGTCGCCCACCATGCCGAAAACGTGCTGGGCCGCTGCCGCGAAGGAAAGATAAAGCCGACGCAGGCGACTGTGACGCTGATCCTTGAATCGCTGGATCGCATCAAATCGATTACCGGCGGCCTTGCCACCGCGGGCGCGGAGCCGGAGGGTGACGACAGTGCCCTGATCGAGCGGCTCGACAGCGTTTTCAACGGCACGGCCATGCCGGAGAAGAAAACCGAAGTTTCAGCGCTTGCTGTGGATGCGGCGGAGGATGCCGCGTCGAAAAGCTTGCGCGTGCGTGTGGAGACGCTTGAAAAACTGATGGCCAGCGTCAGCGAACTGGTGCTGGCGCGCAACCAGTTGTTGCAGGCGAGCCGCACGAATACGGCGGGCGACATCCAAGCCTCGCTGCATCGTCTGAGCCAGACCGTTACCGAAGTGCAGGAGGGCGTGACCGCCGCGCGGCTGCAACCCGTGGGCCATCTGTTCGAACGCCTGCCGCGCATGCTGCGCGATGTGGCGACGGCGCTGGGCAAAAAAATAGCGCTGGAGGTCGAGGGCGCGGAGACGGAGATTGACCGCCAGATGCTCGACATGATCCGCGATCCGCTGACGCATCTTGTGCGCAACGCCGCAGGCCATGGCATCGAAATGCCCGAAGACCGCGCGGCCTATGACAAGCCCGCCGAGGGGAAAATAAAGCTCAAGGCCTGGCACGACGGCGGCAAGGTGGTGATTCAGGTATCCGACGACGGGCGCGGGCTCGATGCACGGCTGATCGGCGAGAAAGCGGTTGCGCGCGGTCTGGTGACACCGGAGCGCCTGCGCGAAATGGATGAAAAGCAGATTTTGCAATTCATCTATATGCCCGGATTTTCCACGGCGGTCGAGGTCACGGCGCTCTCTGGCCGCGGCGTCGGGCTGGATGTTGTCTTAGGAAACGTGCGCCGCATCGGCGGCACGGTGGAGATGGACAGCAAGCCGGGGCGGGGCGTTTCCTTCACGCTGCGCCTGCCGCTGACGCTCAGCATTGTGCAGTCGCTGGTGATCGCGGCGGGGAAGGAAAGATATGCGCTGCCGCAGGCGGGCGTGCGGGAAATTATTCGCTACACGAAAAAAGGCCCGAGCCGCGTCGAGGATGCCGGTGGCACGCCTGTTTTACGTTTGCGGGATACGCTGCTGCCGCTCGCCCACCTTGGCCGTATAGCAGGTAACAGCGGGGGCGAGGGGGTTATCGTTGTTTTGGGCGACGGCGCGACGGCCTTCGGGCTGGTGGCGGATGGCGTGCTGGGCACGGAAGAGATTGTGGTCAAGCCCTTGCCCTCGGCGCTTTGCCATCTGCGGCTGTTTTCAGGCAGCGCCATTCTGGGCGACGGCGGGGTGGTGACGGTGCTGGATGCAGGCGGTCTTGCCGAACACATCGGCGCCGCCGGTTTTAGCCTTGCCGCCGCGCAAACCGCGCCGAAACAAAAACAGGTTGTCGAGGATAAAACCCAGTTGCTACTGTTCCGTGCGGGAAGCGGTGCCGCCTGCGCTGTGCCACTGCCGATGGTTTACAGGCTGGAGGAATTCGACGCCGCGAAAATAGAGCAGGCTGGCGGGCGGCGCGTGGTGCAATATCGCGGCCGCCTGATGCCTCTGGTCGAAACTTCTCCGCTGAAGGGCGGGCCGCGCCAGCAGGTGATCGTGCTGAATGACCGCGATAAACTGCTGGGCCTGATGGTCGACAGTATTCTTGATATCGTCGAGGAGAAAATCGCGCTGCAGGATGCAGGCGCACAGGCGGGCGTGCTCGGCAGCGCCATCGTGCGCGGGCAGGCGGTGGATATTATCGACGCCATTCATTTGCTGGGCGCGGGCCAGAAGAAAGGCGGCGTATGGGCCAATACCTGACCTTTTCATTAGGCGGCCGTCTCTGCGGTATTCCGGCGCTGTCGGCGCAGGATGTTTTACGCGGCCAGCTGGCCGTGACGCGCGTGCCGGGCGCCGCGCCCGAAGTCGCGGGCATCATGAACCTGCGCGGGCGCATCGTTACGGCTGTATGTTTGCGCCGCAAGTTCGGCCTGCCGGGCGGGCAGGGCATGGCCATCGTGGTCGGCCATGGCGGCGAGCTTTACAGCCTGATGGTCGACGCCGTGCATGAAGTGCTGTCGCTGGACGACGCAAGGCGGGAAGAACCGCCCGCAACGCTGGAGCCGCTCTGGCGGGACGCCGTGAAATCGGTCGCCCGCCTGGACGATGGGCTCTTGGCTATTCTGGATGCAACCGCTATGATAGGGGAGCTGCACGGGAACGGGAAAACCCATGAAAACATGCCTGATAGTCGATGACAGCCGCGTCGTGCGCAAGCTTGCGCGCATCATGCTCGAAGAATACGATTTCGAATGCGCCGAAGCCGACGACGGGCAGAAGGCGCTCGACGCCTGCCAGCAAGCCCTGCCGCAACTGATTTTTCTCGACTGGAACATGCCGGTGATGGACGGGATGGAGTTCCTGTCCCGCCTGCGCACCATGCCGGGCGGCGACAAGCCCAAGGTTATTTTGTGCAGCACGCATAACCATATCGACCAGATCCAGCAGGCGCTGGCGGCGGGCGCGGACGAATATATCATGAAGCCTTTCGACAGCGATATCATGCAGGCCAAGCTGCAGCAGGTCGGCGTCATCTGACATGGCGGGCGCGCACGACATATCCAGCGCGGACAACAGGCCGATCCGCGTGATGATCGTCGATGATTCAAGCGTCGCGCGCGGCTTCCTCGCCGGTTTTCTCGAAGGCGATGCCGGCATCAGCGTGGTTTCCGCCGTGGCCGACGGGCAGCAGGCCCTGCAGGCGCTGTCGCAGGCGCAACCGGACGTTATCATCCTCGACCTTGAAATGCCGGTGATGGACGGGCTGACGGCACTGCCGCAGATCGTCAAAAAATCGCCCAAGGCGCAGGTGATCGTGGCCTCCACCCTGACGCATGAAAACGCGACGCTGGCCATGAAATGCCTGGCGCTGGGCGCGGCGGACTGCCTTGGCAAGCCGCAGTCGCAGGACATGGCCTTCGCCGATGTTTTTAGGCAGGATCTTGTGAACCGCGTGAAATTATTAGGACAGGTCGCGCGCGGAAAGCCCCTGCCCGAACAAAAGAAAACCGAACAGGCCCCGCCGCCGCCCGAGCCGCAACGGCTCCGCCCCGCGCGCAACGTCTTCAAGCCCGAGGCGATTGCGATCGCGTCATCCACCGGCGGGCCGGCCGCGCTGCTGTCATTCTTTCAGGGTCTGGACGGCAAACCGCTGCCGCAGCCCATTTTCGTGACGCAGCATATGCCCCCCGTCTTCACCCAATTGCTGGCCGACAATATCGCCATCGGCGCGCGGCTGACAGCGCGCGAGGCCACGGAGGGAGAGGAAGTGAGGGGCGGCGTCGTCTATATCGCCCCCGGTAACTTCCATATGACGATCGTGATCGACGGCGCGCTGAAGCGCATTCGTCTTACCCGCGATGCGCCGGTCAATTTCTGCCGGCCTTCCGCAGATCCGATGCTGGAAAGCCTGAGCACGGCCTATCAGGGCCGCGTGCTGGCCATGGTGCTGACAGGCATGGGCACGGACGGCCTTAACGGCTGCCGCAAGCTGGCGCAGGCGGGCGGGGAGATCTATGCGCAGGACGAGGCCTCCAGCGTCGTCTGGGGCATGCCGGGGGCGGTGGCGCAGGCGGCGCTTTGCAACCGCATCCTGCCGCTTGCCGAGATGCCCGCCGCCGTGCGACTCTGTGCTTTGGAAGGCGACGGGTAATGACGACGGCGGTCTACAAGTTTTTCGAGGAAATTCTGAAGCGTGAATCGGGCCTTATCATCACGCCCGATAAAATCTATTTGCTTGAATCCCGCCTGATCCCCGTCGCCAGCAAACACGGCATCGAGGGTGTCGAGGGCATCGCCAGACGCCTGCAGCAGGCGAACGATCCCGTCCTGCTGCGCGAAGTGCTGGAGGCCATGGCGACGGGGGAAACATCCTTCTTCCGCGACGCAGCGCCCTTCGAGCGGTTCAAGAACAATATATTGCCGCCGCTGCTGAAAGAGCGGCAGGCATCCCGCACCCTGCGCATCCTGTCCGCCGCCTGCTCCACGGGGCAGGAACCCTATTCGATCGCCATGCTGCTGAAGGATGATCCTGCGCTGCTGGGCTGGAAATGCGATATCCTCGCGGTCGATTTTTCGTCGGAAGCGCTCGAATACGCGGCCGCCGCCGCCTATAGCCAGTTCGAGGTGCAGCGCGGCCTGCCGGTGCGCCAGCTGGTGCGCCATTTCACGCAGGACGGCGAAAAATGGCGGCTGAAGCCCGAGGTGCGCGACATGGTGCGTTTCCAGCAGCTGAACCTGCTGGCCGAGCCCGCCGGCCTTGGCGTCTTTGACGTTATCTTCTGCCGCAACGTGCTGATCTATTTCGACGTGCCGACCAAGGCCCGGGTGCTGCAACACCTGCGCGGCATTTTACGGCAGGACGGCGCGCTGTTTCTGGGCGGCACGGAAACCGTGCTGGGCGTAACCGATGTTTTCAAGCCCGTGGATGCCATGCCCGGCCTTTTCCTGCGGAACGATTCAACCCTGAAAATCGGATAGAAAAAACCGGCAGGTTTGCACCTGCCGGTTTTTCGGGAAGAACCCTTAAACTTAAGCGTTAGCCTCTTTGCCGCCGCCGCTGGCAGCGCCGGTGGGATCGCGCAGCACATAGCCGCGGCCCCAGACGGTTTCGATGCAGGCGCCGCCGTCGGGCGTGATTTTCTCGATCTTCTTGCGCAGTTTGCAGATGAAGACGTCGATAATTTTCACTTCCGGCTCGTCCATGCCGCCGTAGAGGTGGTTGAGGAACATTTCCTTGGTGAGCGTCGAGCCCTTGCGGAGCGAGAGCAACTCGATAATGCCGTATTCTTTCGAGGTGAGGTGGAGCTGCTTGTCGTCCACTTCCACCGTGCGGGCATCAAGGTTGACCGTGATCGGGCCGGTCTTGATGACAGACTGCGAGTGACCCTTGGAGCGGCGGACGATGGCTTGAATACGCGCCAGCAGTTCGCGCTTGTCGAAAGGCTTGGTCAGGTAATCGTCGGCGCCGAAGCCGAGACCCTTGAGTTTCGAATCCAGTTCGGAGAGACCCGAGAGGATGAGAATGGGTGTTTCCACCTTGGCCGCGCGCAGGCGCTTCAGAACTTCGTAGCCGTCGAGGTCGGGCAGCATCAGGTCGAGGATGATGATGTCGTACTCGTAAAGCTTGCCGATTTCGAGGCCGTCTTCGCCCATATCGGTGGTGTCGACCACGTAGCCATCCGACTTGAGCATGAGTTCGATGCTCTTGGCGGTGGACTGATCGTCTTCAATAAGCAGTACCCTCATCGCGTTTCCCCTTAATGATTGCTTAGTGGTGTTGAATCACTCCTTAATCCCTATCTACAGTATAACATTAATATTAATGAATATTAAAAAAACTTCGACATTCTTGCCATAAAACTAAAAAAATCTAGCATTATCAAAGGAAAAGACGCTTAGTTTTTCTTCGCCAAATATGCGATAATACTTATATGGGGGCTGCGAAGATGAATTCTACCCACCACTTTATAGAAAATCTTAACGAGAATATCGACGAACTGGCCGAATACCAGCTGTTCGGGCGCGTCACCAAGATTCTCGGCATGCTGGTCGAAATCGGCGGGGTGGAAAAAGAACTCGCCATCGGCGACCGCTGCAACCTCACGCCGCGCGGCGCTGAAACCATCCCCTGCGAGGTGGTGGGCTTCCGCGACGGCCGCGCGCTTGTGATGCCTTTCAAACCGCTCGACCGCGTCGGCCTTGGCTGCCGGGCGGAGGTGGCGCAGTCGCGCCCCGCTGTTTATCCGTCAAGCGCGTGGCTGGGCCGCGTGGTCAATTCCTTCGGCGAACCTGTGGACGGCAAGGGCCCGCTGATGCAGGGCGAAGAACATATGCTGCTGCGCGCCAAGCCGCCCGCCGCGCATGACCGGAAGCGCCTTGGCGATAAACTTGATCTTGGCGTGCGCGCCATCAACAGTTTCCTTTCTACCGCGCGCGGGCAGCGCATGGGCATCTTCGCGGGCTCGGGCGTTGGTAAATCTATTTTAATGTCGATGCTGGCCCGCAATACCGAAGCCGATGTCAGTGTCATCGGCCTGATCGGCGAACGCGGCCGCGAAGTGCAGGAGTTTCTGGAGGACGAACTGGGCGCGGAAGGATTAAAACGCGCCGTGGTGATCGTTTCCACATCCGATGAATCGCCGCTGATGCGGCGGCAGGGCGCTTTCCTCACCATGGCCGTTGCCGAATATTTCCGCGATCAGGGCAAGCAGGTGCTCTGCATGATGGACAGCGTGACGCGTTTCGCCATGGCGCAGCGTGAAATCGGCCTTTCCGCCGGCGAACCGCCGACGTCCAAGGGCTATCCGCCCACCACCTTTTCGGAACTGGCAAAACTGCTGGAACGCGCGGGCCCGGGCGTGAAGGGCAAGGGCGATATCACGGCCTTCTTCTCGGTGCTGGTGGAAGGCGATGACCACAACGAACCGATATCGGATGCCGTGCGCGGCATTATCGACGGCCACGTGGTGCTGGAACGCGCCATTGCCGACCGCGGGCGCTATCCCGCGATCAACGTGCTGCGCAGTGTGTCACGTTCCATGCCGCGGTGCCTGACGGCGGAGCAGGCCGCGCTGGTGCAGCGCGGGCGCGAAGTGATGTCGACGTACGAAGACATGGCCGAACTGATCCGTCTGGGCGCCTACCGCCGCGGCAGCAACGTGAAGGTGGACGAAGCGATCGAGATCTATCCGCGCATCGAGGCGTTTCTGGCACAAAAGCCGAAAGAAAAAACCTCGCTTGAGGAAGGCTATAAACAGCTGGCCGTTGCGCTGGGCATGGCCGTGGCCGAACCGCCGAAAGCCCCGCCCAAGGCTCCGCCGCCGAAAAAGAAGTGATGGAGGCGTAAATGGCCGACCTCCATGCCCTGATCCGCCTGCATAAACACGAACTCGACGAAAAACGCCGTGCCTTGGCCGAATTATATGCGGCCTTGGCCGAGCTGGAACGTCGCCGCCGCGACCTGCAACGCGCCTTCGAAGCCGAAAAAGAAGCCGTGCGAAATACCGGCGATATCCACTTCACCTTCGCCCAATATGCCGAAACCGTTTCGCAAAGCTTCAAGGAAATGGACACTGCGGAAGCGGAGCTGGAAGATCTGGTGACCAAGGGCAAGGACAGCCTGATGGAAACCTTCAGCGAGCTCAAAAAATACGAAATGACGCAGGAAGAACGCGACCGGCTGGAAGAAGAAGAGCGCCTCTTCCGCGAAAACCAGACGCTGGATGCCATCGGGCTGGAAGGTTTCAGGCGAAAGACTGAAGAGAGTTAGGCATGCGTGCTTTGCACGCTATGCAAGAGTCCCCTTGTGCGGCAATTCCACCGTCACCCAGTTTTGCGCGCGGGTCTGGAAACTGATGCCGCCCTGCATGCCGGACTGATCGAGGCCCTTTGCAAAGCCCTGCATCATTTCCTGCCGCATGTTCAGCGGCAATGCTTCGCCGCTGCGGAAGATAAGATCAAACCGTTTCTGGCGCATCAATCCGTCCAGCTGCAAATCGCCCATGCGGGAAAGGTGCAGGTTGAGCACGAAGCGGGTGGAGGGTTTTGCGCCTTCCTTTTCCTCGCCGCTCTCGTCCTGCTGGCGGCGGAGGAAGAATTGCATCTGGCTCAACTGTTCGTCGTGCAGCATGGGCATTTGTATCATGCGCCATTCGCCACTGACGGGTTCCTTCGCCTGTGCGGAAAGCTTGGCGAAATCGCCCGTCAGGCGGTCGGCAAGACCGGTTTTTCCCGTCTGCCGCAGCGTATCCAGCAGGGTATTGCCAAGCCAGCTTTCCACCGCGCCCATGCGCAGCGCAGCCAGAAAGAACAGCGCCGTGGGCACCATGCGCGGCGTCGGCGTGGGCAGGCTGTTGCGGAGCGCCTGTCCCGTGGGCGAATAGGCGGGCAGGGCCTCCAGCGTTTCATCCATCGCGGGCCAGCCGAAGCCACCGAAGCCGCCGAAGCCCGGGCCGGTGGGGGCGGAGGGTATTGCGCCCTGCATCGCCGACATGGCCTGCGTGGAGGTCAGGGGTATGGCGTCGAACAGAACGGTGCTGCCGACCTCCACGGTTGAGGGCAGTTTCAGGATATAGCGGCTCTCGCCCGCGCGGATCACGGGGAAGCCGTTTTCGGTGATTGATTCAACTTCGCCCTGTATCGGCACCGTTGGACCTGCGGGTGGCGGTGGCGCGGGTTGGTTGGGTGGCGTGACGGAAATGATTTTTATCTGGTACATATTCTGCGGCATCATGGCCGCGAAGGGAGACGCTTGCGGTGTTTGCATGGCACCTGCCACCATCATGCGCATCAGGCCGGAAAAGGGCAGGGCTGCCGCCTGTTGCGTATCCAGCAGCCCCTTCAGCGCGGCCAGCGCCTGCTGCGGCGTGGGCGCGGCAGGTGTTGGCGCAGGCGTGCCTGTGCCTTCGGTGCGGACGGGTGGCGGCGTGGGGGAGGTGCGCAGGATCAGTTCGGCCTCCAGCGGCGCGGCGTCGCCCGGAGCGGTGGGCGGCACGGCGGGCGGCTGTTGCAGCAGCACACGCGCGGCGGGCGCGGGCAGGGCGGTAATCACCTCGGGCCGCGCCAGATAGTCCTGCACCGCCTGCTGCTGCGCGGGCGGCACCGATTGCAGCGCCTTGAACAGGTCGGGCGCGGTCGCCAGTTTCATGATGATATTCGGCGGCAGGGGCAGGGGTTGCGGCAGGCGCTGGATATCCGCGTATTGCAGCTGTTCCAGCACCTGCGCCGCCTGTTGCAGCGTGGGTTTCGGCGCGGTGGAGGCCGTATCCGGTGCGTCTTCGGCAATCAGGATAGCCACAGCCGTATCGCCAGCCTTGAGCGGCTGCGCCGGCGCGGGCGGCGGGATGATTTTCTGCAGTTCTTCCGCCGTCGCCTGTTCTTCGCGCAGCAGCGTGATGGTGGCCAGCGTCACGCCTTTCTCGACGTAAAGCTCGACCACCACATCCTCGCCGGGCGGCAGGGGGTGTTCGGTTTTGACCGTCACCATGCCGCGCGGGGTGGCGATGCGCATTTCATGCGTCTTGCGGTCGTAGGAAACGATATGGCCTGTCTCGCGTTCGCGTTTCTGCGGCCGCTCCAGCCCGCTCGGCGCCTGCCTGACCGGCAGGTCTTTCAGCATGGAGAGCGGGGAGACGGGGCTGTCGGCGGCTTTCTGGCCCTGCACGGGCGTGGCGGAGAGAATAGAGGGGGCTTTGGGCGCGGGCGGGATTTTTGAATCGCTCATCTCACGCCCTCCCGCCTATTTTAATACTTCAGCCATGACGCGGGCCGCGATTTTTTCCACGTCCTGCGCCGTATCCGACGTCGGCGAGCGGGTGAGGAAGGGCGTCTGCGCGCGGATCGCTTCCCGCACTTTCCGATCCAGCCTAATCGTGCCCAGCAGCGGCGGCGAGAGCTTCAGGAAGTTCTTGCAGGCCTTGAGCACGGTATTATAGGTCGCTTCGCCTTCTTTCGGGTCGTCGCATTGGTTGACGACGATGCGGATGCCGTCGCCATGCCCCGCCGCATGGCTGAGCTTGATGAATGCATAGGCGTCGGTAAGCGAGGTCGGCTCGTTCGTCGTCACGACGATGGCGGTATCGGCGGAGGCGGCCATGAAACGCACGGTACGGTCGATGCCCGCGCCAAGGTCGATAATGGCGACGTCGTAATTCTTCAGCGCGCCACGGATCTGTTCCACCAGCTCCGACAGGCGGGGCAGGGGCAGCGCGGCCAGCGATCCATGGCCGGAGCGGCCCGCGACAACGTCGAAACCGCCGTCTTCGCAATGCTCGATCACGCGGTCCATAGGCAGGTTGCCCTCGATCACGTCGTTCAGGTCGTGCTTGGCCATCAGGCCCAGTTGCACGTCGATGTTCGCAAGGCCAAGGTCGCCGTCGAACAGCAATACTTTCTTGCCCTGTTTCGACAGTGCCTGCGCAAGAGAGATCGAAAACCATGTCTTGCCCACGCCGCCCTTGCCGGAGGCGACGGCGATCAGGCGCTTGGACGTGCCGCTTGCGGTTTTGACCGGCGGTTTTTCTGTTTTTGTCGTCATCGCTTGCCTCTCTTCTCCGTTTTCACGGGTTTGGCGGATTTTTTCGGCGTATAGGGCATCAGGAAGCCCGCGAGCTTTTCGGGCGTCAGCATCACAATGCCGTCGGCCACCTGCGGCGTATGGCTCGCCTCGCCAAAACTTAAACCACCTTTATCTGCCGCCGCTAATATGCCACCAATGCGCCGTGCGAAATCGAGGCGCGTGGGGATCAGGCGGCGCACGCCCAGCACATCGAAGGTCATGGCGATTTCCGCGCTTTCCTCGGCATCAAATCCGGCGGGCAGCACCAGCGCGGTTTCCATTTTCGCGGCTGTCATCAGCCGCGCCAGCGTTTTCATTTCCTGCGGATCAAACGGGTTGAGCCCGCCGGTGTCGATAATGACGGTGCCTTCGGCATCGGCCAGCAGGGCTTTCAGCGTTTTGACGTCTTCCGCTTGCTGTAGTTCGACCCCCAGAATATCGAGGAAGGCCGAAAGCTGTTCGATGCCGCCCGCGCGGGCGATATCGGTGGTGATGACGGTGGGCGTTTCTTCGTTCATCACGGCGCGCGCCGCCAGCTTGGCCGTCATCAGCGTTTTTCCGGCACCGGGCGGCCCGACCAGCATCAGCGGCAGGCCTGCGTCTTCGGGTGCTTCGCCGAAGATGAAGGATTTTTCGATCGCGCGGGTCAGCGTTTCCTTCGGGTCGTTGCTGGCGACCAGAATGGCGTTTGACACCACTTTCTCGATCACCGTGCCAGGCACGCGGTGTTTCAGCAGCGTGTCGGTGACGATTTCCAGCACTTCTTCCTCGCTGAAGAGGTCATCACGCGCCGCCATGGCCAGCGTGTCGGCGAAATCGGGGTTCTGCTGTTCGACGGCGGCGGTGACGCGGATCATGCCGCCGGGCGCGTCGCGGCTGTTCACGATGATCGCATCGTCGCCCAGCGCTTCCTTGATCTGGCGCATGGCTTCGGTCATCGTCTTTGCCTGGAAGGTTTTAAGGCGCATGTCAGTTTATCTGGGCTAGAGTGCGGATTTTTGCGCGGGGATGGATTTCATTCTGCGACATGATGATCGTCTGCGGGCGGAAACGCTCGATGATCGAGCGCACGTAGGGGCGGATGCCGGGGCTGGTCAGCATCACAGGGCTCTCGCCCTTCATCGCCATATCCTCGTACGTCGCGCGCACGGACTGGATGAATTGCTGCAGGCGCGTGGGCGCCATGGCCAGCTGCTTGTCTTCGCCCTGGCCCACCAGTGCCTCGGCAAAGGCCTGTTCCCAGTCGCCGGAGAGGGTAATGAGCGGCAGGAAGCCCTGCTTGTTGCTGTGCTGGTCGCAGAGCTGGCGCGCGAGGCGGGAGCGCGTGTGCTCGGTGATCATCGTGATGTTGTTGGTAAAGCCGGTTGCTTCCGCCACGCCCTCCAGAATGGTGGGCAGGTCGCGGATCGAGACGCGCTCGGCCACCAGGTTCTGCAGCACGCGCTGCAGGCCGGTGACAGTGATTTTCGAGGGGATGATGTCGGCCACCAGTTTCTGATGCGGCTTGGCCAATTCATCCAGCAGTTTCTGCGTCTCGGCGTAGGACAGCAGGTCCTGCATATTGTCTTTGATGATCTCGGTGATATGCGTGGTGATGACGGTGGCGGGGTCGACCACGGTATAGCCCTTGAACTGCGCTTCTTCCCGGTATTCGGCGTTGATCCACATCGCAGGTAAACCGAATGTCGGCTCGCGCGTCGCTTCGCCCGGCAGCTCGATCTTGTCGCCCGAGGGGTTCATGCAGAGCAGCATATCGGGGCGGATATCGCCGCGGCCGGCTTCGATTTCCTTCACGCGCACGACATATGAATTCGCCTGAAGCTGCAGGTTATCCTGCAGGCGCACGGAAGGAAGGATAAAGCCCATGTCCTCCGCCAGCTGGCGGCGCAGGCCCTTGATCTGGTCGGTCAGGCGGCCCTTTTCGGGGTTGTTGACCAGCGGCAGCAGGCCGTAGCCAAGTTCGACGCGGATATTGTCGATGGCCAGCGCTTTCGAGATCGGTTCCTCCGCCACGGGCGCCTTGGCTGTGGCGGCCTTGTCGGACTCGATTTTGGCGACGGCGGTTTTCTTGCGCGTATCCAGCGTCTGGTAGCCGAGGAAGCCCGCGATTGCCGCCATCAGCAGGAAGGGGAAGGCGGGAATGCCGGGGATAAGGGCCAGAATGCCCATCAGCCCCGCACTCATGATCAGCGCCTGCGGGTAATTGCTGAGCTGCGAGAAGAAGGCTTTGTCGGAAGAGCCCGCGACGCCGGCCTTCGACACCAGCATACCGGAGGCGATGGAGACGATCAGCGCGGGGATCTGCGTGACAAGCCCGTCGCCGATGGTCAGGTGCGTATAGACGTTGGCGGCTTCCTCGAGCGAGAGGTCTTTCTGCACCGTGCCGATCACGATACCGGCCACGACGTTGATAAAGACGATCAGCAGGCCGGCGATGGCGTCGCCGCGCACGAATTTGGCCGCGCCGTCCATGGAGCCGAAGAAGGTGCTTTCCTGCTCCAGCTGCGAGCGGCGGGTGCGGGCCTCGCCCTCGTTGATAAGGCCCGACGACAGGTCGGCGTCGATGGCCATCTGCTTGCCGGGCATGGCGTCCAAACTGAAGCGCGCCGCGACTTCGGCGATGCGGCCCGCGCCCTTGGTAATAACCACGAAGTTGACGATGGTTAAAATAGAGAAGACGATCACGCCGATGGCGAAATTATCGCCCATGACGAAGCCGCCGAAGGCCTCGATCACATGTCCGGCCGCGTCCTTGCCCTCGTGCCCGTGCGCCAGAATAAGGCGGGTGGAGGCTAGGTTAAGCGCAAGGCGTATCATGGTCGCGACCAGCAGGATGGTCGGGAAGGTGGAAAGATCGAGCGGGCGCTCGATAAACAGCACCGTCATCAGGATCAGGACCGAGAAGGTGAGCGACAGCGCCAGCGACACGTCGAGCAGCCACGAGGGCAGCGGCAGGACCAGCGCGATCAGGATCGAGACGATACCAATGGCGAATACAATGTCGCCGCGGATCCGTGAACCCCGCCTGCCGCCCATTGTTTCCGCGCCGGTTTCAGCCATCTATCAGCCCCCGCCCGGCACGGCGATGCCGGCATCGCCATATTCTTTAAGCTTGTTCCGCAGGGTGCGGATAGAAATGCCGAGGATATTGGCGGCATGGGTGCGGTTGCCCAGGCAGTGATCGAGTGTGCTGATGATCAGCTCGCGCTCCACATCGGCCACTGTACGTCCGACCATCTGCGCAGGCGCGGCGGAGGAAGCTGCAGCGGTTTTTTCAACGGCCTTGGCGGCGATCACGGCGGTTTGCGCGGCTGCTGCGGCCTTCTGGCCCGACAGCATTACGGCGGTAGGCTCGATCTCGGCATCCTGGCTGACCAGCACGGCGCGGTGCATGGTGTTTTCCAGCTCGCGGATATTGCCCTGCCAGTGGTGCGATTTCAGTTTTTCCTGCGTCGCGGCGGACAGTTTTTTGTGTTCGATGCCGTTCTGCTCGCTGAATTTCGCAGCAAAGAGCGTGGCCAGCGGCACGATGTCCGACGGACGTTCGCGCAGGCCCGGCAGCGCCAGATTGATGACGTTCAGGCGGAAGTAAAGGTCTTCGCGGAATTTGCCTTCCTTGACCGCCTGTTCCATGTCGCGGTTGGAGGTTGCGATCAGGCGGATATCGACCTTTACGGGCGTATTGCCGCCGATGCGGTCGATGACGCGTTCCTGAATGGCGCGCAGAAGCTTGGCCTGCAGCGAGGGATGCATTTCGCTGACTTCGTCTAACAACAACGTCCCGCCATTCGCTTCCTCGAACTTGCCGAGGCGGCGGGCGACGGCGCCGGTGAAGGCGCCTTTTTCATGGCCGAACAATTCTGATTCCAGCAGGCTTTCGGGAATGGCCGCGCAGTTGAGCGAGATAAAGGGCCCGTTGCTGCGCTTGCTCTTCTGGTGGATGTATTTCGACATTACTTCTTTGCCGGTGCCGCTTTCGCCGGTAATCAGCACCGTGGCATCGGAAGGCGCGATGCGGTCGGCCACCTGCAGCACGGATTTCATCGCGGGGTCGCCCGCGATCATGGTGTTGCTTTCTTCCGTCACGGCCTGCAGCACGGCTGCGATCAGTTCCGCGTTCGGGGGCAGGGGGATGTATTCCTTCGCGCCGGCCTTGATGGCCTTCACGGCGGCGCCGGTATCGTTGCTGATGCCGCAGGCGACGACGGGCACGGCGAAGCGTTCTTCCTTCAGCTGGCCGATCAGCTTGGCGATATCCTGCTTGACGTCGACCATCAGCAGGTCCGCGCCCTTGCCGGCGCGCAATGCGCCCATGGCCTGCTCGATGTCATCGGTATGCGTCACCTTCGCACCCCGGCCGATGGCGATCTTGCCGGCGGTGCTGATTTGGCCGTTCAGGCTGCCCACGATCATCAGGCGCATCGTCTAAGTTCCCCGTGAAGTTATATTATTGTCCGCCGCGGTCGGATTTCACGATCTCGGTCATGGTGACGCCGAGGCGATCCTCGACGACGATGACCTCGCCGCGTGCGACCAGGCGGTTGTTGACGTAGATGTCGATCGCTTCGCCGACCTTGCGGTCCAGTTCCACCACCGCGCCGCGGCCGAGTTTCAGCAGCTGGCTCACCTGCATGGTGGATTTGCCCAGCACGGCGGAAATCTGGACGGGAATGTCGTAAATCGCGTCGATATCCTTCTTGTGCACTTCGCCGATCGTGTGCTGCTCGACTTCTTCCAGCACCACGTGGGGGTTTTTCGGGTCTTTGGGGTCTGCCATCTGTTTTCTCCGGTTTTGTTAATTCGGTTTATTTCTTGATATCGTCGATTGTCGATTGCATGCCGGCGATCGCCTTGGCGAATTCGGCTTCTACCTGGCTGAACAGGCGCTCGTAAAGACGCTCCGCCCCGCCGTCGGCCCATTCGACGCGCACGTCGGAAGGCGCCATGTTGTCGTCGGCCAGCAAAATAACCTTGCCCGCGAAACCCTTTTCATGGGCCAGCTGCTCGATCTGCTGGCGCAGCGCTTCGAGGTGCTGGGCAGGCACGGTGATGGCGATGCGGGGCTCGTCCCTGCGCGCCTCGATGGCTTTCGCGATCACGCGCTCGATTTCCTGCAGCGAATAGCGTTCGGCGAACTGGGGCAGCAATTTATGGGCGATGCGCATGGCCATTTTGGTGGCGGCCATCATCTGCTGCACTTCGCGCGCTTCTTCGGCGGCGGTCAGTTTTTCGCAAGCCGCGGCGATGGCGGCCAGCGAGCGGTTGGCCTGCTCGGCCAGGCTTTGCGTCGCTTCCTTCGCGCCCTCTACCTTGCCCTGCTGCTGGGCCTGCATTTTGGCAAGGATCAGCTGTTCCTCGGTAAAGACGGGCTTCTCGCCTTCTGCGGCGTCCTTGTCGAAGTCGTTCTTGTCGAACAGGAACTTCTTGATGCCGCCGCCATTTTCAGTAGATGAGCTCATCTTCATCCTTCGAGGTGATGATGGTAATCTCGCCGCGCTCGGCCAGGTCTTTCGCTACGCTGACCAGATGGCCTTGCGCTTCTTCCACGTCTTTCAGGCGCACGGGGCCCATCGAGGTCATGTCTTCCTTCATGATCTTGGCCGCGCGCTCGGACATGTTCGAGAAGAACAGATCTTTCATCGCCTCTGTCGCGCCCTTCAGGGCGACGGGCAGTTTTTCCTTGTCGGCGGTGCGGATAACGGTCTGGATCGCGGAAGGATCGAGGCGGCCGAGGTCTTCGAAGGTGAACATCAGGCTGCGAATCTTCTCGGCGGCGTCGGGGTTGCGCTCCTCGAGGCTGGTCATGAACTTCGCCTCGGTCGTGCGCTCGAGGAAGTTGAAGATCTCGGCCATGATCTCGTGGGAATCGCGGCGGTTGGTGCGCGCGAGGTTGGTCATGAATTCGGTGCGCAGTGTGCGTTCCACGTCGTCCAGCACGTCTTTCTGCACCGCTTCCATGCGCAGCATGCGCATGACGACTTCCATCGCGAAGCCTTCGGGCAGCAGGGCCAGCACGCGGGCCGCGTGTTCGGGCGTGATTTTCGAGAGCACCACGGCCACCGTCTGCGGATATTCCTTCTGCAGGTAGTTGGCGAGGATTTCTTCGGAGACGTTGGAGAGCTTCTCCCACATCGTGCGGCCGGCGGGGCCGCGGATTTCTTCCATGATGGTGCCGACTTTGTCCTTGCCCAGCACCTTGAGCAGCAGGCGTTCGGTCGAATCCATCGTGCCGATCAGCGAGTTGGTGGAGGTCATGCTTTCGGCGAATTCGATGAACAGGCGCTCGATGACGCTTGAACTGACCTTGCCGAGGTTCGACATGGTTTGCGACAGCATGAGGATTTCGTCCTCGTCCAGCTGCTCGAAGATTTTAATGGTGTATTCCTCGCCCAGCGACAGCAGCAGGATCGAGGCTTTCTCGGTGCCGGTCAGCGTGCGGTAATCTTCGCGTATGCGCATATCAGGCCTTGCTCCCTATCAAGTCAAAAATCTCAATTCTCCTGCGACATCCACTGGCGGATGACGGAGACGGTTTCGTTCGGATGGTTGGTCACCAGTTCGCTGATCTTCTGCACGCTGGAGGCCTTCACCTTGCCCTCGACGGAGGACATGTCGATCATCGATTCAAGCTCGGTATTGCCGCCGGCCGCGCCGGTCAGCATGCCGATATTGCCGGGGCCGGCCAGCTGGCCCTGTTGCGCGCCGGCAGGCAGCATCGAGGTATCGCCGTCGTAGCCCGCATTGCGGCGCTGGCCGCCCGAGGCGAAGTGCGTGGCGAGCGGGCGGAGCACCAGCAGCACGATCAGCACGGCAACGACGCTGAGCGCGATCGTTTCGGCGGTGGCCAGCAGGCTTGCTTTCGGGAAGCCCATGATGGTGTCGGTGGCCACGGGACCTTCGGTAAAAGTATTCTCGGCGAACTGCATGTTGACGACTTCGACGGTGTCGCCGCGGTCTTCATCGAAGCCCACGGCCGATTTCACCAGCGCGGTGATCTGCTGGATTTCCTGATCGGAGCGCGGCGCGTATTTGCGGGGCGGCTGCCAGTCGTCCTTGGCGTCCTTGGGCTTTTTCACGCTGGTATCGGGCGCGTAGCTGCCGTCAACCAGCACGGCGATCGACAGTTTCTGCACCTGGCCGCTTTCGCGGGTCAGGCTCTCCACGGTTTTGCCGATGTCGTAGTTGGTGGTTTCTTCGGTGCGGTTGCTCTTGATGCCGGCGGGCGTCGCGCCGGGCGCGGTGCCGGACAGACCGGGCAGGTTGTTCTGCACGCTGACGGGGCTATTGGGCTGCGCGGTATTGTCTTCGCTGTCTTCACTGGTGGTTTGCGAGGAGCGCACAACCTGCTGCTCGGGATCGTAGGTTTCGGAATTGCGCGTAACCACGTCGAAGTTCATGTCGGCGGAAATATTCGCGCGCACCTTGCCGTAGCCGACCACGCGGCCCACCATTTCCTCGACGGCATGGGTCAGCTTGGTTTCATAGGCCGATTTCATGTCGGAAGCGTTGCGGGCGGCGGCGCCGCGCGTGTCATCTTCGCCGCGGGCCAGCAGCGCGCCGGTCTGGTCGATGACGGCGACGCGCGAGGCCTTCAGCTTCGGCACGGCAGCGGCGACAAGCTGCTGGATAGCCTCCACTTGTTCGGAGCCAAGGCCTGCCTGGTTGCGCACGTTCAGGAACACGCTGGCGGAGGGTTCCTGCTGCTCGCGGCCGAACAGTTCACGCTGCGGCAGCACAAGATGCACGCGCGCGTTCTTCACCTGTTCAATCGTGCCGATGGTGCGGGCCAGCTCGCCTTCGAGCGCGCGGAGCGCGTTGATGTTCTGCTGGAACGAGGTGGTGCCGTAGCTTTGCTTCTGGTCGAAAATCTCGTAGCCCATGCTGCCTTTGCGCGGCAGGCCTTCCTGCGCAAGCAGCAGGCGGGCCTTGGCGACGTTCTTTTGCATGACGGAAATGCGCGTGCCGTTTTCGCCGATGTCATAGGCGATGTTGGAGGCGTCGAGCTTGGCCGCGATCTCGGTCGCATCGTTCGAGGTCAGGTCACCGTAAAGGAGCGACATGGCGGGGGCGGATGACCGCACTGCGATGAAGATGAAAAAGATGAGCAAGCCGAAGAATGTCAGCAGCATCATGGCCAGGCGCGCCGGGCCTAAATTCCGCAAGCTCTCGATCAGTGAATCCACAGCTTATCTCCCCTAACTTTGAACCCATTCAAAGGAGGGAATCCGGGCGCATATATATAACGTAAAACCCAAACCCCACCTCATTACAGTACATCAATTTTCGTCCACTAGGCAAATTTTGCCCGATGGTTTCGCGGCTTTTTTCAACATTTACCCCAAATCACCCCTGCTATCTTTTTGAGATAGCGGGGATTTGGCTGATGTCATGCCCTACGGGCCATGCAAATTCCGTGTCGAAAGGTTAACCGCCTAATCTCCATATTAACCATATAGTGTTGACAGAGGCATAACAAAGCCCTGTTTTTTAAAGACATTTTAGAGAAGCAAGAGAAAGGGCGTAAACACTCAAGTATTAAGAAAGAGTTAATAAGTAATTAACAAAGTATTAACAAGAAAATTCGTGTAAATAATTCGGTAATACATTGGTATTATTCATTTTTTACTTGTAATTTGTCTCTGACTATTATAGTATAGGAATTGTAGGAGTAGTCTACCTGACGCTTCGTGCAACAGTTGGATCATAGAATATGATTGAGTCTGTAAGCACATTATCGGTTCAAGGATCCAGCCTGAAACAATCGTCTCAGGCCGTTAGTGCTTTGGTGGTCGCGCAAGAGCAGGCCACAAGCGCAAATCTCCCTTCATGGCGCATCCGCGTCGACAACTCGCTCGATCGCGCTATCATCGAAGTTCGCTCGTCTGAATCAGGAAAAATCCTGCGCCAGTATCCGACCGAAGCGCAGCTCCGTGCCTTCGCCCGCGCGCAGGAACTGGACAGCGCCCGCAAGTCTGCCCAGAGCGCGGATCAGCTTTCCGAAGGCTCAGGTGGCAACGGCGGTTCGCCTGCCCCGCAGGCGGAAGAAGCGCCCGCGCCTGCACAGGCCCAGCCTGCTCCTCAGATTTCCTCGGCGCTGGCCACCTCGGGCACGCCCAAGCAATCAGTTGTTGTTTAAGCCGGCGCAGCCGGGGGTCGTTTAAGGCCGCTTTTAAGCCATACTATCTGTCGTTGATTTCTTGTCGCCCGGCAGCGGCTCGGCCGGCTTTTTGTCGCCTGCCTTGGCGGCAAGAATGCCCGGCACGGCGTGTTTTGGCTCCGCCGCCGGTTTTTTCATCAGGCCGGAGGCGATATTGCGATTGATGTCGATCAGCGCCTGTATTTTCTCAGGCGTAGTGTCGATCAACAGCTCCATCGTGCGCTTGAACACGAAAAGGCCCAGCGTAGCGATGTTGTTCTTGATCTCGAGGGGCAGGGGGTGACTTTCGTCCCTGATGCCGTTGATGAAGAACTGCCAGAGCTTCTGGTTGTATTCCAGCGTGTCGCCGATCTCTTCCAGCTTGGGCTTGGGCCCGTCGCGCAGCTGCTTGGCCAGCGTTTCGAGCTTGGAGGCCGATTTCAGCAGGATCGTGGCCTCCAGCGTGCGCATGTCTGTGATGGTGGTGGTGGAGCCATAGGCGGCGGCCGCCTGGGCGTAGGGGTTCGGGTTATCCGACATTGGCGATCAGCTCCCTCTCGTGTTCGATCAGCAGCCGCGCTTCCTTCAGCGCCTTGTAATACTGGCTCTTGATAATATAGTCGCTCATCTTCATGAAGAAAGTGGTGGTGGAGGGGGCCGCGTCCTGCACCTCGCGGATCTGCCTGAAATAATCGTCGTGAAGCTCCGCCGGATCCTTGGCCAGGTACATCAGCTGGATGATGAAATAGATGCGCTTGCAGGGGCTGTTGGCCTCTTCCTCGCGCATGATGTCTTTTTCGCGCATGATCGGCGCGTCGCCCTCGATATGCAGGCGTGCGCGATGCGCGTCGTTGGTCACCAGCGCGTTGCCGATGATGATGCGTTCCTGTGGCTTGAGGTCGATGATGAGTGCCATGAGATTCTCTCCTTGGTCTTGATGACGACGGAATTCTTCCGCCTGCTAGTATATCTCCATTATCGGCAAAAAGCGTTAAAAAACAGCTAAAAACCGGCATGGAATGAGTACAAAAAAAGAACCGGCGGATTTCTCCGCGGCCAGTGGCCGCCCATAAAAAAGAACCGGCAGCTTTCGCTGCCGGCCCTTTTTCGTATTTGCCTTATCCTTAGCCGAAGAGGCGGAGGATCGACTGTTCCGCTTGCGAAGCAAGGGACAGCGAGGTGATGCCAAGCTGCTGTGTCGTTTGCAGAGACAGCAGTTTCGCGCCTTCCTCGTTTTTGTCAGCCACGGTCAGCTTGTCAGCGCCTTCTTTAAGGACGTTGATCAGGTTCTGCGTGAAGTCCTGACGGCTTTGGATGATGTTCAGGTTGTTACCGAAGGTACGTGCTTGCGCGCGGACGGTATCCAGAGCAGCCGAGATTTCGTCAAGGGACGTCTGGGCTTCGGTAGCATCGTTGAAGGTGGTCTGCGCCAGAGCGAGGTCGCCACCCGACGTGAAGTCAACGCCAGTCACCGTCAGCGTAGCCGAGGCGTCTTCGTTGAAGGTCACAGCGAGCGTGCCCGAATCCAGCAGGTTCGTACCGCGATAACCGGCGTCGTTCACCAGCGTATCGATCTGGTTGCGGATTTCGGTGTACTGGGCTTCCAGCGAGGTCTGGTCGGCAGGAGCGCCGCCAGCAGCGTTGGCTTGGTCCAGTGCTTCTTGAGCGATAGCTTGCGCCTGCTCGAGGAAGCTCGTGAGCGACTTGATACCTTCGTCTGCCGCTTTCAGCACCTGAATGCCCTGGCCAATGCCGTCAAGCAGACGGCCAAGGTCAGAAGCGCGGTTGTTGACGGATTGAGCGGCGAAGAACGAATTGGGGTTATCCAACGCGCTGTTCACTTTCAGGCCGGTTGCAAGACGAAGCTGGGTTGAATCGAGGAGTTTTTGAGTGCCCTGGAGGGACAGGAGGTTCGTCCGGAGGGCGGCAGTCAAGGTTACGTCAGCCATTGCATGTTCCTTTTCTAGGTTGATGCGGTTATGTACGAAGACCAAGGGATACTCCCTCAGCCATATTCCAATCTTCTCATGGGGATGGTTAAGAAACGGTATATGGGGGCGTAAATTGTTAATTAACTGATTTTAAACAATAAAATCAATGTTTGGCGGGGATTCCGCAGGGTCCGGAGGGCTGTTTGGGCCGGTTTAGTTGACGGCGTCAATCAAGGGTTGCAGGTGCTTTTCGTATTTCTTCCACTTTTTGACCGAATCTTTGTAGATCGGCTGGCGCACCTGGCTTGCGCTCGCGGTGCTCACCTTGCGGGTGCTCTGGTGGAAGTTCAGGCAGGCTTCATCGAAAGGCAGACCGCAGAATTCCAGCAGGCGGCGTGTTTCTTCTTCCTGATTGACGACCATCGTCTCGTAATTCGCTTCGAAGATATCGCCCGGGAAAAGTTTTTCCCAATGCGCCATGACTTTGCGATAGGCCTTATAATAACGTCCGATCTCGGTCTGGTCGTAGGCCCAGGGGATGCTGCCCTGGAAGGACAGCTGCCAGATGGACAGACCCATATCGATCGGATCGCGCGTGCAATGGATGATCTTCGCGTTCGGCAGGGCAAGGCGGATCAGCCCGACCCAGAGGTAATTGAACAGCATCTTGTCGACCAGCCGCGCGGAGGAGCCCGCAAATTTATCCGTTGCCGCAAGATATTTTTTCGCGATGTCCTGCAGCATTGCGGGCGACAGGAGCGTGACAAGCTCCGCGTTTACGTTGGGGATGTTCGCGGAAAAGTAATCCGGCACATCGGCATTGGGGAAGACGGGGATGCTGTGCTGCAGGAAGTTCATTTCGCCCATGCTGGCGGCCTGCGGGTGGCTTGAGACGATCTGGTCGGTCAGCGTCGAGCCCGAGCGCGGCATGCCGACGATGAAAACGGGGCGGGCCGAGGGGTTGCCTGCGCCTTTCAGTTTTTCCACCAGCGCCGGCGTGAACAGCCGGATGATGCTGTCGGCATAGGCTTCGAACTTTTCGATGCTGAAAACCTTATAGGTGGCGCGTTTCAGGCGGTTCGCCTCGGCGTAATGTGCGAAGGCTTTTTCCGCATCGCCTGCGTCAAGATAGGCCTTGCCGAGGATGAAGCCGAGTTTCATCTGCTCGGGCGGCGGCAGGCTCCCGGCTTTCGCGGCGGCGCCCATCAGCAGGCGGAAGGGCTCGCTGTCCGGCTGGAATTTCTGCACCGCGCCGTAACCGGCATAGGCCTGCGTGTAAAGCGGGTCCTGCCGCATCGCCTTTTCATACAGGGCGCGCGCGGCGTCAAGGTTGCCGGCCTCGCGCTCGATCCCGCCTGCCTTCGACAGGATGCGGGCGGAAGGCTCAATCTCGCAGGCGCGCGCCGAAAGCTTGAGCGCCTGCCCGATATCGCCCTTGTCGATGACGACAAGGGCCAGCGAGATAATGGTATCGGCGTCACGCGGCGCGGCGGTCAGGGCCTTGTTGAAATAGCGCTCGGCTTCGTCGAGCTTGCCTTTCTGATGGTGGAGTATGCCAAGGTTATAGGCGGCCGAGACATTCGCGGGGTCGCTTGCCAGCACCTTTTCGAAAATACCGTAGGCCTTCGCGTGATCGCCTTTCTGCAACAGCAGGTCGGCCTCGCGCAGGGCGTTGGAGATCTGGATCTTGTTCGGTTTTGCCGTCATCTGCTTTCTCCGTTCAGGCCTTCCGCAAGCGCGGTCAGGTGCTGGCTGTATTTCTTCCACTTGCCGGACGAGTCCTTATATATAGGCTGGCGCACCTGCGCGACGCTGGCGGTTTTTACCTGCCGCGCATTTTCGTGGAATTTCAGGCAGCGTTCATCGAAGGGCAGGCCGCAGAAAGCGAGCAGGCGGCGCGTCTGTTCTTCCTGCGCCGCCACCATGTCCTCGTACTTCAGCTCCAGCATCGCGCCCGGGAACAGTTTTTCCCAATGCGCCATCAGTTTCCTGTAGGCGCGGTAATAACGCCCCGTTTCGCGCTGGTCATAGGCCCAGGGCAGAGGCTGCTGGAAGAAGGTCTGCCAGATGGACAGCCCCGTATCCATGGGGTCGCGCGTGCAATGGACGATCTTCGCTTCGGGAAGGGCAAGCAGGATGACGCCCACCCAGGTGTAGTTGAACAGCATCTTGTCGACGAGGCGCTTGGCGCCACGCACCATCGGCTCGGTCGCTGGCAGATAGCGCTGTGCGATGCCATCCAATCTTTCTGGTGTCAGGCCGGAGGTCAATTGCCCGGTGATGCTGGGCACATGCGGCGGGCAATAGCGGGGCACTTCCTTGTTCTCGAACGCGGGAATGCAGCGTTGCAAGGCGCGCGACTCCCCGATACTGGCGGCGTCAGGATGACTCGCCAATATCTGGTCGGCCAGCGTCGAGCCCGAGCGTGGCATGCCGACGATAAAGACAGGGCGTGTGTTTTTGACCGTTCCCTTGCCGCGCAGCCTGTCAACAAGCGTGGCGTCGAACAGGGCAATGGCACTGTCAATATATTGCTCGAACTTGCAGATGTCGTAGTGCGGAAATTCCGCGCGTTGCAGGTTGTTGGCCATCGCGTAATGGGCGAAAGCTTTATCTGCTTCCCCCGCATCCAGATGCGCCTTGCCGAGCGCGAATTCCATCTTGATGCGTTGAGGTGTGGGAAGATGTGAAACCGAAGCCGCGAGTGTCGACAGTGCTGCAAAATCAGGATCATCTATAGTGAATTTTTTTACGCCTGCAAGCCCCTGCCATGCTTCGGGGGAGGCGGGCTCCAGTTTTAAGGCTTCTTGGTAGAGACTGCGCGCCTCTTCCATCTGCCCCGCTTCGGCGTGGATGCCTGCCGCGCGGGTCAGTACGCGCGCGGAGCGTTCGGCGGTTACGGCGCGGCCGGCCAGATCCAGCGCAGATATCGGCTGCCCCTCTTCCAGCCGCAGCGACGCAAGCGCGAAGAGCACGCGCACGTCACGCGGCGACTTCTTTGCAGCAAGGGACAGCAGTTTGCCGCCCTCCCTCAGATCACCCCGCTGGTGGTGCATGACGCCAAGGTGAAACAGCGCTTCGACGTTGGAGGAATCGGCCTTGAGAATGCCGATATATATCTGCGCCGCTTCGCCGGCGCGGCCCTCGGCGCGGAAGCGTTGCGCCTGCTGCAATGCCGCCGTGGTGTTCATGCGCCGGCCTCCAGCGTTTCCAGCAGGGGCCCCAGATGGTCGCGGTATTTTTCCCATTTGCGCACGGACGTCTTGTAAATCGGCATGCGCACCTGCGTGGCGCTGGCGGTCTTTACCTGCCGCGCGTTTTGGTGGAATTGCAGGCAGCTCTCATCGAAGGACAGGCCGCAGAAATCGAGCAGTCGGCGCGTTTCCGTCTCCTGATTGGCAATCATTGTTTCGTAATTTGCCTCGAAAATCCGGCCGGGATAGAGCTCATTCCAATGCGCCATAAGTTTTTTATAGGCAAGGTAATAACGCGCAATGTCGCGCTGGTCGTAAACCCATGGCATGCCGGCGGGGAAGAGCAACTGCCAGAGCGACAGCGCGATATCGGCGGGATCGCGGGTGCAATGCACGATCTTCGCATCGGGCATGGCGGCGAAAATCATGCCGACCCACAAATGATTGAATAGCATCTTGTCGGCGATGCGCTTCGCGCCCGGAACTTGCGCCTGCGACAGGGCAAGATAGCGCTTGCCGATGGCGGTGACGTTTTCCGGCGTCAGGCTGTCGGTCAGCTGCTGCGTGATGCTCGCCTGCTTCGGCGCGAAGAAGCCGGGCACTTCGGCATTGGGGAAGAAGGGCAGGCTCTGCACCATGCACCTGGCTTCGCCGATGCTGGTCACGTCGGGATGACTCGATAAGATCTGGTCGGCCAGCGTCGAGCCGGAGCGCGGCATGCCGACGATGAAAATCGGCGCCGTGCCCGTCACGCCTCCCTTGTCGCCCAGCCGCGCCACAAGGCCCTTGTCGAACAGCCTGATCGCGTTGTCGATGTAGCTTTCGAACTGGCCGATATCGAAGCCCTGCAGCGTGGCGCGTTTCAGGCTGTTGCCGCTGGCGAAATGCGCGAAAGCCTTCGCGGCGTCGCCCGCATCGAGGTAAGCTTTGCCAAGGCAGAATTCAAGCTTCATGCGGTCGTCGGGGGGCAGCTGCGCGGCGCGGGCGTGCAGGCGCTCCATCGCCGCGATATCGGCGTCATCCTTCGAAAAGGTTTTCAGCCGGTGCAGCCCGAACCATGCCGCCACGAAAAACGGGTCGGTTTTCAGCGCCGCGCGCAAGGTATCCTGCGCCATCTCGAACAGGCCGGCGTGGCGGAACATGCCGCCAAGGCGCACCAGCACTTCCGCCGTCGGCGCTGCGGCGCGGATTTTTTCCGAAAGGGCGAGGGCGCCTGCCGCGTCGGCCAGCTCTGCCCGCGCAATCGCGAGGTTGGCCATCACGCCGCTGTCCTGCGGCGCGGCCGCGTGGGCGCGCGCGAAGAAACTTTCGGCCTCCCTGAAATCGCCCCGCTGCGCCGTGAAAAGGCCGAGGTTGTAAAGCGCGGGCAGGCAGGCGGGGGCATAACCAAGAATGGACGCCAGCGCCGCGCGCGCTTCATCGCGCTTGCCGGCCTGTTCAAGGGCCTGCGCGTTTCGCAGCGCGGCTGAAAGATCATTTATATGTGGGGCCGTGTTCGCCATGGCCCGTAATGTCCTTCAGAATGCGCCCTAAATCAAGGCCGTAACGGCAAACCCCGCCGGCTTCTGCCAGCGGGGTTCCGGAGTAATCGACCCTCGGTTCAAGGATCAATTATTTAGTTAGAATAACGACTTACCTGATCTGCAGCAGTTCCGCCGTCATCTGGTCTGCCGTGGTAATCACTTTGGTGTTCGCCGAATAGGCGCGCTGCGTGATGATCATCTTCGAGAATTCCTCGGCGAGATCGACGTTGGCCTGTTCAAGAGCGCCGCCCTGGATGTCGCCCGCGCCGCCCGTGCCGGCCTCGCGCAGGTTGAAGGCGCCGGAGGTGTCGGATTCGCGGAAGACGTTGCCGGTCAGCGGGTCGAGCCCATTCGCGTTGGCGAAGGTCGCCAGCGAGAGCTTGTAAACGCGCTGGCTCTGGCCGTTGCTGAACTGCGCCGTCACATAACCGTCGTCGTCGATCGAGATGCCGGTGCGTTGGCCCAGAGACGAGCCGTTCTGCGAGGAAGAGATGACGTTATAGGTGCTCGAGAACTGCGTCAGGTCGGCAAGGTCGAAATCGATGTCCTGCGTCGCCGAGCCGTTCAGCCAGTCGATGCCGGTGATGCTGTTCAGCACCTGACCGTTGCCGTCGGGCGTCGCGTTCAGCTGGCCGTTGCTGTCGAAGTTGATCTCGCCGGAGGACACAACCGTGCCGCTGGCCGTGACGAATTCAACATGCCACCAGCCTTCGGTGTTGTTGGGGTCGGAAGGCGCCGCGAGCAGGTTCGGCGGGGTGGCGTTGGGGGTGTAGGTTGCCGGCGCCAGCTGCAGGCCGCCTGCGAGCGGGCCGCCCGAGCCGTCGACGAGGTCGACGTTGTCGGCGATGTTGCGGCCCTTGATGGTGAGGAAGCCGTTGGCGTCCAGGCTTGCGAAGGCGACCTGGTTGCCGTTCACGTCGACGATGGCGTTGATGTCGCTGAGCAGCTTGCCCATATCGCCGTCGAGCGTGATGGTCGTGGGGCCGGTTGCGCCGACGGTGATGTCGAAGGTGTCGGTGTTGGTGAAGCCCAGCTGACCGTTGAGCGGGCCGGTGACGCCGGAAAGATCCGCTGTGCCGACCGCAATCGCGCCCGGGCTTTCAACGTGCTTGAAGTTCAGCGTCAGGGCCTGTTCGGTGCCCAGGCTGTCATAGACAGTGATGTCGCGGGTGAAATCGGGCGTGAAGCCGGGGCTGACCGGATAGGTCGAAATGGCCTGCGATGCCGAAAGGTTTAGCGACATCGACGCTTCGGTCGTGGGATTCACCGCGTTGCCGATCGTGCCGAAATCGATCGGGACAAGCGAGGAAATGTTTGCCGAGTTCGCGGGCAGCGCGCCGTTCTGGTCGAGCGGCCAGCCGAAGAGGTAGAAGCCGGCGGTGTTGCGCAGGATGCCTTCCGCGTCTTCCGAGAAAGAGCCCGCGCGGGTGTAAAGCGTTTCAGCGTCGGGATCTGTGGGGTCGCGCTTCACGACGAAGAAGCCGTCGCCGGACATGCCGATGTCGGTCGCCGAGGAGCTCTGTTGCAGAATGCCCTGCTGGTCGATGCGCGCGTTTTGCGTGACGCGAACCGAACCCGGGCTGTAGAGAACCGAGCGCGTTTCGTTGGTGACGAGGCTGGAGAATGCCGCGTCGGTGCGCTTGTAGCCGACGGTCGAGACGTTGGCGATGTTGTTGGAGATCATGCCCATGGACTGGCTCTGCGCCTGAAGGCCCGAGGCTGCCGTGAAGAGGGAACCGAATACGCTCATTGTTAGTCTCCTTTTTTAATTTGCTGCCGGGAATTTTCCGGCGGAAGTTTTAAACCTGAATGTGCTCTTGCAACGCCCGTGCCAGTTTCAAGTGGTCGGCTCGGAAATTTTGCGCACGTCAGTCATGTTGACCAGATTGCCGTCGACGTTCAGCATCAGCGAACCGTCTTCAGCGCTTTCAAGTCCGTTCACATGTCCAGGCACGAATGTCGTGACGTTCAGCGCGGCATCTGTCGATGTTTGCGCGCCGACGCGAATTTCGTATTTTCCGGCGGGCACGAGGTTTCCGCTGCTGTCCTTGCCGTCCCAGGTGAAGTTGTGGCGGCCGGCGGTGATATCCGCGTTCTGCGTAAAGACGACGTTGCCATCCTTGTCGATAATGCTGAGCGTGCCTTCGTCGGCGCCGACAGGCATGTCGTAAGACATCGACACCGGCTTGACGCCGTCGGCCTGGAAGAATTTGCCGGCCACTTCGACATCCTTGCCGATGAAGCTGACGCCGAGCGCAGTCAGGTTCAGCGTCTGCATGGTCAGAAGTTTTTCAAGGAAGCTGTTGGTGCGGATCGATTGCTCGACGTTCGAGAACTGCACAAGCTGGTTGGTGAATTCTGATGAATCCATCGGCGACAGCGGGTCCTGGTTCTGCAACTGCGTGGTCAGCAGGCGCAGGAACTGGTCGAAATCCTGGTTCAGCGCGGTGGTGCTGGTCTGTGATTGTGTTTGTGTCGCAGTGTTATTGACGCCCGAGACTGCCATGTTTTATCTCCTTTAACCCCTAGACCACGATATTGACGCCGCTCTGGCTGATGTAACCCATCGCCTCGACGGCAATTTTTACCGCTGCGGTTTCTACGCCCGCTGCCGCCGACGCGCCGTGGCTCTTGCCCGCGCCGTTATAAGATTCTTTTGTGTTGTTCTGGTCATGCGACTGTTGGCGCAAATCGAAGCTGAGTGCGTTGTCTTCGACTTCCAGGCCGGCCTGTTGCAGCAAGCGCTGGATCTGCGGCTGGTCTTTTTGCAGCATCGACAGCGTTTCGGGCTTCTCGGCGATCAGGTGCGCCTTGACCGCGCCGTCGCGCGTGAATTTCATTTTGATTTCCAGCCGGCCCAGATTCATGGGGTCGAGCTGCATGGTGAAGGTTTCGGTCTTTGCGGCGGCGTTGCGCTGGATCTGCAGCGCGACCATCTGCGTGGTGGCATTCGTGCTGGAGGACGGCGTCATATAATTGGTGAAGTTCTGCGCCTGCACGGCGTCGGGGCCCTTCATCAGCGTGCCGGTGAAGGCGCCCTGGCCCTGCTGGCCGAAGCTGTTGGTGTTTGCGTTAAAGCTGGCGTTCTCGTCCGCCATGATATTGACAAGCGCGGGGTTCGCGGCTTGCGCGCGCGATTGCGGTGCGGGCGCTTCCGGCTGCCGCGGCGCGTCCTTGATCTCGTAGGGAGACGCGGGCAGCGATTTCGGCGCGTGGTCGACGCGCTGTTGCGGGATGGGCGGCTGCGCGGGCGCTTTGGCGGCCTGCGAGAGTTGTTGCAGCGCGAATTGTTGGGGTGTTGCGGGCGTATCTTCGCCGCCGGCAGGTTCGACCGCGCCGAGTTCGTTATTTGCAAATTCGACGGAGGGCTTTTGACCCGGCAAGGGCATCGCCAGTTCGGCCGACTGCGCCAGCGTGATTTTCTCGCCCAGGAGCGAGGCCAGCGACACCATATATTTTTGTATGGTCGCATCGTCGCAGCCCAGTTTGCGCAGGAAATCCGTCGCATCGTTCTTGAAGGCCGTGACCTGTTCGTCCGTGGGCTGTTCGCCCAGCGCGTTGAATTTTTCCGTTAATTGATCCAGCACCACCTGGTCGCCCTGCAGCCCCGCGGCCAGCTGCGCCGTGAGGTCGGAGGTGAGCGAGGGCGCAGCCGCGGTCGCAGGCGCGTTATGTTTTTGCGACATCAGCGCGCCGAGGTTGGGCAGCACGTCCTTGACGGCTTTGAGCTTGTCCTGAGGCGAGAGGACCTGATCGTCCAGTATGGCGGCAATTTTTTCCGCGACGCTCTGGTCGGTGTTGATTGTGCCGAGTGTCTGCAGGAACGCGAGCAACCCGCCCGCAGGTACGCCCTGTGAGCTGTTGGGGCCTTGTGATTGCTGGGGAAGTGTCGCTCCCGGCAACTGCATCGGCACTATGTTGTTCTTCATATCCACAATGGACCTCGCGTATGTATCCGGAAGTATCCTTGCAGGGAGCGTGCCAGATTTTTTCTGGGAGAAAACTTTTTCATGCGGGCAAAAAATAAAATGCCCAATGGGCCGCCTGATACATGATCAGGCGGCCCGCTCTCTTGGGAGGGAGGGTAGTACTCTTTAAAGTTTCTGGTCCACGCTGAGGGAAAGCGTGGAGGTCTTGTAAGCTTGCGTGTGTCCTTTCGCTGAATAGTTGGTTTGCTTATCGTCAATGACGGCCCGGCGCGCCGCGTCGAGTATTCTGCCGACGAGGCGTTTCGTGCCGTCCTTGGCCGCCTCCAGCGTACGCAGGTTGTCATTGAGGATTTCGGTGAACGCGGTGCGCGCCAGAATAAGGCGCTCGCGGGTTTTAAGGTCGAGCTGGGCGATCTCCGCCTTGCGCTCCGACAGGCCCGTGACCAGCGTGTGATAGCGTTGCGCGTAGTCGCGCTTTTGTTCCTGCAGCGCGTCGACGGCCTTGAAGTCGACCGATTTCAGCGCGGCGGTTTCTTTTTCCAGCAGGCGGCCGAAGTCCTCGATCAGTTTGAGGACGGAGCCGATGTCGGAGGATAGCGATTGTTTCGATGCGACTGCTTTCATTTTTATAACCCCTTTGCTTTTTCTTGTGTTTGCAGCATGAATTTCTGTATCTGGTCGGAAATGCCGATGCCTTTGCCCTTGGCCATGGTCTTGCCGTATTCCTGGATCAGCATGCTGCGGAACATTTTCTCCCCGCCGCCGCCGCCGAATAACGGGTCTGTGTCTACGCCTTCGAACATGTGGTTGAACATTTCCGACATGAACATTGCCTCGAATTCTTTCGCGGCGGCCTTGTCCTTGGGCTCCTGGGCGCGGGCCTGCACCTGGTGCATGGCGAGTTCGGCGGAGACGGGTGTGGCGGGAAGGCTTGGCATTACATCACCTCGATATCTGCTTGCAGCGCACCGGAAGCCTTGATGGACTGCAGGATGGTGATCACGTCGCGCGGGCCGACGCCCAGCGCGTTCAGGCTGGTGACCAGCGCCTGCAGGCTGACGCCTTCGGGCAGGACGGCGATCTTGTTGCCTTCCTCGGTCGTGACCTGGATGTCGGAGCGGGGGACGACCACGGTGTCGCCTTCAGCAAACGCGTTGGGCTGTGATACCTGCGGCGTTTCGTTGATGCGGATGGTCAGGTTGCCTTGTGCAAGCGCGACGGTCGAGATGCGCACGTCCTTGCCCATCACGATCACGCCGGAGCGTTCGTCAATCACGACACGCGCGATCTGGTCGGGCGCGATGCGCAGTTGCTCGATATCGGTGATCATGTTCACAACGCCGCCCTGATAGCCGGGGGGCAGGCGCATGGTGACGGAAGCCGGGTTATCCGCGCTCGCAATCGGGTAGCCTGTATGGTTATTGATGGCGGCGGCGATGCGGCGCGCGGTGGTGAAGTCGGGGTTGCGGAGCGCAAGGCGCGTCTGCTGCATTTGGTCCATGTTGAAGGCAATTTCGCGCTCGACGATGGCGCCGGATGCGATGCGGCCGGTGGTGGGGATGTTTTGTGTGACAGAACCGGCATCGCCCGTGGCGGTGAAGCCAGCGACGGCAACGGGGCCCTGTGCAACGGCATAGACCTGACCGTCAGCACCCATCAGCGGCGTGACGAGCAGCGTGCCGCCCTGCAGGCTCTTGGCGTCGCCAAGGGCCGAGATGGTGGTGTCGATGCGGGCACCCTGGTTGGTGAAGGGCGGCAGGGTCGAGGTGACCATGACGGCCGCGATGTTCTTGGTGTTCAGCTTTTCATCGCGGATGTTGACGCCGAGACGGTCCAGCATACCGATCAATGATTGCTTGGTGAAAGGCGCGTTGTTCATGCTGTCGCCCGAGCCATTCAGGCCGACGACAAGGCCGTAGCCGACCAGCATGTTGTCGCGCACGCCTTCGAATTCAACGATGTCCTTGATGCGGGTATTGCCGCCCAGTTCGCCTTTGCCGCTTTTGTGCGCGGGCGAGGGCGCGGCCCGGGTGATCTTGGCGTTGCCGCCTGAGCCTGTGTTTGGGAAATCGCCGCCATCCGCATATGCGGCGCTGCCGGCCAATATGAAGGCCACTCCCATGACGATCAGCATCTTTAATATTGTCTTCATGACGACCCCTCCCAGAGTCAGTTTCTCCCACAGGAAACAGTTGCGAGAACCGTGCCAGAGTTAAAAACATGATTTATCAGGGTTTTGTGATGGGCCGGGGCGGGGCATCGGGCGTATCGGGCAAATATTGCCCGTTGGTTTTGGCCGCATATGATGCCTATAATGTATAGACATGAAAATCGAAGGCCCGAACAAGTCGCAATCCTCCAAAGGCGTATCCAAAACGGGCGCCAATAAAGGCGCTTCAGGCACGTCGTTCAGCGGCATGGTGGATAGCGGCGAGGAAGCGGCATCCTCGAAACCCGCCTCCGGTGTTATGCAAACCAATGCGCTCGATGCGCTCCTGAGCGTGCAGGAAGCGGGCGACAGCACTGAATCCACCAAGCGCGCGAAGCGGCAGGGGATCGATATGCTCGACCAGCTCGACCGTATCCGCATGGGCCTGCTGACCGGCGGCATTCCCGTCTCGGCGCTCGAGCAGCTGGAACGCATGGTGACCAAGCAGCGCGAGAAAATCATGGATCCGGTGCTGGCCGCGGTGCTGGATGAAATCGACCTGCGAGTGCAGGTTGAACTGGCAAAACATAGCCTGAAATAGCTAAATTTTGCAGATTTTGCTGGAAATTTGCCCTGATTTTCTGTAATCAGAGCAGAATCTGGCCCTCCCCATTGTTTGTTAAGGGGCAGCGGCCTATAATTGCAGGACAAGCATCAGTTTAAGGTAAAGACCATGAGTTCACTGCCCGAAACATCATCGACAATCCTTCCCCCCGACTACAAGCCGTCGGAGAAGGAAAAATTCATGAACCCCGTCATGCTGGAATATTTCCGGCAGAAGCTCTTGCGCTGGCGCGCCGAGCTGCTGGTTGAATCGACCGAGACGATCAAGGAAATGCAGGAAGACAACCTGCAAAAGCCCGACATCGCCGACCGCGCTTCGGCAGAAACCGACCACGCGCTTGAATTGCGCACGCGCGACCGCGAGCGCAAGCTGATCTCGAAAATCAATGCCGCCCTCGAAAAAATAGACGACGGCAACTACGGCTTCTGCGAAGAAACCGGCGAGCCGATCTCGATCGCCCGCCTCGAGGCGCGCCCGATTGCGACGCTCTCGCTCGAAGCGCAGGAACGCCACGAGCGCAAGGAACGCACGCAGCGCGATATGCGCGAGTAAGCCTGAACCCGCTCAGTCTCAATCTTTCTGAAGTTACGCCGCTCCTGTCTGAACAGGGCGGCGTTGCTTTTAGCGGATACTTCCTGCTGCTAGCATATCTGGTCGCGCATTTGCTGATCGGCGCGCTGCTGCCGTACCGCCGCGAATACCGGCCCGCGCTCTGGAGCGTGGTGCATATGCTGGCGGGAGTCCTCGGGCGCAAGCTGAACCGCAAGACGCGCCGCTCGCGCGAATTGTCGGGTCGCGGGTTTCTCACGCTGCTGCTGCTGTCGCTGCTGTTCTTCTTCGCCGATTTCTTCCTGCGCGATTTCGTGCGCGCGGCAGGCAAAAGCTGGCTTTACGCCCTGCCGCTGATGGCCCTGACGGTTTCGGCCATGATGCCGGTCAAGGTCATGCGCGAGATTGCCGCGCGCCTCGACAAAAAGCAGGAGCCGGCGGCGGCGAAGGCGCTGCAGCCCTATGTGTCCGAAGAAATGGCGCAGGCCGACGCGCATACGATTGTGCGAAAAAGCCTTGAATTCGGCGCCGTCGCCTTCAACCGCTATCTTGTCGCGCCGGGGTTCTATTATCTTGCGCTCGGCACGACGGGTCTTGCGCTTTACACCGTGATGATCGCGGCCGGAGAAGCCTGGGAGCTGCTGAGATCGGAACATTTTTCTTTCGCGCGCGCGGCGCGGCTGGTGGAAAAGCTGCTCGATTTCATTCCGTCGATTATTTCGCTTTTCTTTTTTGCCGCGGCCGCGCTGGTTGTCAGCAAGGCGAACGGTTTTCGCGCGCTGAAAACATCCGCGACTCAGGCGGGCCGATTCCATGCGCTGGCGCGCGGAATCCTTGTCGGCGGCATGGCGGGCGCGCTGGGGATAACTTTGGGCGGTCCTGCGAAATATCGCGGCTCGGGGATTCCGGAAACGCAGTGGATCGGGCCCGAAAACTCCTCCGCGCGCGTGACGGTGAACGACCTCAAGCGGGGCCGAATGCTTATTTTTGTTAGCTTTCTTTGTGTAATAGCCTTTCTTTCGCTCATAATTATGGTAAAAATTAAATTTTCATAATCAAAATAGATTGTGAAATTTATGGCGCAAGCACCCATATTTTTTGAAATAAAATGCTGCTTTGCAGCGTAAAGATTTTAACTCTCTTGCGTTTTTACCTCTTTGTAGAGGTTATAAAAAATGTTAGCGTCGTTCTCGATCAAAAACGCCTCGTTTCTTCAGCCGTCTATGCATTAAACCGGCAGGGGATTCGCGTTGATCAAAGGGTAAAGTTTAACGACTGTTTAACGGCTTTATGTCCGGAGCGACCATATAAATGAGCGACCCGAAAGACAGACGGAAGTTTGAGAATGTGCTGCGCGAACCTCTCACGCGCCAGCGCCTGATGCTCAATGGCAAAATCCGTGCCGCGCAGGACGAAGAAAAGCCCCAGCCCTTCACGCTCGAAGAACTGCAGAAATTCATCGGCGGCATCCGCGACAACACGGAAGAATTCAAGCAGGAAGCGCTGAACGTGCTGGAGGCCGCCGCCACCGGCAAGGCCCCGCAGGAACCGAAATTCGATACGCCCGAAAAACAACTGGCATGGGGCGCGGCGCTTGCCTACCTCTCGCTCAACCCCGATGCGCTGAAGACATGGACGAAGCCGCCCGCCGAAGGCGTGACGCTGACGGGCACCGACCTGTGGAAACAGGTGACGGGCACGGAACACGCGTATCAGGAACTTCTGTCGCACGCGCACCACGTGCGCGAAGCGCTGCGCGATAAAGACACGAAATACGCCTGGGGCGATCCCGGCACGGGCTTCACGTTCGATCGCAACAAGAACCTCATCAACATCGACTTCATGCAGTCGATGATCGTGGGCTTCGAACACGCGCGCGCCGACGTCTACCGCGAAATCGGCCATTCGCTTCTGTCGGTGACTTACCCGAAGCGCATGAAAGAAGTCTTCAAGGAAATGCAGCCGCTGATGAAGAAGTCAAAGCTGGCGCAGATGAAGAAGGGCCCCAAACTCAAGCCCGAGGAATACAAGAAACTCACGCTGCTCTCCACCGAATGGCAGCTCCGCCACATGCTGTTCTCGGCCGCCGAAGAAAACGTCGCGAATAAATTCGTGTCGAACATGGGCCAGCAGGTTCTGCAGGATTACGGCGTGTCGCTGAACAACACGGCCGTCACGCATCGCGGCATCGGTCTCACGCGCCTGCCCGCCGACGGCATGTCGGACGAGCTGCGCCGCTACATGAACCTCTGCAACACGGTTCAGCTGAGCTTCTTCCAGAACAACGACCTGTTCGAAAACACCGATACCGGCTGGTTCAAGGTCGGCGTCGACCCGAACCTCGTGCGCAAGACCTCGACGCTGAAGGCGAACCCCGCCGGCGACGAAGACGGCATCGCGCACCCCGATTTCGTGCGCCTGCGCGAACTCTGCGGCGGCCCGAAAGGTCTCGAAAACCTGCAGCCCAAGCAGCACGAACGCCTGTTCGGCTGGGCCAACCTGAAAAGCCGCGTCGAGCGCGCGGACAGCGAGCGCAAGGAAATCATCGATGAAATCTGGCGCGATTACGCTGAAGAGCTGATCCAGAAAATCCTCAAGATGGCCAATGACCAGATCGACGAAAATCTGGACAAGGCGCAGAAGGATCCCAAGAACCAGAAGAAACAGGACGCCAAGGACCTCGATCAGGACCAGGACGGCGACGATGGCGATGACGGTCAGGATCAAGACGGTCAGGACGGCCAGGATGGTCAGGACGGTCAAGAAGGCCAGGGTCAGGGCAAAGGCAAGGGCAAGCGCCAGAAGGGCAAAAAAGGCAAGAAACAGCGCGGCAAGCCGCAAGGCGAGCAGGACGACGCTGATTCCGACGATGCCGATGGCGACGATCAGGACGGTCAGGAAGGCAAAGACGGTCAGGAAAAAGACGCCAAGGACGGCAAAAAAGGCGACAAGAAAGATAAAGGCAAAAAGGGCGACAAGAAGGAAAAAGGCGACAAAGGCCAGAAGGGCGACGAAGACGGCGACGATCAGGGCGAAGGCCAGGACGGCGACGATCAGGACGCTGACGCCGATGGCGACAAGCAGGGCAAAGGCAAAAAGGGCAAAGAAGGCAAGCTCGGCCAGGACGACGAAGAAACCGTCCCCGTCGAAGGCGCCGGCGACCAGCCTGCTCCCAAGGGCGCGACCGAAGTGCCCTCCGACGAACTCGATCCCAACGGCGAAGGTAAAGACGCCGATGGCGAAGACGCTGACGGCGAAGATGCCGATGGCGAGGACGCGGACGGTGAAGATGCCGACGGCGAAGACGCTGACGGCCAGACCGCCGACGATCTCGAAAAAGAACTCGAGAAGAAAAAGAAGAAGAAAGAAAAAGGCCAGGAAGGCGACGGCGAAGACGGCCAGGACGCTGATGGTGACGGAGACGGCGACAAGCCCGGCAAGCAGGGCAAGAAGGGCGGCAAGCCTTCCAAGCAGGCCGGCCATGGCGACGGCCGTTCGCTGGAGGAACTGTCCAAGCTCGACTGGACAGACTACCAGAAACGCGTGGCCGAACTCGCGGGCCCCATCAGCCGCGTGAGGAAACTGTTCAAGGACGTTCAGGAACGCCAGCTGCAGCGCAAGCGCGCGGTGTCCCCGACGCTCGACATCCTGCCCGAAAACGGCGAGGTGAAGGACCGCTTCAACCAGGAAGCGCACAAGAACCTGACCATCAAGAAGCTGACCGGCAACGTGGAGGAGCAGGATCTCAAGCGCTTCCACACCGATCAGGTGAAAATGGTCCCGACCGAAATCGATATCGTCATCATGATCGACGGTTCCGGCTCGATGAACGGCACGCCGCTTCTCTCGGCGCTGCAATCGGCCGCCATCATGTTCGAAGCCGCCAGCGGCAAGGACATGAAGATGAACGTCTACGTCGGCATGTGGGGCGACAGCGACCCGCCGATGCTGATCACGCCCGGTTCCGACCGCGTCGAGATCGGCAAAGCGATGGCCAAGGCGCAAAAGGGCCTCAATTCCGGCACCGACCTCGCGCCCGCAATTAAAAAAGTCGCCAAGACGATCGGCGAGCAGCGCGGCAAGAGCGGCACGCTGTCAGGATTTACGCACGTACTGATTATTTCCGACGGCGACATGTTCGACGCGGAAAAATCGAAAGAGCGTATCAAGACCATGTTCGAATATTCGGACAAGATCACCTTCGACACGGCCATCATCGGCCGTCCGGGGACGAACATGGAACGTATGGCCAAGGAGATTAAGGGTAACAAAAGCTTCCAGGACGTGGGTGTCTCGCTAGGAAGCAATCCCGAAGAAATCCCCATGGGCATCGTCGGACTACTGCTAGAGAAAGTGAAGAAAACCGGCAGCTTTACTGCTGTGCCTAACAGCCAGAAACGCCGGGCCATGAACAAGGCCCATAACAAGATGGATCCAAAGCCATGAAAAACGACAAGAAACCCTCGCCCCTGAAGACACCCATGAAGGACCTGAAGCCGGAAGACGTGAAGTCTCTGGAACGTCCCCTTGGCACGTCCGATCGCCCTTACCCGATGTGGGGTTCGCAGCGCATCGAACACAACGGCCGCGCCGATCTCGAGCAGGTCTTGTCCGTCATCGCCGATGACACCTATCCCATGAAGGTGTTTTCCGAGCGCCCCTATAAAGAAGTCATCGCGATGGCATATTGCGATATGCCCACGCCCTCGATGCTGCCCCTGTTCTTCGACGGCCTCGAACGCCGCAAGCCGGACAGCACGAACCGCACGCAGATGATGATCGGCGACCCCGGTGCCGGTAAATCCTTCTTGGGCGCGCTGCAAGGCCGCCTGCGTTCGAAAGAACCGGTCGAAGTTCTCGACTGCGGTGGCAAGAACATGCGCGAACTGCTGTTCGAAATGGTGCTGGACTTCGGCGCCGGCGACGCGCTGCCGAAATCGATCGACAAACGCCTGCAGGCTGGCACTTTGGAGCCCATGTCGATGGCGCTGCTGAAGGCTCTGCCCTCGGAAGTCGTCTCGATCGAAGACGGCACGGTCAAGTCCATCGACTGGAACGGCCTGAAAGCGATCAATAACGACAAGGTCGAAGCCGCTTTCGAAACGCTGAAAAAAGTTTCGAAAATCGAAGGTCTCGACAACGCCGGCGGCAACGCGCTGGGCATGAACTCGCAGTATGGCCCCCTCATCCGCAAATTCATGGCGGGCGAAGAGATCGTTCTCGACGAATACAACAAGTCGCGCGAAGGCACGGACGACAACCTGCAAACGGTCTGGCAGTTCTGCATCGGCGAATTGAAGGAATGCACGGTCGAAAACCCGCTGAAAAACAAAGACGCCACCGCCGGCCCGTCGGAATTCACCTTCCGCCGCGAAGACATGAAGCCCGGCTTCTTCGTCACCCTGACGGGTAACAAGAAGGAAGACGGCGTCACGACCCGCTCGCTCAACAAATCGGTTTACTCGCGTCTTTCTCCCCAGACACTGCCTGATCCCGACGTGATCGACTGGCAGCACCGTATCTGCCAGATGATGGTGGGCCTGCCCGTTTCGACGCTCTACACCACCTTCAAGGAACAGGCGGATAAAGACCCCGACCAGTTCGGTGAATGGCTGCTGTGGCTGCGCCGCACGAAGGCCGAAGTCGAAGGCGGCAAGGTTCCCGAGCTGCAGGAAACGCTGCTCCAGAACTGGAAAAACGTCGTCAACTCGTCCGAGAAGCTTGCGCGCTTCTACGACAAGTGGCAGAAAATGACCGATGCCGAGAAAATCACCTCGAACGGCAACCCCGACCTCGTGGAAGAAGTTGACGATGAATACTCGAAGAAAGAGGGCATCGACTTCCGCAAGATCAAGCAGCACCTTGAAGAGGCGATTCCGATCCGCCCCCGGATGCTGAAGGAAGACGCGCCCCGCGCTCTCGACCTGAAGGCTTGGGAAAAAGTGCCGAGCCTCGGCGAACCCGTCGTCGAAAACTCGTCGCTGAACTTCGGCACGCGCCTGACGGAATTCCTCGAGCGCATGGTCTACGAAAAGTCCGGCGCCGTCGGCAAGCCCAAGCTCTACAACAAGCTGCAAAAAGCGATGCAGGAATTCGCGCTGCGTGACATCACGCTGCAAGAAGCCGCACGTTCCAAGCAGCGTTCGGTGGAAGAAGACCTGAACATCTCGGCCTTCAACGACCGCGACCTGACGAAACAGGCGAAAATGGCGCGCAACGTCTTCTGCGACTTCCTGCGCCAGAGCAACCCCGAGATCAAGGCGACCAACGACGAAATCGTTACGCCGAAGACCTTCGTGGATGCGCTGACCGCGATCTCGAAAGCCGAAACGGCCAAGTCGAACGAACTCTTCGTCGCCAACCGCGATCCGGAATCGCTCTATGCCGGCCACCCGCTGGTTTCGGCGATCATCAAGGACGCGGCCACTTACGTCGCGGCCAAGAAAGAGATCGATTTCGGCCTGAACGACCTTGTCCACCACGACGACTTCCTGGCGTCTCTCGCCATGCCGACCGTGGGCGCCAAGAACCTCACCGCCGTCTGGGACCAGAACCTGCGTCCCCTGATGACGAACCGTCAGGAAGCCGCCAACGCCAACACGCCGCCCGCAGCGGCTGCTGGCGCCGGCACGCCGGGCCCGGTGATGGATCTCGATGAATCGCTCTACATCGCCGAAAACCGTTCCGACAAGAAGATCGCAACGACCAGCCTGCAGGTGCTGTGGACCGACGAACAGGGCGAACGCCCCGTGTCGATCCATATCGTCCGCAACGAGACGCGCAACAAGACGCTCGTGGTGTCCGAAAAGGCCCCCTCGAAGCTCCTGTCCGCGTTCAAGGAAGCCGGCGTGATCCATGTCGACCGCAACGACGCGAATGCCGTGACGAAAGTCGAGCAGGCGCTGGCTGAAATTACCCGCGGCCTGACGCCGTCGGTGAAGGAACGCCTGGTCGATGCGTTCAAGTATCGTAACGACGCCGACAGCTCCCCCGCCCTGAAAGGCAAGGAGCCGAAGCTGACCGAACTGCTCGTCGACGGCAACGTCGAGATGATGTACCCGAAATACGTCATCAAGAACGACAAGAAAAAAGCAGCCGGTATGTAAGGCAAAGGTGCCATGACGCAAGACGCAACAAACAGGCAGCAACCCGTGCCGTCGGAACTTCTGGAACAAGTCGCATCCGCCGTGGCCCAGCAAAAGGCCATGGACGGCGGCCCCACGTTCCTGCCGCACGGCTGCCGCCTGTTCCGCATCGCGTCCGGCTGGGAAAGCAACATGATCCGCCGCGACAAGGGCGTGACATCTTGCGAAACCCTGCTGGAATTCGAGGCGGCGCTCAGGAATCCCGACGTCAAAGTCGTGTTCCTGACGGCCGATGCCATCATCACCGACGCCGACATCGAGAAAATCTGCCAGCGCAACGGGGTCACCAAGACCCTCTTCAAAGAGGTTAAAGAAGCATGAGCGGGGGACGTTACATCAAGCAGGCTATCGTCGCTGCACTGGTCGAGCATCCGGAGCAGGAAAAGTACAAGACGCGCGCCTTTTCGGGCGAAAACCTGCAGCAGATGATGGACGCCATCTCGAAAGAGACGAACCAGCTGAAGAAAGCCGATTTCCTCTCGCCCGATGACGACGGCCGTTGCCTCGCCGATACGCCCGGCTTCTGGAAGAACTTCGCCAAGGTGCTGGAGATCGTCACCAAGGCCGGTGAAAAATTCACCATGGAAGATTTCACCAAGGTCGTTGGCCGTGATGACCGCTCGCTGCTCGACAGCGCGCGCGAAAACGGCGGCCTCGCCAAAATCTTCGCCGCCGACGTCTGGCAGGGCCGTTATGACGAGATGGAACGCCTGTGGTTCAAGGTGCCGGTGCCGTCCCGCCGCGACCTGTTCCGCAACGACGGCCAGCTCGATCCCGCTTTCAAGCGCAGCATGCTGGCCGCCGAAAACCGCGAAGCGCCCGAAGATACGCTGGCCAAGGCAGGCCTGTCGGCTTCCGACATCAAGGCTGCCTTCGTCGAACGCGGCAACTACGAGATCACCAGCGGCAAGCTGGCCGCCAATGGCGATTACTTCCGCAAAGATTACCTGCTGCTACCCGACCGCGACGGCGACACCGTCTTCATCCATCAGGGCGCCTGGGACAAATACGACGACCTCGTAAAGGGCATGAAGGCCCATAACGAGAAATTCGAAGTCGCCGATTTTGTGCGCCAGGTGGGTTCGCGCCTTTCCATCGTTGCGCGCGCGGCGGAAAAGAAAACGCTGCACAAGGTCTTCACCGCCGAACATTGGGAAGGCCGCCTGCCCGACATGCTCCAGCTCTGGAGCCATGTGCCGGAAGGCTGGAAGAACGGCACCATGACGGCGCGCGATTTCGACAATTCCTACGCCGAAGCCGAAAGCCGCACTTTCTCGAAAAACGCGAACCTCGCGGGCTTCACGGGCAAGCAATACCTGCTCACCCCGCTGAACGAAGGCGGCACGCCGATCCTGCCGCTCGGCCTGAAAGCCTTCTGGGAAAATTACGCGGAATGCGACAAGCGCCTTGCCGCCAACGACAAGCTGCAGGTTGCTGACCTGCGCGCGCCGTCGGGCCAGATGGGCAATACCATCCTGATGAACGCGGTGAAATTCGGCCACTTCGACAAGGTCGTCGATATCTCGCGCAAATCCGGCCAGCCCGTCACGCTCGACGATTTCCTGTCGAAGGACAAGCACGGCAATTCGCTGCTGAATATCCTCGCGGATCGCAATCAATTGTCGCTCGCTTTCTCGCCCGACCTCTGGGCGGGCCGCGTGGACGACATGAAAACGCTTTATACCCACGTGCGCGTCAACGACCGCACGCAGGTGGACATCATGCAATGCGAAGTGGCGGCCAAACAGGCCACGCTGAAGATGCAGATGAAAGACAAATTCCGCCTCAAGCCCAACCGTCCGGGCGGCCTTGGCGGCTAACAGTCAGGGGATTAACATCCTGCTTGATAAAAAACCGGTCTCGCAAGGGGCCGGTTTTTTCTTATCTTTTGTTCTCGGGCGGTTTCGCGGCGGGTGCTGCAGCCGCGCGGTTCGGGCTGATCGAAATCACCGGCGGCACCATAAAATCATCGGCGTCATAGGTCACCGGCTTGCCGTCCACGCCTTGCACAATGCCGCCCGCGGCCTCGACAATCGCATGCGCGGGCGCGACATCCCACCATTTGGTGCGCCCCTCGCGTTTTGTCGGGTAGATTACAGACATATCCGCGCTATTGTCGGCCACCTGGCAGGCGCGCAAAACGCCCGGCTGCGGGTCGATGCGCGGCGATGCGGTATTGAATTGCGACGTCAGATAGCCTTTTACTTTCGGCATATCGGTGCTGCTCTCGTTCAGTACCACGCGCATGGTTTCCTCGCGCGTGCCGCCGACTCCGGCACCCAATGAAACACGTTCTCCATCCGGCCCTTCGCGCGTGGCCGTGCCGGGGCCCGCCGCCGAATACATGATGCCGAGGGCAGGGTGGTAGATAACACCCAGCACCGGCTTGTTATCCACAACCAGCGAAATGGCGACCACGAAGGCGCCGGTGCGGTTGATAAATTCTTTCGTGCCGTCCAGCGGGTCGACCGTCCAGAAGGTGCCCTTGCTGACGTCGGGTTTATACCCCGCCGAAACCGCTTCTTCGGAGACCATCGGCACACCTTCAAGAAGCGCTGCAAGTCTTGGAAGGATAAGCCTTTCCGCGGCGTAATCAGCTTCGGTCACCGGGCTTTCGTCGGTCTTTGTATATACTGTCGCGCCTTCTTCGTAGAAACGCATGATCTCCGCGCCCGCGTCACGGGCGATCTGCTCGACGTCTTTCAGCAGCGATTGCGGGTCGATTTTTACCGGCGTCTTCATAACCGCATTATATTTACATATCGTTAATAAACCATCAATTTCCAATAATTTATAAAACACTAAAAAGATTCAATTCCTTAGCCCTGCTTATTGACGAGAGTCTTTAGGACTCTTATTCTGTATTTATTACCAAAATATCATCATCGAAGTCACCGAAGTGTTAGGGATATTCTCTATGAAAGCTGCTATTAAACCGGCTCTCGAGAATCTGGATAAGGCTCTCATGCGTCTCGAGAACGCCGTCGACAAACGTCTTGTACAGACGAAGAAAAGCAAGGAAGAGCCTCAGCTGTCTCTCGATCGCAACGAGCGCGAGGTAAACAAAAAAATTGCCGCGAAGCTCGACTCCACCATCAACCGTCTTGAAATGCTGCTGAGCGAGGAATAGAAAATGGCTGAAGTCACCATCACCCTGAACGGCCGCGCCTACGAAATCGCCTGCGATGCAGGGCAGGAGGGTCGCGTTGTCGATCTCGCCGCCTACATCGACCAGCGGCTGTCGCAAATCGCACGCTCGGGCGCCGCTTATAACGACGCCCATTTGATGGTTCTCACCAGCCTTGTGCTGGCTGACGAGCTGTTCGACGTGCAAGAAGGCGCCCCCCGTCAGGCACCCAAAGCAGCACCTGCTACCGCCCCGGCGCAGAATAAAGAGGAAGAACAGGCACTTGTGCGCCTGCTCGACCAATTGACGAAGCGCATCGACGGTATTGCCCAAAAGCTCCACTCGGCCTAGATTACTTGCCGGAAGGCAGCTGCAGCGCACGTGATGACAGCACTGTCCCAGAGGCCGATAACCATCGCTAGGGAGCTGTCCCTGGCTGGACCGTGGTTCAGTCATATGGCGCCCGACCTGTTAACGCAGGGCCTAGCGGATAACCCCGTCCACGACGCAGGTGGCTGTCTTCCACTCACTTCACGACTCTGCATTTTTGCTTAGAAAGAGATAAGAGCGCCTTTGCCTTTTTACAACAAGCAGTCGTTGCGCGAACATGCCTATGCCCGCCGCATCGCCATTCCGCCGCCCGAGCGCGACGGCGCTGCCCAGCGCGTGCGCGACAATTTCTTCAAATCCGTTCCGTTGCAAAAAGGTACGCTGATCTCGGCCTACGTGCCGATCAAATCTGAAATGAGCGCGCTGCCGCTCTTCGATGCGCTGATCGAGCTCGGCTATACGGTGTTGATGCCGCGCGTGATACCGAACCACACGCTGCTGGAATTCCGCACCTGGGACCGCAAGACGCCGATGATCCGCAGTATCTACGGCATCGAGGAACCCGATCCGCTGCATTCTGCCGTTTCCATCCCCGATATTTTCCTCATGCCTCTGCTGGCCTTCGACAAGGAAGGCCATCGCCTCGGCTATGGCGCAGGTTATTACGACCAGACTTTGGGCCAGATGAAGGGCAAGCTGAAATTCCAGACGGTTGGTATTGCCTATGAATCGCAATGCTACGAAAGCGTGCCTTACGAAATGCACGATTACCCGCTCGACATGTGCATCACCGACCAGAAAATCTACGACTTCAGGAGAGCGGCCGCATGAGAGTGATGTTTCTAGGCGACGTCGTCGGCCGCGATGCGCGCGACGCCATCACCTCGCAGATGAAGACGTTCCGCGAGAAATACAAGCTCGACGCCGTGATCGTGAATATCGAGAACGCGGCCCATGGCTTCGGCGTCACGCCGCAGATTTGCGATGATTTTTACAAGGCGGGCGTCGATTGCCTGTCCACCGGCAACCACGTCTGGGACCAGCGGGAAATCATCCCCTATATCGAGAAAGACCCGCGTTTACTGCGTCCCGCGAACTATCCCGAAGGCACGCCCGGCAAGGGCGTCTATATCATCGAAACGCCCCGCGGCGAAAAACTGGCGGTGGCGAACCTGATGACGCGGCTCTTCATGGACGCGCTGGATGACCCTTTCCATGCAGCGGATAAAATCTGCAAATCCTTCCGCCTTGGCAAAGACATTCAGGGCCTGCTGCTCGACGTTCATGGCGAAGCCTCATCGGAAAAAATGGCCATGGGCCATTACTGCGACGGCCGCGCGTCATTTGTCGTCGGCACGCATACCCACGTGCCCAGCGCAGATGCGCGTATTCTTGCAAAAGGCACAGGCTACATGACCGACGCCGGCATGTGCGGCAACTACGACAGCGTGATCGGCATGGACAAGGGCCTTGCCGTCGCGCGTTTCGTGCGCAAGATGCCGGGCGAGAAATTGCGCCCTGCCGAGGGCACGCCAACGTTGTGTGGCGTGGTATTCGATATCGACAGCAAGACGGGCCTTTGCACCAGGGTGCAGCCGTTCAGGCTGGGCCCGGGGCTTCAGGAAGCCCTGCCGGAAGCTTAGGAGGAAAAGATGGCCGAACCCGTTCAGGAAAAGAAAAAAGCAGGCTGGCGCGATGCGCTGCTGCTGTCCGTGCTGGCGCTGATCATCGCAGCGGGCGCCTACATGTCGATGCACCGCGCCAACGGCGCCGACGATTACACCAAGCTGCCCTCCGAGCCCGTCGCCATCCAGACCAAGGACGGCAAGGCCGAGCTGGAGGTTGAAATCGCCAAGACGCCGATGGATATCAAGATCGGCCTGATGTTCCGCAAGTCGATGGAAGAAAACCACGGCATGCTCTTCCAGCTGGGCCGCGACGATCCGCATACGGCCAATTTCTGGATGAAGGAAACCTATATTCCGCTCGACCTCATCTTTATCGCTAAAGATGGCCGCATCGTGAACATCCACCGCAACGCCAAGCCGCTTGACCTCACGCCCATTCCCTCGCTGGAGCCCGTGACGGGCGTGATCGAGGTGAATGCCGGCATCGCCGATGCGCTCGGGATTGCGGTCGGCGACAAGGTTTTGCACCCATATTTCGAATAAGAGTAATTAAAACAAAGCTTTGGCGGCTGAAAATACCGCTTGCACTTCTGGTATATATTATGTAAATTGTCTCGTTGATTTCAATGAGGGATAAAATGCCGTCCAAGGCTACGCCAAGCTGGAATAAAGCCGCCAAGAAAGCGCCGAAAAAACCGGCCGTCAAGCTGACGGCCGCGCAAAAGGCAGCAGAAAAGGCGTCGCAGAAGCGTACGCTGGAAGCGCTGATGAACCTTGATTTATGCACGCCTCCGGCGCTGCGGAGCGTCGCGGCAAAACCTGCGCCTAAAAAGACAACCGCGCCGGCGACGGGCGAAGAGCTGATACGGGCCGCCTATAACAATGATACCGCGCTTGCGCGGCAGCTGGTGGAAGCGGGTGCGGACGTTAATGCACAGGAAGGCAACGGCTGGACAGCCCTGCAGCATGCAGTCGACCAGGATAACGAGGCATTAACGCGCCTGCTGCTCGACCATGGCGCGGAGCTCAACCACCGCAATATCCCCACGGGGCGCGCGGCTATCCACTATGCCGCCATGGGCGACGACGACAATCTGCTGCGCCTGCTGATCGAGCGCGGTGCGGATATCGAAGTGCGTAACAATGACGGCGAAACGCCGCTCTATGACGCGGTCTCGTCGGGCAAGGAAGCCTGCGTGAAGCTGTTGATCGACAGCGGCGCAGACGTGACGGCGAAAACCCTCGCGGGCAAGGGTGTGATCTTCGCGGCGGCCGAAGGCACGCACGGCGATATCGCCGAGCTGCTGATGACCTATCCGGCCCAGTCGCAGGCCCGCCGCGAGGCTCTGGAAGCGCAACAGAAGGCCGCCGGAGAGGCGCTGGCGGCCACCCAGACGGTGCTGCAGGAAAGAGTGTCCGTCAGCCGCCCGCTGGTGCTGAAAAGCCCATTGAAATAGCGCGGTTATTGGCTTTACGGCATTAAAACTTGCCAAAACCGCTAAAAAACCCTTATAAATCAATCAACGGAGTGTAGCGCAGTCCGGTAGCGCGCCAGTTTTGGGAACTGGATGTCGGGGGTTCAAATCCCTCCACTCCGACCACTTTTTCGAGGTCTTGACGATGAAGGCAAGAATTTATAAACCCGCCCGCAACGCGATGCAGTCCGGCCGCGCCGGCAATAGCGCCGAATGGGTGCTGGAGTACGAGCTGGAAACCGCGCGCAAGCCGGAACCGCTGATGGGCTGGACGAGCTCCGCCGATACGCTCAACCAGGTGCGCATGAAGTTCGACAGCCGCGAGGCCGCGATCGCCTTTGCCGACCTGAAGGGCATCGAATACAGCTTCGACGCAGAACATACGAGAAAAGTGAAGCCGCGCAGCTATCTCGATAACTTCAAGTACCGCGCGCCAGAGACTGAAGAGAAATAAAGTTTCAAAGTACCCGTAGCTCAGCTGGATAGAGCAGGTGCCTTCTAAGCATCAGGTCGGGGGTTCGAATCCCTCCGGGTACGCCAGCTCCCAGAAAATTCTTATTGCTGTTTTTCGACGTCGCCGAGAGCCTTCTCGAGGTTCGGCTTCGGTTCGCCCAGTGCGTTGTTTTCGGTGACGGGGCTGCCGGGAGCGGTGGGCAGGTCTGACGTGGGCAGCGGCGGCGGGGGTTCCATGCTCTTGCCGCCGGCGATATAGCCTTTCAGCTGCTGTTCCGCCGCGGCTTCGCGCACCTGAGGCACGGGAGATCCCAGATTGAACTTGGTCGTCTGTTCGGCGCAGAGGTTCGCGTAGTACTGCAGCACCTTGCGCTGATCCGCATCCAGCTGGCGGGCATATTCGGCGGCTTTGCGGGCCTGATCGGCCTGCCCCTTCGCCAGTACCTCGGCATATTCGGCGGCCTTGCGGGCCTGATCGATCTGGCCTTTTTCAAGCACCACCGCATATTCGGCGGCTTTCTTCGCCTGATCAATCTGGCCTTTTTCAAGCACCGCCGCATATTCGGCGGCTTTCTTTGCCTGATCGATCTGGCCTTTTTCAAGCTCGATTGCGTATTCGGCGGCTTTCTTCGCCTGATCCATCTGCTGTTGCAGGTGGGGGCCGCATTCGCGTCCGCCCGAGGCATGGGAAGCGGCCGGCATTGCCAGCGCGAAAACCATCAAGACGGGAAGGAAATATCTCATCGTCATGCCCCAAACGACTCCTTTGAAAAGGAGACCAGACTCATATTTTAAGTCAGGGCCGTAACTTGCGCCATTGATTTTACGCTATCGCGCGGGGCTTTATATTTTGCATATGCCGGAAGATTATGGCGCGGCGGGCATGACTTTGGGGGTTTTGACGCAGCCAAGGCCCAGAAAATCCGCCTCGCCCTGCAGCGTCGAGGCCTGCCCCTTGAAGGTGTCGATGGCATAGCCAAGCTCGGGCAGCTTCACGCGCGATCTAAGGTCTTCATCATGCACCGCCATATCGAGCAGCAGGCGCTTGTACACCACCGGCCCGCCGTGGTGACCGTCCATGAATTCGCAATCCGTCGCACCCGTCGCCGCTACGTCATGAAAATCGTAAACGGGGTAAAGGTATGCCGCACCCGTCTCGGCAATTTTGTGGCGCATCTCGGCAACGTATTTATATTTGCCGCTGTCCTCCATCGCCCTGAACACCGTGGGCGCTTGCGGCGGGACAAAGACGATGACGCGCAATTTGCGCTGCTTGTAAAAATCCAGCAGGTCGATGAATTTCTGCCACTGGCCCGCGTCGACCTTGTCGGCCCATTCGTAAATTTTCTTGCCGGTGTTTATTTTCGCAAGGTCGGATTTGAACTGGAAATCCTCCGCCTTCACCGCGCCCGTCCACAATGACGGCTGGTAGTGCGAACCGAACCTGTCATGCCCGTCGCCCGACACGATGCCCGAGACGCCGATATTCGGCGACTGGCCGCCAAGGATGGTTTCGATGTTTTCTGCCGTCACCTTGCCCTTGGTGTACCACGAAAAAGGCGTGAAAACGTCGGAGAGCGTCAGGTGGTTGACCGGCGGATCGCGCGTAAAGGCGGCGGCCTTGCCATCGCCCGCAAACCACCAGTAATCGACGCCCAGCATCACCAGTCCCGGCGATGTCGTCTCGAACAGCGCATGGCTGAGGTCGGTCACTTCATCAATGCTGCTGAGAGAGCCCAGGTTGACGAAACCGACGCTAAAATCCTCCGCCCGCATCTGCAATACGCGCGAGGACCCGATCACGACGGTTTCGGGCGCATAACGGTCGAACATGCGCTGCTTGTAATAATAGGTGCGCTGGTAAAGGGCTGAGCCATAAACGCCGCCGGTCTTTTCCTGCTTGTCCAGAATGGCGTCGAGGCTAAGGTATTCGCCCGCGCGCGTCAGCAGAAATGCGTTGAAGCCGAGGAAGATGGTGCAGAAGATCACCGGCACGATCAGGCCGAGGTAGAAGTTTTTCATTTTTATCTTTTTCATCTACCTCTCCCTAAAACTGGAAATAGAGAAAAACCTGGCTGGGCTCGTATACCACGCGCAGCAGGGCAAGGCTTAACACCAGTCCGATCAGGGCACCCCAGAGCAGGGTTGGCTGCCAGATAATCTTTGCTGCCATGCTGCGGCCCAGTTTCATGCCGCGCACGCCCGCGATGCAAGGGCGCGATTTGCGCATGATCTCCACGCTGTTGGGGAATATCCAGCAGAGGATAAAGCAACCGGCCACAAGCGCCATGGCAAGGTTCGCCATCTGGATTGGGAAATCCGCGCGCAGCGGGCTTTTCGGCGTCCAGAGAGCATCAAACAGCGGCACGGTCAGGCTCTTCACGTTCACCAGCGCTTCCACAATGCCCAGCGCCGTCTTCATATCCGGCGCGCGGAAGAATATCCACGCAAACATCACCGCCAAAAACGTCAGGAGCCGCGCAAGCGGGCGGGGGATCGTGAAGAACCCTTTTTCCTGCCACAGGTGATTGATAACAAGGTATGTGCCATGCAGCGCGCCCCAGACAAGGAATGTCCAGTTGGCCCCGTGCCAGAAACCGCCCAGCAGCATGGTGATAAACAGGTTCACGTAACGGCGCGTGCGCCCCTTGCGGTTGCCGCCCAGCGGAATGTAAAGGTAATCGCGCAGGAAGCGCGACAGCGTCATATGCCAGCGCCGCCAGAAGTCTATTATATTGTCCGATTTATAGGGGGAGAAAAAGTTGACCGGCAGCCGCACGCCGAACATCTTGCCAAGGCCCAGCGCCATATCGGAATAACCCGAAAAATCGAAATAGATCTGGAAGGTATAGCTGAGCGCCGCCAGCCATGCCTCGACGATATGCAGTTCGCGCGTCGCCGCCGCGACGAACAGCGGCGTTGCGTAAGCATCAAGGCTGTCGGCGATCATGACTTTCTTGAACAGGCCAATCGCCAGCAGCGACAGCCCCGCGCCAAAGCCATAGGCGCTGAAGGGCGCGGGCTTGGCGAACTGCGGCATCATTTCCTTGTGGTGCACGATCGGCCCCGCGATCAGCTGCGGGAAGAAGGACACGAAAAGGCCGAAATTGATCAGGCTCTGGTTGGGCGAGGCAAGGCGGCGGTGGCAGTCGACCAGGAAGGCGATTTTCTGAAAGGTGAAGAACGACACGCCCAGCGGCAATATAATCTGCGGCACGAAGAAATCCGCGCCTGTCGCCCCGTTCACGGCGGTGATGAAGAAAGCCGTATACTTATAATAGGCGAGGATCGAAAGGTTCGAGGCGATACCGAAGAACAGCGCCTTGCGGTCCGGCTTCAGCAGCAGGTAGCGGCCAAGGTAATAATTGAAAACCATCAGCCCGATGATGAGCACAACGTAATTGGGATTCCACCAGGCGTAGAAAAACAGCGACGCAAGGAAGAGCCAGAGCTGCGACGCCAGCTTCCCCATGTACCGCAGCGCAAGAAAATAACCCGCAAGCGCGGCGGGCAAAAACGCGAAGAGGAAGATGGGGGCGTTGAAAAGCATCCGTGCCTTTTGATGAGGGTCGTCCTGCAGCGCCATGAGACGCCTGTGGAATTTAGATATTCCGACAATTTGACGCAAATTTTATCTACATTTTATCTAACCTTCGCAATATGTTAAATGGAAGGGGATATAATAGGCAGATAAGGGAATTTTCAGGGTCTCTTAATGTCAGGGAATGATCGTCAGGGCCAGAACTATCGGAAAACACGCGCGTCTTTGCTGCGCCCGTGGCTTCTCTGCTCGACGGCCTGCCTGATTCTCGCCTGGGCTTCTCCCGCTAGCGCCGTTGACGCACTCGCCACGCCGACAGGCGGGCAGGTGGTGGCGGGGCAGGGCAGCTTCTCCGGCCGCACCGGCAGTCTCACTGTCAACCAGCAAAGCAACCGCGCAGTCTTCCAATGGAATTCCTTCGACGTCGGTTCCAAGGCCAAGGTTGAATTCAAGCAACCGAGCGCCACCAGCGTCGCCGTCAACCGCGTGACGGGCAGCGGGCAGGAAGGCTCGCAGATTTTAGGCTCGCTGAAATCGAACGGCCGCATCTTCATCCTTGATCCCAATGGCGTCATGTTCGGCAAGACGGCCAAGGTCGACGTGGGCGGCATCATCGCCTCCACCGGCGACATCAATACCGCGGCCTTCATGGCCGACAACCGCACCATCGACATCACCAACGCGGCGCAGGGTTCCGTCGTCAACCTCGGCGCGATCAGCGTCAAGTCGGGCGGTCTTGCGGCCTTTGTCGCGCCGCATGTAGTTAACGCAGGCGTCATCACCGCCAACGCGGGCAGCGTGGCCCTTGGCGCAGGCCGCGCGGCGACTGTCGACCTTTACGGCGATCAGCTTATCTCCCTGACAGTGAATGAAGAAGTAGCGGGCGCATTGGCGTCCAACACCGGCAAGATACAGGCCGACGGCGGGCGCGTTCAGCTGACCGCGCGGGCGGCGGCAGGCATCGTCGACGATGTCGTGAACATGAGCGGCACGATCCGCGCGCAAACCGTGAAACAGGTCGGCGGGCGCATCATTCTGGATGGCGGCAGCCGCGGCAAGGTGAAGGTTTCAGGTAAGATCGACGCGACGGCGACAGCCGCGAAAACCTCCGGCGGCTATGTCCATGCCACGGGTTACAGCGTGACGCTGGACGGGGCTTCGATTGACGCTTCCGGCGCGCAAAACGGCGGCACGGTTTATCTGGGCGGCGGCGTGCAGGGCGCCTATGCGGGCTTCGCGGCCTCGGGTTTCACCACTGTCTCGGCCAATTCGGTCGTTAACGCCAATTCCACCGGCAGCGGCAAGGGCGGCACGGTCGTCGTCTGGGGCAGCGAGCAATCTGAATTTTACGGCCGCATCAACGCGCGCGGCGGCGCCAAGAGCGGCGACGGCGGCTTTGTGGAAGTGTCCACTGGCGAAGGCGTGGTATTCGAAGGCCTTGTCGACACCACCGCGAAAAAAGGCCTGACCGGCACGCTGCTGATCGACCCCGCGACGGTGACGATTGGCAATGCGGCAAGCTCGCCCGATGGCAGCTACCTGAACGCGCAGGCGATTGCCGACACGCTCTCGCTCACCCATGTGAACGTGCTGGCGGATAACGATATTATCGTCGACGAGGACATCAACCTTTCAAGCGGCGTCTTCGGCCCCACGGCCTTCAACCTGACGCTGACCAGCCAGCTGATCGACATCATCGGCAATATCGTGCTGGGCAACGGCCGCATGTTCCTGAACGCCCCGACGCTGAACCTGAACGGCCAGATCACCAATACGGCAGGCGCGTTGCTGGGATCCTCGCGCGTGACGGGCCAGGCGACCACGGTGAACGTGGTCAGCAGCGGCGCCAGCATCCAGCAGGCGATGGACGTTTCTTCGACAACCGCGCCGGTGACCGTGAATGTGGGCGCGGGCAACTACTACGAAAACCTCGTTATCAATAAACGCGTTACGCTGCGCGGCGACGCCGGCACGCCGACTGTCGACGGCCCGGGCGGCCTTGCGCCGGTGCTGGCGGGCACGCTTGCCGGCGGCAATATCCTGACAGTCAATTCATCGAACGTGGTGATCGAAGGCCTTATCTTTGACTCTGCCGTCAGCACGGGCGGCACCAGCGCTGCAGCCGTCGTTGGCAGCGGCAGCAACGTGACCGTCGCCCACAACCTCTTCGACGGCTTTACGCCGGCTGGCCTTGCCGTCGCTGGCGCTAACGCCCACCATAACGTCTTCAATGCGCCGGCACCCACGCCGACGCCCACTCCGGAGCCGACACCGACACCCACTCCGGAGCCCACACCGACGCCCACTCCGGAGCCCACACCTACACCCACTCCGGAGCCCACACCTACACCCACTCCGGAGCCGACGCCGACACCTACTCCGGAGCCCACACCGACACCTACTCCCGAACCGACACCTACGCCCACTCCGGAACCGACACCTACGCCTACTCCCGAACCGACACCTACGCCCACACCCGAAGATGATTGCGAAGGTCATGACCACGACCACGGCAATGGTCACCACGATCATGGCAACGGCCATGGTTACGGCCATGACGAAGGCGGCAATAACGGGCATGGCAATGGAAATGGAAATAATGGAAATGGCCACGCCTACGGCCATGACAATGGCCATAACCCGCACGGCGTCGTCGCGGCGGTTATCAATGCCATCGTCAATATCCTGAAACACTTCTCATAAGATTTTTTCATATTTTCCGGAGCATGACGGCTTTGCCACAGGCGAGATTAAGTTTCGCTGCAAAGCCTTTGATTTGTTGCGCAGACGCGGCGGCTCGGGCATTCTTGGTGAAGGGTTCTTTCGGGGGAGACTGCTGCCATTCGCCAGTCATTCAAAAAATTCGTATTAGCGCTTTGCGTCACGACGGTGCTGTCCACGCCGCAGATGTCATTCGCCGCAACGCTGGCCGAAAGCGTGTCGCACGCGCTTTCCACGCATCCGGCGGTCGTCGCGCGCTCCGCCGCCGCCGAAAGCGAATGGGACAATATGCGCGAGCAGAAATCGGCCTACTGGCCGGTGCTCGCCTTCAACAGCGAATTCGGTCGTGTCTATAACAACAACGACACCACCCGCGCGGCCACCGGCGGCGACGGCGCGTCGTCGTGGAAGGGGCAGGGCACCGTCTCGCTCACCCAGCCGCTGTTCAACGGGTTTAGCACCAAAAACCGCGTCGAAGCGGCGAAAGACCGCCACCGCTCCGCCCAATTCGGCATCAAGGATTCAGCCGACAGCGTCGCCCTGCAGGCGGCGCGCGCGCACCTTAATTTGATGCGCACCCGCGAACTGCTCGATATCGCCAGCGCCTATATGAATGATATCAATGCGCGCAAGGAAAACATCAGCATGATGCTGGCCGAAGGCGCGGCCGACGAATCCGAACTGTTGCAGGCCGATGAAATCCTGATGGCCGCGCGCGCGACAAGGCTCGGGTACGAAGAAGCTTTCCGCCAGGCGGAAGCAGACTATATTCAGGCCGTCGGCGACAAGCCCGGCAACAAGCTCGAATTCGGGCAGGCCCTGTGGGACAAGCATGTCCCCGCCACGATGGACCAGGCGGCCCAGATCGCAGCATCTTCCAGCCCCCGCATCCAGGCGGCGGACCGGATGGTGAGCGCGCTGGCGCGCGAAGCGCAGGCCGAAAAAGGCGGTTACTATCCGCGCCTCGACGCCGAGCTGAGCGCCACGACGATGGATCAGGAAGAAGAACTGGGCGGCGAGCTGGACAGCGCGCAGGCGATGCTGAAGATGTCATGGAATTTCTCGACCGGCGGCGGCCTTGGCGCGCGGGTCGAAAAGCAGCTGGACGCAAGGCGCGAGGCGCAGGCGCGGCGCGACGAAGCGCGGCGCGAGGTCGAGCACGGCGTGCGGCAGAAATTCACCTCGATGGCGATCGTCGACCAGCAATTCACCTTGCTGCGCGAACGCGAAGACGCGGCCACCAGGCTTTTGGCGACCTATACCGAGCAATTCGAGGGCGGCAAGCAGAGCAACCTGCAGCTGATCAGCTCGACTGCGCGTCTGTTCGAGGCAAGGGCGGGCCGCGCCGACGCTTTCTACCGCCGCCTGCTGTCGCGTTTCGAGCTGCTGGAGGCGATGGGCAGCCTGCGCCCTGCCTTCGGCCTGCCGCCCGACAAGAAATGAGCGGGCAGCATGGCTGAGCCGGCTCCCGCATCACAGAATAAATCGCCCACCGTTTCCATGCCGAGCCCGCGCGATAACCTGCTGGACGCGCTGGTCTACTTGACATCGCACTATGGCCATTCAAGGTCCGCCGAGGCGCTGGTCGCGGGCCTGCCGGTCGGCCCGCAGGGGCTGACGGCGAAACTGTTCTGCGACGCGGCGCAGCGGGCGGGGCTTCGCGCCCGCGTCGTGCGCCGCAGCCCCTCTGCCGTGCCGGCCGAAGTATTGCCCGCCGTGGTAATGCTGAAATCGCGCCGCGCCGCGCTGATTTTGCGGCAGGGCGAAACGGGGTTCGTGCGGCTGCTGGATGTTGAAACCGGCGCCGAAAAATCCATGCCTCTGCAGGATCTTGAAAAAGAGGCCACCGGCTACATGATCTACGTGCGCCCCGGCACGGGATCGGACGACGGCCAGCCGCTGGCGCAGCACTGGTTCTGGGGTTCGATCATGGACAGCCGCGGCATTTATTTCCGTGTACTGGTGGCGGCGCTGCTGATTAACTTCTTCGCGCTGGCCAGTCCAATATTCATCATGAATTTCTACAACCGCGTGCTGCCCAACAACGCGTTCGAAACCGGCTGGGTGCTGTTTATCGGCGTTTCGTCCATCTTCGTGTTCGATTTCATCATCAAGGGGTTGCGCGGCTATTTCATCGATATCGCGGGCCGCCGCGCCGATGTGACGGCGGGGCAGAGGCTGTTCGACCAGGTGCTCGACATGCGCCTTGGTGCGCGCGGCGCGTCTGTCGGCTCCTTCGCCAATAACCTGCGCGAATTCGACTCGCTTCGGGAGTTCTTCAATTCTGCGACCATGACGGCGCTGGTCGATTTTCCCTTTTCGCTGCTCTTTATCGCCGTTATCTGGCTGATCGGCGGGCCCTATGTCGCGCTGCTGCTGCTGGCGCTTTACGCCGTTACCGCGCTGGTCGGCTGGGCGCTGCAGCTGCCCGTGCACCGCAAGGTGCATCAGGCAATGCGCACGGCGGAACAGCGCCATGGGCTGCTGGTGGAAACGCTGGCCAGCATCGAAACCATTCGCGGCGTTGGCGGCGAAGGCAAGCTGCGCGCCAGCCACGCACTCTATACGGCCAAGGCGGCGGAGGCCGGGCAGGCCTCGCGGCTTTACTCCGGCCTCAGCGTGCATTTCTCGGGCTTTATCCAGCAGCTGTCCGGCGCGCTGATCGTCATTGCCGGCATGTATCTGGTGGCGAACAAGGAAATGATGCCGGGCACGCTGATCGCCTGCGTGCTGCTGGCCGGCCGCGCGATTACACCCATGGGGCAGGTGGCGGCGCTGGTCAACAAATACCATCATATGAAATCGGCCTACCGTAGCCTTGACCTGATCATGGGCCTGCCGGTGGAACGCCCGCGCGACAAGAAATTCCTGCACCGCCCGCTGTTGCGCGGCGATTTCACCTTCAAGGACGTCGAATTTTCTTATCCTCGCACGGCTCGAGCGGTTTTGCAGGGCATCAATCTCCGCATCGCGGCGGGCGAAAAAGTCGCGATCGTCGGCCGCATCGGCTCGGGCAAAAGCACGCTGATCAAGATGCTGGTGAATTTCTACGAACCCTCGCGCGGCACGCTGCTGGTGGATGAAACCGACATGCGCCAGATCGACCCCGCCGATCTTCGCCGCAACGTGTCCTATATGGGGCAGGATACGGCGCTGATGAGCGGGACGCTCCGCGACAATATCGTCATGGGCCGTCCAAAGGCGACCGACGCCGAGGTGCTGGCCGTGGCCGACATGGCGGGCGTGCATGATTTCGCGCGCCGTCACCCGATGGGCTATGACGCGCCCGTGGGTGAACGCGGCGAAGCCCTTTCTGGCGGCCAGCGGCAGGCGGTGGCGCTGGCGCGCACGCTGCTGACAGGCGCATCCACGCTGATACTCGACGAGCCCACGAATGCGATGGATTCCGGCACGGAAGACAGGGTGCTGAAGGGGCTCGAGGCCTATAGCCGCGATAAAACATTGATTGTCGTCACGCACAAACCGTCGCTCTTGCGCCTTGTCACGCGCCTTGTGGTGATGGATGGCGGGCGCATCGTCGCCGACGGGCCGCGCGATGCGGTGCTGGCGGACCTCGCCAACGGCAAGATCACGGTGCAGCAGGGGTAGCATGGACAAAGACGATGTCGAATTCATGTCCGAGCTCGAAGCCGCCGCCAACCTGCGGCCCAGCCGCGCTGCCGGATTTTTCCTCTTCACTGTCTTCGCGTTGTTTGTCTGGCTGGTCGTCTGGGCCGCTATTTCCGAAGTCGACGAGCGCGTGCGCGGCGTCGGGCAGGTTATGCCCTCGTCGGATATTCAGGTGGTGCAGAGCCTTGACCCCGGCATTTTGACCGAAATCCTCGTGCAGGAAGGCGACAAGGTTACCAAGGGGCAGGTCATGCTGCGCGTCGACGACGTGCAGGCCGCCACGCAAGGGCGCGGCATCGAAGCGCAGATGATGGGTTTCATGGCGAAGCAGGCGCGGCTGCGCGCCGAAGCCTCCGGCAAGCCTTACGCGCCCGATGCGGCGATTGCCAAAAAATATCCCGAGATCGCGGCGACGGAAGAAAAACTCTACAACTCGCGGCAGGAAGAGCTGAAAACCGGCCTCGCCATTATCGAGGACGAGGTGCGCGAAGCCGAAGCCAATATCGCCGAGGTGAAGGCCAGCATGGGCAAGCTGTCGCAAAGCCGCGGCCTGCTGCAAAAACAATTGTCTATTACCCGCCGCCTTGTCGAGAAAAAGGCGCAGCCCGAAATCGAGGCGCTGAAGCTGGAGCGCGAGCTGGCCGAGATCAGCGGCAACCTTTCCACTGCCGCGCAGTCGCAGAAATCGCTGGAGGCGAAACTGTCGGCCGCCAAGCGCCGCGAGGGCGAAAAGGTGCAGGGCTTGCGCTCCGAAGCGCTGGGGGAGCTCAACGAGGTGGAGGCGCGGATCGCCTCGATCAAGGAAAGCCTGACCGCCGCCGAGGACAAGGTGAGCCGCACCGAGCTGAAATCGCCCGTCGACGGCATTGTGCATAAACTTCACGTCAAAACCGTGGGCGGCGTGATACAGCCCGCGCAAAAACTGGTCGAAGTTGTGCCGTTGCACGATGATCTTGTGATCCGGGCAAAAATCGCGCCCGCCGATGTCGCCTTCCTGAAACCCGGGCAGCCGGTGCGCGTCTCCATTACCGCCTATGATCCCCAGATCTTCGGCACGCTGGAGGGCAAGCTGGAACGCATCGGCGCCGATACGGTGGAAGATGCGAAGGGCGAAGCCTGGTTTGAAATCGATGTGCGCACCGGCGGATCTTATTTAGGCACGAAAGAAAACCCGCTGCCCATCGCCCCCGGCATGGTCGCGGAAACCGAAGTTGTCACCGCGCGCCGCACCATCCTCACCTACCTGATGAAGCCCGTCCTGCGCGCGCGCGACCGCGCGTTCACGGAGAAATAGATGCTGGGGCGCATCGTCCATGACAGGTTTTTCCAGCTGTTCCTGATGGGCGCGCTGCTGGCGGGCGCGATATCCATCCAGGTCAGCGACGCGCCGGTGCTGGAAAGGCTGCGTAATATCGGCTTCGACTATTACAACAAGCTGATGCCGCGCAAGGGCCCCGGCCATTCCGTCATCATCGACATCGACGAGGCATCGCTGCAGAAATACGGCCAGTGGCCCTGGCCGCGCACGCTGGTGGCGCAACTGACGACCGAGTTGAAGGCGCTGGGCGCTGCCTCCATCGCCTACGACATCACTTTCGTCGAGCCGGACCGCACCTCGCCGCATGTGCTGGCGAGGATGGTCGAGGAAAAGGAAGGCATGGGGCCCATCGCGGCCGAACTGCGCAAGCTGCCCGATCATGACGCGGTTTTCGCAGATGCGATCCGGAACGCAGGCAACGTTGTGACGGCTTTCGTCGGCGCGGAGCAGGAGCAAAACGTGAAGCCCCTGCCCAAGGCGACGATCGGCGGGTCGGTGGAAGCGCGTTCCCGGCTGGGCCTGTGGCAGGAAAACTTCGCGGTCAGCCTGCCGGAACTTGTCGACGCCGCTGCCGGCAACGGTTCCTTCAGCATGGTGCCGGACGGCGACGGGCTTTTGCGCCGTATTCCGATCCTGCTCGGGCGCAGGAAAGGCAACGACAAGATAACGGACGAACAGCCGCTGCCCGGCCTCGCGCTCGAGGCGCTGCGCGTCGCCGCGGGAACGACGGTCCTCAAGGTCATCGATACGGGGGCGCCTGACTTCAAGATCGAGGAAATCCGCTTCAATGCCCGCGACGCGGAGGGCAACAAGAAAAAAATCGCCATCCCCACCGACCCGAGCGGCAATTTCATCATGTATTACGCCGGCAAGCGCGACGAGATCTATGTTCCCGCCTGGCAGGTGCTGCAGGGCAAGGTGGATGCGGACAGGATCAAGGGGAAAATCGCCTTCGTCGGCACCTCGACGATCGGCCTGCTCGACCTGCGTTCCACGCCGCTGAACCCGGTCCTGCCGGGGGTGGAGGTCCACGCCGAAATCGTCGACCAGGTGCTGAACAACCAGTTCATCGTGCGCGCCGACAATACAAGGGGCGTGGAGGGGGGCGTCACCATCGCCGTCAGCCTTGCCATTATCTTCATGGCGCCCTTCGTCAGCGCGGGCACGCTGGCGCTTTTCTCGCTGCTTATCATCGCGGGCATCATCGGCGGCGGGTTTTACGCCTATGGGGCCTTCGGCGACCTGTTCGATGTCGTTTTCCCTAGCTGCGTCATCGTGACCATCTTCATTCTCGCCTCCATCTTCTCGAACCTGAGGTCGGAGATGGAAAAACGCATGATCCGGCAGGCCTTCTCGCACTACCTGTCGCCGGTGCTGATCGCCGAGCTGGCGAAGAACCCGGAAAAACTGCGCCTTGGCGGCGAGGTGCGCGATTTGTCGGTCATGTTCACCGACATCCGCAACTTCACCACCATTTCGGAATCGATGGAGCCGGCGGAGTTGATCCGCATGATGAACGATTTCCTCACGCCCATGACCTCCGCCGTGCTGGACAACCGTGGCACGGTCGACAAATACATGGGCGACGCGATGATGGCCTTCTGGAACGCGCCGCTGGATGATGCGAAACACGCCGAAAACGCCTGCCGCACGGCGCTGTTGATGGTGGCGTCGCTGGCCCCCGTCAACGACAACCTGAAGGCGCGGATGGAGGCGGCTGGCAAGCCCTTCCGCGAGCTCAAGGCGGGCATCGGCATCAATTCCGGCACGGCATCGGTCGGCAACATGGGCTCGAAGCAGCGCTTCGCCTATTCGGCGCTGGGCGACACCGTCAACCTTGCCAGCCGCATCGAAGGGCAGACCAAGGGCTACGGCATCTCGATCATGATTTCGGATTCAGTGCGCAAGGCCGCGCCGCAATTCGCGGCGATCGAGATCGACCTGCTGACCGTCAAGGGCCGCAAGGAGCCCGAGCGCGTCCACGCGCTGCTGGGCGACGAGACGGAAGCGCAGTCGGCGGAATTCACAGCCTTCGCGGGCCTGCACGCGCAGATGCTGGCCGCCTATCGCGCGCAGGAATGGGACAAAGCGGCGGAACAGGCCGATGCATGCGCGACCGAGCGACCGGAACTGTTCTTGCTGTATAAGCTCTACAAGGAGCGCATCATTGCCTACCGCGAAAATCCGCCGCCCGCCGATTGGGGCGGCGTCTGGGTGGCGAAGGACAAATAGCCTTTTTTAAGTGAGCGCTACCGTCAGGCTCGGGTTGGTGGTCTCGATAATCAGCGTCACGGTCTGGCTGTTGTGGAAGCCCGTATAGGTGACCGTGGTCGCATCCGAAGCGGTGAGGCTGAAGTCGGGTGTCGCGCCGCTGTTGGCGATATGCACTTCCGCCAGACCGCCACCGGCCATCCCGAGGTACAGCCTGTGGTTGGCGCCCGTCATCTCGAAAACATCGACCACGTCGAGCGTGACGGTATTTGCAACGGTCGTCCCGCCCTCGATACGCATTTCCTCGATTTCGAACATGTTATTCACCAGGCCCGGCAGGTTGAAGTTGATACCGCCCGTGAAGCCGTTCGGGCCGAGGACCAGCGTGTCGTAACCGCCGCCGCCATCGAACACCGAACCGGGGCTGCTGAAGGGGCCGGGGCCCCATATTTTCAGCGTGTCATCGCCGCCCATGCCGAACATTTTTACGGAGCCCGTGCTGGATTCGAACGACATCGCGTCGCGCCCGACGCCGCCGACCATGACGTCGCTGCCGCCCAGGCTGCTGCGCATCAGGTTGCCGAACAGGGGGAACGGTTGGTTGCCGTCGCCGGCCAGAAACAGGTCGTTACCTGCGGTCTCGACGGTCGTGGACATGGTGTCGAGTCGCGGTGTCTGCGCGGGATCGCTGATGCTGGCGAGGGGCGCGCTGTGGTCGCCGACCTGGATGTTATAGCCCGCACCGCCGCTATCCTGCTTGATGTTGATGTAAACGTCCTGGTCGAGGTAGGTGGTGCCGCCGGCATCGGTCACAGTGACGTTGAAGTCAAAAGAACCGGGCCCGTTGAGGTTGGTCAGCAGACCCGTCGGGTCGGTCAGCATCAGCCTGCCGTTTGCATCGAAACTCATGATGGACTGGCCGCCGACGATGCTGACGTCGTTGGCGCCCGCAACGTTGCCCAGCAGCGTCGGGTTGGCGAAGACAAGCTTGTTGCCCTCGAAAACGCCGGTGGCGGCATTCAATATGCTGCCGCCGATCCCCGTAATGGTGATGATGGGCACCGCCGGGAAGTTTTGCAGCTGCAGCTGGCCGATCATGACCGGGTTCGAGATCGAGGCGTTCAGCCCCGTGCCGAAAATCGGCAGGCCGTCATCCGTGGTATTGCCGGGTGTACCGTTGAGGTAAACCGGCGCGAAGACGAATTGCGCCATGGGAGACGGCGGGGCCGTGCCGCCCGTGGTGCCACCAGTAGTACCGGTCGGCGGCGGGGGCGGCGGCGCTGTGGTCACCGTCCCCGTGGGCGGCGGCGGAAGCACGGTGGTTCCCGTGAAGGTGCTGCCGGCGGTCGGCGGGAATGACGTTGTGGACGGATCGGTAAAGGTGGAGCCCGTGGGCGGGGGCGGCAGGGCGGTGCCGTCGGTGCCGGCCAGTGTCTGCGTGCCCGGCAGCGGCTGTGTTCCCGGCAAGGGCTGCAGTAGCATGCCATCCTGCGGCGCGGGTGCGGGCGGCGGCGGAAGTACGGTGGCATCCGGCGACAGTTGTGTGCCCGGTACAGGCGCAGGGCCGGGCGGCGGGGGCGCGACCGTGCCGTCGGGCGTGATCGTGGTTCCCGTGGGCGGCGGCATGACCGTGCCGTCGGTCGGCGCGGGTTGGGTCGTAACGCCATCTGTCGTCGGCTGCGTTGTCTGCTGAGTGGCGCCGTCGGTGGCGGAAGGCGTGGGCTGGTATGTTCCGCTGGAAACTGCGCTGAAGGTGGCCGTGGCGACCGGCGCAACAGAGCTATAGGTCGAGGTAAAGGTATTGCTGTCCAGCTGGCCGGCGTTGGTGGCGGTGGTGCCGTAGCCTGTCAGCGTCGCGGTTTCGAAGGTGTCGTTCAGCACCAGTTCGCCGCCGCCGTTGGTGATGACAACAGCGCCATCGACGATGGTGACCTTGCTTTCCTGTCCCGGCGGGTTGATTTCGCCGGCGACCAGCGTGCCGCGAATACCGATCGAGCCCACGGGCGTATTGATATTGACCTTCGACGGGTCGTCCTTGCCGATGTCGCCGCTCTGGTAGACGAAAACGCCCTGCATCATGGAGAAGAACGAGGTGCCGGAATGTGCCGACGGGTCGTAGTCGAATTCGTCGACCGCCAGCTTGGCGTTGCGGCTGATGGAGAAACTGGTGTTATCCGCGAAGATGATGTTCACCGCGCCTTTTTCACCGGTGGTAATCACGTCGCCCTGGAAGATAATGGTGCCAAGCTCGGCCTTTACCTTGGTGCCGTCGGCATGGGTGATGGTGGCATCGCCTTCAACTTTTGTTATCTTGCCAACTGCGCCGGTTAGGTCGACCGCAGTGGCGCCGCCTGCCTGCGCATATTCGCCGGGGTGTTGCGGCGGCAGGAATGAATTGACCAGTTCGGGCGTGAAGCGCGCCGATCCGTCGGCTGTCACGACATGGGGCGCGGGGTCTTGCGCGAAATATCCTTCGATGCGCACCATGTGGCCGTCGGAGGTGAGGCAGAGATCCTGCCCGTCGCGCGTGAATTCGGCATTGGCGGTTGTTTCGCCTGCAGGCAATGTTACGGGCTTGCCCGGTTCAGCCTGTAAGGTCCGAGTGGCAACTGTATTGTTGTCTGGCATTGCAAAACCCCCTGAAGTTCGGCCATGGAAGACGCAAAGACGGCCATCCTTTAATTATAGCGGCAATCGTTTAAGCCATTATGAAGAAAAGATAAAATGGTATCTATCTTAAGTATTTGAATTAATTGACGAATTTACCTCGTCCAGGACGGGCGGCTGCCAGTTTTGGACGAACTTCAGCGCATCGTCGAAAGGCATGGGTTTGGCGAACCAGTAGCCCTGCACGAATTCACAGCCCAGACCTTTCAGGATTGCGGCCTCCTGCATGTTCTCGATGCCCTCGGCGATCACCTTCATGCCGAGGTTGCGGGCCAGCGCGATGATGGAGCGGACTAGAACCAAACTCTGCGGATGCGTCGTCATGGCGCGGATGAAGCTCTGGTCGATTTTCAGCGTGTCGATCGGGAAGTAATGCAGGTAGCTGAGCGAGGAATAGCCCGAACCGAAATCGTCGATGGAAACGTTCAGGCCCATCGCGCGACATTTTTCCAGCTGCGCCTTGGCGGCTTCGGGCGCCTCCATCAGCAGACTTTCGGTGATTTCAAGGTGGATCTGCTCGGGCCGCGTGCCCTTGGCGGTCAGCATTTCCTGCACCTGAGTGGAAAGGTCGCCGTCGGCGAAATCCTTGACCGAGAAGTTGACGCCTACAAAAATAGGCTCGGGGCAGGTGATAGAGGCATTCGCGGCCTTGTCCAGTTTCTTCACTGTGTCGCAGGCAACCTCGAGCGCGAAATGTGACAGCTCAAGGATCAGGCCGCTTTCTTCCGCGACGGGAATGAAGATGCCGGGCGAGATCATGCCCTTGGTCGGGTGTTTCCAGCGCATCAGCGCCTCGAAGCCCGCGATCTTCATGTTCTGCAGGTCGATGATCGGCTGGTAGAACAGCGTCAGTTCGTTGCGCTGCAGCGCCAGTTTCAGCTCGTTGTGGATCTTGATGGCGGAAAGCGCGATATCGTGAAATTCGTCGGCATTTTCTGCGGACTCTGCGGTCTGGCCTGTGGCTTCTGCGGGCACGAACTTGATCGTTTCGGTGCGGCCGATCATGTCGCGGTAACGTGTCGTGATAACGCGCATCACCATTTTCAAAACAGGGTCGGCGCTTTCCACGCGGTGCGCGAAATCCTCGCGGCTAATCTCCAATACATCGCAGTCCTCGACCGCGCGCACGGTTGCGGTGCGCGGCTTGTCGTCGATCATCGCCATCTCGCCGATCAGCGATCCGGGGCCGCGCGTGCCTATCTGTATTTGCCGGCCTTCGCGCTGCACGAGGATCTCGACGTTGCCGTTCTCGATCACATAGGCGTAGTTGCCGGCTTCGCCTTCGCGGATCAGGACTTCGCCCTTCTTGAACTGTTTTTTGTTCGTGCTCTGCATGGTTTTCCACCTTCTGCCCACATTATATTTAAGGCGGTGATGGTTAAGAAAGGGATAATTTGCGCAGCCGCGCCTGTCGACAGCATTACGGGAACAATTTTCACCTAGCATTGGTGCTTTGAATTTTCCTACAATAATGACGCTGCATCACGGGGCGCGCGGGCAAATGACTCTCATCGACATCCTCATCATCTACCTCGCCTTCAGGGTCAAGCAGGTCGTTTGCGACTTTTTCCTGCAGACATCATGGATGGCGAAGGTCAAGGGCGGGCCCTTCAACATGGGCGGCGCCAAGGCTCTGGGCGCGCATGCGGGCATCCATTCGCTTTTCACCTTTGCGCTGGTGTTCTGGTTTGATCCGTCGCTCTGGTGGCTGGGCTTCGTAGACCTTGTCCTGCATGGATGCATCGACAAGGCCAAGGGCTGGATCACCACCAAAAACGGCTGGACGTACAAGGACAATTTCTACTGGTGGGCCTTCGGCATCGACCAGGAAATGCACAACCTCACGCATCTCTGCTACGTGATCGCGCTGGTCTGCCACAAAGGCGTCGATTTCCACGCCACGCTTGCTCTCGTAAAATAATAACGCTTACGGCTGCGCCTGCACCCACAGGGCCACGGCCTTGTAGAGATAAACCGTGCCTATGGTGAACAGCGCGGTCTGCGTCGCGGCGTAGAAATGCTTGTCACTGAGGCGATCAAGAATGAATTTCGACAGGCTGGTGCCCGTCACGGCGGCGGGGATGACGGCAAGGCAGAGCCAGAGCGGCAGGCCTTCGGAAGCGGCATCGAAGCTTGACGCGACAAAACCGAAATAGACGAATTTCGTGATGTGAGATACGGCCTGCGTAAAGGCCTTTGTCGCCACCGTCGTGTGGCGCGGCATGTCGCGGTTCTGGAAGAACATGTCGAGCAGCGGGCCTGACACGCCGCCGGTCAGCTGGAATCCCGTCACGATCATGCCGCAGAGCAGCGCCTGTTTTTTCTGCGTGAAATCCAGCTTCATGTTTTTCGGCAGCAGGAACGACAGGAAGGGCCCCGCGCCCAGCAGCGCGAAGACGACGATTTTATCCGGCACGAAACGCAGCAGCGCGAACAATGCGAAAGTGATCGCAAGGCCGAAAAAATAATGCGGCAAGGTTTTGCGGTAAATATGTTTACGGTGAATAAATGCGCGGCTGCCGTTGGCGGTGAATTGCGACACCGCGTGCAGGATCATCGCCTGCTGCACCGGCAGCACCCAGGCCAGCAGGCCCATCAGCACCATGCCGCCCGCCATGCCCAGAATGCCGGAGAGGACGGAGGTGCCGAAAACGCCGACAATAATCAGCAATGCCACGGGAAGGGTGATTGTCATGCTGGCAGTTTAGCTTTTGGGGAAAAAAAAGTCCGGAGAACCTGTTAAGATCCTCCGGACAAACGGCGGTAATAGAGGGTGTGTAGCTCTGTTATAAGAAAATCCGCCCCCTTAATCAAGAAGAAAATGCACGAAAGCGCAAAAAAAGAGAGGCTTTTTGAAACTAATTATCAATACTGGCCTATTTAGTGAAATAATATTCCAAAACGATTATAGAAATAGAAACGCCCTATCCGGGGAAGTGATGAAAAAATGGGCGATTTTTTGCGGTAATATGTTCAAAAAAACCCAATAAAATGCTCACTTTTTGCATATGCTGCCGTGCACAAAAATAAGGCATTTTTGCGTCAATTTCCATAACTGATAATTTTTGGGGCAGGATCGGCTCCTGTGCCGGAATCGGGCTGAGTCGGCCCTGAGTCGATCCTGAGTCGGGGCGAGTCGCGGCGCAAAGGCCGAGCGGAGGCGGCGCAAGGGACGGGCTGTGAAGGCGCAGCGCAGGCGGAAAGGCGGCGCGAAAGAAGGGCTTTGTAGCGTGATTTAGCGCATCAGAAGGGCCAATCGCGGGTTTTGCATACGCCTGTATGCAGCCTGAAAATTAACGCGCCGGTGAGGTTTTTTTGTTAGGCTGGAAAGAGAATACAACTCTGGATTGTTTAAATATTTTTTCCTCCCGCAAAAGCTGAGTGCCGTCATGATCCTGCTCGACCGCTCCCACGTGAAAGAACTGCTGCGTTTTGTCTCGGGCATCAAAAGCGATATCCAGTACTGGGCCATGGTCGATGTGGTGCTGACGGGCAAGACGCCGCACAACGTGTTGCTGCTGGGTCGCCGGCTGGAGGATATGATCCGCGAGCGCGAGGGCGCGATTTACGTTTACGACAAGGAACGGATGCTCTGCTTCGTGCGCCACGACCAGCCGGCGCAGGAGTGTAACGACAGCTTCACGCAGCAAGTGCTCGCGCACCTGCCGCCGCGCAGCTGCGAAGTGGCCTCGAACAGCGTGACGGCCGATAAATTGCAGCGCGTCGAAATACGCCTCGCCACCACGGCGGAAGGGCAGAACCAGAAGGCTCAGCAATCAACGCTCTATAGCTTGCGCGCCGGGCGGGACGAGAAAGTGATCCTGCTGGCCGACGATAACAAGGATATCTGCGAGCTGCTGAAGGAGGAACTGGCCCACATCGGCGTCTGCCACATGGTGCATGATGTGTCGAAGGTGCTTGAGGCCTATCTCGAGCATGTGCCGGATATTGTGTTTCTCGATATCAACTTCCAAGGCGGCTCGGGCCTTGATGTGATCGAGCAGCTGATAAAATACGACAAGGACGCCTATGTGATCATGGTGACGGGCGCGGGCACGGCATCGAACGCCGTCGCCGCGCGCACGAAGGGTGCAAGATCATTCATTGCAAAGCCCTTCGATCCCGAACGGCTGGAAGCAGAGTTGCGCAAATGCCCGACGATATGGCGTTCATCCGCCTTTAAAACGAAAGCTTAGGCCGCCAGCAATTTTTGCTGCAACAGCGTCGCCAGCAGCAGGTCGAGCTGCAATCCGCCTTCGGCGCGGAGCGCGGCTTCGGCGGCCAGCGGCAGGTTGGGCGAGGCTTGCAGGTGTTCGAGGAAGCGGTAGCCGCCCTCGCTAATGCTCCAGAGCGCGATGCGGTTTTCCTCGCGGTAGATGGCGACGAAGGTTTCGACGGCCTGCATTTTAAATCCGTGCAGCTCCGCCCCTTGTGCGTTCACCTCTTCCCACAATTTGTCGACCGGCCAGGCGGAGCGCAGGATATGCACATGCGGCTGCAGTTTTAACTGCAATTCCATCGGGTCGGGCGCAGCGGCCAGCCGTTCCGCCGTCAGCGGCGGCAGGCGGGGCGAAAGGTAAGCTTCATGTGCCAGCCATTCGAGACGTGCGATATCGGGCACATAGGCGAACTGGTTCAGGTTCGGCAGCCGCGCGAGATAGTCGGGAAAATCCGCGCCATAGCCGTTCATGTCACCGCTTTCCGGCGGGAATGCGGTGGCGAATTCCTGCGACGCGAAGGACATGAATTTTTCGCCCAGCAGCAATGCGGTGACGGGGAAGGTATCCTTCAGCAAATCGCGCAGGATAATGCGGGTATTGTTGTTGTAAACGCTGAAACGCGCTGCGGGAGTGACGGGCAGGTCCGCGGCGTCGCCGTGATTGATGATGCGGGCGATCATGCTCTGCTGCAGCTCAGGCAACGCGGGCATGGAGGCGTCCCTTTCTTGCGGCGTCGCGCATCACGTCGGCCTTATGCGCTTCGGCCACCAGCCTTGTCAGCGCGGGCAGGTCGCTGTCCCATTCGATCACGGTCGGCGTATCGCCGAACCGCGCCAGCGCGTCGCGGTAGAGCGACCAGACGGGTTCATGCACGGCCTGATTGTGGGCGTCGATGAAAATCTCTGCGCCCTCGACCTCGTTTACCTGATAACCGGCAAGGTGGATTTCCTTTACGATGCCTTGCGGGATAGCCGCGATATAGGCGCGCGCATCAAAGCCGAGGTTATGCGCGCTGACATGGATATTGTTCACATCGAGCAACAGGCCGCAGCCGGTGCGTTTTGCAATTTCCGCCAGAAACGCGGGTTCTTCCAGTTCGGGTTGCGTAAAGGCGAGGTAGGATGACGGGTTTTCGACCAGTATCGTGCGCTTCAATACGTCCTGCACATGGCTGACGTTGGCGCAGATGGTATCCAGTGCCTCATTGGTCATCGGCAGGGGCAGCAGGTCGGGCACGGATTTTCCGTCGGCACTGCTCCATGATACGTGTTCGGATACCAGTATCGGGTCAACCGCGGCAACCAGCGCGGCAAGCTTGGATAAATGTTCTGATGACACGCCGCCCGCCGATCCCAGCGACAGGCCGACGCCGTGCAGGCTGACCGCGTAATCGGCGCGGCATTTCATCAATTGCTCGAAAGGAATGCCGCCGATGCGGAAATAATTTTCGGAATGGCCTTCGAGAAAGCCGACAGAGGGCTTGCCGGCGATCACATCAGGTGTGTGCGCCGCGCGAAGCCCTATGCCGGTTTTCAAGAGTTCGGTCATGTTTATTGAAGTAGCTTACTCTTTTTTCTCTTCAACCTTGGGCGCTTCGGTCGAGCCCTTCACCAGTTTCGCGCAGAGGCCTGCGGGAACGTTGATCCATTCTTCGGCATCACCGTCAACGGTGGCGGCACCGGCGCAGCCGTGCTTCGACGTGCCGCAATCGTTCTTGCCGGTTTTCACCACGCCGTAGCATTTTTCGGTTTTCGCTTCCTCGGCCGATGCGACGCTTGCGGCGCTCATGATGACAGCGGCCAGCGCGGCTGCGGAGATGACATGTTTCATGGGAAAATTCCTTCGTGTTGGTTTGTTGAAGATTCGGGGTCTGCCCGCTCGGCATGATATTCGATGCAGGTTAAAAATTGTTGCATCAGGTCGCGATTTTTTTCGGGGGCTGCATCTTTAACAGAATCTTGCCCAGTGGCAGGCCGCAGAGGGCGAAGATCATCACCGGCAGGAAGTGCCAGACCAGCAGATGCGCCGGTTCGTCGTTCGCGCACAACAACCGCATGCCCAGCGCGCCGAAGGAACCTGTGGCTAGCACCGCGCAATAACCCGCAAGGGCAGGAAAGACCGACGCCGCCCGCATAACCATAAACACTGCGCCCAGCAGCGGCACGGCCATGAACAATGACAGGTCGGTCAGGCAGGGTTCGCCCGCAGGCTCGGGCGGTACCAGTCCGGCCCTGTGCACCTGCGCGCCGATCAGGGTGAGCCAGATAAAAGTCGCAAGCCCGGTCATGGCCTGCACAACGCCGCGCACCTTCACGTCGGGTACGCAGAGGCGGAAGGCGGCAACAGTGGCCAGCACCCCCGCCACCAATATGGCCAGCGTTTCGCAGCAGAAAACATGGTTGTGCGCGGCCGTGTGCAGGTCTTCGCGCGGGCCCTTGGTAAAGGCGCAGATAGCGACGGCGATCGCACCCAGCGTAAAGACAGCCCAGAGGCCGGCGCGCAGCGCGACGCGCGGCAGGCGTTTCACCGGCTTCAGGTCCTTCGTCAGGTCGGATATCAGTTTATCAGTATCCGTCGTCAATCAACGTCTCCTTCAGCTTCTTGTAGGCGCGGTGGGCGGCGACCTTGGCGGCGCTTTCGGTCATGCCCAGCTGCTTGCCGGCCTCGGCCATCGAAAAACCCTCGACCTTGGTCAGCAGCAGAATCTTGCGCTGCTTGTCGGGCAGCTTTTCAAGACAGGCCCGCAGCTGCTTAGTCTCCAGTGCTTCTTCAGGGTTATTCGCACCGTCGGCCATAAAAGTTTCAAATTCCACATCATTGGTTTCATTGGCGTTTTGGCGGGTGGCCTTGCGCATATAGTCGATCGCCTTGTGGCGGGAGATGCCGTACATCCAGTTTTTAAAGGGCTGTTCGGGGTTGTAGGTATGCCGCACGGCATGGATCGCCAGCAAGATTTCCTGTGCAATATCATCGATATGGCCGCGCGAAAACAGCCGTGTGCGCAGGTAGCTTTTAATCAGCGGCGTTACGGTGTTCAGCAGGGTTCTATAGGCCACGGCATCGCCGCCCTGCGCCTTCTGCATCAGCAGGCCAAGCGGGTCGGGGTGGTTGTCGTTGATGACGGGTGTCGTGTTGGATGCCATTGTAAACCAAAGGTTAATCGGCTATTCATACTGCCATCACAAACTAGCGATTCAAAGCCGTAATTTTAAAGCCCGAAGGAATTTCCCATGTTTGCAAAAGCATCAACCGCTGCCGCAGACCCCGCCCTGAAATGGACGCCCGCCGACGTTTCGGAAACCGCGCTGTTCCGTTTCATGAAACAGGTCGAAGGCGACGTCAAAAAATCCTTCAAGGGCTATGAAGATTTCTGGCGCTGGAGCGTGGAAAACAAGGACTGGTTCTGGGCCAACGTCTGGGATTTCTGCCACGTGACGGGCGACCAGGGCAAAACCGTTTTCAAGCAGGGCAAGGAGTTTCAAGAGGGCCGCTTCTTCCCCGACAGCAAAATCAACTTCGCCGAAAACCTGCTGCGCCGCCGTGATGATACGGTGGCCATTGTCTTCAAGGGCGAGGACAAGGTGGAACGCTCGCTCACCTTCAACCAGTTGTATGATCAGGTTTCCCAAGTGTGTCAGGCCCTGAAGGCCGAAGGCGTGACCAAGGGCGACCGCGTCGTGGGTTACCTGCCCAATATGCCCGAAACCATTATTGCCATGCTGGCCGCCACGTCGCTGGGCGCTATCTGGTCATCGGCTTCGCCTGATTTCGGCGTGCAGGGCGTGCTCGACCGCTTCGGCCAGATTGAACCCAAAGTGATGTTCGCCGTCGACGGCTATTACTACAACGGCAAGGTGATCGATTGCCGCGACAAGATTAAAGAAGTGTCGGGCAAGCTGCCCTCGCTGAAAAAAACCGTGGTCGTCAATTACGCCGTAAACGCGGCTGTCGATGGTACGGTTTCTTTTGATGGTTTTCGCGACGCTTTCAACCCCGGCAAGATCGGGTTTGAACGGTTCGATTTCAATCTGCCGCTCTATATCATGTTCTCCTCCGGCACCACGGGCATCCCGAAATGCATCGTGCACGGGGCAGGGGGCACGCTGCTGCAGCACCTGAAGGAACACCGCCTGCACTGCGACATCCGCAAAGGCGACAAGGTTTTCTATTTCACCACCTGCGGCTGGATGATGTGGAACTGGCTGGTGACGGCGCTGGCCTCGGAAGCCACGCTGCTGCTGTTCGACGGCTCGCCCTTCTATCCCGACGGCTATGCGCTCTTCGATTACGCGGCGAAGCATAAATGCACGCTCTTCGGCACCTCGGCCAAATATATCGATGCGCTGCGCACCAATGGCGTGAATGTGGCGAACCGCAAAGAACTGGCGACCGTGCGCATGATCACCTCGACAGGATCGCCGCTCTCGCACGAAGGGTTTGATTACGTCTACGACGCGATATTCCCCAAGGCTCAGCTGGCCTCCATCTCCGGCGGCACCGATATCGTTTCCTGCTTCGTACTGGGCAATCCCATCTCCCCCGTCTATCGCGGCGAGATTCAAGGGCCGGGCCTCGGCATGGATGTCGATGTCTTTGACGACAAGGGCCAGCCCATGGCCGAGGGCAAAGGCGAGCTGGTCTGCAAAACGCCCTTCCCCTGCATGCCCGTAGGTTTCTGGAACGACGCCGACGGCGCGAAATATTCCAAAGCCTATTTCGAACGTTTCTCTGATATCTGGTGCCATGGCGACTGGTGCGAGTGGACAGCCCACCGCGGTCTGATTATCCATGGCCGTTCCGACGCGACATTGAACCCCGGCGGTGTCCGCATCGGCACGGCTGAAATCTACCGCATCGTCGAACAACAACCCGAAATCAAGGAAAGCATCGCCGTTGGCCAGGACTGGGACAACGACGTGCGCGTGGTTTTGTTCGTCGTTCTCAAACCCGACGCAAAGCTGGACGAAGCCCTCGCCACCCGCCTCAAAAAAGCCATCCGCGACCAGGCCAGCCCCCGCCACGTCCCCGCCAAAATCATCGCCGTCGCCGATATCCCGAGAACAAAGAGCGGCAAAATCACCGAACTCGCCGTCCGCGACGTCATCCACGGTCGCGAGGTGAAGAATGTCGAGGCGCTCGCGAACCCTGAGGCGCTGGCGTTTTATAAGGGGTTGGCGGAGTTGAAGTCTTGATTCTCAGAAGCCTAGTATTTCTTTGTATGCTATTCTTGCTTGCAGCCCCAGCTGCTGCAGATAGGGTTATGGAGCTACGAGGCTTGTGGTTTAAAACCGTTGTGAACCCACATGATGATTTTTCGGGACAGGAGGGTGCAAAATACTACGTGATTTCTACTCCGGGAATTTATTTGGGCGAGGGGTCGGCTGGGCGACTGTGTATTTACCAGACAGACACACCTCAAGATAAGCTTCTTTATACTTTTAATTGGTTTGATGCACCGGGAAATGTGATGGGAGGAAAGTTATCAGATAGCGTTTCTGGCATCTCCTATGTCCGGTTAGGGGCGCAAAAACAGCCCTTCGCTGCTTCAGACATGTTACTTGAGCTATATCTAGATGGTAAAATTTTAAAAAAGTATGCGGTTGAAGATATTTTAAAAGATCAAAAAGACATATTTTTCTCTACTTCTCATTATCGGGTTTTTTGGAATGTTACTGGGTATAAGTGGATAGACGCAAAAAATGGACAAGAAGGTCGTTACGTTTATGAATTAAGGTTGA
>JBGGMV010000086.1:0-52817 GCA_041287865.1 Alphaproteobacteria bacterium | reverse complement strand
CTGCCCGCTGTCGAACCTGAAGCTCTGCGTCGTGAAGGACATGAAGAACCACCCGCTTAAGAAAATGCTGGTGCTGGGCCTGAAGGCGACGATCAATTCCGACGATCCGTCATATTTCGGCGGTTACATGAACGAAAACTTCAAGGCCGTGACGGATGCGCTGGGCCTGACGAAACAGGATCTTGCCACCATCACCCGCAACAGCATCGAGGCAAGCTTCCTCGAGCGTGCGGAAAAAGACGCGCTGCATAAAAAGCTGGAAGACTACATGAAGAAGAATGCGGCGAACGACCCTGCGCCGCCTGCCAGCAGCACGAAGGCCGGCCCGAAGGGTTAAGCCGCCGGGCGATAGGCTTTTTTGACATTGCGCGCCAGCGTGGACAGCGGCGGCTCGATATCTTTCACAGGCGTGTGATAGATCATCGCATCGCCGACCATCAGCACTTTGTCGGAGGAGCCGCCCAGGCGCGTCAGGCCCTTGCCTTCGAGCGCCAGGATGCTGCCTTCGGTCACAGCCACGGCGCCATCCTCGGGCTTCTTGTTGATAATCAAAACGGCTTCGGCGGTTTTCTTGCCCGTGTCGGCGTCGATATATTCGCATGTCAGCGTGATAAGCTTGCCGCTCTGCACTTCCTTGTGCTCGACGATATTCACGTAGCAGTTTTCGGTGTGCAGGCTCGACTTGAGCGCGTTGATTTCCTTCACGCGGTGGGAGATATTCAGGACGTTGCCGGCGGGGCGCGCCTTGACGAGGTCTTCCCATTCCTTGGGCGAACCCTGACCCTTGAAGACGCCGTTCTGCGTTTCCTTGCAATACTCGTATCCCATCTGCATGAAAACGGTATTGCCGATCAGCGCGGAGATCGCATAGTTGCGCATGCAGATATCGGCGACAGCATGGTCGGCGTCGGCCTTGCCCTTCAGCGCCTTCTGGAACTTGCCGGCCAGCGTTTCGGCCGTGTCGTGGTTGTCGGGTGCTGCGGCGCCGCCGAATTTCGCCATCTTGCGCAGGCGCGGCATTTCCTGCTTGGGCAGCCAGTCGTCGGTGAAGTTCCACCAGTAATTACTGGTCATGCCGAGGTCGAAGCCCGGGCGTTCGTTTCCGTGGCCGTCCAGCACCTTTATCTTCGCCATTTTCTCGAGCGCTTTATCGGAGCCGCCCAGCGTTTCGGCCATCATGCAGACATCGGGCTTGCGCTGCGCGACATGCCCGATCAGTTCCTGCCACCAGTCAGCGGGCACGCGGTAGGCGACGTCGCAGCGGAAATTATCCATGCCGCGGTCCATGTACCAGTCCATCACCTGCTTCCAGAAACCGTCTTTGCCATCCTTGCCCGTGATAAAGAATTCTTTCGCGGCGGGGGAGGCATAGTTGATCTGCGCGGTTTCCAAATTCGGCTTGCCCTGCCAGTCGAGCGGTTCCAGCTTGTCGTTATAGGCGAATTTGAAAAGGTATTCCTGTTTCTGCCCCTGCGCGTCGGTCCAGCTGATGCCGATATTGTTGTTCTTTTCCACGTCGTCGTGGTCTTTGGCCAGCTTCTTTACCAGATGTACCTGCTGGCCTGCGGGCAGGCTGTCGACAATCGCCTTGATCTCGGCGCGTTCCTGCACGGCGACAGGGTGGTCGGCGGCGATATGGTTGAAGACGAGGTCGGCCATGGGCACGACCTTGATGCCCTGCTTGGCGGCCTGCGCGCTGAAATGTTCCAGATGCTCGCGGTCGAGTTCGTCGATCGCGGCCAGTTCTTTCGGCGTGTGGTCTTCGCGGTTCTTGGTTATCTTGGTCGCGCTGAATTCGGGGTCGAGCACACCGTGGCCGCGGATGGCATAGAGGCAATGTTCGTTGGGATGCCCTTCGCCCGTCGCCGCTTTCAGGCGCGTGGTTTCAAAGAAAGGCGAAAACCAGACAGTATCGAAACCCATCGATTGCGCATGGTCGAGCAGCCACGACTTGCCATCAGGCGTATTCTTTCCTGACCAATTGTCGATAGAGCCCACCAGTCGAGGCGGCACGTAATATATCTTGCGACCCGGCAATTTAATTACTCAGATTATGTAATTGGTGCAATATAATACTAAATATATACGTTGTGGCAATACTTTTGAACGCTTTACTGACAAGCGCTTGGGCTATAATCTTTTTCCGGTAATTTTATTGCGTTGCAACATAGAGGGATTCTGATGACACAGGGTAAAGAATGGTGGCGCGGCGCGGTTTTGTACCAGATTTACCCGCGCAGTTTCTTCGACAGCAACGGCGACGGCATCGGCGATTTGAAGGGCATTACGCAGAAACTCGACTATATCGCCAGCCTCGGCGTCGACGGCGTCTGGCTCTCGCCCTTCTTCACCTCGCCCATGGCGGATTTCGGCTATGACGTCGCCGATTATCGCGGCATCGACCCCATTTTCGGCACGCTTGCCGATTGCGACGAGATGATCGCGGAGATGCACAAGCGCGGTCTGAAACTCATCATCGACATCGTCCTGAACCATTCATCCGAAAAACACAAATGGTTCATCGAAAGCCGCAAGAATAAAACCAACAAATACGCCGACTGGTACGTCTGGGCCGACCCGAAGCCCGACGGCTCGCCGCCCAACAACTGGATTTCGGTTTTCGGCGGCTCGTCGTGGGAATTCGATCCGCAGCGCGGGCAATACTATTACCACCAGTTTCTGAAACAGCAGCCCGACCTCAACATTTTGAACCCCGAGGTGGAGGCCGAGCTGCTGGATACCGCAAAATGGTGGCTGGACCGCGGCGTCGACGGTTTCCGCATGGATGCTCTGCCGCATTGCATCCATGACGTGCAGCTGCGCGACAACCCGCCGCGTCCCCTGCCGCCGTCGGATGGCAAGACGATCATCCATCCCTATTCGATGCAATGGCATACGTATGACAAGAGCCAGCCGGAGATGATCCCCTTCCTGAAAAAATTCCGCGCGCTGACCGATAAATACGACGCCCGCATGATGGTGGCGGAGGTGAACGACGACAAAACCGTCGAAACCACGATTTCCTACACCAACGGTCCCGAAATGCTGCATACGGCCTATGACTTCTCGCTGCTGGTGCATAAATACGACCCCGCCTATGTGCGCCAGAAGGTCGAAGAGTTTTTCTGCCGCCCGCATGATTCATGGCCCTCGTGGGCGCTGTCGAACCATGACGCCATCCGCGTTGCGACGCGCTGGGCGGTGAACGACAAGCCGAATGCGCAGCAGTCGAAAATGCTGCTGGCGATGCTGTCCTCCCTGCGCGGTTCTTCGTTTGTGTATCAGGGCGAGGAACTGGCGCTGACAGAGGCCGTCATTCCCCCTGAAAAACGGCAGGACCCCGGCATCGGCTCGACCGGCGCAGGACGCGACGGCTGCCGCACGCCCATGCCCTGGGACGGGGCAAAGAAAAACGCAGGCTTCACCGCCGCCAACGACGGCTGGCTGCCCGTGCCGGCGGAACATGCGAAGGCCAGCGTGGCCGCGCAGGAGAAGGACCCGCAGTCGATGCTGACCTTCACCAAAAACTACCTGAAATGGCGCAAAAAGCACCCCGCCCTGATCCGCGGCGCGCTGGCGTTCCATGATACGCATAAGGATTTACTGACCTTTACGCGTTCGCTGGATGGTGAAAACATCTTCTGCGCCTTCAACTTCTCGCCCGATACCGTCACCATTCCGCTGAACGGCGCGCCGCTGGAAGGCCACGGGCTGGAATACACGACGCAGGGTTCCACGATCGCGCTGCCTGGCTTCGGCGGCGTGTTTGTGAAGAAGGCGGGATAAGATGCAGGGCTTCGACGAACTGATCGAAGCCACACCCGAGCGCCTGCTGCGCCGCGATATCTTCGCGGCGATGACCGACCCGAAACTGCCGGATGCGACGCCCGTGATCTATGCGGCGGAAAAAATTGATGGCTGCAAGCCCCTGCCTGCCGCATCCTATTTCCTGAGCGACGATGCGGAGCATGGGCTGCTCTACCTGCCGCACCCGTATCTGGTGCCGGGCGGGCGGTTCAATGAAATGTATGGCTGGGATACGGCTTTTCCCGTTTTTGCGTGGAACAAGGAACACCCGAAGCTGATGCTGCAGCAGGTTGAAAACCAGCTCTATCAAATCCGCACCTACGGCAAGGTATTGAACGCGAACCGCACCTATTACCTTTCGCGTTCGCAACCACCGCTGATCGCCGCGATGGTGTTAAAGATATGGGAGACGGCAGGCCGCGAGTGGCTGGAGGCGGCCTATGCCGATCTGATCGCCTATTACAAATACTGGACGACAGACGGCAGGCTAGCGCCCAACGGTCTCTCGCGTTACTGGGATGAAGGCGACACGCCGGCAATCGAGGTCATCAAGGGCGAGCCCGGGCATTACGACCATGCCATCGTCTTTTTCAAGGAAGAACCGCATAAACGGTTTTATGACGGCAAGCTGACAGGGCTTTATTACCGCGCCGACCGCTCCATGCGTGCCTCCGGCCTTGATCCCACAGGGCACTGGGGATATGGCGCATTGGAATGCATCTTCCATACGCCTGTTTGCTTAAATTCTCTGCTCTACCGCATGGAAGACGATATGGCGGAGATTGCGGGCCTGCTGGGCAAGCCGCAGCAGGAATGGCTCGACCGTGCGGATAAGCGTTTGGCGTTGATGAAGCAATACCTGCTGGATACGCGCAGCGGCATTTACCACGATTATAATTTCGAGACAGGAAAGCGTAACACCTCGCCCTTCGCCACCTTCTTCCATGCGCTTTGGGCCGGCATTTATGATGATGACGCCGAACATGGGAAAAAGGCTGTCCCCGCCGTGCTGGAACAGCTGGAAACGCCCTATGGCATCGCCACCTCGACCCATGAAAGCGGCAGCCAGTGGGATTGGCCCAACGGCTGGCCGCCGCTGCAGTATTTCGCCTTTGCGGGACTGCAGCGTTGTGGCATGGAGGCCGATGCCCGCCGCATTGCGCAGAAATTTGTCATGCTGGCGCAAAAAGTATATAAAGAGCGTAATTCGTTGTTTGAAAAATATAACGTGGCCGAGGGCAGCGCCGATACCAAAACCGTCCACGGTTACAGCGAAAACGTTAGCGAGGGCGGCACATTTCTGTGGACCGCCGCGACGCTGAAGCTTGCAAGAGAGATGTTAAAATGAAGCCCGACGCCATCGAAGCCGCGCAGAAACGCCTGAAACCGCATATGAACCGTACGCCTGTGTTGAGATCGCGCCTGCTCGACCGATTTCTCGGCAGCGAGATTTTGTTCAAGTACGAAGGCGCGCAAAAGGTCGGCGCCTTCAAGGCGCGGGGCGCGCTGAATACATTACTGGCGCTGAAGGAACGGGGCGCCCTGCCCCAGCGCGTTATCGCCTATTCATCGGGCAACCATGCGCAGGCCGTGGCATGGGCCGCGCGCCAGCTGGGCGTGAAGGCAGCCGTCTATATCCCCGCCGGTTCCTCCCGCGTCAAGATCGCGGCGACGAAGGCTTATGGCGCGGAAGTGATCGTAGCGAAAACACGGCAAGAAGCGGAAGAAGCGGCGAAGACCGCCGCGCAAGGCGAAGGCTGTTTCCTGCTCCCGCCTTACGACCATGACGATGTGATCGCGGGGCAAGGCACCGCCGCGCTCGAAGCCTGGGAAGATGAAGGAAAATTCGATGCCGTTTTCGCGCCCTGCGGCGGCGGGGGACTAATCTCCGGCACTTTCCTCGCCACCCGCCTGTTTTCGGCGGATGCGGAGGTCTATGCGGCGGAACCCTCGATTGCCAACGACGCTGCGCAATCTTTCGCTTCGGGCAAGATATTCCGCTTCAATGAAACGCCGAAAACGATCGCGGATGGTGTGCGCACATTAGGCGTCTCCGCCCGTACCTTCCATTTTATCCAGCAGCTGGACGGATTTTACGAGGTGTCGGAGGAAGATATCCTGTACTGGAGCCAATGGCTGATGCATTTGCTGAAAATCACCGTCGAGCCGACCTCGGCGCTGGGCATGGCCGCCGCGCACCAATGGCTTGGCGAGGGCAACAAAGGCAAGCGCGCGCTGGTGATCCTCTCCGGCGCGAATATCGACAGCGATACCTATAGCAAGATCTGGGCGCAGGATCACTTGGCTACGCTACCCGCGCTTTAAGCGATATTTTTCAGGCCTTCCAGCCCCGGATAGGGATGGGTGATCACAAAGGTCGGGATACGTTCAAGGTATTCCCTGAAACGCCCTTTCGACAGATAGCTTTCGCGGAAGCGCGAGGTTTTGAAGTAATCCCCCAGCTGGGGCACGATGCCGCCCGCGATATAAAGCCCGCCGCCCGCACCCATCGACAGCGCAAGGTTGCCGGCGGCGACGCCAAGGAAATGGCAGAACAAATCGACCACTTCCGCACAGGCCTTGCACGATCCGTCGATACCGGCCTTGGAAATTTCAGCAGGCGTCCGTTCCGGTAGGCTCAACCCATCAACGCCGCAGACAGCGTTATAAAGGTTCACAAGACCCTTGCCCGAAATCACGCGCTCGGCCGAAATATGGTGGTATTTACTGTTGCGTAGCCATTCGAAGAGTGCAAATTCGCGGGGGGTGGAGCTGGGCATGGTCACATGCCCGCCCTCGGTCGGGATAACGACGGGCTTGCCGTCGGAGAAAACGATACCCGCGACGCCAAGTCCCGTGCCGGGGCCGATAATGGCGATGGGCATTCCCTGGCGCACTTCGCCGCCGCCCAGCTGGTACATATCGTTACCGGCCAGGTAGGGCACGGCATTGGCCAGCGCCGCAAAATCGTTGATCACCTTCAGGCGTTTCAGCCCGATATTCCTGCAGGTTTCGTTGATGGAAAAAGCCCAAACATGGTTAGTCATGGAAACCTTGTCAGAACCGTCAAGGGCTGTGGCGACGGCGAAGGCCCCCGCTTCCGGCTTCGCGCCGATGCGCTTTAAATAAGCCTGCGCGGCATCGGCCGGCGACGCGTAATCGGCACAGGGCAGCACCTCGACATCGCTGATGACGGCGTTGTCGTTAACCAGCGCGAAGCGGGCGTTCGTGCCGCCGATATCTGCAATTATTTTGCTCATGCCTTCGCAAGCGCCTCGTCGAGGTCGGCGATCAGGTCGTCGACGCTTTCGATACCCACCGACAGGCGGATCAGGCTGTCGCTGATGCCCAGCGCCGCGCGCTGTTCCTTCGGCACGGAGCCATGCGTCATGATGGCGGGATGCTCGATCAGGCTTTCCACGCCGCCAAGGCTTTCGGCCAGCGTAAAGACCTTGCAGGCCGACAACATGCGGCGCGAGGCTTCGAGGTCGCCCTTCAAAATCGCGGTGATCATGCCGCCGAAACCGGCCATCTGTTTCTTTGCCAGTTCATGCTGCGGATGCGATTTCAGGCCGGGGTAATAGGTTTTTTCGACCTTCGGGTGTTTTTCCAGCCATGCAGCTATTTTCTCGGCGCTTTTGCAATGGCGTTCCATGCGCACATCCAGCGTCTTCACGCCGCGCAGCGCGAGGAAGCTGTCGAAGGGGCCCAAAATGCCGCCCGTGGCATTCTGGATGAATTTCAGGCGGTCAGAAATTTCCTTGTTGTCGTTCACCACCACGACGCCGCCGATCACATCGCTATGGCCGCCGATGTATTTGGTGGCAGAATGCACGACAAGGTCGACGCCCATGTTGATGGGCTTCTGTATCCATGGCGTGGCAAAGGTATTGTCGACCACGGAAAGCAGCTTGTGTTCTTTCGCCAACGCCGCGAGCGCCGCGATATCGGCCAGTTTCAACAGCGGGTTGGTCGGCGTCTCGATCCAGAGCATTTTCGTCTCAGGCGTGATGGCCTTTTTGACGTTGGCGAGGTCGGACATATCGACATAGGAAACATTCAGGCCCGATGACGGCTTGCGCACGCGTTCAAACAGGCGGTAGCTGCCACCGTACAGGTCATCGGAGGCGACCATATGTGCCCCCGCAGGCAGCAAATCAAGGATCGCGCACATAGCAGCAAGGCCAGAACCGAAGGCATAACCGGCGCTGCCGTCTTCAAGGTCGGCAATCGCGCGCTCAAACGCATGGCGCGTCGGGTTATGGCCGCGCGCATAGACGAAGCCCTTATGCTCGCCGGGGGCGGATTGGGCGTAGGTGGAGGTCTGGTAGATCGGCACGTTGACGGCGCCGGTGGTCGGGTCGTTCATCTGCCCGCCGTGGATGCAACGGGTAGAAAAGGCGCTATTCTTGCGGGCGGTCATGACGCGGCCTTGCCTTTCAGGTAGAGGTGGTTGAGCATATCGACGCGGGTGACAAGGCCCAGCATACGGCCATTGTCGGTGATCACGACGATCGGATGCTGGCGCATAAAGGCCGAGGCCTCTTCGATCGGGGTTTCCTTGGGCAGCTGGGGGGCGCCTTCGCGCATCACTTCGCCGACAGTATTGGCGAGCGAGATCACCTTGCCGTCGCGGGTCAGGCCGTCCAGCAGCATTTTTTCGTCCACGAGACCGAGTACTTTTCCGTCGTCATCCAGCACGGGCAGCTGCGAAACATCGGCAAATCTCATGCGTTTATAGGCCGTCTGCAGCGTGTCGGAGCCGCGCACCACCACCGTATCGCCGGCGTCATGGCGGCGGACGATCAGGTCTTCGACAGTGCCTGTGTTTTCGCGCGCGGTGAAGCCCTGCTCGGTCATCCAGAAATCGCTGAAGGTTTTCGACAGGTACTTGTCGCCGCGGTCGCAAACGAGGCTGACGACGCGTTTCTCGGTCTTTTGCTCGCGGCAATAGCGCAGCGCGGCGGCAATCAGCGTGCCCGACGAGGGGCCGGCAAGGATGCCTTCGTTTTTCAGGAGCATGCGGGCGGTGGCGAGGCTTTCCTCGTCCGGTATCGCATAGGCCGTTTTCGCCAGCTTGATGTCAAGGATATTGGGGATGAAATCTTCCCCGATGCCCTCCACCAGCCATGAGCCCGGCGTCGTCATTTTGCCGGTATTGACGAGCGGCGCGAGGATAGAGCCGACGGGGTCGGCCAAGACCATTTCGGTGCGCGGGCTGACGCGCGCCATAAAACGGCCGATGCCGGTCAAGGTGCCGCCGGAGCCGACGCCGCAGACGATAGCGTCGACATCATGGCCCATCTGCTCCCAAATTTCGGGGGCGGTGGAAATTTCATGCGCCAGCGTATTGGCGGGGTTGCTGAACTGGTTGGAATAGAACGCGCCGGTTTCACGCGCGATGCGCTCGGCGATGTCCTGATAGTATTCGGGGTGACCTTTGGTGACGTCGGAGCGGGTCGTAATCACCTGCGCGCCCAGCGCCTTGCAGTGGAAGATTTTCTCGCGCGACATCTTATCGGGCACGACGAGGATGACTTTGTAGCCCTTCAAAACGCCGATCAGGGCAAGGCCGAGGCCGGTATTGCCCGCCGTGGCCTCGACGATCGTGCCGCCGGGTTTCAGGCGGCCATCGTTTTCCGCCGCCTCGATCATCGTGCGGGCGATGCGGTCCTTGATCGAACCGCCGGGGTTCTGGCATTCCAGTTTCAGGAACAGGCGGCAGAGGCCGGTGTCGATGCGCGTAACCTCGATCATGGGGGTGTTGCCGATGATCTGGAGGATGCCGGGAGCGTTCTGTGCCATGGCGAAATTTCCCAAAAAATTGAATGAAATCGGGCTGATGCTATCGGGTTTTATCCTGAAAGTAAACCAAGATAAAGCACGTGACTTCAATGGCTTATTGGAGTATGACTCGAACCTATGAACAAGGTGCACACATTGAAAACCGACAAGAAAACGGGCGTCTGGCAAACGCTGCGCGTGGAAGCAGAAAAGCTGGCCGCGCAGGATGCGGCGCTCGCGCCATTGCTGCAGAGCGTCATTTTACAGGCGCGCGACCTGCCCGAAGCGCTGGGCCACCTGCTGTCTGAAAAACTGGCCGCGAAGCACCTGCCCGAAGGCTTGCTGCTGCAGATCTTCACCGAATTTTTCTCGGCCGTGCCGGATTTCTCGGACACGCTGGAGCGCGACATTGCCTCGATCATGACGCATGACCCTGCCGCGCGCGATACCGTCTGCCCCTTCCTGTTCTTCAAGGGTTTCCACGCGCTCGAGAGCTACCGTCTCGCCCACTATCTGTGGAGCGTTGACCGCCAGCATCTGGCGCTCTACCTGCAAAACCGCATTTCCGACCTGTTCGGCGTCGATATCCATCCGGCGGCCCGTATTGGGCGCGGCGTGATGATGGATCATGCCACCGGCATCGTGATCGGCGAAACCGCCGTCATCGAAGACGACGTGCTGTTCTGGCACAGCGTCACGCTGGGCGGCCGCGATATGGTGCCGGGCGACCGCCACCCGAAGGTGCGCAAGGGCGCGGTGCTAGGCGCGAATTCGACCATCCTCGGCAATATCGAGATCGGCGCGGGCGCCAAAGTCGCCGCCGGCAGCGTCGTGGTGGCGAATGTGCCGGCTGGCGCAACCGTCGCGGGCACGCCTGCGAAAATCCTGCAGTAAGCGGCGGTTATGCCGCAATCACGTTACGATATCGCGATTATCGGCGGCGGCTTCTCGGGCCTTGCCGTGCTGGCGAACCTTGTCAAATCGCTGACCCGTCCGATGCGCATCGCGGTTATATCGCGCGAGCCTGCGGGTGTTTTCGGGCCTGCCTATTCGACGCCCCGCAACGAACATTTACTCAACGTCCGTGCTTCCGCCATGGGGCTTTATGCCGATGATCACGGACATTTCCTGAAATGGGCGCAGGCCAGTGGTCATGACGCCAAACCCGGCGATTACCTGCCCCGCCCGCTGTACGGGCAATATCTGGCGTCGGTTTTAGCTGAAACGAAAGCACTGGCGGCGGAGCGCGGCATCCCGCTCGATTTCTTTCAGGGTGAAGTTGCCGATGTGGCCGATGAAGACGAGTACCTCGAAATACGCTCCGGCGCGGATATTATTCCCGCACGTTATGTGGTGCTTGCCATCGGCAATTCACTGAAGGCGCAGGAAGACAGTGTGCAGGGGCTGGTGAATAACCCCTGGCATTACGATTTTGCGGCGCTGAAGGGTAAATCCTCCGTCGCCATTATCGGCAGCGGATTGACGGCGGCGGATACGATTGTCAGTATTCTCAGATCCGGCTGGCAGGGAAAAATGGCGTGTTTTTCCGGCACCGGCCTGCTGCCCCGCGCCCATGTGCCCGAATATGACGCCAGCCGCGTGCCGAAGGCCGATGGCAGCAGGTTCCTGAATAAACGCCTATCACAGATTATGCGGGAGATCCGCAAGGATATCGCGGCAGGCACGACCGAATGGCAGTACGTGATCGACAGCCTGCGTCCCTTGACGCAAGACCTGTGGAGATCGTTAAGCTCCACCGACCGGACGCGCCTTGCGGAAAAATACTTTACGCTCTGGAACGTGCATCGTCACCGCTATGCGGCTTCCATTTCGTACGAGATTGATGCGGCAATTGCCACAGGCCAATTGACGCTTGAAAAAGCCAAATGCCGCGACGTATCGCCGGTGGATAGCGGCGTCAGCATCGAATTGCATAGCCGGAACACCCCGCCCCGCCGCGAGGTATTCGATATCGCCTTCAACTGCGTGGGCGTGAATTACAAAATCGACAACAATCCGCTGCTGAAAAAGATGGTGGAGAGCGGGATGCTGAAACGCGCCAATAACCCCTATGGCGTCGCGGCGTCGGACAATTTCGTCGGCGCGCGCAAGATGGGCGGGATGGTGCTTATTTTTGGCACGCCCCTGTTTGGCCAGCTGTTCGAAACCACGGCAGTGCCCGAGTTGCGCGCGCAAGCGGCAGCCGTCGCCAAGAGTATTATTTCAACCCTGCAATAATCGCCCGTATCTGCTTCAGGTGCAGGCCGGTATGCACGGCCAGCAGCCAGTGCCATTGGTGCGCCGTAAACGCGCCGAACCACGGATGATCAAACGTCGCCTTGCTCTTGCGGTCCTTGACGGCGCTGTCAACCTCTCCGGGCGTATTGGCCGCGAAATCACGGTATTGCGCCAGAATGTCTTTCGCCGTCGGTGTGCCCGAGGGCTTCACCGTCGCGGTATCGGCCTTGCCGTCAGGCACGATGCCTTTGGAGAGGCTGATAATAATGTTTTTCACGCCCGTGCCGACGATCAGCAGGTGCTCCAGCGCCATGGCCGCCGACCAATAGCGCGAGCTATCCTCCAGCCCGCGCTGCGGGGGCACCAGCACGCGTTTCGACAGCTGCGCTTCGTCCAGCTTTCCGACCTCATCCAGCAGCTTGCGGTTGATGAGGTTGAAGGCGCGCGTGTCTTCGTCCCAGTCCGACTTGGCGGAGATGAAAGGCTTCACGTAAAGGCGCAGGTATAATTTCTGATAGAGCGGTATGCCCGCCCCGGGCTTGTCAAGGCTGGCGATGATTTCGGCGTCGGTTTTGGCTGTCATCAGAGCGCCAGTTTCGGCTTTTGCGCAGGCTTGCCTGTGAATGCTTCATCCACCGCATAGCCCACGAAATCAGGGTTCAGGAAGCGTTTGTCGGCCTTGCCGTAGCGCAAGGGCTGGCCATCGAGCGTCACCACATTGCCGCCGGCCGCGCGTAAAATCGCGTCGCCCGCCGCCGTATCCCATTCAGAGGTGGGGCCAAGGCGCGGGTAGACATCGGCTTCGCCTGCCGCGATCACGCAGAATTTAAGCGAGCTGGAGCGGTTGACCGTGGTTTCGACCTTGCGGCCGCGCAGGAATTCTTCGATCCTTTCGGGGTCGCCGTGGCGTTTCGAAGCGACAACGGTCAGGCCTGATTCAGGGATAGTGCGCACGGCAAGGCGTTGTTCCGCCCCGCCCTTGATGACCGCATAGGCAAGCCCACCGCCCGCGAAATAGAGCGCATCGGAGACAGGCGCGTAAATAACGCCCATGACAGGCTGGTGATTGATCATCAATGCGATATTGACGGTGAAATCACCGCCGCCGGTGATGAATTCCTTAGTGCCGTCGAGCGGATCGACAAGGAAATAGGTACCGCCGGAAATATCGGGAATGCTGCCCGCCTCGACCGCTTCCTCGCCGACGATAGGAATATCCGGCGCGATCAGCTTCAGGCGCTCGGTGATCAGCTTTTCAGCTTCCTGGTCGGCCAGCGTAACGGGGGAGCCATCGGACTTGTCCTGCACTTCCGCGCCTTCGCGGTAGTATTTAAGTTCGATTTCGCCTGCATCCCTTGCGACGGGGATCAGTTTGCGCGCGAGATCGAGCAGGTCCATCATGAGCGGGCTTTCGCCGCCGGCAGTTGCGTGACGTTGCTGTCAGCGCGGGTATGGTCGAGGATGTATTGCGTGATCATTTCCACGCAAGCATCGATACCGCGCGTTGACGTATCAACGACAAGGTCGGCGTTTTCCGGCGCTTCATAGGGCGAGGTAATGCCCGTGAATTCCTTGATCTCGCCGGTGCGGGCCTTTTTGTAGAGGCCTTTGGGGTCGCGCTTCTCGCAGGTGGCGAGGTCGGCCTTGACGTAGATTTCAAAGAATTTATCGCCCGCCGCTTCGCGCGCCTTGCGGCGGTCTGCGCGGTAGGGGGAGATAAAGGCGGTGATCGCCACAAGACCGGCATCCGCCATCAGGTTGGCGACTTCGCCGACGCGGCGGATGTTTTCGGTGCGCGCTTCGGGCGAGAAGCCGAGGTCGCCGCAGAGGCCCTTGCGGACGTTATCGCCGTCCAGCACGTAGGTCTGCATGCCGCGCGTAAACAGCGCGTGTTCAACCCGCATGGCCAGCGTGGACTTGCCGGAACCGGACAGGCCCGTCAGCCAGACAACCGCGCCCTTGTGGCCGTTGCGGGCGGAGCGCGCGGCGGGAGCGAGCAGGTGATCGACGGCGTAAAGGTTATCCTGCGCCTTGCCCAGCGTCTTGCGCTGGTCGACGAGGCCTTCCGGCACGATCAAACCGCCGCCAACCACATCGTGGTTTTCGACCAGAACAAGGCGGCCCATTTTCAGGCTGTCCTTGTAGCTGTCGAGCGCCAGCATTTCGCGGCTGCGGAAGACGACTTCGGCCATTTCGTTGGTTTCAACGGTTTGTTTCTGGCTGCGCGACAGGTCGTTGGTGTCGATGACGCATTCGATGCTCTGCACCGTCACGGTCGCTTCATAGGTCGCCAGCTTCATTTTATAATGTTTGCCGGCCTGCAGGGGCGATTTGCCCAGCCAGAAGATGTTGGAGCGGAAGACGTTGGAGAGCGCGGGCGCTTTTTCGTCATGGCTCGCCACATCGCCGCGCGCGACGAAGATCGGCTGGTCGAGGACGAGGCCGATGCTTTCGCCCGCCTGCGCGGTCAGGATTTCGGTCTTGGAATTCCATTTCTCGATCGAAACGACTTTCGCCTGACGGTTGGAGGGAGAGAAAGTCAGCGTATCGCCCTTGCGCACAACGCCGGATTCGATGCGGCCGGCGATGATGCGGGTTTCATCCCAGCGGTAGACGTCCTGCACGGGGAAGCGCAGGGGGCGTTCCACGGGTGCGGAAACGGGTTCGAAGATATCCATGGTTTCAAGGACGGTCAGGCCCTTGTGCCATGACATGCTTTCGGCCTTCGTGGCGATGTTTTCGCCGTTGCGGGCTGCGATGGGAATAATCGAATGCGGCGTGACGCCGATGCCGGCGAGATAGGTTTTTACTTCCGACGTGACTTCGTTGTAGCGCTCTTCGCTATAGTCCACGAGGTCCATCTTGTTGATGACGACGAGGATCTGCTGCAGGCCCAGCAGGTGCAGCAGGTAGGCATGGCGCTTGGTCTGCTCGCGCACGCCTTCCTTGGCGTCGACGACGAGGATCGCGGCATCGGCAAAGGCAGCGCCGGAAACCATGTTCTTCAGGAATTCGCGGTGGCCGGGGGCGTCGATGATGACGCAGTTGCGCGTTTTGGTCTTGAACCAGATCTGCGTGGTGTCGATGGTGATGGCCTGATCGCGTTCCGCCTGGAAAGCATCGAGCAGGAAGGACCATTCGAAGGGCACGTTGCGGCGCTCGCAGATGGCTTTCAGCTCTTCCAATTTGCCGTCCATGAAGCTGCCGGTATCGTGCAGCAGGCGGCCGATAAGGGTCGATTTACCGTGGTCCACGTGACCAACGATGACAACGCCGAGTTTTTGAAGGTTATCGAGTGACATGGGCATGATCCTTACATATATCCGCTGCGGCGCAGTTTTTCGAAGCTGTCTTCGCTATCGTGGTCCATGGTGCGGCCCGCGCGTTCAGACGATTTGGTCGTTTCCAGTTCCGCGATGATTTCCTCGAGACTGGAAGCGGTGCTCTTGATCGGCGTGGTGATGTTTTTCTCGCCAAGCGAGCGGTAACGCATGCCGTTTTTATCGGCCAGATAAAGCGGCACGTAGGGAATGCCTTCGCGTAAGGTATAGCGCCAGATGTCGATTTCGCGCCAGTGCAGGATGGGGTGGATGCGGACGTGCGTGCCTTCGGGGAATTCGGTCTTGTACTGGTCCCAGAATTCGGCCGGCTGGTCTTTATAATCCCAGTTGCCGTCGAAGCTGCGGGGCGAGAAGACGCGTTCCTTGGCGCGCATCGACTGTTCGTCGCGGCGGATGCCGACGATGATGCCTTTATATTTGTGGTTGGTGATGAGGTTCTTCAGGCCTTCGGTCTTGCGGCTGGCCGAACGCGTGGCGGGCGGCAGGGTCTGGTCCATGCTTTCTTCGGGCGGGCACATTTCAGCGTGGAATTCGAAGCCCCACTCCTTGATCAGCATATCGCGGAAGTCATAGACCTCCTGCAGCTCCATCTGGGTGTCCAGCTGGATCATCGGGAAAGGGATCTTGCCGAAAAAGGCCTTGCGAATCATCCACAAGAGCGCGGTCGAGTCCTTGCCGATCGACCACAGCATGCCGAGCGGCTTGATGCGGTTATAGGCTTCGCGGAGGATATAGATGGAACGGGATTCGAGGTCGTCGAGATAGTCCTGCATTGGCAACCTGCTGTGGTTGTTATGAATAAATTTTGACCCTGCACTGATAGCAGTAATTCATAATGAACTCAACCCGAGTGCATAATAATTGAGCAAAAAAGAAAGAGTGTGTTTTCATAAACACACTCTTTCTTATATTATGTTAATTGCTAGCCGGCTTACGGGTTGAAGCTGGTGCGGAACGTAGGACGGTTGGGCGCGCGGGCCGGGGCTTCCGGCGGCACGGCTTTCGCCGGGTTGTCGTTCTCTGCCACGCGCGGGACGGATTTCTCGTCCGCCTCGTCGAAGCCGAATTTGCTGGGGCGCGCCTTGGGACCGGTGAGGCCCTGCAGCGAGAGGCCCTGAACATCGGCCAGCGTAATGGTGGTGAGCGCCTTTTTGAGGTCGTCGGGCGCGATGCCGCTGTTCTTGTCGAGTTTGTGTTCGCTCTCGAGACGCAGCGCCAGTTCTTTTTCCGCTTTTTCGACGAGGTTACGGACGGTGCGGCCGTTGCCGAAGGCGTTTTTGGCGCGCTTGGCTTCTTCGTCCAGCATGTCCATCGCCAGTGCGCGTGCGTCGGGGGCCATGGTGTAGCCGCGTTCCTGCAGCATGAAGTCCATGATCTGGCCGAGTTGCGGCATGGTGTAGTCGTCGAAGTTGATATAGGTCATGAAGCGCGACTTGAGGCCTTCGTTCGCATCGATGAACTTTTTCATCGGCTCGGTGTAACCAGCGACGACGACGATCAGGTCTTCGCGCATATTTTCCATCGCGGCGACAAGAGTGTCGATCGCTTCGCGGCCGAAGTCTTTGCTGTCAGAGCCGGGGCCCGCTTCGCGCGACAGAGCGTATGCTTCGTCGATGAAGAGGATGCCGCCCTTGGCTTTGTCGATCTGTTCTTTCGTCTTCAGCGCCGTCTGGCCGACGAAGCCGGCGACGAGGTCTTCGCGCTTCACTTCGTGAACGACGGGTTTTTCGATGAAGCCGAGCGCGTGGTAAACCTTGGCCACTTCGCGGGCGAAGGTGGTTTTACCCGTGCCGGGGTTGCCGGTGAAGACCATGTGGCGGGAGATGGGCTTGGTGTTCAGGCCCAGTTCCTGCTTGAGGCGGTTGAAGCGCGCGACGGCGATGTTCTGCTTGATGTCACGCTTGGCGGTGTCGAGGCCGATCATGTTGTCGATGTTCTCGAGCGCCTTTTTCAGGGTCGCTTCGTCTTCGACGCCGGCGCCTTTGCCGTCTTTCAATGCTTTGGGGGTCGCTGCGACGCCTGCGGCCATCAGGTTTTCCGGCAGCGCTTTCGCGGCGATCTGCGGCATGACGCCTTTATCCCAGTCTTCTTTCTTGGGCCATACGATCGTAAAGACCTGGCCTGCCTTGCCGTCCGTCATTTCGACGCCGAAGGTCGTCTGGCCGAAGGGCAGCGTGTGGGGCTTGTCAGCGGGGCCGCCGAACGCTGGCTTTTCGCCCTGCGTGGGGCCGAAGCGGTTGATGAGACGGCCATCCATTGATTCAATGGCTGTGTTGAGGGCCTGCGCAGCTTTGCACTCACCCTTCTCGTCCAGCTTGATGCCATAGGCAAAGCCTGTTTTCAGGTCAACGATAAGGTGTTTGGTCATTTCTGCCATGGGAGCCCCCGTTTGCTTTGGTTTGAGCAACTTTATTGCGCTGCAGTATCAGTATGGTTACGAATATTTCCCCTAGTGCCGTGAGAAAATAATTTAATTCAGTGAACAAACGTTCGCTAATGGATTCTTCCCGTTGTTTTTCATAGACAGAAACTATTTTTCTTCATAACCCCCTTTCGCTGTTTAGATCAGTTCTCTAGAATGCATCGCTCGATTCTAATTTTTCCTGCAGAGAGAGGCCTTGAAAACATATGTCTTTCACGCCTGAACTCGCTCTTCTCATCGGTATAATTGTTGGCGCGGCGGCTGGTTTCTTCGTCGCGAAGAAACAATACGGAAATATGCATTCCGACCGGGATCAATTGCTGGAAGATAAAATCCGCCTCGAAGCCGAGAAAAACGCCCTTTCCGACTCGATGGCGCGGCAGAAGCAGGACCTCTCCGAAATGGAGAAGAAGTTCACTTTGCAGTTCGAGAACCTCGCCAACCGCATTTTCGATGAAAAATCGGCGGCCTTTAAAAAGCAGTCGCAGGAAGGCCTCGGCACGCTGCTGAACCCGCTGAAGGACAAGCTGCAGGAGTTCCAGAAAAAGGTCGATGACAGCTTCGGCCAGCAGGCGAAGGAACAGTATTCGCTGAAGAACGAGATCAAGAACATCGTCGCCGTGAACGAGAAGATGAGCCAGCAGACCGAAAGCCTGACCAAAGCCCTGAAGGGCGACGTGAAGGCGCAGGGCAACTGGGGCGAAGTGATGCTGGAAAAGATCCTCGAAGAGTCGGGCCTGCGTCGCAATCAGGATTATATATTGCAAGGCACGGAACTGGGCCTGAAGGACGCCGACGGCAGGCAGCAGAAGCCCGACGTCATCGTGAAGCTGCCCGATGCGAAACATATCATTGTGGATGCCAAGGTATCCCTTACCCACTACGAACGTTACTGCGGTTCAAGCGAAGAAACCGGGCGTGCTGTTGCATTAAAAGAATTCCTCAATTCGCTCCGCGCCCATGTGACGGGGCTGGAACAGCGCCGCTATCAGGATACCGATAAACTGGGCGCACCCGATTTCGTGCTGATGTTCCTGCCAATCGAAGGCGCCTATTCGCTGGCCGTGCAGGAAGATACGGGCCTGCATGCCTTTGCGTGGGAGCGTAGAATAATAATTGTCACGCCCACAACGCTGTTCACCACGCTGCGCACTGTCGCCTCGCTCTGGCGCATCGAGATGCAGAACCGCAATACGCTGGAAATCGCGCGGCAGGGCGGGCTGCTCTACGACAAGGTCGCGGGTTTCGTGAAGGATATGGAAGACCTCGGCAAGAAACTGGGCCAGGCGTCGGAAACCTACGACAAGGCCTTCAAGAACCTCTCGACTGGCCCCGGCAATATCGTGAAGCGCACCGAAGACCTGAAGGCGCTGGGCGTCAAGACCACGAAATCCCTGCCCAAAGGCGGCGAGGATGAAGAGGCGGACGATACCGTAACCCCCTTGAAAACCGTCGAAAACGGCTGATTTCCTTGACTTTTTGCCCTGTCCTGCCTATTTAAGGTACAGGAAGGAAGCCCATGGCCGTATTACCGATATATGTCGCACCCCATCCCGTGCTGAAAAAAATCGCCGACCCTGTGCAGGCGGTGACGGATGACACGCGCAAGCTGATGGATGACATGCTGGAAACCATGTACGCCGCGCCCGGCATCGGCCTCGCCGCGCCGCAGGTGGGCCATTCGCTCCGCATCCTCGTACTCGACGTCGACCAGCCCAAGGTTGACGACGAAGACGAAAACATTCCGCTGGAAAAGCGTAAAGGCAAACCGCAATTCTTCGTCAACCCCGAGATTACGTGGGAATCGGACGAGCAGAATATCTATGACGAAGGCTGCCTCTCCCTCCCCGGCCAGTATGCCGAGGTGGAGCGTCCCTTACGCATCAAGGTGAAATTCCTTGGCTATGACGGCAAGCAGCAGGAGATCGAGGCCGATGGTCTGCTCGCCACCTGCCTGCAGCATGAAATGGATCACCTGAACGGCATTTTGTTCGTCGATCATCTGTCCACGCTCAAGCGCGATATCGTCATGCGTAAATTAAAGAAATGGACCAAGGAAAACGCCGAGGATCTCGCGGCGACGCATATCCTTTGAGCCCCAAACTCCGCATCGCCTTTATGGGCACGCCTGATTTCGCTGTTGCGGCGCTCGATGCACTGCATGCGGCGGGGCATGAGATTGCCGCCGTTTATTCACAGCCGCCGAGGCCCGCAGGCCGCGGCCATAAACTACAGCCCTCCCCCGTGCAAAAACGCGCGGAAGAATTGGGGCTGCTGGTACGCCACCCGAAAAGCCTAAAAAAGAACGCCGAAGCGCGCGCGGAATTCGCGGCGCTCAACCTCGATATCGCCATCGTTGCGGCCTATGGACTGTTGCTGCCGAAAGAAGTTTTAGATGCGCCGAAGCATGGCTGCCTGAATATCCACGCATCATTGCTGCCGCGCTGGCGCGGCGCTTCGCCCATCCAGCGCGCCATTATGGCAGGGGATAAAGCATCCGGTATTTGCATCATGCAGATGGACGAGGGTCTTGATACCGGCGCAGTGCTGTCGAAAGGCGTTGTGCCGATCACGAACACCACCACTGCGGCGCAGCTGCATGATGCGCTGGCGAAGATGGGCGCGGAGCTGGTCGCCGATACGCTGGAACAAATCGCGGCGGGCAATAAACCCGCGCCGCAGCCGCAACCCCCCGAAGGCGTCACCTATGCCCATCTGCTGACCAAAGACGATGGCCGCATCGACTGGACGAAACCGGCGGTGGAGATCGAGCGGCAGGTGCGCGCGCTGACCCCCTGGCCCGGCGTCTGGTGCATGCAGGGCGATCATCGCCTGAAAGTGCTGGAGGCCGAGCTCGCCACGGGCCGCGGCGGCAAGCCCGGCGAAATCCTCGACCGGCATCTGGTGGTGGCCTGCGGCGAGGGCGCGATTCTGGTCAAAAAAGTCCAGCCGCAAGACCGCAAACCCATGGACGGCTTGTCGTTTATGAACGGCACCCACCTGAACCTTGGCGATTTACTCACCTAAGTACCGTCATTACGGCAAAAAGTTGACGGTTTCGCCCTTCCCGCGCTATCCTTTTGCATGCTCAACGCACAGCATTACATTCAGGAACTGAAGAATATCCACGCCGAGATCGCGGGCGAAAGCGCGTTGCGCGACGTGGCCGTCACCTGCATCGACAAGCATGACCGTGAAATCCATTTCACGCCCTGCCACCAGATCAACGAAAAGCTTGCCGACCTGATGTTTATCTTTACCTGGGAATACAAGGCCGCGGTGAACCACCGTGCACTTGCCGCCTGTCTGGCGAAATTCTATTACGGCTTTATCGCCATCCACCCCTTCAAGGATGCGAACCGCCGCACGGCCTTTATCTTCCTGATCAACCGCGCGGAAGAACAGGGTTACCATCTTTTCTCTATCGCCCTGTTGCGCAAATGCCTTTTCGAGGGCAAAGTGCAGGCGGAAATGGAAAAACTGACCGCCCTTTTCACCCATATGCTGAAACCGGCCTGAGGTATCAAGATGTCGAAGGAACGTAAAAAGATCATGCTCGGCGACGCGGTTGACGCGGTGCTGAACTTCCGCGACCCGCGCCTGACCGACGCACAGTTCACCAAGCGCCTTGTCGACGAACTGGTGAACGACGATCTCGCCATCCGTCTGGGCTCCACCCCCGAATACGAAACCAGCATACGCAAGAACGCGACCATGACGGTGCTGGAGGTCGTGCGCGAACACGGCCTCGGCGACCGCGACCGCGTGATCAGCGAAGCCTATAACAAGGCCGCGAATTCGCAGCCGCGCCAGCCCAATTTCCCCTACCGCAATTCCGCCTTCCTGTCGGGCTCGACCCATTCGCGCAAGCACGGCGGAACGTGACCTTTCGCTGGAAACTGACCATTGAATACGACGGCACGCCTTTCTCCGGCTGGCAGCGGCAGGAGAATGCGATTTCCGTGCAGCAATGCCTTGAAGAAGCCGTTTTCAAATTCTGCGGCGAAACCGTCAACGCCCATGTCGCGGGCCGCACCGATGCGGGCGTGCATGCCGTGGGGCAGGTCGCCCATATCGATATCGAAAAAGACTCCGACGAAAAAACCGTGCGCGACGCCATCAACTTCCACCTGCGCCCGCATGCAATTGCGGTGGTCGAGGCGGAAAAGGTCAACCGCGATTTCCACGCGCGCTTCGGCGCTATCCACCGCGTCTATTGCTACAAGATCATCATGGCGCGCCGCGCCGATTGCGTGCTGCACGGCAACCTTGCATGGCATGTCGGCTGGGAGCTCGACGTCAGCGCCATGACCAAGGCCGCCAAGCACCTGCACGGCCATCACGATTTCACCAGCTTCCGCGCCTCCGAATGCCAAGCCAAGACGCCGATGCGCACGATGAAGCGGCTGGAGATTACCGAGAACAAAAACCAAATCGGTTTCGGCCGGCACATCGAGATATGGGCCGAGGCGCAATCCTTCCTCCACCACCAGATCCGCAATATCGCCGGCACATTGAAACTGGTCGGCGAAGGCAAATGGCAGCCCGATCAGGTGAAAGAAGTGCTGGAAGCCAAAGACCGCACCAAGGCCGGCCCCATGGCGCCCCCGCACGGGCTCTACTTCGTGCGTGTCGATTATGCAGGCGCTTTCACCAAGGGCCTCGACGCACTCCTATAACCCCTGCCTCCCCTAAAAAAATCACACAAAGCCAGTACGCTGCCCTCTATTGCGCATTATGACAATTTGATATGGATAAATTTTATATCCATAAGGTTGACTCAGCTGTAGCGATGAGCTACTCCATTCAAGCTTATGCAAAAACATTTCCGTGCAACTTAATAGGATTAGAGGGTACTGACCATGAAATTCAATCTCCGCGAAAAACTGCATCAGGCGCGCGAAGGCGCGACTGCGACGCTGGCGATCGGCGTGCTGAAGGCCGATGAAGCCGCACGCGATGCAATCGAAAACCTTGGCAAGCTGGGCGACCGCGCCCGCGCGAAAGCCAACGAAGTCGGCAACGCCGCGAGCCAGAAAGCTTCCGACGTACGCAACGCCGTCACCTCCACCGTCGATGCGACCAAGGAAAACATCGCCAAGACCACCGAAGGCGTGAAGCAGAAAACCGTCGCGACGCTGGGCCAGCTGGGCGACAAGATCGAGCAAAAAACGTCTGAAGCCGCCAAGGCCACCAAGGGCTTCGGCAAGGCCGCGCGCAAGAAACTGAACTTCTCCGAAGCCGCCAAGCCGAAAAAGGTTGCAACCATCAAGGCAAAGCCGGCGAAAATCACCGCCACCAAAAAAGCGCAGAAACCCCGCTAATACAAAGGATAATCACAATGTCTTTCTTTGAAAAACTGCTGCGCGAAGGCGCAAAGGCGGCAAGCGAAGTCTTCGACGAAGCCGCAAAACAGGGCGCGAAAGCGGCCCAGCGCGCGAATGAAAAGCGCGAAGAACTGAAAGAAACGGCGGATGCCGCAGCCGAACAGCTGCGCCAGCGCCGCGCCAAGGCCGACCGCGAAATCCGCGAAGGCGTGCGCGATGTGCTGGGCTTCCTCGGCGAAGTCTTTGACGAGCTGGAACGCGAGATGAACCCGCCCCGCCAGCCGGAACAGCAACCCGCCCAGCCCACCGCGACCGTCACGCCGGCAACGCCCGAGACGGTTGAGGAAACCAAGCCCCAGCTGCGCCGCCCCCGCGCGCCGCGCCCGCCGCGCGAGCAGGCTGTGCCCGCTGCCGAGGTGAAGGCTCCTGAAGTGAACGCGCCTGAAGCCGTAGCGCCCGAAGCGAAGCCTGCCGCCCCCAAGGCCGCAAAGCCCCGCAAGCCGCGCCAGCCGAAGAAAAAGCCTTCCGCTTAAGCTGCTAAATTCCATAAGCCGCCCCTTTTCATGAAGGGACGGCTTTTTGTTTCAGGATTTTTGAAAATAACCCTATCCATAACCTTGACGCGCCGCGCCATGGTTGTTAACAATTGAGTCCTTAAAAAAACAGCACAGATAGATAGAGGAGAGTACAGATGGCATTCGATTGGAGAAAGAAACTCGAAGAAGGCAAAGAAGTAACCAAGAAAGCCTTCACGCAGGCCGTTGAAACCGGCAAAGACCTCGCCGAAAAAGGCGCGAAGAAAGCCAACGAGCTGAACGACAAGCTCGAAGAAGGCACGAACAAGCTGATCATCAAGGCCGAGGAAAAAATCCTCTCCGCCCGCCAGAAAAAAGAAGGCGACAAAGAAGCCGCTGCTCCGGAAGCACCCGCTGCAGAAGCGCCGAAAGCCCCGGAAGCCCCCAAAGGCCCGACGCCGTAATCTTTACGGATTTCTAAAAAAGGCCGCCTGTGAAAGGGCGGCTTTTTTTATTCCGGCGCTTCCTCGAGAGGTGCTGGGGGAGGCGGCACGATCTTGATGCTCTCGACCGTCGCCAGCGCCTGCTTCAGCTGCTTCTCGTCCTGGTCGTTTTTCTGGTTGGAGAAGAAGGCGAAGTAGACGCCCACGTCACCCTCGGGCAGGCGCACGCCCTGCGTCATATAAAGATATTGTGGCTTGGGCTTCTCGGTTTTGTCGGTCAGGCGCACGTAGACGCCGTCTTTTTTAAAACCGAAGCGTTGGGATATCGCCCTGCCCTCCAGCGTCTTGGGCAGGAACGGCGCGGCCTTGGCGGTGACGAAATCTTCCAGCCCGTTGTCGCTGGCATCTCCCATTTTCATCTGCGCGCGGCTACCCATGACCATGAAGAACTTGAAGTTACCGCCCACCGGCGTTTCGAATTCGTAAGCCGTCGTGCCCTTGTCGGCATCGTATTTGTCGCGCACCGGCCAGTCTTTCGGGGCCGAGAGCGAAACAATGCCAAGGTTTTTCGACTTGAAGTGATGCGCCACGGTCGCCACGTCATCGTCACAGGCCGCTAGAGAGGCCACAATGAACAACAGCGCGGCAAAGACAGCAACCGCTTTCAATGGTTCAACCCGAAATCATCGCCATCGCCGCCGCGCGGTCGCCGGGCTTCAGTTTCAAAAACGCCGCATAGGCTTTCTTGACGTCGGCGGGTTTGCCGCTCTCTGCGGCGGCCTTCAGGGCGACGGCGACGGGGTCTTGCGGGCTCTTGATGAAGGCGAGAGCCTTGGCCAGTTTGGCGATGGTTTCAAGATTGATTGCGGTATCATCAGCCATGACTATTTCCACTTCACCGGCATGGGGTTGATATTGGCCGAGCCCATCTGGTGCCAGTAGGGATAGACAGGCGTCTTGGCGCTGGCGGCGTCGAGTTTCGCAACCTGATCGGCGGTCAAATTCCAGCCGACGGCGGCAAGGTTTTGTTTCAGCTGTTCTTCGTTCCGCGCGCCGATAACGATGTTGGAAACGCCAGGACGCTGTAGCAGCCAGTTGAGGGCCACCTGCGCGACCGTCTTGCCGGTTTCTTTGGCGACAACGTCCAGCGCGTCGACGACGGTATAGAGATATTCGTCATCGACCTCGGGCCCGTGATCCGCGCCGCCCTGTGCGATGCGGCCTTCGGTGGGTTTTGCGCCACGGCGGATTTTGCCGGTCAGGCGGCCCCAGCCGAGCGGGCTCCAGACCATCGTGCCAATGCCCTGATCGAGGGTCAGCGGCATCAATTCCCATTCGTAATCGCGGCCGATGAGGGAATAATAACCCTGATACGACACATAGCGCGACCAGCCGTATTTGTCGGACGCGTTCAAGGATTTCATCGTGTGCCAGCCGGAGAAGTTGGAACAGCCGATATAACGCACCTTGCCGCTTTTCACCAGCGTATCAAGCGTCGACAGTGTTTCCTCAACCGGCGTTTGCCCGTCGAAGCCATGCATGAAGTAGAGGTCGATATAATCGGTGCCGAGACGCTTCAGGCTTTCGTCGCATTGCTTGATAAGATGATGGCGCGATGAACCGCGGTCATTCGCGCTCTCGCCCATCGGAAATGTCGCCTTGGTGGCGATCAGCGCCTTGTCGCGCCTGCCCTTCAGCGCGCCGCCCAGAATTTCCTCCGACGCGCCGCCGGAATAGATATTCGCGGTGTCGAAGAAATTCACGCCATGTTCAAAACAGATGTCGAGCAACCGCGTCGCTTCCTTCACATCGGTCGCGCCCCATTTGGCGAACAACTCGCCCTTGCCGCCGAAAGTGCCGGTGCCAAGGCTGAGAACGGGAACATGCAGGCCGGAGCGGCCCAGCTGGCGGAATTCCATGGTTTGTCTCCTTTAATGAAACTTCTGGCAGTCGCCGCGTTCCAGCGACGATAATTTCCGGCGAATAATATCGCCTTCCTTCATGTTCTGCGGCGCTTCCACGCCTTCGTCGATCGAGAGGATTTCGACGCTGGCGACGCGCAGCTGCACGGGGTCGCCCGCCTCCACCACTTCGGCGGTCACAAGCTGCTGGCCGATCTGGTCGGGCTTGCCGCGCTTTTTATTGGGCGGCGCCCATACCGGCTCGTTCCACATCAGCGTGTCGCCGGCTTTGGGCTGCGAGCAGGGTTTCCATGCCATTTTAAATTTTATCTTTCATGTTGGGTCTATTGCGCTGTCCAGCCGCCATCGACGGGCAGCGAGATACCGGTCATCAGCTTCGCAGCGTCGCTGCAAAGGTAAAGGGCGAGGTCACCGATTTGCTCGACCGACACAAACTGCTGCGCCGGTTGCTTTTCGGACAGTAATTGAATGGAGGCGTCCTCGACCGAAATGCCGCCCGCTTTGGCGCGGTCATCAATTTGTTTTTGCACCAGCGGCGTCAGCACCCAGCCGGGGCAGATGGCGTTGCAGGTAATGCCATTGGTCGCGTTTTCAAGCGCGATAACCTTCGTCAAGCCGATGATGCCATGCTTGGCCGCGACATAGGCCGCTTTTTCTTTCGAGGCCACTAGGCCGTGAACGGAAGCGACGTTGATGATGCGGCCAAAGCCGCGCTTCTGCATGCCCGGCAGCGCGAATTTGCTGGCGTGGAAGGCGGCCGACAGGTTGATGGCGATCACGTCGTCCCACCGCTCCATCGAAAAATTCTCGACCCGCGCCGTGTGCTGGATGCCCGCGTTGTTGACGAGGATATCGACCTTGCCGAAGGTTTTCTCGGCGCCCTGCACCATGGCCTGTATCTGTTCGGGCCGGCGCATGTCGGCGCCGTGGTGGAAGACGCGCACGCCGAATTCCTTTTCGATTCCCGTGCGAATTTTTTCAATTTCACCGGCGTCGCCCAGGCCGTTCAATAATATATCCGCGCCGGCGGCGGCCAGCTTGCGCGCGACGCCAAGGCCGATGCCGCTGGTGGAGCCCGTTACAATCGCTGCCATGCTGCGGAGTGTCATTTTTTGCTTCCTCAAGATACCGCCGGATTATTAGACACCAGCTAACCCCTTGTCACTGCATAATTTACATTTTTTATGTAAAAACATATTCGGACTCCCCCGGATAACAGGCTGTGGTATAACCTCCGCTGGAATACGGAATCACGGTTACAAGAGGGAATGGCTTGGCCTCGACCCGCCATAACATACTGATATTGAACGGCCCGAACCTGAACATGCTGGGTGTCAGGGAGCCGGAGGTCTATGGCTTCCAGAGCCTGGGCGATATCGAAACCGACTGCGAGGAATATGCGCAGGAACTGGGCTTCGACATCGATTTCCGCCAATCCAACAACGAAGGCGAGATTGTCACCGCCATCCAGCAGGCGCGCGGCGCCTTTGCGGGCGTCATCATCAACGCGGGCGCCTATACCCATACGTCGATCGCCATCCACGACGCGCTGAAGGTGCTGGAGGTGCCGGTGATCGAAGTGCACCTGTCAAATCCGCAGGCGCGCGAAGCTTTCCGCCATCATTCCTACATATCGCCGCTCGCCAAGGGAACCATCTGCGGTTTCGGCGGGCACGGCTATATCCTCGCGCTGAACGCGCTGCGCTCGCTGCTCGAAGCATAATTTTTTTCAAGGACAAGGTCATGACAAATACAAAAAAAGTAGAGAGGAACACCCCCATGCCCCCGATGACGATCGACCATGAGGCGATCAAGAAACTGGCCACGCTGCTGAACGAAACCGGCCTGACCGAGATCGAGATCACCGAGGGCGACAAGAGCCTGCGCGTGCAGAAAACCGCAGCCCCCGTGCATGCCGTTGCCTCTGGCCCCTCGACCTTCGCCGCACCCTCGGGTCCCGCGCCGGTCGCAACCGTCGCGGCTATTTCCGTCGAAAACCATCCGGGCGCCGTGAAATCCCCGATGGTCGGCACCGTCTACCTGCAGTCGGAGCCGGGCGCCGCGCGCTTCGTTTCCAAGGGCGCGAAGGTCAAGCCGGGCGACACCATCTGCATCATCGAAGCGATGAAAGTGATGAACCCGATCAAGGCCGAAAAGGGCGGCATCGTGCTCGACGTGCTTGTCGACGACGCGCAGCCCGTCGAATTCGGCCAGACGCTTGTGGTTATCGAGTAACCGCAGATGTTCAACAAAATCCTCATAGCCAACCGCGGCGAGATCGCGCTGCGCATCGTGCGCGCCTGCAAGGAGATGGGCATTTCAACCGTGGTCGTGCATTCGACCGCCGACGCCAACGGCATGGCCGTGCGCATGGCCGATGAAAGCGTCTGCATCGGCCCGCCGCCGTCACGCCAGAGCTACCTGAACATCGCCGCGATCCTGACCGCCGCGTCCCTCACCGGCGCTGACGCCATCCATCCCGGCATCGGGTTCCTGTCGGAAAACGAAGAATTCGCGCGCATGGTAGAGGAACACGGCTTTACCTTCATCGGCCCCACGCCCGAGCATATCGCCAGCATGGGCGACAAGGCCGTGGCGAAAGACACCGTGAAAAAACTGGGCCTGCCGCTGATCCCGGGCTCGCCGGGCGTTTTGAAAGACGCCGACGAAGGCCTGAAGATCGCGAAAGAAATCGGCTTCCCCGTGCTGATCAAGGCTGTCGCCGGCGGCGGCGGCAAGGGGATGAAAGTCGCGAGATCCGAAGAAGAATTCAAATCCTGCTACACCATGGCGTCGGGCGAGGCGAAAGCTGCGTTTGGTAACGGCGACATGTACATGGAAAAATACCTGTCGAACCCGCGCCATATCGAAGTCCAGATTCTGGGCGACGCGCATGGCAACGTGGTGCATCTGGGCGAGCGCGACTGCTCCATCCAGCGCCGCCACCAGAAAGTGATCGAGGAAGGCCCCTCGCCCATCCTGACGCCCGAGCAGCGCAAATACGTCGGCGAACTGGCCGCAGATTGCGCACGCAAGATGGGCTATCGCGGCGTCGGCACCATGGAATTCCTCTACGAGGACGGTAAATTCTACTTCCTCGAGATGAACACCCGTTTGCAGGTCGAACACCCGATTACCGAAATGCTGACCGGCGTCGACCTCGTGCGCGAACAGATTATGGTTGCTGCAGGCCATAAGCTGCCCTTCAAACAGGAAGACATAAAGTTCACCGGCCATGCGTTCGAATGCCGCATCAACGCCGAACACCCCGAAACCTTCATCCCCTCGCCGGGCCGCGTCACGCGTTACCATGCGCCGGGCGGCTTGGGCGTTCGCGTGGATAGTGCTATATATGAAGGGTACTCGGTTCCGCCCACGTACGACAGCCTGGTCGCCAAGATTATCGTCCATGCCAAGACGCGGGAGGAAGCGCTGATGCGGGTACAGCGCGCACTGGACGAATGCGTCATCGAGGGGATCAATACCAACATCCCCCTGCATGGCCGCATCATCCAGGACGCCGATTTCCGCAAGGGACAATTCAACATCCACTGGCTCGAGAAGTTTCTCGCCCGCCAGCAGGAAGCAGCAAAGAAGGCCGTATCATGAAAAAGATTTTCGCTTTTGTTCTCGCCACCCTCCTCCTCGCTGCGCCCGCCTATGCGGCGCCGGAAAAATATTCGTTCGACCCGCTGCACACGCAGATCGTGTTCAAGGTCAGCCACCTCGGCTTCTCGAAATCGCAGGGCCGCTTCACCAAATTTGACGGCGGCTTCATCTTTGACAAAGAAAAGCCCGCGGCTTCCAGCGTGGATGTCACCATCGACGCGAACAGCATCAACATGATGTCGACCGAATGGGACGACCACCTGAAGGGCGAAAACTTCTTCAACACGAAGAAATTCCCCACCATCACCTTCAAGAGCAAGAAGGTTTCCACGACCGGTGAAAATACCGGCAATATCACCGGCGACCTGACCATTCTGGGCGTGACGAAGACCGTCGACCTCGACGTCGAATTCAACAAGATCGGCGCACACCCGATGACGAAGGCGCAAGTGGCAGGCTTTTCGGCCACCGCTTATTTCAAGCGCTCCGACTTCGGCATGAACTACGGCGTCGAAATGGGCCTTGGCGATGACGTGTCGATCGAAATCCAGGTTGAAGGCACCCGCCAGGACTTCAAAGGTCTACAGCAATAATGCAGGCCAAAAACACGCCGGACAGCTACGGCGCGGTCACAAAAACCTTTCATTGGGTGATTGCGCTGCTGATCGTCTGCCTGTTAGGCATTGGCCTTTACATGGACTTTTTGGCCGACAAGCTGCAACGCTTTGCGCTGATGCCCTGGCATAAATCCTTTGGCATCACAGTGCTGGCGTTGGCTACGCTCCGCGTGCTCTGGCATCTCTCGTCGCGCCCGCCCGGCTTCGTGGCGGGGCTGAAGGACTGGGAGATGCAGGCGGCCCGCGCGGTGCATATCCTTCTCTACATGGCGATGTTCGTGATGCCGCTCTCGGGCTGGCTGATGTCATCGGCTGCGGGGCGCACGACTAAGTTCTTCTGGCTTTTCGACCTGCCCGACCTGATCGGCAAGGATGACCATCTGCGCGAGCTCTTCGGCGCGATCCATGAATGCTCGGCCTATGCGCTGATCATCCTGATCGCCGGGCATGCGGGCGCGGCGCTGAAACACCACTTCATCGGCAAGGATGCGACCTTGCGCCGGATGCTTCCTTTCTGATATAACGCGCTCATGAAAAGCACCGTTCTCCGCGCCACCGCGCTTGCCCTTTTTCTGTTCCTGCCATTCGCCGCCACCGCTGCGGAAGAAGCGCAAGCCCCCGCGCCCGTCGCAGCCCCGGGACTGGCGAAGAAATGGGATCTCGATCTCACCAAAAGCTCGATCACCTTCAAGGGCACGCAGATGGACACGCCGGGTTTCGACGGCGTCATCACAAAATTCTACCCTGTCATCAATTTCGACGCCGACCACCTCGATCAATCGAAAGTCACGGTCGAGATCGACGTGACCAGCATCGACGCGAAAGACGGCGAGCGGAACAAGACGCTGCAGGGCTCCGACTGGCTCGATTCCCCGAAATTTCCCACCGCCCGATTCGAGACGACGGGCTTCACCAAGACCGGCGACAACGCTTTTACGGCCGACGCGACTCTGACAATTCGTGACGTGACCGTCCCGCTGAAACTGCCCTTTACCCTCACGCCCGCGGCCGCCGGCATCGGCCCCGACCGCGTTCTCATGATGGGGCAGGTGACGCTCGACCGCTCGAAATTCCAGCTTGGCCAAGGGGATTGGGCAGACGCCAGCGTTATTGGAAATGACATCGCCGTGCAGGTTCAGCTGACAGCATGGCCCGCAGATGCCGCAGACGCGGGTTCAGCACTAGACCCCAAGACCCCGCCCGTGGAGCCCGTCACACCGGCTAACCCCTGAAATTGTTTTGGGTTTCGCGGCTGATGCGTTAGATTCACGTAATGAGAACGCTGTATCACCTTTGGCTGCATCCGTCCTCGCGGAAAGTGCGTCTTGCGCTTGCCGAAAAGAAGCTCGACTTCGACCTGAAGATCGAAAAAATCTGGGAACGCCGCACCGAATTCCTCGCCATCAACCCGGCGGGCGATGTGCCTGTGCTGATCGAGCCCGACGGCACGATTTTGACCGACAGCCAGGTGATCTCGGAATATTTGAACGAAGTTTACAATACCATCGACCTGATGGGCCGTGACCCGCTGCAGCGCGCCGAGACGCGCCGCCTTGTCGCCTGGTTCGACCACAAGTTCAACACCGAAGTGACCGAGAACCTTGTCGGCGAAAAGATGATGAAGCGCTTCCTGAAAATGGGAGAGCCGAACGGCCCCTCCATCCGCGCCGGTCATGCCAACATCCATTACCACCTCGATTACATCGGCTTCCTGACCGAGCGCCGCCGCTGGCTTGCGGGCGACGACATCTCGATCGCCGATATCACTGCCGCAGCCCACCTTTCCGCCATCGACTATATCGGCGACGTGCCCTGGGAAGAGCACAAGGCGGCGAAAGACTGGTACGCGCGCATTAAATCGCGCCCCTCGTTCAAGCCGCTGCTGGATGACGTCATCCCGGGCTTCTCTCCGCCCAGCCACTACCAGAACCTGGACTTTTAACAGGAAATGGATGGGCTCATGGCGGACAAGAAGAAAATCGAGCCTGCGTTACGCGACCGCAAAATTTTCTGCTTCGGCTATGGCTATACCGCCAGCTTCCTCGCCCAGCGACTGAAGCAGTTCGGCTGGAAAGTCGGCGGCACAACGACAGACCCCGAAAAGAAGGCGTTTTTAAAGCAATCGGGCATCGAAGCACAGCTCTACGACAGCAACCACACCATCATGGACCCGCACGCGACGTTCAGCGACGTGACCCACGTACTGCTCTCCATCCCGCCGGGAGCGGAGGGCGACCCCGTGGTCGACGTGCACGGCCTCGACCTTGCCAAGATGCCGAATATCGAATGGGTGGGCTACCTTTCCACCACCGCCGTCTACGGCAATCAGGACGGCAACTGGGTCGATGAAATGACGCCGCCGGAGCCTGCATCGCGTCGCGGATCATTGCGTCTCCGCGCCGAGCAGCAATGGCAATACCTGCACCTCAACGATGGCTTGCCGCTGCATACCTTCCGCCTTTCCGGCATCTACGGCCCGGGCCGCAGCGCCATCGACAGCGTACGCACAGGCACGGCGCGCCGCATCGACAAGCCGGGGCATGTTTTCAACCGCATCCATGTGGAAGATATCGTGCAGACGCTGATCGCCTCGATCAACAAGCCGAACCCGGGCGCGATTTATAACCTCGCCGACGACCTGCCGGGGCCGTCACATGACGTCGTGACCTTCGCCTGCAACCTGACCGGCATGGACGCGCCGCCCATGATCTCCTTCGATCAGGCCGAAATGGCGCCGATCGTGCGCAGTTTCTACAAAGACAACAAGCGCGTCAAAAACGACCGCATCAAGGCGGATTTAGGCGTGGAACTATTGTATCCCGACTACCGCTGCGGGCTTCAGGCCTGTCTGGATGTAGAGGAAGAGGTCGTCCAGCTGCTGAAATTCGAGCAGGCGGACGCCTCTACCGGACGTTAATCAATCCAGCGCCGAGAACAGCTCGAAAGCTTCGACCACTTTGCGCGTGCCTTCCGCGATCAGGTAGACGTTCTTGTCGACGCGTGCATAGCGCATGTTGCGGGGCGGCGGGGTGAGCTGCGAAACGATATCATCCGGCAGCCATTCATAGCCGCCGCGCGGCAGGATGCTGCCCTGCGAATATTTCTTGGCCTGACCGGGCGGGACGCAGGGCGGGTTTTTCTTGGCGAGGCCGGGCGGGCAGTTTTTCTTGTACTTGCCGATCACGTAGGAGCGCATGACGTCGCGGTCGCCCTTCTTGCTCTTGGGTTTTTCGCTGTCCTGCCATTTGGATGACGAATGGAAGAAGCCTTTATCTTTGCCGCCACCATTTCCGTTACCATTACCGTTGCCCTGTTTGGCATCGGCTGTGGCGGGGAGCGCGATCAGCGCAGCGATGGATGCTGCGATCAGGAAACGTTTCATAGGTTATTCTCCTTCGAACGGGTTAAAGCCGGTTTTGCGGGCTGCAGCGATTGCATGACTGTTTCCATGCTTTCGGAGGCCACGGCGCAGACTGTATCAGCCGCACCATAATAGACATACAGCCGCCCCTTGTCGACAATCGCGCCGCAGGGGAAAACAACGTTATTCACGTCGCCTTTGGTTTCATAACTTTCTTCCGGTTTCAGGAAGGGGGCGTCGGATTTTGCGATAATTTTTGACGGATCGTTCTTGTCGAGCAACAGCAAGCTGATCGTCCATTTCATATCGGTCGAGATGCTGGAATAGACCAGCAGCAGGCCTTCAGGCACTTCCACCGGCGGCGCGCCGGGTTCGATGCCCTGGCCTTCGTGCGTGTTTTTCTGCGCGGCCAGCAGCTGGTCGGCCTCGATATCGCGGCCTTTCCACAGCTTTTCCCATGCCGCCTGATCCTTGAGATCGAAACCGGCGGGCAGTTTCGTGAGCATCGTGCGCTCCGAGGCCTGTTCGTCTTTCCACAGGAAATGCAGGCTGCCTGCGCTCTCGAAGACGATACCGGCCTTGCAGCGGCGGTCGGGGCCGACAACACCGTGTTTTTCAAACGTCTTGAAATCTTTCGTGCTGGCCATCGCGATGCGGATGCCGTCGCCGGCATCATGCTGGTCGAGCGGCTTGGCGATGGAGGTGTAGAAAATATAATAGGTGTCGCCGATCTTGGCGATGCGCGGGTCTTCCACACCATATTGATCGACACCCTTCTCCGGCCCGATGGCCTTTTCGTCTTTCAACGTGAAGGGGCCTTCGGGTTTTTGCGCTTCCCAGAGACTCAGGTGCGAGGTGTAATTGCCGCTGAAGGAATTGACCGGCCCGATTTTCGTGTAACCCCCGGGCACAGAGCGCGCGAGCAAGATCACGCGCCCGTCATCCAGCATCGTCGCAGCGGGATTAAAGACCGCGCCAAGGCCGCCTTCGGGCCTGACGATAATACCGTGGCGTTTCATTTTACTCCGCCGTTTCTAATTCTTTTTTGGAGGGTTCCGCGCGTTGCACGTTCTTCGCATCCGGCACGCGGTCGGGCAGCAGCACGGTGACGATCGTTCCCACGCCAACCTCAGAGTCGATATCCAGCGTGCCGCCGTGCAGCTCGATCAGGTCTTTGGTAATCGCAAGGCCAAGACCGGAGCCTTCGTGGTTACGCGTGAACTCCGACGACACCTGCTCGAACGGCAAGGTCACGAGGTTCAGTTTTTCCTTCGGAATGCCGATGCCGGTATCCGATACCACCAGCGCCACGCCGCCCAGTTCGCGGAAGCAGCGCACATCGACCGTGCCGCCCGGCTTGGTGAACTTCACCGCGTTCGACATCAGGTTCAGCAGGATCTGCATTAATGCACGACGATCCGCCATGATTTGAACATCATCGGGAATATCGTCAGCAACCAGTTTGACCTGTGATTCATGCGCGCGGCCTTCGACCATGTGGATGGCAAGGCGGATGATCTTGCCAATATTCAATTCCTCGACATACAACTCGTACTTGCCGACTTCGATCTTGGACATGTCGAGAATGTCGTTAATCAAATCCAGCAGATGCTCGCCCGACTGGCGGATGCCGCCGATGTAATCGAGGTAACGCGCATTACCCATGGGGCCCAGCAACTGCCGCTGGATCATTTCCGAGAATCCGATGATAGCGTTCAGCGGTGTGCGCAATTCGTGACTCATGTTCGCAAGGAAACGCGTTTTCGACGCATAGGCGCTCTCGGCGCTTTCCTTCGCTTCCTTCAGCTGCTTTTCGTACAGCGTACGCTCGGTAATGTCCTGCATGATGCCGAACAGCGCGAGGGTTTCGCCGGTCTTCGCGTCGACCTTGCAGCGGCCTTCGCAGCGCACGTAACGGATGCCGCCGGTGGGGCGGCGGATGCTGAATTCAAGTTCGTAATCTTTCTTGCGGATCAATGCCCGCTGGAAGACGCGGAAGATGCGGCCAAGGTCGCGTTTCAGCATCTGCGCGCTGACGCTGTCGATGGTCGGCTTGAATTTTTCTTTTTCCACGCCGAAGATCGTATAAATCTGATCCGACCATTCAAGCGCGCTCTGACCCGCTTCCCAGTACCAATGGCCCATGCGGCCGATTTTCTGCGCCTGCGACAGTTGCTCCTCGCGGCGATGCAGCTCGATTTCGTGCTGCTTGATCTCGGTCACGTCGCGGCCGACGATGTAAATATGCTCGCCCGCCGCCTTGTGGATCCATTCGATCCAGCGGAAGGTGCCATCCTTGCACCGCGCGCGGCATTCAAAGTCAATTCTGGTTTCCTGATCGAAGGGCGCGTGGATAACCTTCTGCATGATCTGCAAAATATGGTCGCGTTCTTCGGGGTGGATCAGCTCGATAAACGGGAAAACCTTCAGCTCCGGATCGGTATAGCCCAGCACGCGGTTGAAGGCGAAGTTGACGCGCACGAAAGACATGTCGCGGCGGTAAACGCCCAGCAGGTCGTTCGAGAGGTTCAAAAAGTGGCGCAGCTCGCCATCGGCTTTTGAAATATGCGTCAGGTCGGGCTTCTTCTCGGCCGAAGCGGTTTCCTGCTTCTGCTGGTTCTCGGCAATAAATGCCGCGAATTCGCGCGCGACTTCGTTGAAGTCGCTTTGCTTGTTGCGCTTCAGCTTGTCGTCGGGATCGACCCAGATAACGGTCAGCTTGCGGTTGCCGGGCGCGTCGACGCGGTCAATGCGGGCCTGCACCACCAGCGGGTCGCGGTCCTGCCGCAGCAGCGCGACCTCGTAAAAGCCGGAGGGAATTTCGGTCAGCGCGGGCGCGGCTTCGCCATTCGGCGTGCCGACGACGCGAATCATGGTCGAAAGGGGTCGGTTGAGGAGGACTGCGGCGCCCTGGCCCAGAGCCCAGCCCAGCGCAGGGCTGATATAAACGAGGTCGCCTTTGGCGTCCACGACGCAACGCATCGTGTCCTGATCGGTTTTCGGATGCGCGGATTTGCGCCTCTCCATACCAGACAAACTCCCGTAACAAAATTTACCCTTAGTAAGCTAACATAATCCAAATTCGTGAATCTGTACAGCATTGCGGCGCTGCCGGCCCTTCTGCCGCAAGGAGGCGCGCCACCCCTGCCATCCGCCTAGCGGGCTTGGGGAAAGGCCGTTTTCGGGCCTCTGACCGCCTTCCTAAAGTTATTAGATTATGACAATTACTGGACTCTTTTTGTACCCGCTCCGTTGACGCACCCCAACCCTTATGTTAACAAAATGCACATATCAAAATTTTTGAAAGGTCATTGCCATGGGTTTCCTGCCCCCGCAACTCAAACTCGCGCTTCTGTTCGGCCGCGTTGCTAAAGATTACGGCCCGATCGTCATGCATTCCAACAACGCCGACCTGCTGACGAAAGACCTCGGCAATGCGATGAAAAAGCAGAAAGACATTTTGTCGGATCCCAAAAAGGGCATGATCATGACGTCTTACGACGTGCTGCCCGTGATCCTCGAAGTGAAACTGCTCTCGCTCTGGGTCGCCAGCAAGCTTGAAGTCGACACAAAAGGCAAATCGACCATCGCCATCCTCGACGAAGTCGTCGCCAAAGCGGAAGAACGCAACAACGGCAAGTACGCGAAAGACATCAAAGACACTCTGGAATGGACGCGCAAGCTGTTCTCGAACCCCGAGATCCAGGACGTGCTGAAGATGGAAATGACGGGCATCGAAACGCCGTCGGCCAACCTGAAGAGCATCACCAAGTTCTTCTCGCAGCTGGCCGGCCGCTCGCAAGATGAACTGACGCGTCTCAACGAATTCCTGAAGCGCGCGAAAGAAGTCTCGCAAGATCCGCCCGCACCCAAGGCAGAGCCGCAGGTGAAAGCGCCCGAAGCTCCGAAATCCGAAGCCCCCAAGGCCGAGGACGCTCCGAAGCCCCAAGCACCCAAGCCGCCGACGCCCTGATAGAACCATGGCATTTGTGCTTCTGAAAGACGAGGACGGGCAGGATTTTATCTGCAATACCGCCAATATCGCCAGCATCACCGCAGACGCGGCTGATGTGTTCATCACCGTGCAGAAAGGCGCCACCGTCACCACCAACCGCCCCTACGAAAGCACGCTGCAGCACAAGTTCCGCCTGAGCGCGGAACGCAGCACGCCCGAAAAGGCCGCGCTGCAGCTGGCCGACGATATCGCCAAGGCCGACCACGACGGCAAGAACCTCGACCTCCGCCACCGCTCGCCGCCGCCGGTCGTCAAACCGCCTTATGACCCCTACGCGGGCTGGTAACAGTCCAACAAACAAGGAATAAAACCCATGTCCAAGATCACCGGATTTTTCAACGAAGCGAACGTCGGCGTCGAAGCCCGCCGCCTCGCTTTCTGCTTCAACCTCTCCGCCCGCATGGAATCGAAAGACGGCAACCCGCTGACGCATGCGGAAGACCTGTTTACCGCCAGCACGGGCCTTGCCGCCATTCCGCGTTTCAACGACGATGAAAACAAATACCTTGAAATGCAGCTGGCCGAAACCGCCGCCATCCTGAACCGCGGGAACCTGCACAACATCGCCGACCTCGAGGAAGCGACCGAAGTGCTGCGCAAGACCGCCAAGAACATGGGCCTGTTGCGCTAACCGGCGGTCTTCTCGCCGTCCAGCATAACACCGGTATACTGCAATTCCGCCGCTTCCAGCCGGCGGATTTCGTCGCGCAGTTTCGCCGCCTGCTCGAAATCGAGGTTGGCGGCGGCCTGCTTCATTTTCTTGTCCAGCCCCGCGATATGCGACTTCAGGTCCTTGCCGACCAGATGCAGCGTTTCGCCGTCGCCGGTTTTCACCGTCACATGGTCTGATTTTTCGAACACGCTACTGAGCACATCCGATATCTTGCGCTTGATGGTTTCGGGCGTGATGCCGTGCTCGGCGTTGTACAATTTCTGTTTTTCGCGGCGGCGCGAGGTTTCGTCCAGCGCGGCCTTCATGCTGCCGGTAATCGTATCGGCGTAAAGGATGGCGCGGGCGTCAACGTTACGTGCCGCGCGGCCGATGGTCTGGATCAGCGAGGTGCGGGAACGCAGGTAGCCCTCTTTATCAGCATCCAGGATCGCCACCAGCGCGCATTCGGGGATGTCGAGCCCTTCGCGCAGCAGGTTGATGCCGATCAGGATATCGAAGACGCCAAGGCGCAGGTCGCGGATAATCTCGATGCGTTCCAGCGTATCGATGTCGGAGTGCAGGTAACGCACCTTCAGCCCCACCTCGGTCATGTAGGTGGAAAGATCTTCCGCCATGCGCTTGGTCAGCGTCGTCACCAGCACGCGGTGGCCCTGCGCAATCACGCCGCGGCATTCGGCCAGCAGGTCGTCGATCTGTTTTTCGGTCGGGCGGATAATGACGGGCGGGTCGGTCAGGCCGGTGGGGCGTACCACCTGTTCAGCGAAGACGCCGCCGGTCTGCTTCAATTCCCAGTCGCCGGGCGTGGCCGAGACGAAAATGGTCTGCGGCCGCATTTTATCCCATTCCTCGAACATCAGCGGGCGGTTGTCGAGCGCGGCGGGCAGGCGGAAACCGTAGTCTGACAGGGTTTGCTTGCGCGCGCGGTCGCCCTTGTACATGCCATGCAGCTGCGGCACCATCACGTGGCTTTCGTCGACGATCAGCAACGCATCATCGGGCAGGTATTCGAAGAGCGTCGGCGGCGGCTCCCCCGCCTTGCGGCCCGTGAGATACCGCGAATAGTTTTCGATCCCCGGGCAGATGCCGGTTGCTTCCAGCATTTCGAGGTCGAAAGATGTGCGCTGGTTAAGGCGCTGTTCTTCTAGCAATTTTCCCTGCGCGCGGAATTCGGCGAGGCGTTCGTGCAAATCGGCTTTAATCTGCTTTATCGCCTGCTGCATGGTCGGCTGCGGTGTCACATAGTGGCTATTGGCGAAGATGCGCACGGTGTCATAGGTCGCGGTCACTTCGCCGGTTAAACTGTCGACCTCGGTGATACTCTCGATATCGTCGCCGAACATCGAGATGCGCCAGGCGCAGTCTTCCATGTGCGCCGGAAAAACCTCGACAACATCGCCGCGAACGCGGAACGTGCCGCGCGAAAAATCGATGTCGTTGCGGTCATACTGGATATCGATCAGTTTTTTCAGCAGCGCGTTGCGGTCAATGCTCTGGCCAACCGCGATATCGAAGGCCATGCTCTGGTAGGTTTCCACGCTGCCGATACCGTAGATGCAGGAAACGGAGGCGACCACGATCGTATCGCGGCGCTCCAGCAGCGAGCGCGTAGCGGAGTGGCGCAGGCGGTCAATCTGCTCGTTGATGGAGCTGTCTTTCTCGATAAATGTATCGGTGCGCGGCACATAGGCTTCGGGCTGGTAGTAATCGTAATAGGACACGAAATATTCCACCGCGTTGTGCGGAAAGAATTCCTTCATCTCGCCGAACAACTGCGCGGCCAGCGTCTTGTTGGGCGCAAGCAAAATCGCGGGGCGGTTGAGCTGCGCGATTACCTGCGCCACGGTAAAGGTCTTGCCCGAGCCCGTGACGCCCAGAAGCACCTGGTTCTTCTGCTTGTCGTTCAGGCCTTCCATCAGGTCGGCAATGGCTTTGGGCTGGTCGCCTGCGGGCTTGAAATCGGTCACCAGCATGAACTTGCCGCCGGTATTGACCGGTTGCGGTTTTGGTTCCTGCGCCAATTCTTCTGTCTGGACTTTGCGGCCCATGGCTACCGCCTTTTTTTCTTCTTGGGCGGCGGCGGGCGGCAGGGATAGGCTTTGTTGAGCGCCAACGGCACGGCGGCGGAGGCGATGAAATCGTCATGCTGCGGATGCGTGCGCAGGTAATTCATCACCGCCATCGCGGCGTCGGTGATTTTCAAATCATCGGGCAGGCAGAAATCGATCGTCGGGTTGGTGCCGAGCGATTGCATCAGCAAATGGTAATCGATGATGCCGGCGATGTAGTTCAGGCAGGCGGCGATGCGCTCGCGCTTGTCGGAGATGCAGTTGCGCGACATGTCGGCGGTCGTCTGGTACAGCGCGTCGGCCGGCTTCGTCATAACGCCCAGCAGCAGTACCATGCAGATGATGAGAATCGTCTTTTTCATGCGTAAAAAGATATTGTCCCCGGAAGGCCAATTAGTAGCCCCGATTTATGTCTATTGCAATAACCTTTATTTAACTGTTTTCTTGCATAGTGCTGCAGTGGCCCCTATTTAATTAGTGGTGTTTATCGTTATTTCCAGCGTCATTCGCAAAGGGTGTTCAATGCGCAATTTCTTCTCCGCCAAGACCGTTTCCATCATGACCGCCGCACTGCTCTTCGCCACCACGGCGCAGGGCGCATGGGCCGCGACGATTTCAGACAGTGGCGCCGCCGACCTCAAGAAACAGGTCGAGCAGGAAATGGCGTTTACCGTCAACATGGCGAAAGTCACCGGCACCGGCGTATCGATGACCGGCGATATCGCGGTCGTTCCCAAGGGCGACTATTACGAAGTGCGCCTGCCCGGCCTCGCTTACGGCCATGGCTTTGCGAAGGTCAATATCGGCACGCTGGTGATGAACGTCTCGCCCGGCGACGCTGGCCAGTATGAAATGAGCATCGCTGTGCCCTCCCCGCTGGTGGTCGTCGACGCCGGAGGCAAGCCGCTGGTTGAGGTGACGCTGGGCAAGCAGCGCCTTTCCGGCACCTGGTGGCCGAAATATTCGTCCTTTACGCGCGTCGATTGCGAATACAGCGATGTCGGCCTGCGCACGCTGGCGGATACCGACAACCTGACGGGCACCATCGGCAGCCTGAAAAGCACGATGAACCTGACCCAGAACGCCGACCAGAGCTGGTCCGGCCCCACCGAGTTCCTGATTTCGAACTTCAAGCTCGCGGGCGGCGACAAGGCGAAGCTTGACCTCACGATCGACAAAATCGGCGCCAAGGCCTCCGTCGACAACATGAACCTGCAAGCAAAGAAAGACCTGCAGGAGAAGGTGGAAAAACTGCTGAGCGACAGCCTCGCCAACCAGCAGCCCAACCCCGAACAGTCGCGCTCGCTGATCAACAACCTGCTGGCAAGCCTTGAATCCTATATGGACGGCATGGGCAGCCACGTCGGTATCAGCAACCTCGCGCTGACAATGACGCCCGACCCCGCCACGCCCCCCGGCCCCGACGGCAAGAAGGAAGAGCCGCTGGTGGTCAAGGTCGGCTCGATGGAAAGCGGCTTTGACGTGAAAGGCATGAAGCAGCCCAAGGGCAACCTCGCGCTCAAGATCAGCTTCGCGGGCCTGAGCTTCTCCGACGTCGGCCTCGACGTCCCGGGCGTGATCCCCACCGAAACCAACCTCGAGATCAACCTCGAAAACCTGCCAATGAAGGAGCTGGGCAGTGCCTTTGGCACCGTCATCTCGCAGGGCGTGCAGGCGGCCTCTTCGGCCGCTTCCTCGGCCGATCCGACCGAAAAACAGGCGCTCGACCAGCAGGCCAAGGCCCAGATCATGATGGCCGCGGCCTCTATCCCGATGCAGCTGGCGACCGCGGGCTCGACGATTTCGGTGCGCAACACCTATGCCAAGGCGCCCGACATCACCTCGACGCTCGACGGCAGCTTCGCCGCCAACCCCGCGTCGCCGGTCATGGCCTCGGGCGCGATCACGCTGCTGCTGGTCGGCATCGACGAGCTGCTGCAGAAGGTGCAGGGCATGGCGCAGGCGCCGGGCGCGAACCCCTCGATGATGATGTGGGTGCAGGCCGTCGCCACGCTGCAAAAACAGGGCGAGCTGGGCAAGGCCGACGACGGCCGCAGCCAGCGCAGCTACAAGATCGTGGTGGGACAGGACGGCAAGATCATGCTGAACGGGCAAGACCTCTTCAGCAGCATGGGCATGCCGCGCTGATACTGCTGATATAAAACAAGAAAAGGGCGGTCCTGTGTGGCCGCCCTTTTTCGGTTCTGCAGGCTGAAAGCCTTGAAAACACAGGCCAAAATTTGCGCGAATCGCCGATATTTGCTATAAATTAAGTATAGGGTATTGAAATCCCATGAGTTTCCATTCTCGGGTTTTAGGAGAGAAATGGCTACTTCGGACCTTCATTTCCGTCAGGAACGCAGCGACGCCTTTGACCGCATCCTGACCCTCGTCAGACGCCACATCGACGGCGCGCCCTCTCCCCTTATCCTCAATGCAGCCGATGTCTCCACCTCTTCCGCGCGCGGCCTTGCCGAGCGCGAGGCATGGCTGCTGCTCGAAAGCGGCATTCGCCACCTCAAGGACGGCGGCGCGGGCGGCGCGCCGGGCCTGCTCACCGGCGCGCTGGTCAAGACCAGCCTGCGCTCCTCCTCGCTGGCCGCATCGCTGGGCGTCAAACCGCCCCGCTTTGAAGACACCTGCCAGGACCTGCATACCGATAACGGCCGCGACGACGCCGTGCTGTTCTGCCGCCGCCTGATGGAGGCCGCGATGGTCGACATTCCCAAAAGCCGCCACCTGATCCAGCAGAAAATCGCCCTGCCGCCCGTGCTGGAAACAAAAAGCATCGGCGACAAGGAACTTGGCGCCATGCTGGACGCCGCCGCGTCGCGCAATGAAACATCGCTGACGCTCCGCAAGCAGGCGGTGCTGTCCTTCAACTTCCTGCTGGATGCCTATACAAATGCCGTGGGCGCGCTGAAATCGGAGCTGACAGCCGCCTTCACGCCGCCCTCCGCGACGCCGCCCGCCCAACACCTGCGTTGATTTTTATTTGCCGCTGTCGAGCACGTAAAGGCTGGAACGCCCCACGAATTCATAGCCGATTTTGCGATAGATCGAATTCGACACCGGGTTGCGCGCGTCGGCGTAAAGGCAGCACATTTTCTTGCCCGCCTTCAGCAATTCCTGACTGAGATGCGCCACCACCGCCTTGGCATAGCCATGGCCGCGTTCATCCGCAGGCGTATAGACCATGCTGATCCGCCCAACCGTATCGGTGCCGGAATAGCTGGCCTGCGCGACGGCCTTTCCTTTCACGTCCCAGACGAACATGCGGCGCAAGCCGATGATGTCCTGCGCGCGCTGCAACGCGGCTTCGGCGGAAATATGCTCCGATTTCGGCAGCGTGTCTTCGGTGAATTCCTTGATCCAGCCGGCGATCGTTTTCGCTTCGTCGGGGCGCGCCAGCCTCATCTGTCCTTCGACCGGGTCCGGCATCAGCACCTTGGTGATGGAATAGATGATCTGGTCCATGAACTCGACGGATTTCTGGCCCGTCAGCTGCGCCCATTTGTCGGCAAAAAGATGCGCGACATCGGAGGGGCCCACGATGCCCGGAAACTTGAAATTCTGGTTGGCCAGCGTCTCGGCCAGCTTGTCGACGTCGGCGGCGGTCGCGCGGCTGAGGACAAGGTTATGCGGCGGCGTCTGCACGGCCAGCATCACCACGCCTTCGTCGTTGGACAGCGCCGTCAACTGGATGCCCGTCTGCTCTCCGCGCGCGGCGCGGCCTTCCGCGTTCTGGCAGATGGAGAAAATAAGGTTATGCTCCGCCTCGTGCTGCGCAAGGTAGGCGCCGTACTTCTTGAGGAAGTCCTTGGGATTTTTTTCGAATGCAACCTGCATCATGTTTTTTCAGCTGAGCAAGAATTTGAGCACGGCGTCGAGTTTTTGCCGCCCTGCGGGCGTCGCCCTGATCCATTCCCCCGAAATATCGAGGAGCCCTTCTCCTGTCAGTATTTTTACCTGTTTTGGGTTAACAAACCCGGAAAGTTCAGTGCCAAGAAGCTCAGTGTGTGTCTCTTTGCGGAAGTTTTCAAGCGAAACACCCTCAATTAGCCGTAATCCCATCATCAGCATTTCCCGCCCGCGCTGTTCCGCGTCCAGTGTTTCGCTTTCATGCGCGCCATGGCCGTCACGGTTGACACGCTGCATCCATAATTCCGGCGCCTTGTGCGCGCGCGTTGCGGTCTTGACGCCGTTCAGCGTCAGGCGGCCATGCGCGCCGGGGCCGATGCCTGCGTAATCGCCGTAACGCCAGTAAACAAGGTTATGCCGCGATTCATCGCCCGCTTTCGCGTGGTTGGAAATTTCGTAGGCGGGCATGCCGGCGGCCTCGGTCATCTCCTGCGTGATTTCATACAGCGCCGCGCCCGTATCGCTGTCGGGAATTTTTAAATCTCCGCGTGCGTGCAACGTATGGAATTGCGTGCCTTCCTCGATGGTCAGCTGGTAGAGCGACAAATGCCCACCCGCCATCTGCAGCGCTTCGGATAATTCTTTTTTCCACGCTTCGGCTGTCTGGCCGGGGCGCGCGTAGATCAAATCAAACGTAAAACGGTTAAACACCTGCGCCGCCATTTTGACCGCCGCAATCGCCTCCGCCGCCGAATGCTGGCGCGTGAGCATTTTTAAATCCGCGTCATTCATGGCCTGCACGCCCAGTGACACGCGGTTGATACCCGCCGCCTTGAAGCCACGCAGTTTATCCACTTCAACGGAAGTCGGATTGGCCTCCAGCGTGATTTCAGTGCCCTGCGGAATGCCCCAGAGATTGTGGATGGCGTCCAGCACCGCGCCCGCCGTTTCTGTTTCCATCAGCGAAGGCGTGCCGCCGCCGAAGAAAACCGATTGGATGTGGCGGGGGCCTGTGAGCGCACGATAATGCGCCAGCTCTTTCAGGTAAGCGGCGGCCCAGTCCTTATGCTCGATTTTCTCGCGCACATGGCTGTTGAAATCGCAGTAATGACATTTGAACTTGCAGAAAGGCCAGTGGATATAGACCGCAAGGTTTTCTTCCGTGGCCGCTTCAGGCTTTTTGTTCAGAAGCATTTTTCCAGCATTTTCTTGAAGGCCACAGCGCGGTGGTTGGTGGCATTCTTCTCGTCGCTGTTCATCTCGCCATAGGTGCGGCTGTCGCCGTCGGGGATGAACATGGGGTCATAGCCGAAGCCCTTGTCGCCGCGCGGCGGCCAGGTGACGGTGCCATGCGCATAGCCTTCAACCACTTCGTAATGACCGTCGGGCCATGCCAGCACAAGGCAGGACACGAAATGCGCTTTCAGGCTGCTGGGCTTGTCGCCCATTTCGCGGTGGGCGCGTTCCATGGCTTTGTAGAAATCGCGGGGCTGGCCTTCTTCCTCGGCCCAATCCGCCGAATAGACGCCGGGCGCGCCGTTCAGCGCGTCGATGCAGATGCCGCTGTCGTCGGCCAGCGCGGGCTTGCCCGTCGCCTTGGCCACGGTTTGCGCCTTGATCAGCGCGTTCTCGATAAATGTCGTGCCGGTTTCGGGCGGAGCTTCGATGCCGTAGTCCGACGCTGCGGTCAGCTTCTTCACGCGGTCGCCAAACAGCTCGCGCAGTTCTTTCAGCTTGCCCTTGTTATGCGTGGCAACCACCAGTTCGTCGCCGGTGAAGGGGCGCGGGGTTACTTTCGGCACAGGTTTGCTCATGGCTGGGGCGGCTTCGGCTGTTGCGGGGCTGCGGCAGGCGCTTTGCCGGTATAGCCCTCAAGGAAAGCGATCATTTTCTGCGCGGTCTCATCCTTATCCTTGTCTTTCCATGTGCGAGCCTGCGCGAGCGCCAGTTCCGGCTTCGCGCCGAAACCGATGCAGAGGTTAAACATTTCCTCCGGCTTTTTCGAGCGCAGCGCAGAGAACAGGGCGCTGGCATTCTGGTCATTGATGTCGAGGTTGCCCTCCGCCATCAGGAGTTTCACCGCATTCGCGCTGCCGTCGCTGAGGCCGCGGCACAGCGTCTGCTGGTCGCCCTTGATGCCGATTTTCAGCATTGTCGCCACCAGCGGCGCATTGTCGTCGATGACAGCGGTGTAGAGCGCTTCGGCCGCGCTCTTGTCGTTCTGGGGCGTCGCGCCCTTGTCCAGCAGGTATTGCGCGATGTCGTTGTGCTTGTACTTCACGGCCTGCAGGAAGGCGGACCAGAAATCCTCTGCCTTGCCGTTGACGTCGACTTTCTTTTCCTCGACCAGATGGCGGATGACTTTCATGTCCGGCGTCTGGGTTGAAATCGCATGGCGCAGCGCGTCCGGACCGCTGCCGCCGTGTTTCAGCATCAGGTTAACCTTCTTCAGGTCGCCTTCGTCCAGCGCATGGTTCATCGCCGAAGGGAAATAGCCTTCGCGGCGCTGGTCGGCGGAGGCGTTGCAGGCGCGGGCGAGGTATTCCGCCACGCGGTAATGGCCGTGCAGCATCGCGGTGTGGAAGGCTGCGGTCGCCGGCGCGTGAAGCGTGCAGTCGCGTTCTTCCGCGGGCACGGTGACCTTGAATTTTTCGCAGAGCGTTTCCATCGCCTGCAGGCGGCCGAACATCGCGGCGGTTTTCAAAACGTTAGTGGCGTTCACGCTCTTGATCGCGCCCTGACGCCAGCCGTATTTCTCGCTATCGATCGCCTCGATCGCGGCGTCGATGCGCCACTGTTTGCCCTTGGCCAGTTCCTGCACCAGCGCGGCTTCTTTCTTGTAGACCGGCAGCGACGAAAGACGCGCGACCATATGCTTGTAGCGGAGCGTGTCTTTTGCGGGTTTGTTGGCGGGAATGGGCATGGCGGGAATCCTCTATCAGGGTTCAAAAATCCGCCTGATACTAGGACGCTGCCTATATTATGTCAATAAAAAACAGCCCCCGTATAACAGGGTCCACCGCATTGAAGTAAAACGATTTTTAGAGACTGGGCGGACGCTGCGCAGGGGCCGGCGCGCGCTTGCGCACATCGCTGCCCTCGGGCGGCTCATAGCCGATGACGTCGATCTTCTGGCGCTGCGCTTCCAGCCAGAGCGCTTCTTTCTGCTCGTCCGTGCCGTGCACGCGGATGGAGGTCCAGCCGCGCGAGCGCGAGGCCGCGACGATAGCGCGGGCATCAAACCCGTCGAATTCCTGTTTCTGGTCGCGGGTGCCGATGAATTCGCGGCCCTCGGTCTGTTCGCTCCAGCCGAATTTATGGCCGTTGTTGAGCGTGAATTCGATGCCCTGCGAGGATTTGCTGGCGGCCTTCAGCGCGTCTTTCAGCTCGGGCGCGATTGCGGGCACCTGCCATTCGTTCAGGAAGACGATATCGACGTTGATATCCAGATCGGTTTTGAACTGTTCCGGCGCTTTCACGACCGTCGCAGGCTGCGGCAGCGGTTGTTCCGGCGCGGGCAGTTTCGTTTCAAGGTGTGCAGCCGCTTTCGCGTTGCCGCCCAGAACCGCCTTGCCGTGCAGCGTTTTCGCTTCCGCGCCGGTTTTCAGCAGGAAGTTAAGCTTGCGCACGTCGCCCTCGGCAACCGCTTTTTCCGTGGCCTCGCCAAAGACAGAGGCCGATGCGCCGCGCTCGAACAAGGCCTGCGCGGTTTTGTAATTGCCGTTGCGCGCCGCGACGTCGAAAGCGACCTGCAGCGGCGTCTCGCCCTTTGACAGGCCCAGCGTATCGGCGATTTTCTCGACCGTTTGCAGGCGCGCGTGGATGGCTGCGTTCTTGAAGATATTGGTGATGTCGAAAAGCTTCCAGTCGGCGGGGCTGACGGCTTCCAGCGCGGCGTCGATGCGCCATTGTTTTCCGGCGGCGATTTCCTGCAGCAGCGCAGCTTCTTTCTTGTGCGCAGGCAGGTCGCGCAGACGCGTGACCATATGCTTGTAACGAAGGGTGTCTTTCATATCCCGGGCTGCGGCCATGGCGCGCTCCTTAACATTTTGAAATTTATATATATTATATAATTTACAAGATTATGTCAAATAGAAACCGGCCTTATAAAGGACGTTTTTCTATAGGCCAACAGCTTGATTTATTTCACTAAAGCAGACTTCTGGTGGGAAATCAACTCCCCCACGCCTTTGCGGGCCAGCTTCATGAGGTCCATGAACTGCGCCTCGGTAAAGGCGCGATGTTCGGCCGTGCCCTGAATTTCAACCAGCCCGCCCGAACCCGTCATCACAAAATTCGCGTCGGCTTCGGCGTTTGAATCTTCGACGTAGTCGAGATCAAGAACGGCATGGCCCTGATAGAGCCCGCAGGAAACTGCGGCGATGGAATCGATCAGCGGGTTTTCCTTCACCGCGCCGATTTTCACCAGATGCGAACAGGCGAGCGAGAGCGCGACGTAAGAACCCGTAATGGCGGCGGTACGCGTGCCGCCGTCGGCCTGCAAAACGTCGCAATCCAGAATGATCTGCATATCCGGCATGGCTTCCAGTTTCGTGACGGCGCGGAGCGCGCGGCCGATAAGACGCTGGATTTCCTGCGTGCGGCCCGATTGTTTTCCGCGCGCGGCTTCGCGGTCGGTGCGGGAGTTGGTGGAACGCGGCAGCATGCCGTATTCGGCGGTGACCCAGCCCTTGCCTTTGCCCTTCAGCCAGGGCGCAACCTTGTCCTCGATCGTCGCGGTGCAGAGCACATGCGTATCTCCGAATTTGGCAAGGCAGGAGCCTTCGGCGTGTTTCGCGAAATTGGGTTCAAGGATGATAGTGCGAAGCTGGTCAGCCGCGCGGCCGGAGGGGCGCATGGGAAAGCCTTTGTGTTGGATGAATTACGGGCGGGGGCCGTTGGGGCGCTTGGCGGTCTCGATTGCCTTGTCGATTTCGTCGATGAAATCGCAGAGGCTCTCGCGCACTTTTTCCAGCGCGTCGAGCGGAACGGCAACCGAGCCCTTCAGCCTTTCAGCCGCGTCGGAAACTTTTTCCGCCACGTCATGGAAAGCGTTGGAAGCGGAGCCGCTGTCGTAGGATTTCGTGGGCGGCGAGGTCGGCGTGGAAGCATCGGGCGATTTGCCGCGGTTCTTCAGGCGTTCCTGGCGCGCGCGTTCGCGGCGCTCGGCGGAAGTGAGGCCGTCGTCGGAACCGCCGCCCGAAGTGCCGATGGAATCGCGGCCCGCGCGTTTTTCAAAGAAGCTGAGCGTGTCTTCTTCCGTGAAGGGGCCGCGCTTCATGCGGCCGCCGGCGGCTTGTTCATAGGTCTGGCCCGAACCGGCAGCCTTGCCGGTCGCCATGTTCTCGACGCCCTTGTGGCCGAACTGGTCGTAAGCGGCGCGCATGGCGGGGTCGGTCAAAACTTTTTCGGCTTCTGTCGCCAGCTTGAAAAGGGCGAGCGCGGCGTCTTTTTGCGCCTGCGTCATATCGGTCTTGTGCTTCACCTTGTCGGGGTGGTTGCGCATCACGATCTTGGTGTGCGCAGATTTGATCTCCGCCAGCGTGGCGGTCTTTTTGAGGCCCAGTACCTCGTAATGATCAGGCTTGTCGCTCATGTTTCTTATGGGCTCTTGTGCTTGCACTTAACGTCGTTTGGAGAATCCGACTATAAGGATTTTGTTTGTTATGTCAATGTAGAATGAATCGCTTGAATTCATTGGTTGTTCACGTGATTGCCCTTATATTAGGCGCATAGCACAAAAGGTCAATTCCGAAGCTGTCGCTTTATGGAATATGAGCAAAGATGATTAAAGAACTGAATGACCGCACGCGCCAGATTTTGAAACTCGTCGTCGACGCCTATGTCGAGACGGGAGAGCCCGTGGGCTCGATGGCGATCTCGCAGAAACTGGGCATGAAGCTTTCCCCCGCCACCATCCGCAGCGCGATGGCGGATCTGGAAGACCTTGGTCTCCTTTACGCCCCGCACACTTCAGCCGGACGCCTGCCGACCGATACGGGCCTGACCGTCTTTGTCGAAGGCCTGCTGGAGCTGAATACGCTGAGCGCCGGCGAACAGCAGAAAATCAGCACGCAGATCGCGGCCACGAAGGGCCAGACGCTGCCCGATATTCTTGAACAAACCAGCACCTTCCTCTCGGGCCTCTCCTCCTGCGCGGGCCTTGTCTTCGCACCGAAATCGGAAGATCCGGTCAAGCAGGTTGAATTCGTGCTGCTGGCGCCGGGCCGTGCGCTTGCCGTCCTCGTCACCAGCTCGGGCATTGTCGAAAACCGGATGCTTGATGTGCCGCATGATGTGACCGCCACCTCGCTGACGCGCGCCGCCAATTACCTCAATTCCCGCATCGCCGATAAAACACTGCAGCAGGCCGCCGAACATGTGACGGCAGAACTGGCCCGCGACCAGACGCAGCTTGATGCCCTGACCGCCAAGGTCGTCGCCTCCGGCATCGCCAGCCTCGCGCCCAAGGAATCCGGCGGGCACCTGTTTATCAAGGGCCAGTCGAATTTGCTGGATGACGTGACCGCGCTTGAAGACCTCGAACGTATCCGCACGCTGTTCGATGCGTTAGAGACAAAAGAGACCATGCTGAAACTGCTGCAGGCCACCACCACGGCCGAAGGCGTGAAAATTTTTATCGGCGCGGAAAATAAATTGTTCAGCCATTCCGGCTGCTCCCTGATCGTCGCGCCTTACAAGAATCAAGACGCCCGCGTCGTCGGCGCCATCGGCGTCATCGGCCCCACGCGCCTGAACTACAGCCGCGTGATACCGGTTGTGAATTATACGTCGCAGCTGATTAGCAAGATTATCGGGTAACGCCTATATCGCTGCCGCCGATTCAATAATTTTTACTTTGAATCGCCTCTGAAATCCGGCGCTTCAAGCTCTCAAGCTCTTCCGATGATAAAAGCGGCTCGATACGGGTGATCGGGTTTTTCAAGCCCTTGAATGTTTCACCGTTGCTGGCGGCTATGGAGTACCAGTAATAAGCCTCACCATAGGCGGAAGATTCACCATGGTTCCAATACACGTCCCCCAAAGCTTTTTGGGAGCCCACACTTCCGTGGATTGCCGCCTTTTTGAACCAGTAGATGGCTTTTTCATGATCCTGATTTGCGCCCCTCTCGCCCCTCCAATAGCGGCCTGCGAGATGTATTTGAGCGTCAGTGTGTCCTTGCTCGGCTGCTTTCTCCAGCCAAATCAAACTTTCTTTTTCATCAGGGCCGATTGAACTCCACCGAGTATTTTGTGCAAGCTTGAATTGCGCCTCCGGATTTCCCTTCTCGGCAGCGCGCCGATACCACTTACGAGCCTCTTTAAAGACGGAACCTATGCATGATGATTTAGCTTCGCTAGTATACTCGGTTTCCTTGATATACATATCACCCAGCGAAATCTGATCGGCTACATTCCCTTTTTCCGCTCCAGATTTAAGCTTCGCATAGTCCTTTATTCTCCACCATTTTGCCGCTTCAGACACATCTTTCTTTACGCCACGTCCTTCATAGTACATTTCAGCAATTTTACATCTGACATGCCAGTCTCCCAACGCATCTGCTTTCTTATAAAGCTGTAGAGCACGGGCATAATCTTGCTTTACCCCATCCCCGTCTTCGTACCTGTTAGCTAACCTTGCTATTGCACCTGCGTGGTTTTTAGCAGCAGCTTTCTCCCACCATTCATACGCTTCATCATAGTTCCCCTGACGTGAGGAATTAACTCCGTTTTGATACAGCCGCTCAATTTCTCCCTTCTCGGGACTTAACCCCATAAAGCCGTATGGGGGCGTTGGCGTTTGGGATGTTGCTTTCCCGATTGGGAAGAAGAAAAAAGCGCATAACACAAAAATGAAGAATTGCCCTGCCTTCAATTCAGACCTCTTAAAAAAAATCGGCTACGCCGCCTCAAAATCCCCGAAATAAAAATCACCGGCAGGCAAAGCCGCCAGCTGCGACGCTGGTTTGCCGTGGGTGCGGATATAGTGGTCGGCGATTTCCATGCCGAGGGTATAGCCGGAGAAAGGCGGAAAGCCGGAGGTGGCGCCGCCGAAAAACCATGCGCCATGGTCGTAGCTTTTGTCTTTCAGCAGCGGCTGCGCCTTGGCCCACATCTGCTGGAAACCTTCCAGATCAAGCGCGAGGCCATAGAAAGGCGCATTGCCGTCGCGCAGTTCCGTTTCGAAATGACAGGCCAGCCCCTCGCTCACCAGCGCTTCGGCCAGCGTCGCGCCATAGCCGGGGCCGCGGCGGCGCAGGCAGCGGTGGACTTCGTGCCCCAGCGTCGCGGTGAATTCGACGTCGAAATTTTTCTCCAGATTGACATTTGCGGGATCGAGCGTGATTTCGACCGTCGCATTTGTATGGCTGCAGCCCACGATGCCGGTTTGCGCCAGCGTGAAACCGTCGGACAGCACCGTCACATAAATATCGTTCGCCTGCGGCATCAGTTTCTGGATGCGGTCCTTCGCGCGCAGGAAGGTGCGCTCCAGCTGGCGCGAGAGGGCGTCCAGCTTCAGCCCCGGGTCGATAATGTGCAGCTCCATCGTCATGGCTACAGGTTACAGCCAAACGCATGAAAAATCCTGCTTTAACAGGTTGAATCAAATATGAAAAAAGCGGGTTGACTCATGCTCCCCCATGCGTTAAACAATATGACAATCTTTATCAGGAGCCATAGCCATGCCAGACGAGCAAAAGCCCGGCAATACCCCGGACGAGAACGCCAATAAAGGTGACGGCAACCTGACTCCCGACGAAAAATACGATCCCAATGCCGACCCCGCGACCGAGGCGCATAAAAAACGCATGCAG